>CALWXC010000003.1 GCA_944385415.1 uncultured Oscillospiraceae bacterium | reverse complement strand
ATGATGAGACAATCCCAGCTCTGAGAATCATTTCGGAGCTGGGATTGTCTATGCGCCGTTACGTTTGACGCTTACATTAAAATCAGTTGTTTATATGCCAACTACCATTTTATAATTGTGCATAGACCATGGGGCAGTACCAATAGATCCTTTACTGAGCTACTGTAAAAAGTGAATAGAAGTAACCCTTTTGGCCTATCAGCTCATCAAATGTACCGGCTTCTGTTACACTTCCGTTTTTTAGCACAACAATTTGGTCATATTCTTTGAGTAGAACGGCGTCCAATCGGTGTGTCACAACAATACGAGTCATATGGTTCAATGCCAAAATAGAATTTGCCACTTGATAGGCTGTTGTGGTATCTAATGCTGAAGTTGCCTCATCCACAAGCAAAACCTGAGCTTGTTTCAGAAGACTTCTGGCAATGGCAATCCGCTGCTTTTCGCCTCCAGAAAGACCACTCCCGTTTTCGCCGCATAGATAGCCCTCGCCACGCGCCTGAATCAAGCTTGAAAGTCCGGAAAGTGCAATGGCACGATCAATTTCCTCTTTGGGAAAATCAGCAAACATTGTAATATTATCCCGGATAGAGGCATTGAAAATAAATATGTTCTGCTGCACCACGGAAATCAGCTGATGCAGACTTTCGCTGCGGATGTTTCGCAGTTCCTTGTCATCAAAGAATATTGTTCCTTCATAACTTGAATGGGCAGCAGTCAATAAACTTAGCAGAGTTGATTTACCGCTGCCGGATGCGCCGACAATAGCGTATTTTTTCCCATGCTCAAAGGTAACATTGATTTTCTGAAGAACCTGCTTCTCTGGTTCATAACCAAAAGTAAGGTTATTTACACGAATGCTATGCCTTAATGTAGCATGTTCCAATGCGGAATCTTCACGAACGTTGGCGTTCAGCAAGGCGGCAATCTTTTCCACCAAGGCCTTCGCGGCTTTCCAATTCGCCATACAAGTCGGGATGGTTTGAATTGGTTCCAGAATATAGTTCATGAGCTGCACAAAAATCAATGTGGTACCAGCGGTGATACCTTTGCCGGATACCGCAAGATATGCTCCAAAAATAAAAATACCAAGTTGTGCGGTTATGCCCGCAACAGAGGCAAATGCCTGGACAAGAATCTGCATTTTTTGCCTGTGACACTGGGCGTCTGCAAGTTTTTTCAAATGTTCTTTGAACAACCGCAGCATTTGCGCTTCTGCCTGAAAGGATTTGATGACAGAAAATCCACCAAGACTGTCGGCCAATGTGGAGGTATAGATTTCATTTTCATCGGAAATGCGCTTTTCAGCCTGGGCCATTCTGGTTCCGGTCAGTATGGAAGCCAGCAACGGCAGAAGCGCCAGGCCAATTGAGGCCAAAGTCAGTTGGGGACTGTTCCAGAGCATCAGCGCGATGGCGCCGCAAAATGTTGCCAGACTGGAAAGCAGAGAAAAAATATTGTGTAAATATCCCTGCTCTATGGTTTGAATATCATTGGTCAGGGCGGAAATATAGGTCGCTGTGTTTTCATTGGAGAAAGCGGAGATATTCTTTTTTGTCAGTTCCTGAAAAATATACTCTTTATATTGTGTGCTTCCCCGTGTAATAAATTTTGGTATGGAATGGTAACAGAAGAATTTCGCCATAACGATGATGCCAATGAGCGCCAGTGTCATCATAATCAATTCTGACAGTGTGATTCCGGTATCATATCCACCGATCAAATCAAGTAGCTGCTGCAATAACCATGAAACCAGCAGCGCCGCAATGGTGATCAGCAGCGTGCCGCACAAGGCGATTAGCAAGCAAAGAATATTATGCTTGTAGAATTGTCTGGTGTAGGAGCGAATCTCTATATTGTTTCTTTTCATTTCATGCCTCCAGCTGGTTCTTGTCTGATGAGGTGTTTCCAGAGGGCCAAAAGAGCGTCATTTCCGTCTTCCTCCGTAAGCTGCTGTTCGACTGCTGCCATGGCGGATTCGCCTAAATCATCATAAACTGTTGCGTGTTCTGTGTCCCCAACACAAAATTTTGTATTTTCCATTCGATAGGTGGGCGCATGATCAAACGCCTTGGCCATCTGGAAGGCATGGTGCAGATAGGATTGGGCAGTTTCGGTTTCGCCCATCTTGTAGGAAAGAATGGCGCATTGCGCATAGCAGCAAGCCGTTGCTTTGTCAACAAATCCTGTAGCATTGGGGTCAATTTTAATACTTTGCAGCAGTTGCACAAGCCAAAGAAGCGCGTCCCGGCTGGCGGCGGGAGTTCCCATCTTTTGATAGTAATTGGCGTAAGCCATCATCACACGGGTGGATTCTGTAATCACACCGGCAAACGCATGGATGAGATATGGTTCAGCAAGTTTGGGACTCACACCATGCGATTCCGCAGCGTACGTCAAGGCAATCAAACCATCGTATACACCGTTTACGTTGTATTGCTTCAAAATTTCAAGTCCTGTTTCAACCTCTCCCAGCAGGAGATAGGACTGGGCGATCTGAGACTGAATGGATACCTCACTGATTTCGGGGTCCGTGTTTTGCGACAAAAGGGAGATGGCGTGTTCTAAAAGGGCAATGCACCGCCGCAAATGCGGTTCTGCTTTTCCCTCCATGCCCGCAAACGCATAGACCTCCCCCGCACGATAGACAATACGGAAATCATTTGGGTAACGTAGTAATGCGCTTTCTGATTCGGCCATGGCATCGCCATACTGTTTGGAACGCTGCAAATTGTGGATTCGTTCCTCCACGGCAGCAATATGGTTGTTGTGAACTTCAAAGCCCACAAGCACATCCATGGACACCCCAAACAAATCCGCCATTTGTGCAATCAGGGTTAATTCCGGTGTAGCTGCACCGCGCTCCCATTTGGAAATGGCAGCAAAGGTGACGCCCAGCGCTTCTGCCAACTGCTCTTGCGTCAGATGGTTGGCTTTTCGCAGTTTGCAGATGTTTTGTGAAAGGGATAATTTCATAGTTTACACCTCCGATTCTTTGCCTTTATTGTATCATAGCGGAGGCGCAGATAACAGGCATGAGTGGTACAGATTGTATAATTTCTTCTAAACCAATGGTTTAAAATTAGCATAAGAAAAGCCCAGCTCTGAAATTGTCCTCAGAGCCGGGCTTTTGGTACACTATTTACTTTGCAATGCTTGGGATTATTGGGCATTCAGAATGCCTTCGGCCAGTGCATGCGTGGCATCGCCCTGGGGGTCCAGACGGCTGCCGTCTACGGCAGTGATATAGCCCTTCTGATGAGCCCAGGCGAGGGCGGGCTGCGCCCACTGGGAGATCTCGTCCGCGTCGCTGAACTGGTTCAGACCGGTGTAGTCCATCAGCATGGGGCTGCCGTTGTAGCGCCACAGGATGGTTACCAACTCTTCACGGGATACAATATCGTCGGGGCAGAAGGTACCGTCGCCATAACCGCCCACATAGCCTTCACTGGTGGCCCAGCGGATGGCTTCGGCATATTCCGCATCACCGGCCACATCCGAGTAATTCATCGCGTAGTTGACGACGGGCTTTCCAGCCTGCTCGTGCATCATCATAACCAGTTCGCCGCGGGTCAGTGTATCCGTGACAGGCTGGGGAGCGTCGGACAGCAGCATCAGATGGGTGGCGTAAGCCTGACCGGGATAGATCTCTAAAACAACGCTGTACCATGCCATAACATAATCGCCCGCCTGGACATCGGACAGCGAAGCCGCGGCGTCCGAACCGTAGAACGACAGTCCGGTGTTTTCATCGGCCGTCAGAATCAGGCTTCCATTGTCGGTGGTGATCTTCAGCTGGCCATTTTCCAGTGAGACCGCCTCAACCTCATGATACTGGGCACAGCCGGCATCCATGGGGGTGTTGCGGACCACGGCAAAGGCAGCAGACTGGGGCGGCAGGGAACTGGTTTCCACGGTGCTGTGGAAGACGTACAGACTTTCGCCCACCTGCAAGGTGCTCGGGTCGGAGGCCGTTTGCTTTCCGCTGTCAATCCAGACTGTCTCCGCCGAAAGGTTCATCACATACTCGCCGTAACGCTCCGAGGTCATGCGGAGCTGGGTGATGGAACCGTCTGCCCCTTTTACGATTTTCTGCACCGTGCCGTAATACAGTACACTGTCCGGCAGGGCGGCCAGCGCTTCCGAGGAGACAGGGGCAGAAATGGGAACTGCTGTGGCATCGGCGGCCATGGCAGGCAGAGCCATGGTGCAGGCCAGTGCGCCGGTGAGGACCAATACCGTCAATTTCTTTTTCATAGTGCTCGCTCCTTTTTTGTTTTGAACGGTTGGAATGATGCTCGGTGGGGATTGCCTTTGTTCCTTAGACGCATCCGCTGCCAAAAAGTTCCGTGGAATGGAAAAAGTTTTTTATTTGTGAAGTTCTTTACTGAAACCAACCCCTGGGGGGGGCTTGCGCCTGTTTCAAGAATCCACTATAGTATCTCCAATGATGCAGCAAATGCGGCCGGCAATGCAGTGCAGAGACATCACAACCTTAAAACATGGCAGTTTATACCTGTAAAAGTGTACAGATTGCCTCAGGGAAAGGAAACGACTATGAAGAAAGCCATTTCAATGGTGCTCGCGCTGACCATGACCGTGCTGCTGGCTGCCTGCGGCGCTCCAAACGACACCGGGACGAAGGCGGAGGGCTCCACGCTGGTATACGGTTCCGGTGACTACACCCGTATCAACCCGGCCATGGATGAGCATGGCGAAATTAATGTTCTGCTGTTCAATGGACTGACGGCCCACGACGGCGACAATCAGGTGGTACCCGGCCTGGCCGAGTCCTGGGACTATGACGAAACCACCTGCACCTACACCTTCCACATCCGGGACGGCATTCGCTGGCACGATGGTGAGCCGTTCACGGCCAAGGATGTGCAATTTACCATCGAAGCCATTATGGACCCGGACAACGGTTCGGAAAACGCTCCCAACTACGAGGACGTGAGGAGATCACCGTGGTGGATGACCAGACCATCTCCTTCCGTCTGGCAGAACCCAATGTGGCCTTTCTGGAGTATATGACCATGGCGGTGCTGCCGTCCCACCTGCTGGAGGGGGAGGACATGCAGGAATCGGACTTCTTCCGCCATCCGGTGGGAACCGGCCCCTATCAGTTGGAACGTTGGGACGTGGGACAGTCCATCGTTTTGACAAAAAACGAAGGCTATTATCTGGGAGCGCCCAAGATCGATACGGTGATTTTTAAGATCGTGGCCGATGACAATGCCCAGGCCATGCAGCTGGAATCCGGGGAACTGGATCTGGCGCTGCTGGACCCCAAGAACGCGGCCAATTTTGAAGGCCGGGACGGTTTTACCTGCTACGATATGACAACCGCTGATTACCACGGCATTCTCTTTAACTTTGCCAACGACTATTGGACGGAGAACCGGGACCTGATTCCCGCTGTCTGCTGCGCCCTGGACCGTCAGGCCATCATTGATTCCGTGCTGCTGGGCCAGGGCATGGCCGCCTATAGTCCGTTGCAGCGGAACCGTTTCAACAATGAGAATGTGGAGCGCTACGACTACGACCCGGACAGAGCAAGGCAGATTCTGGAGGACGCCGGGTGCGTTCTGGGAGACGATGGCTTCTACACCCGCAATGGGGAGCCGGTGGGCTTCACCATCAGCGTTATGGCCGGAGAACAGGACCGCATTGACATCGCCCAGGCGGCGGCCCAGCAGCTGCGGGAGGTGGGCATTCAGTGTACGGTGGAGATTCCGGCCCAGATGGATTGGGGCGGACAGATGGCCTGCCTGATTGGCTGGGGCAGTCCCTTTGACGCTGATGACCACACCTACAAGGTGTTCGGCACCGGGAAGGGCGCCAACTATTCCAGCTATTCCAATGAAAAGGTGGACGAATATTTGACGCTGGCCCGCCAGTCCGACGACCCGGCGGTGCGCGGGGAGTATTACGGGAAGTTCCAGGAGGAATTGGCCAAAGACCCGGCCTATGCGTTTCTCTGCTATATCGACGCCAACTATGTGACCAATTCCAATATCCAGGGCATTGCCGCCGATACGGTGTTAGGCCACCACGGCGTGGGCATCTTCTGGAACATCCATCAATGGACCATCGGATAAACAAAGGAGACAGCGGGACTGTCAATAAAACCGCAAGCACTGCCGCGACAGAGCAGCAGGGGGTGTGTGCGGGGGACAAAAAGTCCCCTGCACCAATTTCAATAGACCGAGAATTCAACTTTCTCGAAGTTGAATTCTCGCTTGGAGCTTGTCAAAAACACTTTTTGACAAGCTCAGCGGGACTGCACGCAGTCCCGTTGTCCGGTCAACAGGGGGGGAAGAACCATGGAACCAGTGCTGGAGGTCCGTCATTTGACCGTCCAGTTTCATACGCCGTCGGGAACGGTGCAGGCTGTCCGGGACGTGAGTTTTTCGCTGCACAAAGGCGAGGTGCTGGCCATTGTGGGGGAATCCGGCTGCGGGAAAAGTGTCCTGTGCCGCAGCATTCTGAAATTGCTGCCCGATACGGCCCGTCTGCCGTCGGGGACCATCCTGGTCAACGGCGTAGACATCACTGGGTATGGAGAACGGGAGATGACCAAACTGCGGGGCAAGCTCTTTTCCATGGTGTTTCAGGACCCTATGACGGCGCTGGACCCCACCATGACCATTGGAGCGCAGATTGCCGAAGCCGTCCGGGTCCACCAGCCCCGCATGGGGCGGGACGCGCTCCGCCAGCGGGTTCTGGAGTTGATGACCTTGGTGGGCATTGAGCGGCCCGCGGAGCGGATGGGGCTTTACCCACATAATTTCTCCGGTGGTATGCGCCAGCGCAGTGTGCTGGCCATGGCTCTGGCTGGGGACCCGGCCATTCTCTTTGCCGACGAGCCCACCACGGCCTTGGATGTGACCATTCAAGCCCAAATTCTGGACCTGCTGCGGCAGATTCAGCGGCAGTTGGGGACGGCGACGGTGTTTGTGACCCACGATTTAGGGGCGGTGGCCCGGGTTGCAGACCGGGTGGCCGTCATGTATGCCGGGAAAATCGTGGAGATCGGCACGGCGGAGGAGGTTTTTTATGACCCCCGCCATCCCTACACCTGGGGTCTGCTCCAATCCCTGCCCGTCCTGTCCAGGGGACGGGAGACGCTGCCCACCATTCCCGGTATGCCGCCGGATTTGCTGCACCCGCCCAAGGGCGACACTTTCGCCTGCCGCAATCCCTACGCGCTGGCCATCGACTATGAGGAGGAACCGCCCCTGTTTCCCATCACAGAAACCCATTTTGCGGCCACATGGCTGCTGGACCCCCGAACGCCCCAGGTGACGCCGCCGGTAGGAGGTGGCCTGCATGGCTGAGGAGATTTTGCTGGATGTCCGCCATCTGACCCATGTGTTCCCCCTGGGCCGCCATGGGAGCGTCAAGGCCGTGGACGATTTATCCTTTCAAATCCGGCGGGGGGAGATTTTTGGCTTGGTGGGGGAGTCCGGCTCCGGGAAATCTACCGTGGCCCGATGCGTCATGAGCCTGTACCGGCCCACCGCCGGTGAAATCTGGTTTCAGGGCGTCAACCTCTGCGACCGGGCCGCTTGCCGCGCCCATCGGACCATGCTCCAGCGGGAGCGCCAACTGATTTTTCAGGATTCCACCTCCAGCCTCAACCAGCGGTTGAAGGTCTGGGATATCATTGCCGAGCCCATGCGGATTCATGGCATCCGGCCCCCGCGGGGCACCTACCGGGCCGAAGCGGAATTTCAGATGCACTATGTAGGATTGGACGCCGGGTATCTGGACAAGTATCCGCCGGAGCTGTCCGGCGGCCAGCGGCAGCGGGTGGCCATTGCCCGCGCCCTGTCCATGGAGCCGGAGCTGCTGGTGGCCGATGAACCCATTGCGTCGCTGGACGTGTCCATTCAAGCTCAAATTGTCAATTTATTTCGCCATTTGCAGCGGGAACACGGCTTTTCCATCCTGTTTATCGCCCATGATCTGGCCATGGTGGAGTTTCTCTGTGACCGGGTGGGGGTCCTGTATCACGGCCGGATGGTGGAATCCGCGCCTACAAGCGCGCTATTCCAGCGGCCCCTGCACCCCTATACCCAGGCGTTGCTGTCGGCCATTCCCATACCGGACCCACGGTTGGAGCGAAGCCGGACGCTGCAAACCTTTTCGCCGGACCTGGCCTCCCTGGATGGCGTTTTGGTGAAGGAAGAGCCGGACCACTTTGTTCTGCGGGAAGGAGGGCGGCCATGAAGCGTTCCATACTCCGCTCCATCGGTATTAAAGTGCTGGTGTTTGTGGTCAGTTTGTTGATTCTGTCGGCAGCGGTGTTTTGTGTTGCACGCCTGGCTCCCGGTGACCCGCTGGTGTCCTATTACGGCGACCGGGTGGAGAAGATGAGCCCACAGGAGCGGGCATGGGCTGAGGACAAGCTGGGGCTAAATGACCCACTGACGGTGCAGTATGTTCGCTGGCTGGAGCGGGCCGTTCAGGGGGATTTCGGCATCTCCTATCAATACAAAATGCCGGTGACGGAGGTTATTGCACAGCGCATGGGCAATACGCTGCTGTTGGGCGGCGTGGGGCTGCTGCTGATCTTCGGCGGTGCGCTGCTGCTGGGTAGTTTCTGTGCCTGGCAGGAGGATCGCTGGCCGGACCGGCTGCTCTGCCGGGCCGGGACCTTGCTCAGCTGTATCCCGGAGTTCTGGCTGTCCCTGCTGCTGATTCTCGTCTTTGCCATGGGGATTCGGTGGCTGCCCAGTTCCGGTGCCTATTCCATCGGCGGGGAGGGCAATGTGGGGGACCGATTGGTGCACCTGATTTTGCCTTTGACGGTGGTGGTCCTCAGCCATTTGTGGTACTATGCCTATCTGGTCCGCAATCGGCTGCTGGAAGAGGTGCGGGCGGATTATGTACTGTTGGCCCGGGTCAAGGGACTGCCTCGGCGGGCGGTCCTGTTCCGCCACTGTCTGCGCAGCGCCATGCCCACCTATCTCAGCATTCTGGCCATTTCCATTCCCCATGTGCTGGGGGGAACGTATATTGTGGAAACGGTGTTTTCCTATCCGGGACTGGGGACGCTGTCCTATGAAAGCGCCCGGTATCAGGATTACAACCTGCTGATGGTCCTGTGTTTGCTGTCCGGGGCGGTGGTCATGCTCTGCAATCTGGCGGCCCAGGCCATCAATGAACGCATAGACCCCCGGATTCGTGGGGAGCGGAGCGGGATGGAACAGGAGGTGCGTACACCGTGACAGATGGATTTCAGATGGTGGGCATCCGCCCGGTTCCACCGCCGGAGCGTGGGCGGCCTGCTCCGTGGTACCGGGGCAAACCGGTGGCTGCGGCGGTGGTGCTGGCGGTCATTGTGTTGGGCTGCCTGTGCAGTGAACTTCTGATGACCAAGGACCCAACCTATCTGGATTTGGCCAACTGCAATGTGGCCCCCAACCGGGAATTTCTCTTCGGTACCGACGCCATGGGCCGCGATCTGTTCTCCATGATCTGGTACGGCGGCCGCGTTTCGCTGCTCATCGGCATACTGGCCACCGCCATTTCCACGGTGCTGGCCATCGTCTTCGGTGCGGCCAGCGGTATGGCTTCCGTCTGGCTGGATACGCTGCTGATGCGCGGGACGGAGATTTTGCTGAGTATTCCCGGTTTGCTGCTGGTGCTGCTGCTCCAGGCCCTGCTGGGACCAGCCAACGTGTGGACCCTGTCCTGGGTCATCGGCCTGACCAGCTGGACGGCCATGGCAAAGGTGGTCCGGACGGAGGTCCGGCAGCTGCGGACCAGCGACTATGTGGTGGCGGCCCGCTGTATGGGCGGCGGCTTTTTCTACCTGCTGCGCAAGCATCTGACGCCCAACTTTCTTTCTTCCATTCTCTTTATGGTGGTCATGAATATCCGCAGTGCCATGGTGGCCGAGTCCACCCTCAGCTTTCTGGGCATGGGGCTGCCGCTGGAGGTGATCTCCTGGGGCAGTATGCTGTCTCTGGCGGAAAAGGCATTGATGACCCGGGCCTGGTGGATCATTGTGATTCCCGGCGCGTTTCTGATTGCCACGCTGCTGTCCATCACCAGTCTGGGCAACTGCCTGCGGAAGCAGGCCAACCGGAAAGCGCGGAACCTGTAACGCGTGACAACTACAAAATTACAAAGTTATCTGGGGCATGCTGTCACCTTTTCCCGTTGAAATCCCTCCTATCAATAGATAGAACTGATAGGAGAGGATGACTATGTATCAGAAACTTGCCATGCTGGCCGCGGTACTGCTGCTGTTGACGGCCTGCCAGGCGAAACCGGAACCGGCAGAGCCGTCCCTGGTACCGCCGGGACCGGAGGAAACGGTATCCCAGGAGAAGCCGGAAGAGAACACCCCGCCTCTGGACACCGAGACGCCGGAAACGCCGGAGACACAGCCCATGGAGCCGCTGCAACCGGCGGAAACCGTATCAGCTGAGGAACCGAAGCCGGAAGAGGAAAAACAGCCCCCAGCAGCGGAGAAGCCGGAACCGCCGAAAGCAGAGCAGCCGGCAACGGGTACAGGGGAGCAGCCGCCAGCCGCAGAGACACCGAAAGAACCGGAGCAGACGCCCACCAGTCTCCCGACGCCGGCCACGCAGCAGGAGATCACCGACATTCTTCGGGAGGCCATTCTCCAAAAGCAGGAGACAGTGCAGCTGGATGTCAGCCAAATGGCCTGGGTGTACGGTGCGGACCTGGATTTGCGCAACGCCTATTATGATGTACTGAACCAATGGCCGGAACTGAAATACGCCTACGACGTCCAGTTTTCTCAAACGGGCCAGAAGGTGGACTATACGATTTTCTATATGCCGTACCAGACGGACGCCTATGCCCAGGGCATCCCGGAGGGAGCCGTGGAAATCCGCACATTAAAAGATATCCTTACGGCAACGGACTCCCTGCTGGACGGCACTGCGTCCCAGGCCATCGTCATTACCAACGCCGGCTTGCAGGTGGACGATCTGCAACGGGCGCTGCTGCACGGCGGATACGGATTTTTTGTCTGTACCCTCAATGGAGACGGGACGGAAATTCGGGTCACTCCCGGCATTGAGAAAACGCTGGAGGACAGCGCGGCAGCACTGGAAACCACGCGTCAGCTGGCGGAGGATCTGGTGGCGGAGCTGGTGACGCCGGACATGACGGACCGGCAAAAGGTGGAAGCTGTTTACCAGTGGATTACGGACAACGTGGAATACGATTGGCGGTACTATCAGGCGCCGGAAACCATGCCGCAAATCTCCACCACGGCGCTGGGAGCTCTGCGGGACCATGTGGCCATCTGCGGCGGATATTCCTGGGCCTTGAAGACCATGCTGGACGTCTGCGGCGTGGAAAGCTATCCGGTATCGGGCGTTTTGGGCAGCGAATACCATGCGTGGAACTATGTGATACTGGACGGCAAGGGCTATTACTGCGACCCCACCTCCGACCGGGGCGGCGGACAGTATTGGTTCCTGCGGACCAAGGAGGAATTGCAGAGCGAGGGACGGCACACCTGGGACGCCGATTTTTATGACCGCCTGACCGCCGACGCCGCATAACCGGACGGCCTGGAAAAATTTTTTTCTGATTGCTGCAACAAAATCAGGGCCTGGGCTCTATATAGGGTGTCACAGAAACAGACACCCACCTGAATTTTAGAAAGAAGGATGCACCATGTTGAATCAAAAAGCCCGGACCGGATTGTTGGCCCTGACTCTGGCCGGTTCCCTGGCCGTACCCGCCGCGGCGGCAGATGCCCAATCTGCCACCCAGACCACGGACCTGCTGACCCGTGGCGAGCTGTTGACGATGCTGTATGAGCAGGAGGGAAAACCCGCTGTCAATTATGCCATGGACTACAGCGATGTGGATGGGGCACGCACCGACGCGGAGGCTATCCGCTGGGCTTCTGGTACCGGCATTGCCGGTGGATACGGCGATGGCCGGTTCGGCCCCGACGACCCGGTGACCCGGGAGCAGACGGCGGTGATTCTGTACCGGTACGCCCAGAGCCATGACCAGGGCTTTACTGGCGCTTGGGCCTTCCGGCTGCCCTATACAGACGCGGCAGACATTGGAGAATACGCCTATGAGGCCGTGTGCTGGGTGACCATGGAGCAGATTCTGAGCGATACCGGTGACGGCACCTTTGCCCCGGATGCGACCGTGTCCCAGGAGGCAGGGGAGCAGATCATGGAACAGTTTCTGACGTGCGCAGAATTTTGATTGCAGCAACAAAGAGCCCCATGGCGTCCGTCCATGGGGCTTTCCAGACAGGGGGCGAGCAGGTGACAGGGGAGTGGTATTGCCCAGCATGGCACCATTGGAAAAACCGTCTGCGGCAGGTGGTTCAGGCCGTGTGCCGCGCCGTTTCCGAGACGGTGCGGCAGGACCCGGAGGACCGGCGGGCAGTGGTCAACCAACGGGCGGAGGCATTGCTGAAAACCCACGGCCCGGGGATTCTGCGCTTTGCCTATTCCTATCTGCACAATATGGCTGACGCCGAGGAAATCCTCCAGGACACGCTGATACAATATCTGAAAACGGCGCCGGTGCTGGAGACGGAGGCCCACGAAAAGGCGTGGCTCTACCGGGTGGCGGGCAATCTGAGCAAAAACCGCATTGCCTATAATCGGGTGCGGTCTGCTGATGAGCTGAATGAATCTCTGATTGCGGACCAGCGGGAGGACCTGTCCTTTGTCTGGGAAGCGGTAAAGGCGCTGCCGCTCCGGTATCGGGAGGTCATCCACCTGTTTTATTATGAGGGCCTGTCCACCGGCCATATCGCGGCGATTTTGAAGGTGAAGGAATCCACAGTCCGCTCCCGATTGCTGCGGGGGCGAGAGAAGCTGAAAGCCGTTTTGAAGGAGGGGTATGACTTTGGAGAAGGCCTATAGAGAGATTATGGATCGTGTGGTGCTGTCGGAAGCCACGGAGGCGCGGCTGCTGCAAACGCTGCGGACCGCCCAGTTGCAGACCGGGACAACCACGCGGTTTCCCAGATACCACCGGCTGGCCGTTGCCGCCTGTGTGGCGCTGCTGCTGGCTGGCGCCGTTGTCCTGCTCGGGGAGCGGGGGGAGAAGGAAAGCCCTTCCGGCGTCCAAAGTGGTCTGTGGGACCGGACAGAGGCCGCGTCCTGCCAGGAATTGTCGCAGCTGGTGGGGTTTCCGGTGGAAACGCTGGGAGCCGTGCCGTTTGAAGTGACGGATGTCCGGTACACAGCCTACGGGGGCGGCTTGGCTGAGATCGCTTACAGCGGGGAGGAGCAGAACCTTGTGCTCCGTAAAGCTATGGGCCAAACGGACCCGTCTGGTGATTACACCGCTTATGCAGTACAGACGACCGTGGAAGTGGACGGCAGCACCGTGACGCTGAATGGTGCGGAGGACGGATACTGTCTGGCCGTCTGGCAGGACGGGACCTACTCCTGGTCCATCCGCTCCACGATGGCCTATTCCACCGATGTATGGACAGAAATTTTGGAATCGGTGGCATGAGTCGCGTACAATCGAATACAGAGTTTGCAGGCACAGGCGCCATCTGCATGGGCAGACGGCATCTGTGCCTGTATAATTTCTCCGCTAAGCTCCGTTTTAACATGGGGAAAATGGAATACTCCTGTATTTTTAAGACGGTAGTATATCAACAAACAAAAGTGCGTTTTTTAAAAAAATATGGGGCGATTTTTGACAAAAACACCGGACTTTCGAGATTCTTTGCAAAAAAAGATCCAGGAGAATAGAAAAATAAAACGGTGTTTTATAAATGGGTACGGTCTGGATAAATGATTTTTGTACAAAGAAACAGTATTATTTTTCTGTTTTTCCAGATGGGATTTGCGTTTTTGACTTTAATCTGGTATAATTTGAAAGAAACAAACTGTGCGATGCCATTGTATCTCCTGCGGGGGAGACAATCTATGCCATACTGGAATAGAGAGGGGGCGATACCGTGAAGCGAATCAAAAAAATCCTGGGGCTTGCGCTGATTGCGTGCGTCTGTATTTCCAGCACTGTGGCGGTACAGGCAGCACTGGGGCAGAAGACCGTGGTTCGCGTGGGATTCCCCATACAGAATGGTATCTCCTATTTGGATGAAAACGGAAATTATGCCGGATATATGGTAGACTATTTGGAGCAGCTCAGTCTGTACACCAACTGGGACTATGAATATGTCACGGTAGAGGGGGACTTGAATACCCAGATTGTCACCTTGATGGAAATGATGCGTGACGGCGAAATCGACATGATGGGTACCATGAACCGCACCCCGGAATTGGAGCAGATGTTCCTCTATCCCAGCTACAGCTATGGTACCACCTACACGGCGCTGACGGTTCTGGAGGATTCCGGGTGGGTTGAGGATGATTTTTCCAACTGGAACGGCATCAGAATTGCCACATCGGCGGAGCAGACCCAGCGCATGGATCAGCTGGCGCAGTTTGCACGACTCAACGATTTTACCTATGAGACTATCCCATATCATTCCATGACGGAAGCCATTGAGGCGGTGCGTTCAGGTGAAGCGGATGCCACCTTGCAGGTGGATATTGCCGTACTGGACAAGTTCCGCAGCATTGCACGATTTTCTCCCACACCGTATTATTTTGCCCTAAATCGGGAGAATCACCAGCTGCTGCAAACGCTTAACACAGCGCTGTACAGTATGAACCGGGCCTACCCCCATCTGCAAACGGAGCTGTATGACGAGTATTTTTACTCCTATGGCAACTTTATGCTGTCTGAGGACGACAAGCGGCACATTGCCCAAATGGGCACGCTGAAGGTGGCATTCTGCGACGGCAACGCGCCGCTGCAATACGTCAAGGACGGGAAAGTGGGCGGCATGGCCGCCACGTTCTTTGAGGAATTTTCAGCGGCAACAGGATTGCAATATGAACCGGTCATTGTGGATTCCTGCGCCCATGGTATCGAATTGATTGAGGCCGGAGAAGTGGATATCATCGCCTGTGCGGCCAGTACCTCCAGCTATATCGCCGTGGACGGTATTCAGTTCTCCCTGCCGTATTTCAGCGGCAGCAGTCTGCTGGTTTCCTCGCCAACGGCCACCGATCCGGCGGACTACGACACCCAGCGGTTTTATACCAATACCGAGAAGAGCCTCAACAGTCTGCGAAAAGGGGACATGGGGTATGCGCGGCTGGATGCCTATTCGGTCAACTACTATATGCAGAAGAAGGTCCTGTATGACGAACTGAAGGTGGACTGGTCCAGCAGTAAAAATGTCTCCTACTGTGTGGGCGTCACCAGCCGGGTTCCCAGTGAGCTGCTGTCCGTATTCAACCACTATATCAGCGCGCTTTCGGATGTGCAAAGTCAGAGCCTGTTCTATCAGGCGATGTCAGAGAAGGTGGACTATACCGTTACAGAGTGGCTTTATGTGTATAAGGTCTATCTGATTGGCGCTGCCATAGTGCTGGGGCTGGCGATTTGCCTGTACTTGCTCTACCGGTACAGTAAAAAGGCGCAGCATGAGATGGCGCTGACGCAGAAGCAGCTGGAACAGCTGTCCCGTTATGATGCACTGACCGGCGCCTACAATGGCGGAGAATTCCGAACCATGCTGGGTATGGCCTGCAGCCGGAAGATTCCCATGGTGCTGGTGGCTTTGAATCTTCGGAATTTCAAATATATCAACGAGACATACGGTTTGTCCACGGCAGATAAATTCCTATGCGGCATCAAGCGGTGTCTGGACAACATCCAACAGCCCGGCGAGTTTTTCTGCCGCCAGTCGGCCGATGTGTTCTATATCGCGTTGCGGGAGACAGAGGCGGAAAAGGCCATGGAGCGGATTGAGATGCTGCAGTATCGGATTCAGCAGACAGCAACCACACTGTTGGGGCAATATCCGGTCTCCATTTATTGCGGTGTTGTGCTGACGGCGGCAGCGCCGGAGCCCTTCTCCGCGTCGGCCAAGCACAATTACATGATGGCCGCCTTGGCCCAGGCCAAGAAATGCCAGAAAGAGAATGTCTACATCTATGATCAGGAACTCCATAAGCTGGAGCAGACCCGGCTCTATGCGGAAAGCAATATGAAGCGGGCGTTGGAGCAGGAGGAATTTCAGCTGTATTTACAGCCGAAAATTGATCTCAGCACCGGCCTGCTGGCTGGAGCGGAAGCGCTGGTGCGCTGGCAAACCAAGGACCGGGGCATGCTGTTCCCCGACCAGTTTATTCCGCTGTTTGAGGAAAATGGATTCTGTGTCCACCTGGACCTCTATATGGTGGAACAGGCCTGTAAGCAGCTGCGGCGTTGGATGGACGAAGGAATGGCGCCAACCAATATTTCGGTCAACCAGACCCGTCTGCTGTTTGCCAGCGAAGGGTATGTCAACAAGCTTCTGGCCATTACAGAGAAATACGGCGTATCGCCGCAATGTATTACGCTGGAGATTCTGGAAAGTCTGGTTCTGGACCATGTGGAGCATATAAACGCCTGTATTGAGGAGCTCCGCTCTGCCGGTTTCCGGATTTCCATGGATGACTTCGGCAGCGGCTATTCCTCGCTGAACACCCTGGGACGGCTGAAAATTGACGAATTGAAGCTGGACCGTTTGTTCCTGATGGGTGCGGCCAAGGATACGGACGGCAGCCAGCGCAAGATCATGGCCTGTATTCTGGAATTGGCCAAACAGCTCCACATCAGTACAGTGGCAGAGGGTGTGGAGACCCAGGAAAATGAACAGATGATGGTACAGCTTTGCTGCAATTACGGGCAGGGCTACTATTACAGCCGCCCGCTGACCATAGCGGACTTTGAACGGCAGTTTCTCGCGCCGTATTCCCAGTATGTCCAGTCCGGTGTCCATTGAGCACCGCTGTACAGATGCAACGAATTCAATCACTGTTCCCAATGACAACGGGGGTGCTGCATACGCAGCACCCCCGTTGTCTAATTGATGCCTTTAGGCTTAATAAAACCCCTGGTTCTATGAATACAGAGACCCGTTTACGGGTGACAGGGTGAAATAAGGCAAAAAAGGCAGCCACTGTTAGTGGCTGCCTGGAATTGTGATGACAAACCCTCAATACCCCCCATAGGGGTCAGCAAGTACTGACCCCTATGAGGGTTGAGCAAACCACTAGTAAACTAGTGGTTATGATTGCTACAGCCCTTTGGGGGCGCTGTTTTCATAGGTGACGTACTGGAACCGGACGCCGTTTTCCTCGAAAACCTCCGACTGCTTCGTGATATGCCAGTTGGGCAGCGCATCTAAATTTGGGAAGAACCGGTCAGCCGCCGGAGCGGCAAAGGTTTTTGTCACCTCCGCAGTCCGGCAGTAGGGGAGCAGCAGTTCATATACCGACGCGCCGCCGATGACCCACAGCGTTTCCTGGGGAATGGCCCGGCAGCGCTCCAACAGGCTGTCCAGATCGTGGCATACCACCGCGCCGGGGATGTCCAGAGCGGCGTTGGTGCTCAATACCAGATTGTCCCGATTTTTCAGGGGTTTGCCGCCGGGGAAGGTGGCCAGGGTTTTGCGGCCCAGGATCACCGTCTGGCCGGTGGTCAGCTGACGGAATCGCTTCAAATCGGCGGAAATGCTGACCAACAGTTCGTTTTCCAGTCCGATGCCCCAGTTCTCCGTGACGTTGACAATACAATTCATACAGACACCTCAAATGGCAACGGGGATTTTCTCCGAAAAGGGAGAATACTGATATCCCTCCAGAGAGAAGCTGTCCACGGTAAAGTCGTAGAAATTGTCAATGCTCGGGTCCATGACAAACTTGGGCGCCGGGTAACTCTCATTTTGCAGCATCTTTTCCACCATGGGCACATGGCGGTCGTAGATGTGACAGTCGGCAATGACATGGACCAGCTCGCCCACCTGCAAGCCCGACACCTGGGCCATCATGTGGGTCAGCACGGCGTACTGGACCACATTCCAGTTGTTGGCTGCCAGCATGTCCTGAGACCGCTGATTCAAAATGGCGTTGAGGGTGTTGCCCGACACGTTGAACGTCATGGAATAGGCGCAGGGATACAAGCCCATTTCGTGCAAATCCTCAAAATTGTAGATGTTGGTCAAAATCCGGCGGCTGTGGGGATTGTGCTTCAAATCGTACAGTACCCGGTCCACCTGATCGAACATGCCTTCTTTGTATTGGTGCTTCACGCCCAGCTGATAGCCATAGGCTTTGCCGATGGTGCCGTTTTCATCGGTCCAGGAATCCCATACATGGCTGTTGAGCTCCGAAACCCGGTTGGATTTCTTCTGCCAAATCCATAGTAATTCATCGATGCAGGACTTGAAGGCTGTCCGCCGCAGCGTCATAATGGGAAATTCCTCTGCCAGATTGTAGCGGTTCACCACGCCGAAGGCTTTGACCGTATGGGCCGGGGTACCGTCCTCCCAGTGGGGGCGCACATCGTAGTCCGTGTCCCACACACCGTGGTCCAGAATTTGCCGGCAGGTCTGTCTGTAAAGTTCATCTGCTTTGCTCATGCTCTACCTCCATGGTTGTTTTGACCTAGTATACCACAGATTATGGGTTCGGTCTATCTTGCAAGAAATTCAAACAACTGCTATAATACAATAGATTTTAAATAAAGGAAGTTAGTTATGGAAGAACAGATGCAGACGTTTCAGGATCTCGGCCTGTCCGACGAGATTCTGCAGGCACTGGAGAAGCGGGGATACGGATATCCCACCAAAATCCAGGCCGAAGCCATCCCGCCCCTGCTGGCGTGGAAGGATGTGATTGCAAAAGCACCCACGGGCACCGGCAAAACCTTTGCCTTTGGCATCCCCCTCATTGAGCATATCGACGCGGAAAGCGACGATCTCCAGGGATTGATTTTGGCCCCCACCCGGGAGCTGGCCCTGCAAATCGGCGACGAACTGCGGAGCCTGCTGACCTATTATAAGAACATCCGTGTGGCAGTGGTCTACGGCGGCCAGAAGATTGACACCCAGATCAAGGCCCTCAAGAAGAACCCTCAAATCGTGGTGGCCACGCCGGGACGGTTGATGGACCATTACCGCCACCGCAATCTGCGGCTGGACAAAATTCATACGGTGATTCTGGATGAGGCGGACCGGATGCTGGATATGGGCTTTTTCAAGGATGTCACCGGCATTCTCGACAAGATCAAAAACAAGAAGCATATGGGCCTGTTTTCGGCTACCATCTCCCAGGAGGTCATGACCGTCAGCTGGATGTACCAGCGGGACGAGGTGGAGATCACCGTCCGCCCCGACGCGGAGAATAAGCCCGATATTGACCAGTACGCCATTACCTGTTCGCCCCTGGCCAAGACGGAATTGACCCTGCGGCTGCTGCGGACCGTGGCCTGTGAACGGGCGATGATCTTCTGCAATACCAAGGCCATGTGCCAGCGCCTTTCCGATGACCTCAAGCGGGCCGGTGTCAGCGCCGAGTGCATCCACGGTGACATTCGCCAGCAGCAGAGAGAAAAGAACATGCAGGCGTTCCGGGACGGTAAGGTTGCCGTACTGATTGCCACCGATGTGGCCTCCCGCGGCATCGATGTGGACGATGTGGACTGTGTCATCAACTTCGATGTTCCAGAGGAGAACGAGTATTATATCCACCGCATTGGCCGTACCGGCCGCGCCAAGCGCAAGGGCATGGCCTGGTCCATTCTGGGTACCTTCCCGGAGCAGGCCAAGCTGGAGGAGATTGCAAAATACTCCCATTTCAACATTCAAAATATGAAATTCGACGACGAGGGCAATCTGGTGACCTACGAGGTGAAGAAGTCCCCGGTCCGGAAGCGGTATCGCTGATGACGGCGGCGGAGCGGGGACTGGTGCTGCTGTGCTGCGCCCTGGGCGATCGTGATGCAAAACCCTTGACCATGGCGCAATTTCGGGAGCTGAGCAGCCGCATGCAGACGGCGGACCGGCAGGGTGCGCCCGATGACCAGGTGGATGAAGCACTGCTGGAGCGCTTGGGCTACAGCGGCGAAATGGCCCAGCGTATGGTCTATCTGCTGAGCCGGGAGGCACGGTTGGAGACGTATCTGGAGGAGGCGCTGGAGGTGGGCTGCTACCCGGTGACCCGCATCAGTCCGTCCTATCCTCAGGTGCTCATCCAAAAACGGGGCGCGTCCCGTCCGCCGGTGTTTTTCTGTGCAGGAAATGAACGGCTGCTGAAAGGTCCGTTCCTCAGTGTGGCCGGCGCCAGACGGGCCGGGGAAGCGGCCCTGGAATTTGCCGGGCAGCTGGGCCGGCTGGCGGCCCGTACCGGTCGGATTTTGGTCACCGGCGGCGCCGCCGGTGTCGATTGGGCGGCGGCGGATGCCTGTCTCCGGGCTGGTGGCAGCACCGTGGCCATGATTCCCGACGCCCTGTTTGACCGGGCCCATCTGGCTGGGGAACACCATCTGTTGTGCAGCGAGGGCGGCTATGACCTTTCCTTTACCACCCCACGGGCCATGATGCGCAACAGCTATATCCACCAGATGGGGGAGCAGACCGTGGTGGTCCAGGCGGCCTTTGGCAAGGGCGGCACCTGGCATGGCGCCGTGGAGAATCTGTGTCGCCGGTGGTCTCCCCTCTATGTGTTCGACGACGGCTCCGCTGCGGCCCAGGCGTTGGTGCAGCAGGGCGCCGTCCCCATCCGTGATGTTATGGCGTTGGACCATGACGCATAAATCTGTACCATTCTGAACTTTATAACGGAGGTAGTATCCATGTGCGGAATCGTTGGATATGTGGGTAAGGAACAGGCAGCTCCCATTCTGCTGGACGGCCTGCAAAAGCTGGAGTACCGGGGGTATGACTCCGCCGGTGTCTGTATCGGGGACGGAAACCAGCTTCAGGTGGTCAAGGCCAAAGGGCGTCTGGCCCATCTGGCAGAACTGACCGACGGCGGCAAGTCTCTCCATGGTTCTGTGGGCATCGGTCACACCCGCTGGGCCACCCACGGCGCACCGTCCGATGAAAACAGCCACCCCCACGCCGCCGACCAGGGCAAAATTGTGGTGGTCCATAACGGCATTATCGAAAACTACCAGAAGCTCAAGGAGATGCTCCAGGCCAACGGAAAACGGTTCCACTCCGAAACCGATACGGAGGTGGTGGCCAATCTGGTGGAATATTTCTATGACCAGGGCTTTGACTTTAAAATGTCGGTCCGCAAGGCCGTGGAGCGCATCGAGGGCAGCTATGCCCTGGGCATTCTCTGCCGCGACTATCCTGGCACCATCATTGCCGTTAAAAAGGATTCCCCGTTGATTTTTGGCTTTGGCGACGGCTGCAACTACATTGCTTCCGACGTGCCCGCCGTTCTCAAATATACCCGCGATGTAGCCTACCTCAACGACGGCGACATGGTGATTTTCACCGACCACGACGCTTTGTTCTTTGACGGGGCAGGGGACCCGATTACCAAGACACCGGAACACATCACCTGGGATATGGAAGCCGCCGAAAAGGGCGGTTATGAGCACTTTATGCTCAAGGAAATCCATGAGCAGCCCAAGGCCATCCGCGATACCCTGTCTCCCCGGATGAAGGACGGAAAAATCGTTCTGGATGATATCACCCTGTCGGCGGACTATCTGCGCAATCTGCGCCGCGTTTATGCTGTGGCCTGTGGTTCGGCCTATTATGTGGGTGTGCAGAGTAAGTATATCATTGAAAAGCTGTGCCAAGTGCCGGTGGAACCGGTGCTGGCGTCAGAGTTCCGCTATTCGGACCCGGTGCTGGGAGCAGACACTCTGGTGCTGATTATCAGCCAGTCCGGTGAGACCGCCGACACCCTGGCAGCTCTGCGGCTGGCCAAGGAGAAGGGGGCCCGGACCCTGGCCATTGTCAATGTGGTAGGCAGCTCCATTGCCAAGCTGGCCGACGATGTCATCTACACTTGGGCCGGTCCGGAGATTGCCGTGGCCACGACGAAAGCCTATTCGACCCAGCTGGCTGTGGTGGATTTGCTGGCCCTCTATATGGCCCAGTGCCTGGGAACTGTGGAACCCCAGCGCTTTGACTACCTGTACGGCGAGCTGCAAAACCTGCCGGAGAAGGTGGAGCAGGTCCTGGACCATTCTGTCATTGAAAAAATCCAGTATTACGCTTCCCGCTACTTCAATAACCGGGACGTGTTCTATATTGGCCGGAACCTGGACAGCGCCACCTGCCTGGAAGGCAGCCTGAAGCTCAAGGAGATTGCCTATCTCCACTCGGAGGCCTACGCCTCCGGTGAGTTGAAACACGGCCCCATCTCTCTGATTGAGGACGGTACCCTGGTGGTGGCCATTGCCACAAACCGGGCCCTCTTTGACAAGACTATGTCCAATGTCAAGGAGGTCAAGGCCCGTGGGGCCGAGGTCCTGGGTTTGACGGTGCCCTCCTGTGAAGAGGAGATTCACAAGACCGTGGACAGCGTGGTGCTCATTCCCGAGACCGACACCCTGTTCCAGCCCAACCTGTCCATTGTGCCCCTCCAGTGCTTTGCTTACTATGTGGCGCTGATGCGGGGCTGCGACGTGGATAAGCCGAGAAATCTGGCCAAATCCGTCACTGTGGAATAACCAAAAGCTGCCCATGGATTCCATTTGGATTCCATGGGCAGAATTATAAAAGGTTCGGTGCGTTTGATGCACGACAAAATAAGACAAAATAGAACAGTCTTTCTTGTACAGAAAAAAATACCAATGATGAAATATCGAATTGGAGGCATCCTATGTTTGAAGGATTCCGGCCGGAGACCATTGATTTTTTGTGGGGCATCCGGTTCAACAATGAAAAATCCTGGTTTGAAGCGCATAAACAGGAATATCTCGATTATTTATACACTCCCATGAAGGAATTGGCAGCGGCGGTGTATGAGCCGCTGCGGGCGGAACCGGGGCTGGCGCTCCACGTTTCGCGGATTTACCGGGACGCCCGGTATGCCCACGGACGGCCCTATAAGGACAGTCTGTGGTTCAGCATTCGCCACGACAGCGAAGCCTATTGGGCGGAAAAACCGTGCCTGTATTTTGACCTGAATCCCGAAGGATACGGGTTTGGATTCGGCGTCATCTATCCCAAAGCCGAGGCCATGAACCGGTTCCGTCAGGCGGCGGCGGAGCGCCCCGAGGCGTTTTTGCAGTTGGTGGCGGAGACGGAGGCGGCCACAGGCTTTTCCGTTTCCGGCGACTGCTATGTGCGGAAAAAGCCCTGTGACGACCCGCGGATTGCGTCGGTGTACCAGTGGAAGAATGTGCTCTGTCACGGACGCTATCCGGTGGACGAAGCGCTGTACCAACCGTCTCTGGCCCAGCGGGTACAGGAAGCGCTCCAGGGGTTGCTGCCACTGTACCGGTATTGCATGACGATTTTTTAAAACAGAGTGCGCCGCCGGACTGTTCCGGCGGCGCACGGTAGAAGCGGGTTACCGGCCTTCGTGGCGAGGCGACTCCTTGACCACTTGAATGGCATCACAGATGGCGGCGACCACATCGGCCTTGTACTGTAATTCGTAACCGCTGATTTTTGCCAGCATTTGGCCTTTGCGGGTGGCCACATACCGAGGCGGCACATGGTTCAGGGCGTAGGCCACCACGTCGGAGGTGCAGGCGTCACAGGTGCAGCACTCCCGGGCCTGCATCATTGTGATTGCATTCTGCACCACAATATCCTCCATAAGATTTCTGTATTCCAATGCCATGAGAAGACCCTCCCAGTTTCAATTTCCTGAGTCCATTATACCAGCATTCGACGAAAAAAACAATTCCTAAGTTTTCACAAGGAAAAGTCTCGCCGGATTGGGTGAAATCAACGGGTGTGGAACGTCCCTTCCCGGGTCATATTAGACAGGGCGGAGCAAATTCAAGTAGGGAAGGGGAACTGGGAATGAAACGATGTAAGATCCGTGTGATCATGGCGGCGGTGATGGCCCTGCTGCTGGCTACGGCAGCAGCGGCCATGCCCCAGACGCTGGTGGCAGTGGGACGGACGGTGGGCATCCGGCTGGAGACCGACGGCATTCTGGTGGCGGAGCTGGAACCGGGCGGTCCGGCAGAACAGGCGGGGCTGCGGTCCGGCGATGTGATTGAAACGGTCAACGGCACCGAAATCACCAGCTGTGAGCAGTTTCAGAGCATGCTCCAGAGCTGTGACGGCAGCCCGTTGGATTTGGCCATTGAGCGGAATGGTAAAGACGCCGCAGTGACTGTGGCGCCCACCCGCGGGGCCGCTGGCTGCCATCTGGGTGTGTCCGTGCGGGATTCCATGGCCGGTATCGGTACGGTCACCTATTATGACCCGGCCACCGGCGGTTATGGCGCTCTGGGCCACGGTGTCAACGATTTGCAGTCCTTGGTGCTGCTGCCGGTGGAGTCCGGCGAGATTCTGCCCTCCAGCGTGGTGGAGGTCCGTAAGGGCGTCCGGGGAACGCCGGGCCTGCTGAAAGGCGCCTTTGATACGTCTACGACCTTGGGAACTGTGGAACGCAATACAGATCACGGCATTTTTGGACAGTGCAGCGGCCAGTTGGGCGGGATGCCGCTGCCGGTAGCCACTGCCGAGGAGATACAGACCGGCAAGGCCACGATTTTGTCCAATGTGCAGAATACCAATGTGGTGGAGTATGCGGTGGAAATCACGCGTCTGGACCCCACTGATCGGTCCGGCCGCAATCTGGTGCTGACCATCACCGATGACCGGCTGCTGCAAACCACAGGCGGTATTGTCCAGGGTATGAGCGGTTCGCCCATTGTCCAAAATGGGAAACTGATTGGCGCGGTAACCCATGTCTTAATCGATGATCCATCTCGTGGATATGGAATTTTCATTGAAAACATGCTCACGGCGGGGGACAATCTGCAATAAAAAACAGAAGCGGACAGGGCGGCTCAAAGCTGTCCTGTCCGTTGATCCAATGGTATTACGCCGACTGGTGCCATGCGTATACGGATGGAAATATCAGAAAAATATGATATAATGAATACAGCCGAATCCGAACCATGAAATGGAGGGGACTGCTGTGAAAAGACTCAAATCCCTGAACAGGTATCAAAAATGCGTTTTATTGGTGACAGCTGTTATGATGCTGGTGTTTACGGTGCTCTATTTCGTAACCACATCCCGGCTGGGTGTGCGGTATATGGATGCCATACTGACACCCAGCCAAAACAATGGCAGCACCCTTTATTCTGGAACCATCCAAGGGAAACCGGCCCGCTTTACGGTATCAGCAGACAAGACCGTGGAGTTTCAGTACGGTGATCAACTCTACGGCCCTTATACAGCCAGGGAAGACCCAACGGCCATTCCCAAGGAGACCGAGTTGGCGCAAGCGATGGTGGGGATAGAGGTGTACTGCGGCTCGGAACGCATATTCCGTGGCGGTGTGGCGCGAAATGGAGAATATGATTTCCTGTATAACGAGGATGGAAGTATTGCAAACCTTGACTTTTTTGTGACGACTGGTGGAACGGTACTGGATGAACATGGAAATGTGGCAGACCCCATGGAACCGTCTGTATCTACGATTCTGCGGCTGATGGATGGCCCCACACTGCTCCATAAAGGCGAGTGGGGAATGTGGATCGGCGGCATGATGGTCTGTATTGTTACGGTAATCTACGTTTTATTTGCAGAGGAGATATTTCGACTGCGGCTGGCCTTTCAGATCCGTAATGTGGACGAGGTAGAACCATCCGAATGGGAGATTGCTGGACGGTATATCACATGGACAGTGGTGCCGATCATGGCGTTGGTGTGCTTTATCGTGGGACTGCAAATGATACCATAATGACCGACTGGTTCCGTCGCGCGCTCAGGCAGCCTGGTACATAGACGGAGTGTATGGTTAAAAAAGTTCAGGAGAGAACAAAATGGATAAACGAACAAAGGTGAAACTGATTACAACCGTCATTTGTTTGCTTTTCAGTGTGTTTGCCTTATACACCTTTATTTTTGTTGCAGACGTTTCCAAGGGCTGGCGGATTGCGTTAATCATCATTGCAATTTTCTGGATCCTTTCGGGACTGTCAAATTTAATGGAATATTGCGGAAAGAAAAAATAGATTCCAAACCATGATGCAAACCGCCTGCACCGATGGGTGCAGGCGGCTGATTTATGAATACCGGTCTTTCCGAAGACGGCAGCCGGCATAGGAGAAGGCGACCATCAAAAGGAAACAGACGACATACGCTACAAAAACACTGGAAAACCAGGACGACAGTCCAAAGCCCAGATTTAAAATGGGAAGATAAAAAAACTGTGTTACCAATCCGAGCCAATTGGACCAATAGGCGCCGAGAATCACTTCCTGCACTCCAAGCAGCACCAGATTCAGTGCTGCAAACAGATTGAGGAAAAGTATAACCTGTTTTGAATGGGCGCCCTTTCGATTGCACAGAAAGGCCAGAAGACCCCAAAACAACAGGAACAGCACCGCAATCCATCTCAATGGCGGCAGCGTGTCGGGGTATCCATTATATACCAATTCGTCGCATAGCCCAGCAGGTATGGAATCGCGCCCAGGATAACCAGAAGAATTGCCATGGTAAACACCCCTTTCCAGTGTGGTTCAACCATAGTATACCATAGAATCTATGGCACAACAAGGGAACGCCATTCCGGCCCTTAACCGGCGGCAAAGGATTTCATCTGCCGCTTTTTCTGATACATGTTTTGGTCTGCTTCGCTGAGCATCAGTTCAATGGGCGCACAGTAAGCGGTGGCGTACCCTATGGCAAGGGACAGGGGAAACGGCCGCGTCAAATTCTTTCGGCTGATGGCCAATTCCAGACGGGAAAGGGACGCGAGCACCTCCGCTTCGCTGATGTTCTCCAGCAGTACGACAAATTCGTCGCCGCCCATGCGGTAGCAGTCGCCCAGGGGTGAAAAAATGTCCAGCACACACTCAGCCGCATCACTGATCAACTCATCACCGGCGATATGGCCCATGGTGTCATTGGCTTCTTTCAGATTGTTGATATCCATCATAAGACAGGCGCAGGAGCCTTCCAGCACGGAAGATTGTCTCATCTGGTCTTCAAAGGCTGTGCGGCTTTGCAGCTGCGTCATCATATCGGTATTGGCCAGCTTCTGATAGTATTGCAGCCGGGAGGCCTTGACCGTCTCCCGATACACATAGCACACAGCCACCGCCAGCAGGGAAGTCACGAACAGCAGCATACCGGTGCTGAGCCATAAAACGTACCAATCTCCGCTTAACAGATAATAGTCATAAAAGCCCAAAGCGCTGCAGCAGCCCAAAAGGCCAAAGCCGCAGAGCATGATACGAACCTCCCAACGGAACTCGGAATTGCGCCGGACCAGCAGAATCCAGAGAATCGAAGCCAGCGTTAACACCATAAGGGAGTGAGTCAGGAGGAGCATCTGGGAGAGGGTGGCCACATGCAGGGCTTGCAGAAGGCCGCTGACCGACAGGTCAGCCAGATGGAGCCAGGACAAAACCTGCAGATATTTGGAATCCTGCTCCATAAGACTGCGGAAAAACTGCACCAGAAAATAGGGAAGGGCCATGAAGGTGTAGTGAGCCAGCACATTCATGACGGCAATGCGTCCGGTGAACATCTGGGCCACGGTGGTGTCGGATGCCACCCACAGACTCATAAACAGCACCAGTACGCCAAGATAGCGCAGGGTCCAGGGCCGGGTCCGTTTCAGCACCAGCCGGGCCGTCAGAGACATCAGCAGAATGCCGATGCCAAAGAGGAAGAACAGAAGGGCGAAGAGCAGGGCCGGAGCATTGGCATCCCGATAGTAGAGAATCAGGTCGTTGTGATCACCGGCCAAAACGGTCAGATTGCTGGAGGGACTGTAGACAGTCAGTATTTTGCCTGTCAAGTCTTCGCTGGGCAGGGGAACCCAGTGGACAGTACTGCCGTGATCAAAGGCGCCGGGTGTATGGCTATAGATGGGATGGCCGTCCAGTTCCACAATAAAAGGGGTCTGCCTGGCGGTGACGGCACAGACAGGGCGGCTCCAGGTACAGTCCGACAAAACCTGTCGATAGATGGTATCACCGTTGTCCTCCGTCAGACCAACGGCCTCCAGGTGGACCAGCTGGCAGCGCTTTTCCATCTGGTAGACGGTTGGACGATGCCATGCCTGGCAAAACACGGCAGCAAAAACGCCAAAAACCAGTAAAACAAACAACAACTGAAACAATTTGGACAGTCGGCGTGGGGTGGACATGGACGGCGGCTCCTATTCCCTCGCAATTCTCAGAAAATTGCGGTAATCAAATAAATTATATTACAGCTGTGTTGAAATCTCAAGAGGATATTTACCAAGTCTATGAAAAACTCCCGGATACACCCCATGGTGTACCCGGGAGCATGCAATGTGTCAGAAGGTTTCCCGATGAACCTTGGACCAGTCCAGGGAGTCCAGGGAGCGGGGAGCCGGATGGGAAGCCGCCACGCCCAGAGACAGCATGGCTTCCAGACGGTAGCCCTCGGGGTAATGCAGCAAGCTGCGGATATAGTCCTCGGTATCCCGGCCGTCGGGAGCTGTGCGGAGCCGTCCCTGCACCCAGCAGCTGCCCAGTCCCAGGGCGTCGGCCATCAGGTGCATATTGGCCATGGCAATGGAGCAGTCCTCAATCCAGACGTCGCACTTGGCCTCATCGGCCACCACCACAATGGCGCAGTCGGCCTTTGCCAGCATACCGGCTCCGGCGGTGCGGCAGCGGGACAGATGGGCCAGCGTCTCCTTATCCCGGACCACGATAAACTCCCAGGGACACAGAGAACGGCTGCTGGCCGAAATCAGGCCCGCCTGAAGGATTTGCTTCAGCGCTTCCTCCGGTACCGGTTCGCCGGTGTAGGAACGGACGCTGCGGCGATGCTGTAACAGGTTCAACAATTCCATGACAATGCCTCCCATAACAGGTAAAATAAAAAATTCAGGGTAAAAAGATGGAATAGAGTTCCGGATACCGGCGCAACAATGCGAAGCATGGATTCAGAGCCTTAGCGCACTTCTTCCAGCCTACCGCACCAAATCAAAATAACTACCCCTAATTTAAAGTTTTACTCGATTTTTTTCAAAAAATCGCAGGGGTCTAGGGGGCAGCGCCCCCGGTCGCGCATCGCAAGGCGCGAAACTCCCCTTACTCGGCGTGAACCGCGTTCTTGGGGCAGTCGTTGAGGCAGACGCCGCAGCGGCGGCACTTGCTTTCGTCGATGTGGAAGGGGTTCTTCTTTTCGCCGGAGATGGCGTCCACGGGACAGTTGCGGGCGCACTTGGTGCAGCCGATGCACTCCGCTTCCTCAATCCAGATGCGGTTGTAGTGGGGGCGCTCCTTGGGGGCGCCGTTTTCGTCCACCAGGGAGATGACGTCCACGGGACATTCGATTACGCAGAAGCCGCACTCCTTGCACTTCTTGGGGTTGATGTAGCAGCTGTGGCTGTCGGTGACCGGTGCGCCCTCCGCAACCTGCTGATAGTGGGGGTCCACCAGTTCCACAGCACCGAAGGGACAGGCCCGGTAACAGGCTTGACAACCGACGCAGTATTGAACATTGATTTGATAAGCCATGATCGGTTCCTCCTTCCCTTATTCGCCGTACAGGTCGGCGATGACCTCGTCCATGCCGCCCAGCCATTCCAGCGTCTCCTTGTAGGGCTTGCCGTCCATATCCAGCCACATGGCCTCATAGAACGTGTCGATGCCCTGGTCCACATTGTGGGTGACGCCGGCGTTGGCGCCGGTCTCCAGCGGCGGCTTGCCGATGATCTTGTCGCTGAACTTGAAGTCGCCCCGCTTCCAGCCCTCGCGGACGTTGAAGGCGTTGCGCATGTGGAAAATCCGCATACCCACCATGTGGCGCTCCATGGGCGTGTAGGTGAAGCCGGTAATGGCCTCCAGATAGTCCCACTTCAGCCCGGCGATGGGGGAGTCATACATATGGCAGTAGCAGCAGCACTCAGAGAACATATTCTCCGACTTGAGCTTGGCGGCGGTGAAGCCCAGACCGCGCTGGTTGTAGCGGGTCTCCTTGTCCTTGCCGCGGAGAGAACCGCCCAGAGGGCTCTTCATATGGCGGCCGGGGGTGGGCTCAATGGCGCCCTCGATCAAGTACCAGGGGGAGTTACGGGGATCGTGGAGGGCCGACTCGATGCCGCCGATGGTGAACAGATACTCGTGGCCCTTGCCCAGCAGATCCGCGGCGTACTGGGTGCCGTGGGTCAGGATGCGTCCAATCTCGCCCTCGTAGTTGCACATGGCCTCGGCCACGGCTTGCAGGGCCTGGGGATCGCCCCAGCGCAGGTCGATGCCGTTGAGCTGCTCCCGGGTCAGAACGCCCTTTTCGTAGCATTCCAGAGCCCAGGACAGGGTGTTGATAAAGGCAATGGCATCAAAGCCGTACTCATTGGTCAGGTAGTTGATGTACACCACCGTATCACGGTCGGAGTTGAGGACGTTGGAGCTGAGACCCGCCTGGGATTCGTATTCGGGACGGGATGCGCCCTTCTTGGGCAGCTTGCCTTTGGGGTCATTGATTTCGTAGGTCGCGCCGCAGCCCAGGGGGCAGCAGTGGCAGATGTAGCGCTTGGCCTTGTAGCCCTGCTCATAGGCGGGCTCGTAGATGGCGTCGCCCTTCTCCAGCGGATAGGCGCCCTCGTAGGTGCTGGACCAGTTTTTGACACCGGCATCGTCGATGAGCAGCATGGCCTTCATCTGACCGGGGGTGCCCCAGTTGCCCCAGTCGCGGACTTCCTTGTTGGAACCGTGGAGCATGTCGTCGGCCACCTGACGGTTCAGAGCCACCAGCTTTTCCTTGTTGTAGATGGGCACTTCCTGATCGCCGCGGACCACAACGGCTTTCAGCTTCTTACTGCCCATGACTGCGCCGGTACCGCCGCGGCCTGCCGCCCGGTGCTCGTCGTTCATGACGCAGGCCATGTGGCTCAGGTTTTCACCGGCAGGGCCGATGATGGCGGCGTTCATGTCCTTGCCCACCTCGTCCCGAAGGATGGCTTCCACTTCCATGGTGCGCTTGCCCCACAGATGGGAGGCGTCGCGGATTTCCACTTCGCCGTTGTTCAGATACAGATAGACGGGCTTTTCGGAAATGCCCTTGACGAATACGCCGTCAAAGCCGGAATGGCGCAGCTGGGCGCCGAAATAGCCGCCGGAGTTGGCGTCGTTCCACATGCCGGTGACCGGCGATTTGGACACCACCATGTAGCGGCCGCCGAAAAAGGCGCGGGAGGCGCTCATGGGACCGCTCATAAAACCGAGCATGCTCTCAGGGGCGAAAACGTCGGTGTGGGCGGGCATCTCGTCATAGAGAATCTTCGCGCCGATACCGTAACCGCCGATGAAATTTCTGGCCAGTTCTTCGCTGAGGGGCCGCACTTCCCAGGTGCCGGTGGACAGGTCTACAAAGAGCAGCTTGCCCATGTAACCATACAGCATCTTTCCTAATCTCCTTTACATCGTTAAGGCTTGGGCCGGTCGTCACCCGCCCAGCAGGGTCTTCATGAGAATGAGACGATCTCCGTCGTGCAGGACCGCGTCGCCCTGGCAGTGACGGGAGTTGCACAGGAGCATATGACTGCTCAGGACCTCCGCCGCCGTGCGGGAGCCGGTGAGTCCCTGCTGCTCCATGGCGGCGACGGCGTCGGCGGCGGTTGCCCCGTCAGGCAGTTCCAACCGCTGGCCGTCGGGCAGACGGGGCAGCAGCATGCTTTCCACGATCAGTTCGATCTGCATGGGTATCCTCCTTTGCATGGAAACAGGATATTCGTAATGCGAACTTTATGATTGCATTATAAACATCTGTATGGTAGCATAATGTTCATAGAACTGTCAACCGGATTGGGAGATTTTTAGCGACTATCACGAAAAGGAAGGGATGTTATGGAGCAGAACCGTCAATCGATCTCCGCCACACTGGTGCGGGGACTGCTGGAATCGGGAAAGACCACATGGATTGCGGACTTTTTGCGGGAGGACCCGCTGCCAAAACCGGTTCTGGTCATCGCCTGCGAGGAGGGTCTGGAGGAGCTGCCGTCCCTGGACGGCGTCCACTGTGTCTATATCGATGGGGAAGAGGACATGACCCGGGAACGGTTTCTCGCCCTGGAAGACCAGTACCAGCCGGCGTCCATTGTCATCGAGTGCAACGCCATGTGGCGGGCCGTGGGCTTTGCCATGCCCCTGCGGTGGCGGCCGGAACGGACCGTGGCCCTGTTGGACGGCTCCATGCTGCCCGTTCAGCTGAGCAATCTACGGACGTTTCTGGGACCGGTCCTCAGCCGGTGCGACGAAATCCATATTAACCGGCTGCCGTCTCCGGAGGCGTTACGCGGCTGTAAGGCCAGTCTCCGGGCCTTGCTGGACAACCCCAAGGTGGTGCGGCTCCACTGCGCCGACGGGGAACACGGTCTGGACGATGTGCCGGACGATGTGCCCTATGATCTGGACCAACCGGTGGTGACCATTGCCCCGGAGCACTTTGTCTATTGGTTCCACGACTGCCGGGACCATCCGGACCGCTACAACGGGAAAATCATTGCCGTGGAAGGGACCGTCAAGCGGGGCCCCCAGCTGGGGCCGGGGGAATTTGCCATTGGCCGCATGGCCATCACCTGCTGCGAAGCGGATATGAGCTTTTTGGGTTATCTGGCCCACTATGACGGCATTGAAGCACTGGAGCGGTTCGCCCATGTGGCTGTGGAGGCTCGGATGACGTATCGCTATCTCCGCCAATATGACGATGTGGCGCCCTATCTGGAGGTGCTGCGGCTGACAGAGCACCGGCCCCAGCAGGACTATGTCAGCGCCATTTTCTGAGGAGGGCTTGCATGGAATCCCAATATGAACGGAATTTCCCGGCCATTTCGGCAGAGGAACAGGAGACGCTGCACCGAAAGCATGTCCTGGTCCTGGGCTGCGGCGGCCTGGGCGGCTATCTGATTGAGCTGCTGGCCCGCCTGGGGGTGGGACGGTTGACGGTGGTGGATGGGGACGGGTTTGAACCGTCCAATCTGAACCGGCAGCTGTACAGCGCCCCGGCGGTGCTGGGGCGCTCCAAAGCCATGACGGCGGCGGAACGGGTCCGGGCCATTGCACCCAATACGGCAGTGGAGCCGGTGCAGGCGTTTTTTTCGGAACAGAATGGTGACGCACTGGTGCAGGGCACCGATTTGGTGATGGACGCATTGGACAACCTGCCCGCCCGCCTGCTGTTGGAGGACATCTGTGACCGCTGTCACGTGCCTTATGTTCATGGGGCCATTTTGGGGTGGAACCTCCAGGTAACCACCGGTTTACCCGGTTCCCGGGTACTCCATGGGCTGTACGGAGGGATTTCACAGCAGTCCGCCGACGATCCGGCTTGGAAAACCAGTCTGTCCATGACCCCGGCTGTCTGCGCCGGATTGCAGGTGGCTGAGGCAGTAAAGCTGCTGACCGGCCAAACACCGGCCCTGGCCGGGAAATTGCTGCTGCTGGACTTGCGGACCATGGAGCAGCGTATGATCACTTTGTAGGGGAGAGCGGCATCATCCGACGGATGGTGCCGCTTTTTATCATTTTTCACGGGTAATCACGATAATTTGTTCATACTGTGAAACGATACTGTTATGGTGGTAAAATCAATCAATCCGGTTAAAAGAATCTGACATGAGAAGTTTTCAAGAAAAAGAACAGTAACCGTGATCACTTTTCGGAAGAACGTAGAACACGAATTTTGTAAAAATCAATGGAGAATTCCCCGTGAAGTGCAACGAAATTTCCATGGCGCATTTGTGTAAAAAGGATAAAAGTTGCGGGAAATCCATCAAGTTGACATGGCGATATTGACAATCCCTTGGGAAAGGGGTACAGTGATGTTGCAATGAATGTCACATTGCAAACTGGCATTTCACATAGTGAACATGAAAGGAGGTCGTTATGCAGCCATGGAGTGAGGCCCAGGAGCCTCTTTATGGAGAGCAGACACGGCTGACTCTGGAAAATATGACCTTTTCCGGTGTGCCCCTGTCCCGGTATCCCGCGTATCTGCGGGCGGCGGCCCAGGTGAAGGCGGCATGTGCCAGGGCAAATGCCCGGGCGGGCCTGCTGCCGCCGGAAAAAGCGGAGGCCATTGAAGCGGCCTGCCGTCAGGTCGGTTCCGGCCGGTACGACAACCAGTTCCCCGTGGACGTATACCACGGCGGCGGCGGTATTGGCATCAATATGAACCTCAATGAGGTCATCGCCACGTTGGCCGGTGGGGACGTCCACCCCGTCAACGACGTCAACTGTTCCCAATCCACCTCGGACGTCTGCCATACGTCCTTGCGGCTGGCTCTGCTGGAGGGCCTGGAGACATTGGACGAGGAAATCCGCCTGTGGGTGGAGCAGCTGGAAGAGCTGGCCCGCCGCTTTGATCCGGTGCCCACCATCGCCCGTACCTGCTGGCAGGACGGCATGCAGATTTCCGCCGGCGCCCTGTTCTCCGCCACAGCCTCAGCCATTGCCCGGCAGCGGAAGGAGCTGCGCCGGTGGCGGGAAACATTGCACGAAATCAACCTGGGCTGGACGGTCATCGGTGATGGAACCGGCGCCCCCAAAGCCTATCGGGAGCAGATTCTCCCGGCTCTGCGTGCCGTCACCGGACGGACGCTGACCTGGCAGGAAAACCTGCTGGACGCTGCCGAGTACCCCGACGACGTAGCCGCCGTCTCCGCAGCCGTCACGCGACTCAGTCAGATCCTGGCCAAATTCTCCCGCGATCTCCGGCTGTTGTCCTCGGGGCCTGATACGGGCCTCATGGAGATGCAGCTGCCTGCGGTCCAGGCCGGTTCTTCCTTCTTCCCCGGCAAGGTCAATCCGGTGCTGCCGGAAATGATGATCCAGTGCGCCATGCTCATCGAGGGCAGCGACGGCGTCATTCAGCGGGCCGTTGGCCAGGGAGAAGTCCACATCAATCTCTGGGAGGAGCTCATGGGCTTTTTGCTTCTGGAGAGCATCGACCGTCTGCACGCCGCCATGGAACGGCTTCGGGTCCGTTGCGTATCGGGCATTGTCCTAAACGAGGACGTGTGCCGGAAGTACGCCGCCGCCCGTATCCCGCAGATTGTCGCCTACAAGGAAACCTACGGTTACGCCTACCTGTCCAAACGGATCAAGACCGAGGGACTGGAAGCCGTCACCGAGGATTTACAGCGCAACCCTCTGCCCCACGGAGGCCGCTGAGATCAAGCAATCTTACATACCAACCCAACATCAGAGATCAATTTTTTAGGAGGTTCCCGCTATGAAAATGAGAGCATCTGTTATGACCGGTGTCGGCAAGCCCCTGGAGGTCCGCGAGGTTGAGCTCCACGAGCCCAAGGCCAATGAGGTCCTGGTGAAGATTCGCTCCACGGCCGTCTGCCACAGTGACCTGAACGTTCTGGAGGACCCCACCACGCCCGTTCCTCAGGTTCTGGGCCATGAGGGCGCCGGTGAAGTCGTGGCCGTCGGTCCCAACGTCACCACCTGCAAGCCCGGCGACCATGTGGTGCTCAGCTGGGTGCCCTACTGCGGTACCTGCGCCTACTGCCGCGCCGGTAAGGTGAACCTCTGTGAGGCTGCCTTTGGCCCCATGTTCGGCGGCACCCTGATGGACGGTACGCCCCGTATGAGCATGGACGGCGGCCCCCTCTATCACTGCTCTCTGCTTTCCACCTTTGCGGAGTACACCGTTGTCCCCGAGATGAGCTGCGTCAAGGTGGCCGATGAAATGCCCTTTGCACAGGCCTGTATGATCGGCTGCGGTGTTGCCACCGGTTACGGTGCCGCTGTCCGTGCCGCGCAGGTTACCCCCGGCTCCTCTGTGGCCGTCTTCGGTATCGGCGGCGTCGGCGCCAACGCTCTGCAGGGCGCCCGCATTGCCGGCGCTTCCAAGATCATCGCCTGCGACATCAAGGATGACAACCTGGAGCTGGCCAAGAAGTACGGCGCAACCCACACCGTTAACACCGGCGCTGTGGCCGATGTGCCTGCTGCCATCAAGGAGATCACCGACGGCCTGGGCGCCGAGTATGTCATCGACTGCACCGGCAACACAAAGGTCGGCTCCATGGCCTTCCAGTCCGGCCGCAAGGGTTCCACCACCGTCGTCATCGGCGCCTATCCCGCCGACGGCACCCTGGCTCTGCCCTCCGGTTCCTTCCACCGCTACGGCAAGATCCTCAAGGGCAGCTTCTACGGTGACGTGAACCCCTTCAACGACTTCCCCAGAATTGCCCAGCTGTACCTGGACGGCAAGTACGATCTGGACAGCCTGATCATCGAGAAGATCGGCCTGGAGGACATCAATCGCGTGTTTGATATCTTCCACGATCCCAAGGGCAAGAACATGGGCCGTTACGTCATCGAGTTCGACTAATTTTCGACTAAATCATTCAGGCCCCGGATTCCTGGGGAATCCGGGGCCATTGAAAAATTTTAGCCGATTTTCAAAAAACGCAGAGGGGCTGGGGGACAGCGTCCCCCGGAGAAAAGAGCTGTTGCCGGTTACAGCAAATCCGCACCGATTTCGGTACAGGCGGAACACAGCAGCGGGGCCACATCCTCCATATCCTGATGGGTAAACCGGGTGTCGGGTCCGCCGATGCCCAAAAAGGCCACCAGCTGATCACCGGCGTAGATGGGCGCGGAGATGCCGTTTTCGCCCATGCTCCATTCGCCCTCGACGGTGCCATAGCCCCGCTGGGCGGTGAGCCGGACCGCTTCCCGCACGGCCTCCAGATCCTCCACAGGCTGCAACGAGAAACTCATGGGCTGCTGTCGGAGCAGATGCTCCAACTCCCGGGGGGGGAGATCAGCCAGCAGCACCTTGCCGTTGGAGGTGTTCCAGAGGGGCGTGATCTGATTGGTGTAATCCTTCAGCCGAATGCTGAGGGGAGAATCCATCTGGTAAACGACCAACGTACCGCCGGCATGGGGGACGCTGAGCACCAGGGATTCCTGTGTGTGCTCCACCAGCCGTTCCATGGCGGGCTGGGCGCGGCGAATCAGGGCCGCGTACCGCCGTTGGGGCGCGGTACACAGCATGGTGGCTCCATAACCCAGATCATAGTCCTTGGTCTTGGGGTTGCGGCAAAGAAAATGGTACTTCTCCAGGGTGGAGAGAAGCCGCCAGACGGTGGTGCGGTTGAGTCCCGTCCGCTCACAGAGAACGGGCAGGGATACAGGACCGTCTTCCTCACCGATCATCTGTAATAAATACAGCGCGCGCTCCACAGACTGGGCGCCGGCGGCACAGCGTTTTTTGGCCTGGGCCGGGGGTGTTTGTGTCGATGGTGACAAAATGCCTACCTCCCATGGCTCCAACAACCCGGCGGCGTCGGAGCGATTTTTCCCTATCATATCATAGCTTTTGACAAAAGAAAAGCACTATGAGCAAAAAGTTCAGTACATGAACAATCCCGATGACATAGCAAGAGGTGGATACCCATGCGAATCGAGCACGATTTCCTCGGCCAGATGGAGCTGGAGGATCAGGCATATTACGGCATACAGACGGTGCGAGGCGTGCAGAACTCCAACGTCACCGGCCACACCTACGGTGAGGACGGTATGAAAGTGGTCCGGGCCATGGCCCGCATTAAAAAGGCGGCGGCTCTGGCCAATGAGCAGATCGGTGCCCTGGACGAAAAGCGGGCCTGGGCCATCGGCGTGGCGGCCGACGAGGTTCTGGCCGGGAAGCTGGACGACCAGTTCCCGGTGGACATGGTCACCGGCGGCGGCGGCGTCAGCATCCATATGAACCTCAACGAGGTTCTGGCCCATCGGGCTTCGATGCTGCTGGACGGCATGGAAGTGCACCCCAATACCCATGTAAACATGGGACAGTCCACCAATGATGTGCTGCCCTCGGCCATGCTGCTGACCACCCACAGTCTGATTCTGGAAGTGGTCAAGGCCGTGGACGTGCTGGCGGAAGCTGTGGCTGAACGGGCCGAGGCGTTCAAGGATGTGGTCAAGCTGGGCCGTACCTGTCTTCAGGACGCCATGCCTGTCACCGTCGGCCAGGAGTTGACCGGCTGGCACAGCTTCCTGCTGCGGCACCGGCAGCTGTTGCTGTACCGGGCGGACGAATGTCTGGAGCTGCCTCTGGGCGGCACGGCAGTGGGTACCGGCGTCGGCGCCATGCCCGGTTATGTGGATGCGGTGTACCCGCACCTGAAAACGCTGACCGGCTACAACGTCAAGCCCGCCGCCAACTTCTTTGACGCCATGCAGTTTGCCGATGAATATGTGCACGTTTCGGCTACGCTGAAATCCCTGGCTGCCGGTGTGTCCAAGATGGCCTCGGATTTGCGCATTCTGTCGTCCGGTCCCCGCGGCGGCTTCGGAGAGCTGCGGCTGCCGGCGGTGCTGCCCGGTTCCTCTATCATGCCCGGCAAGATGAATCCCATTCTGCCGGAACTGATGATTGAGATTTATCTGCTGGTCCACGGCAATGACGCATCGGTGACCATGGCCGCAGAGCGGGGCGAACTGGACCTCAATGTGTGGGAAGCTGTCATCACCAAGTGCATTCTGGAGTCCTGCCGGCTTTTGACCCGCGGCCTGCCCCGGTTCGCCCGGGACTGCATCGCGGGCCTGGAGGTCAACGAGGCCCATTGTCACCGTCAGGCATCGACTTCCGCCGCCATTGCCATGGTCATTTCCGCCGTCTTTGGATATGAGACCGGTTCGGGAGTGGCCCGCAAGGCATTGGAAGAGAACAAGACGGTGGCGGAGGTGGCCGTGGAACAGGGACTCATGGACGAGGAAACGGCAAAGAATCTGCTGGACCCGTCCCTCATGACCCACGGCGATTCGATGGCAGACGCCATCGCAAAACTGCGCAAAGCAGTGAAGCAATAACCCCTGTATCCCAACCGGCTGACGGGCCGGATGATGAGAGAGGAGAGTTTATTTGTGAAAAAGAAAACCCAACTGCGGCCAGCGGTGCTGCTGGTTCCGTCCGCGATTTTTATTGTGGTCATCATTTTGTCCCTGGCGATCGGTCAACCCTTTACCGACACGCTGACCAAGGGCTTTGAGGTCCTGCAATACAACCTGGGCTGGGTGGTCAGCCTGACCATGCTGTTGTTTGTGGCCTTCGTGGCCGTGGTTATCTTCCACCCCATCGGCAAAATCAAGCTGGGCGGCCCCAATGCCAAACCAAAAATGTCCTATTGGCAGTGGTTCGTCGTTTCCCTCTGCGCCGGCATCGGCACCGGCGTCGTGTTCTGGGGCGCCGTCGAGCCTCTGGTGTTCACCTTTGAGCCTGCTCCCAGCCTCCATCTGGAGCCGGGCAGCAATGAGGCTGTCATCTGGGCCATGCGTACCACCTTTATGCACTGGACCCTGACCCCCTACGCCATTTATGTAGCCTTCGGCCTCGTTCTGGCCTATGTCATCCACAACATGCGCAAGCCCTACAACGTCTCTTCCGGCCTGATCCCGGTTGTGGGTGAAAAGCTGGCCAAGGGCAAGCTGGGCACATTCGTCGACATGCTGACCTGCTTTGCCCTCATCGGCGGCGTCGCCGGTTCCCTGGGCTACGGCATTTTGCAGCTGTCCACCGGCATGGATCTGGTCTTCGGCATCGAGCCCACCAAGTTCGTCTACTTCATCGTGGCCGTGGCCATCTTCGCGGCCTACACCTCCACCGCCATCAGCGGCCTGAACCGCGGTATCATGTGGCTGGGCGATAAGAACGCCTGGTTCTATGTGATCCTGCTGCTGTTCCTCCTGATCTGCGGCCCCGCTTCCTACATCTTCAACCTGCTGACCCAGTCCCTGGGCTCCTTCTTCAACAACTTCGTCGAGTCCATGACCTTTACCGCTCCGTTCCCCGACAGTGAGCTGTGGCCCCAGTGGTGGGACCAGTACTGGTGGGTTGACTGGCTGAGCTACGGTCCTCTGATGGGTCTGTTCTTTGTCCGTCTGGGCTATGGCCGTACCCTCCGCGAGTTCGTGGTTGTCAACTGGCTCATGCCCTGCCTGTTCGGCTTCATCTGGTTCGCCATCTTCGGCGGCACGGTCCTGTATCAGCAGTTCTACGGCGGCGTGGACTACTACTCCATCTACCTGGAAAAGGGCATGGAAGCCATGACCCTGGAAGCCTTCAACAGCGTACCCTTTGCACCCTTCGTCAAGGCGTTTATGCTCTTGATTATCGCTGTTTCTTTTATCACTCTGGCCAACTCCATGATCTCCACTATCGCTTCCATGAGCATCAAGAACAGCTCCGAGAATGAGGAAGCTCCCTTCGGTCTGAAGCTGTTCTGGGGCATCATCATCGCTGCTGCCGCTCTGGTGTTCACCCTGGCCGGTGGTATCGACGGCGTCAAGATGGTCAAGACGTTCGCTGGTTTCCCCATTGTGTTCCTGGGCATCGTCATGATTGTTGGCTTTATCATCTATATGGCCAAACGTCCCAGAGACGCGGCGGGCAACTTTGAATATGAAGAAGCCATCGCCAACGCTCCCGACAACGGTGAGCCCTGTGCGCCTCCGTCTCCCACCATGGAGAAGCTGAAGGCCTGGATTCATAGCAAGAAGAAATAACATTCCGTCCAAGAGGCGCTGCTTCGGCAGCGCCTCTTATACATTATATAATAGGAATGACGCAAAACCCGCCTCCGGCAGTAGCTGGAGGCGGGTTCTTTACTGGGCTTGTTTGTTGCGGGCGGGCAGCTGGGCCAGGACAATGGCGCCGAACATCAGAACGCAGCCCGCATACTCCCGGAGGGACAGCCGTTCGTGGAGCAGCACCGCGCCAAAGAGAACGGCAAAAAAGGATTCCAGACTCATGAGCAGGGAAGCAACCGCCGGTTTGGTGTACTTCTGAGCCACAATCTGTAAGGTAAAGGCCACGCCGCTGGACAGGATACCGGCGTATCCGATGGGAAGCCGGCACTGGACAATGGCGTTCCAGGAGGGGGACTCCCACAGGAACGCGGCCACCCAGGCCAGCACCGCGCAGACGGCAAACTGGATGCAGGACAGCTTTACACCGTCCACCCGGCTGGAAAAGTGGTCGATGATAAGAATGTGGATGGCGAAACACAGGGCACAGGCCAGCGTCAGCAGTTCACCGGGCCCCACGGTGAGGGACTCGTTCAAACACAGGAGATAGAGGGCCGCGGCGGCAATGACCGCGCTGATCCACAGATTGGCCCGAAACCGGCGGCCCAGCAGCACGCTGCACAGGGGGACCAGTACCACATAGAGGGCCGTGACAAAGGCGGATTTTCCGGCGGTGGTGTACAGAAGCCCCACCTGCTGCAAGGTAGCGGAGATAAACAGAATCACGCCGCACAAACTGCCGCCCAGCCAGAGGTCCCGCCGGGAACCGGTGGGTGGTGCGGCAGGGGACCGGCGAGAGAGAACCGCAATGACCGGCAGCAGCACGGCGCTGCCCAAAACGCTGCGGCAGGCCAGGAAGGTCAGCGGCCCCACATAGTCCATACCGGCGGACTGGGCCACAAAGGCAGCGCCCCAGATCATGGCCGCCAGAATCAGCAGCCCGTTGGAGATCCGTTGTAATTTCATAGAGATTCCCCGTTTCTTCGCAAAATCACGGTTAACCGTAGCATAGTTGGAGACCAATGTCAATGGAGTCCGTTGTAAAGCGGTGCAAAACATGGTACAATAGCGCTGAAAAATTTCATGATGCAGGAGGAACACAACATGGAAACAAAGGTGTTGGAGCGCACACAGCGCAAGCCCGAGGAACTTTGGGCCATTGAGGATCTGTTTGCCAGCGACCAGCAGTGGGAGCAGGCTTTGGAAGAGCTGCGCAAAGAACTGGCAAAGGTACCGCAGTACGCCGGGAAGCTGGGGGAATCGGCCCAGACGCTCTGCGCCTATTTGCAGCTGCAGGACCGGGTGGACCGGATGCTCAGCGATCTGGCGGAGTATGCCCAGCGCCGCACCGATGAGGATACCCGAGTGGCGGCCTATCAGGCTATGTCGGACCGCATCCTCTCTGTCTGGGTGGAGGCTTCCGCAGCGTCCAGCTTTGAGACGCCGGAGGTGCTGGCCATTGAGGACGCGGTGCTGGAACAGTTCTATCATGACGAACCGGCGCTGGAGCTGTACCGCCGGTATCTGGAGAACCTCCGCAGCCGCCGGGCTCATATTCTCTCTGCGGCGGAAGAAAAGCTGCTGGCCGGTACCGGCGAGATGGCCCAGACGCCCAACGCGGCATTCTCCATGTTCTGTGATGCCGATTTGACCTTTGAAGATGCCGTGGACGGGGCAGGGAAGTCCTATCCTCTGACCCAGGGCACCTACGGCCAGTATATGGAGAGCAGCGACCGTGCACTGCGGAAGTCCGCCTTCCAGAACCTGTACGCCCCCTTCCGTCAGTTCCGCAACACCGTGGCTACCATGCTGTCGGGCCAGGTGAAGCAGCTGCAATTCTATGCAAACGCCCGCAACTACGGCTCTGCCCTGGAGGCTTCTCTCGATGAAACCCGGGTACCGGTGCCCGTGTACCACAACCTCATCGATGCCGTCAACCGCAATATGGACAAGATGCACCGCTATGTCCGTCTGCGCAAGAAGCTGCTGGGCGTGGACGAGCTGCACATGTACGATGTCTATGCGCCGCTGGTGGAGGGCGTCAGCCGGAAGATCCCCTATGAAGAGGCCCGGGAGACGGTCTATGAAGCCCTGGCGCCCATGGGCGAGGAATACCGCAAGATTTTGCGGGAGGGCTTTGACAACCGGTGGATCGACGTCTATGAAAATCCCGGCAAGCGGTCCGGTGCGTATTCTGCCGGCGCCCATGTCCATCCCTATGTGCTGCTCAACTACAACGGCACCCTGGACAGCCAGTTTACCCTGGCCCATGAGATGGGCCACGCCATCCATTCCTATCTGTCCAACAAGACCCAGCCCCAGCGCTACTGTGAGTATGTGATCTTTGTGGCCGAAGTGGCTTCCACCTGCAATGAAGCGCTGCTGATGGAGCATCTGCTGGCCAAAACCACGGACCGCAAAGAGCGGGCCTACCTCATCAACCATTTCCTGGAGCAGTTCAAGAGCACCCTGTACCGGCAGACCATGTTTGCCGAGTTTGAGCTGCGTATGGGCCAGCTCAATGCCGAGGGCACGCCGCTGACAGCGGAAACCCTGTGCAAGGAGTACCGGGCGCTGAATGAACGGTATTTCGGCCCCGACATGGTGCTGGATGAGCAGATCGAGCTGGAATGGGCCCGGATTCCCCACTTCTACTATAATTATTACGTGTTCCAGTATGCCACCGGTTACGCTGCGGCCATCGCCCTGTCCCGGCGCATTCTGCGGGAAGGGGAACCGGCGGTCAAGGACTATCTGAACTTCCTGTCCGGCGGGTGCAGCAAGGACCCCATCGATCTGCTCAAGGGCGCCGGTGTGGACATGACCACCGCCGCGCCGGTGGAGGAGGCGCTGGCCCTCTTCGACGAGCTGTTGGACGAGATGGAAGAGCTGCTGGAGGCGTAAAGAGCGCGTATGGAGGAATACGAACAAATCTTTCTGCCTACCCTGCACTATTTTGAGAATAACAACCGGTTTTCCGGCAGCTTTGGCCTGCTGCGGTTTATGCTGACGCCCCAGGTGTCCATGAAATCGCCCAAAGAGGTGGACCTGGAGGCCAGCACCATTCTGGGCCAGCTGTGGCACGGGCTGTATTGCATCGAAAAGAGTGAGATTGAGGCGGAGCAGACCTTCCCCATGAGCGCCCAGGGGCTGGCGGATATCCGCACCTGGCTGGAATCCCATCAGGAGGTCACGGAGCGGTAAACCATGAGAAGTCTGATCAAGTATCTGAAACGTTATACGAAAGAGTGTATTTTGGGGCCTCTGTTCAAGCTGCTGGAAGCCACCTTTGAACTGTTTGTTCCCCTGGTGGTGGCGGCCATGATCGATACGGGCATTGCCACCGGCGACAAGGGCTTTCTGCTGCGCCAGGGCATTTTGCTGGTGGTTCTGGCCCTCATCGGTCTGACCTGCTCCATCACTGCCCAGTATTTTGCCGCCAAGGCAGCGGTCCATTTTGCCGGAGACCTGCGCCACCGGCTCTTTGCCCACATCCAGCGGCTGCCCCACAGCCAGCAGGACCGGCTGGGCAGCGACACGCTGATTACCCGGATGACCAGCGATATCAACCAGGTGCAGACCGGCGTCAATTTGACATTGCGGCTGCTGCTGCGGTCGCCCTTTATCGTCTTCGGCGCCATGGTCATGGCCTGCACCATCGATCTGCGGTCCGCGGGGATTTTCCTGGGGGTCATCGCCGCCCTGTCGGTGGTGGTCTTCGGCATCATGCTGTGGAGCATCCCCCGCTATAAGGCGGTGCAGCAGCGTCTCGATCAGGTCCTGGGCGCCACGCGGGAAAACCTGTCCGGCGTCCGGGTCCTGCGGGCCTTTGGACGCCAGTGGCAGGAGACGGAGCGCTTCGACCAGCGAAATGAATCGCTGACGTCTTTCGGCCTGTTTGTGGGGCGGATTACCGCCCTCATGAACCCCCTGACCTATGTTCTGGTGAACCTGGGCCTGGTGGTGCTGCTGAAAACCGGCGCGGTGGAGGTGGACGGCGGTGTGCTGACCCAGGGCCAGGTGGTGGCCCTGGTCAACTACCTGTCACAGATTCTGGTGGAACTGGTGAAAATGGCCAATCTGATTATCAACATCACCAAGTCCTGGGCCTGCGGCAACCGCATTGCCCAGCTCCTTTCCACACCGGAGGAGTCCGTGGGTACGGAACAGCAAACTGGTGAAAAAAGTTCGGATTCCGTCGTTTTCGATCATGTGTCCCTGACCTATGCCGACGGCGGTGCACCGGCGTTGAAAGACATTTCCTTTCACGTAGTAAAGAACAGTGTTTTTGGAATTATTGGCGGTACTGGCTCCGGTAAATCGTCGGTAATCAACCTGATTCCTGGATTTTATCATCCAACTGACGGTGCGGTGCTGATCGATGGTTTATCCACAAAACTGTGGATAACTGACAGTCTACGACAGCGTATCGGACTGGTGCCGCAAAAGGCCAATTTGTTCCGGGGAACCATAGCGGAGAATCTGCGCTGGGGCGACCCGGAGGCCACGGAGGACCAGCTTTGGGAAGCATTGGAGCGGGCTCAGGCGGCGGAGTTTGTCCGACAAAAGGAGCTGGGCCTGCAAACGGTGGTGGAGCAGGGGGGACGGAATTTTTCCGGCGGTCAGCGCCAGCGTTTGACCATTGCCCGCGCCCTGGTGCGGCGACCGGAGATTCTGATTCTGGATGACAGCGCTTCGGCTCTGGACTATGCCACCGATGCCAAACTCCGCAAGGCCCTGCGGGAGCTGGAGGATACCACGGTGTTCATCGTCTCCCAGCGGACCTCGTCCATCCGGTTTGCCGATCAGATTCTGGTGCTGGAGGACGGCCAGGCCGTTGGCCTGGGTACCCATGAGACGCTGCTGAAGACGTGCCCGGTCTACCGGGAAATCCACGCCACCCAGCAGGAACAGGAGGTGGGCGCATGAAGCAGAAAGAAACGCTGCGCCGTGTACTGACCTATCTGCGGCCCTACGGTGCGCTGCTGGTCCTGTCGCTGATTCTGGCCGTGGTGACTGTGGCCCTGACGTTGTACATCCCCATTCTGACCGGCGACGCCGTGGACTGTCTGGTGGAACAGGGAGCCGTGGACTTTGCGGCTCTGGCTCCCATTTTGATGCAGATTGCTGTGGTGGCGGCGCTGACGGCCCTGAGCCAATGGATCATGGGTCTGTGCAACAACCGGCTGACGCTGTGTACCGTCCGGGATATCCGGGCGGCGGCATTCCGGAAATTGCAAAACCTGCCCGCCCGGTATTTTGACAGCCATTCCAACGGTGACACCGTCAGCCGGATCATTGCCGATGCCGACCAGCTTTCCGACGGCTTGCTGCTGGGCTTTACCCAGCTGTTTACCGGTGTCATCACCATTTTGGGCACCATTTTGTTTATGCTGTCGGTGAATGTAGTCATCACTCTGGTGGTGGTGCTGGTCACGCCTCTGTCTCTGCTGGTGGCGTCCTTTATTGCCAAACGGACCTATGCCATGTTCACCAAGCAGTCCGTGACCCGCGGTGAACAGACGGCCCTTATTGAGGAAATGGTGGGGGGCGTCAAACTGGTGCAGGCCTTTGGACAGCAGGAGCAGGTGATGGAGCGCTTCGACGAGGTCAACGAGCGATTGAAAAAATATTCCCTGCGGGCTATTTTCTTCTCCTCCATTACCAACCCGGCCACCCGCTTTGTCAACAGTCTGGTCTATGCCGGCGTCGGCGTCACCGGCGCATTCAGCGCCTTGACGGGGGCCATCACTGTGGGCCAGCTGACCGTGTTTCTCAGCTATGCCAATCAGTATACAAAGCCCTTCAATGAGATTTCCGGCGTGGTGACGGAGCTCCAAAACGCGTTAGCCTGTGCCGGACGGATTTTCGACCTGCTGGATGAAGCGGAGGAGACGCCGGACGGTCCCGACGCCGTGACGCCGGACCACTACGACGGCGCGGTGGAGCTGCGAGACGTGGCATTTTCCTACACGCCGGACCAATCCCTGATTACCGGCCTGAATCTCCAGGTACAGCCGGGCCAGCGCATTGCCATTGTCGGTCCCACCGGCTGCGGCAAAACGACGCTGATCAATCTGCTGATGCGGTTTTATGATGTCTGCGGCGGGTCCATTGCCGTGGATGGTACCGACATCCGGGAGCTGACCCGGTCCGGACTGCGCCGGGGCTTCGGTATGGTGCTCCAGGACACCTGGCTGGAGACGGCCACCATTGCCGAGAATATCGCCATGGGGCGGCCCGACGCCACCCGGGAGGAAATCGAGGCGGCAGCCAAACAGGCCCACGCCCACAGCTTTATCTGTCGGCTGCCCCAGGGGTATGATACCATGGTGGAAAACGGCGGCGAAAGCCTGTCCCAGGGTCAGCGGCAGCTGCTGTGCATCGCACGGGTCATGCTGTGCCGCCCGCCCATGCTGATTCTCGATGAGGCCACATCGTCCATCGACACCCGGACAGAGCAGAAAATTCAATCGGCCTTTTTGAAGCTCATGGAGGGCCGGACGGCCTTTATCGTGGCCCATCGGCTGTCCACCATCCGGGAAGCCGACGTGATTCTGGTCATGCGGGACGGCCACATCATTGAGCAGGGCAATCATGCGGAGCTGTTGGCCCGCAAGGGCTTCTATGCCCAGTTGTATGAGAGCCAATTTGCCGTCTAAATCCCCATTTTGAGAGAGGAAACGTATTTATGACAACGGTCAATCGGAGATCTGACAACTTCCAGCGGTATTTTCTGTACTTTATGATGTACTGCGTCATCGGATGGTGCTATGAGGTGTTTCTGGAGGTAGTGGTGTACCGCTGGGGCTTCTCCAACCGGGGCGTCCTGTTCGGACCCTACCTGCCGGTGTACGGTGTGGGAGCAATGACGTTCCTGTTTACCCTGTACCCGCTGCTGCGGGGCAAAACCAGGAAGCAAAAACTGCTGCTGGTGCCGGTGATTTTCCTGGGCTGTGCCCTGGTGGCTACGGCCATCGAGCTGGCGGCCTCATACCTGTGTGAGCTGACCATGGGACACTGGCCCTGGCAGACCTATGCCAGAGATTATAAAATCCAGTTCCAGGGCCGGATTGCTCTGTCACCATCCATCCGCTTCGGCCTGGGCGGTCTGCTGTTCCTGTATGGGCTACAGCCCTTGTTTGAGAAGCTGGTGGGACGGATGAAACCCCGGACCCGCACCATGGTTTTTTGGGTGGTGCTGGCCGTTGGCCTCTGTGATACGGTTGTTTTTGTAGTCCGGCAAGTGATGGCATCTTAAAACAGAACACCCGATGCGGGACTGATTCCGCATCGGGTGTTCTGCTTGATAGGGAGTGAGTGGAATTATTTTTTACAAGGCATGGCGCTGACCGGGGGTTTGCCCTCGCCGGTCACCGACTGATACAGACGGTAGCCGCCGGCCAGATTGTAGCAGTGGAAGCCCTCGCCGGTGAGAATGCGGCAGGCAATATAGCTGCGCAGACCGCTGTGACAGTGGACATAGACGGGCTTTGTGCGGTCCAGCTCCTTCAGATGCTGGCGCAGCTCGTCCAGAGGAATGTTGGTGAAGCCGTCGATCATGCCGCGGGCGGCCTCCGCAGGGGTGCGGACGTCCAGCAGCTGCACGCTGCCGTCCCGGGGCAGACCGGCCACATCGTGCCAGTGGAACTGGTGAATCAGACCCTTTTCAATGTTCTCAATGACGAAGCCCGCCATATTGACCGGGTCCTTGGCGGAACCGAAGGGAGGCGCGTAGCACAGCTCCAGCTGGGCCAGATCGCGGCCGGTGGCGTTGAATCGAATGGCCGTGGCCAGCACGTCGCAGCGCTTGTCCACGCCGTCGAAGCCCACAATCTGTGCGCCGAGAATGCGGCCGGACAGTTTTTCGAAGAGGACCTTCATGGACATCATGGTGCTGCCGGGATAGTAACCGGCGTGGTTGGCCGAGTACAGGAACACCTTGTCGCAGTCAATGCCCTTGGCCTTGGCGGTGCGCTCGTTGAGACCTGTGGTGGCAATGGTCATGTCGAACAGCTTCAGCACGGCGCTGCCCTGGGTGCCGGTGTAACGGGAGTGAAGCCCGCAGATGTTGTCGGCGGCAATGCGGCCCTGCTTGTTGGCCGGACCGGCCAGAGGTACCATGGCCTTGTCGCCGGTGATGAAGTCAGTGATTTCCACGGCGTCGCCCACGGCGTAAATGTTCTCGTCCTCCGTGCGCATGTGATCGTCCACCAGAATGCCGCCCTTGGCGTTGCAGGGCAGGCCTGCTTCCTTGGCCAGACGGCTCTCAGGCCGGACGCCCACGGAGAGAATGACCACATCGGCGGCCACGTCGCCGGTGGAAGTGGTGACGGTCGTGGAGCCGTCCCGCTCCACGATACCGGTGACAGCGGAACCCAGCATCAGCTTCAGACCCTTTTCCGCGGCGTAGTGGTGGACATCGGCAGCCATATCCGCGTCCAGAGGGGCAATCAAATGATCGGCCATCTCCACAATGGTCACATCCAGACCGGCGTGCAGGAGGTTTTCGGCCATTTCCACGCCAATGTAGCCGCCGCCGACAATGACGGCCTTTTTGCCCTGGCCGAGAGCCACCACCTTGTCCCGGATGGCGTAGGCGTCGGGGATGTTGCGCAGGGTGAAGACGTTGGCGGACTTGGCGCCCTCGATGGGCGGCACCAGGGGCTCGGCGCCGGTGGAGAGAATCAGCTTGTCATAGGTTTCGGTGTATTGCCGGTCCTCCTTGAGATCGTGGATGGTGATGGTCTTCCCGGCACGGTCGATGGACACCACCTCCGACAGCACCCGGACGTCAATGCGGAACCGGTTGTAAAAGCTCTCAGGCGTTTGCAGCGTCAGGGCGCTCTTTTCGGTGATCTCACCGCCGACATAGTAGGGCAGACCGCAGTTGGCAAAGGAGATGTACTCGCCGCGTTCCAGCAGTACAATTTCGCCGCGCTCATCCAAACGACGCAGGCGGGCCGCAGCGCTGGCGCCGCCGGCCACACCGCCGACAATCACAGTTTTCATGAGAAATCCCTCCAGTTGATGTGGCGCTCCAAAAGCGCCAATGGTTTAGTTCGTTATTATATATTATACCTGTTTTTTTGGCGTTGCATAGTACGAAAGAAACATTTATAATCATAGGTAATGGATTATCGATGGAGGGATGTTAAATGACACTGCGCAGCCTGGAGGTTTTTCTGGCCGTGGTGGAGGGAGGCAGCATGCGGGCCGCCGCCGAGCGGCTGTATATCAGCCAGCCGTCGGTCAGCGGCGTGGTGGCTGACCTGGAGGATGAATACGGTGTGCGGTTGTTTGAGCGGCTGGGCAAGAAGCTGTGCATTACCCAGGAGGGAGAACAGCTGGCCGGTTACGCCCGGCGGATGTTGAGTCTCAACGAGGAAATCGGCCGTCAGATGCACTGTGCCGGCATCCGGACGCCGCTGCGGCTCGGCGCGTCCGTGACCGTGGCCAGCGGCATTATGGCGGAGCTGGCGGGACGGGTGCAAGGGCCGTCGCCCTATGTCTATGTGGCCAATACGGGAATTATTGAACAGAAAATTCTCCGCAATGAGCTGGATGTGGGCATTGTGGAAGGTCATATCAAAAGCGAAGACTTGCTGGTGACGCCCATGATGCCGGACCGGCTGGTGCTGGTGTGCCGTCCGGACCACTGGTGCAGCGGACGGGACAGCATCCGCCTGCGGGAGCTGGAAGCGGAACGGTTGATTCTGCGGGAGCCGGAGAGCGGCACCCGGCAGGTGCTGGATTTGGAGTTTCAGCGGGCCGGTGTGAGTATGCAGGTGGGGTGGGAGTGCACCAACTCCCAGGCCATTCTCGACGCGGTGGCGGCGGGCTTGGGTGTGGCGCTGATGTCGCCGCGGCTGCTGTGCAAGGGGATGAACCTGGCGGCCATCCCCATTTCCGACGGTCCTGTGGAGCGCTGGTTCTCTCTGGTCATCCATAAGGACAAGTATATTGGACCACCGCTTCGGGCATTTTTGGAACTTTGCAAGGAATATAAAGAGAATAAATAGGGAAACTCTTATGGATTTCATCGTGGGATTGGTAGTTTACTTTTCAGCCGGTATCCGCTATGCTGAATCCAGAAAACAACAGACGCAAACAGACAGAAGGAGTGTCCAACGATGATCAAAGATTACGTCCGCAAGTATTATCTGGAGCAGGACCGCAACTGTGCCGAGACGGTGTTCCTGGCAGCCAATGAGGCATTGGGCCTGGGCCTGCCGGAGGAGAGCGCCAAGCTGATCAGCGCCTTTGGCGGCGGTATGGGCTGCGGCAGTATCTGCGGCGCCCTGGCCGGTTCCATGGCCATTCTGGGCCAGTGCAGAGTGCAGGGCAGAGCCCACGCCACCGAGGGATTCAAGGAGCAGTGCGCCGCCCTGAAGGAAGTCTTTGAGAAGCGTCTGGGCAGCATCCTCTGCAAGGATTTGAAGGACCAGTGTTTTACGGAGCAGGAGCGCTGTCTGGCCACGGTCACCGCTGCCGCCGAAGTGCTGGAAGCCTTTCTCAAAGGCAGCGAGGAGACGGAGCTGCCGCCGTTGACCGCCGCCGACATCAAGCGGGTCAAGGGCCTGGGCTTCCTGCATCAGAAGGGGACCCGCTGCTTCAATGGCCGTATTCTGACCCGCAACGGCAAAATCACCGCCGCGGAGAGCCAGTGTTTGACGGAGGCTGCCGAAAAGTTTGGCTCCGGTGAAATCGCCATGACCACCCGGCTGACCCTGGAGGTCCAGGGCATCCCCTATGAGAATATCGAGCCCTTCCGCCAGTATGTGGCCAAAGTGGGCCTGGAGACCGGCGGCACTGGCAGCAAGGTGCGTCCGGTGGTCAGCTGCAAGGGTACCACCTGCCAGTATGGCCTCTGCGATACCTTCGCCCTGTCCAACCGCATCCATGAACTGTTTTATAGGGGCTATCACGACGTGCTGCTGCCCCACAAGTTCAAGATTGCCGTGGGCGGCTGCCCCAATAACTGCGTCAAGCCCGACCTCAATGACTTCGGCATTGTGGGCCAGCGGATTCCCGTCGTGGACAACGACAAGTGCCGCGGCTGCAAAAAGTGCGCCGTGGAGGAGAATTGCCCCATCCATGTGGCCCATGTGGAAAACGGCAAGCTGAACATTCCCGCCGAACGCTGCAACCACTGCGGCCGCTGCGTGGGTAAATGTCCGTTCCAGGCCGTGGAGGAGAGCCGTTACGGCTACAAGATCTATCTGGGCGGTCGTTGGGGCAAGAAGGTGGCCCAGGGCCGCGCCATGACCAAGGTCTTCACCAGTGAGGAAGAGGTCATCGCCGTGCTGGAAAAGGCCATTCTCCTGTTCCGCGACCAGGGCATCACCGGCGAGCGCTTCGCCGATACCGTGGCCCGTCTGGGCTTTGAGAATGTGGAGACCCAGCTGCTGGACAACGCCTTGCTGGAGCGTAAGGCGGAAATCCTGGGGGCTGAGAAGCATCTGGTGGGCGGCGCCACCTGCTGAGACCAAAATACAGGTAAAGAGCAGACCGGACTTGTCCGGCCTGCTCTTTTTCATTTTCTGCTTGCATTCTGACGCGCGGGAGGCTATACTGTGTCTGCCCTGTTAAATTCACGTTAACTCTATGGAGGAACTTCCGTTGCAGATACCGCTTAAAAATTTCAAACAGCGGGCCGGGTCCGCTGTCCAAAAACTGATCCAGCACAAGGTGCTGTTTGCCCTTCTGATCTCCTTTGTCCTGAATCTGACTTTGGAGAGCTTGTGCCGCCGCTCCCTGCTCAAGGGACTGCAATTTCTGGTGGAAGCTCCCATGCCGTTCTTTTACGGCGTGGGGATTATCCTGTTGACCGTCAGTTTGGTGGGCCTGGTGCGCCACCGCTGCTTTGCCCTGCTGCTGGTTTCCATCTTCTGGATTGCTCTGGGCGTGGTGGAATGTGTGCTGATGTCGTTCCGGATTACGCCGCTGACCGCTGTGGATTTCCGGCTGATTTTCTCCGTGTTCAGTATCCTGGATGTCTATTTGAATACGTTCCAGGTGATATTGATTGTGCTGGTCACCCTGGCTGTCCTGGCCGGATTGGTGGTGGCGTTTTTGAAGCTGCCCGTCAGCGAGCCCGTGGACTATCTCCGCTCCGGCTTTGGCTGCGTGGCGGCGGGATTGTACGTCTGGGGCACCACGGTGCTGTTTACCAGCACCGGCATTCTGGCCACCCAGTTTGACAACCTGGGCAATGCCTATAACGCCTATGGTTTTACATATTGTTTCAGTACCAGCCTGTTTGACCGTGGCATCACCCAGCCGGAGGACTATTCGCCGGAGGAAGTGGGGACAGTGGTGGACGAGCTGGACCAGGAGAAACCGGAACAGGAGGAATCGGATTCTGCGGCCTCGGGTGCCGAATCGAAGGTCATGCCCAATATTGTGGCGGTGCAGCTGGAATCCTTTATGGATGTCAAATACCTAAAGGGCTTGACCTATTCCCAGGACCCGGTGCCCAATTTTACGGCGCTGAAAGAATTCTGTTCCACGGGTCTGCTGTCGGTGCCGTCCATCGGCGCCGGAACGGCCAACACGGAATTTGAAATCCTATCGGGCATGAGCCTGGACTATTTCGGAACCGGCGAATACCCCTATGAGACGATTCTGCAATCCAATGTCTGTGAATCGGTCAACTATGCCCTAAAAGAGGAGGGCTATGCCTGCCACGCCATCCATAACCATACGGGCACCTTCTACGACCGCAACAAGGTCTATGCCAATTTGGGGTTTGACACCTTTACATCCGTGGAGTATATGCTGCGGGTGGAGCGGAACCCCCTGGGCTGGGCCAAGGACGAACTGCTGACAACGGAAATCCTCAAGGCGCTGGATTCCACGCCGGGACAGGATATGGTCTATACGGTGTCGGTGCAGCCCCACGGAAAATATCCCACGGAGGTACTGGACCCGGACCAGCCCATTTCTGTGGTGGGCGAGCTGGAGGGCATCAACCCCATCAGCTTTGAATACTACGTCAATCAGATTCACGAGACCGATGCCTTTGTGGGTCAGCTGGTCCAGGCGTTGGCAGAGCGGGGCGAACCGACGGTGCTGATTCTCTTCGGCGACCACTTGCCCAACTTCGCCATCCAACCGGAATATCTGAGCAAAGGCGATCTGCTGCAAACGGAATATGTGATCTGGAACAATATGGGCTTGCCCAAGGAGGACGAGGATCTGGAAGCCTACCAGCTGGCGGCCACAGTGCTGGGACAGCTGGGCTATCATGACGGCGTCCTGACAAAGCTCCACCAGGAACGGGATACCAATCCCGATTATCAGGAAGATTTGCAGATGTTGGGCTATGACCTGCTGTACGGCGATTACTATGCCTACGACGGACGGTTGCCCTATGAGCCGACGGATTTGCAGATGGGCATTCTGCCCATCACGGTAAAACGGGCCGACAACCTCCACGACGAACTGTACGTGACCGGCCAGAACTTCACCGAGTGCAGCCAAATTTCCATCAACGGCAAACTCCGGTCCGACACCATTTTTATTAACAGCAGCACCCTGATGCTGCCGGCCACGACGCTGGAACCTTTGGATGTGGTGGCGGTCTCCCAGGTGACGGCCCAGGGCGAAGCCTTGTCCCAATCCAACCAGTTTACCTATGTGGGCAGCTGACAAATAGAATGAATGGCGGGCGGCAGTCTCTTGACGGACTGCCGTCCGCTGTGTATAATGAGAGAAAATTTAGTCATTTAAAACGTGATAACAAAGGAAGCGGTGACAATGAAACAACTGGTAGTAATAGCAGGATTGGGCCTCATCGGCGGCTCCATGGCAAAAGCATTTAAAAAGCATATGGACTGTCTGGTGTATGGCTGGAACCGGACCCGGTCCGTGGCGGAGCGGGCTCTGGCGGACGGGGCCATCGACGGAATTGCTGACGATGAGGTTTTGGCCCGGTGTGATCTGCTGATTCCGGTGCTGTATCCACGGGCTACTATCACCTTTCTGGAACGGGTCATTCCCACCATGAAGCCGGGGGCGGCTATTGTGGATTTGGTGGGCGTCAAGGAAGCCGTGGAAAAGGCGGTGACGCCCCTGGCCGCCGCTCATGGCATCCGGTATACCGGCGGCCATCCTATGGCCGGACTGGCCCGAGCGGGCTATGAGCGCTCCTTTGCGGAGCTGTTCGACGGCGCCAGTATGATTCTGGTACCCACAGAAACCACAGGGGAGGGGGACCTGGACCGATTCGGCGCCTTATTCCGTCAGGTGGGCTTCGGTACCATCCGCATCTGCGACGCCAAAACCCACGACCGCATGATTGCCCATACGTCCCAGCTGGCCCATGTGGTTTCCAACTGCTATGTGAAAAGTCCCGTGTCCGCCAATTATGAGGGCTTTGCCGGCGGCAGCTATCGGGATATGACACGGGTAGCCCCACTGAACGAAAAGGTCTGGACAGAACTGTTTGCCATGAACCGGGCGGCACTGGTGGAGGAGATCGATCTGCTGACAGCCCGGATGAACGAGGTCCGGCAGGCTATTGTGGACGGCGATGATCTGATGTTGGAACGGCTCCTGCGGGAGGGCCGGAAGGCCCGGGAACGCATTGAGCTGCTGCATCCCAATGAACCGAAATTTGAATAAGTCCATGGAAAACCCCGCTTCTGTTTTGGCAGAAGCGGGGTTTTTATCAGGGATTCTCGGGGCGGCGGCTGCATCCCCGGCGGGCAATGCGGCGCTTTTTGCGGATTTTGGCGATGGTCAGCAGACCTACCACCAGAATCAGTACGGCGGCGCTGGACCAGAGATAGAAGCTCGTATTGCCCCCGGCGGTTTTCACCGTCAGCCACAGGGAATCCATCAGCTGGGTGGATTCCGTGGGCAGGGCCAGAAAGCTGGAACCTCTGGAAAGGGTTTCAGCATCGGGATAGGCTACGGGATCATTGGCCACTTCCGGGTCCATATATTCTTTGGCAGCGGAAATGGGGGTAGAATAGCCCAGATAGTCCATGTTGCGGCCGGAAATCTCCGGGTCACAGAGGAAGTTGATAAAGGCTTCGGCGCCCTCCTTGTTGGTGCAGCCCTTGGGAATGCACATGGCATCGATGAACATGTTGAACCCCTCTTCGGGCAGACAGAAGGAGAGGTCCGGATTCTCCTCCACCATGGTCAGATAGTCGCCGGCATAGTAGGGAGCCAGCCAGGCTTCCTCCCGCTCCATTTTGGAGAAAATCTGGTCCATAACGTATTGCTGGACGTAGGGCTTCTGCTGCTGGAGCAGATTGGCGGCCTCCTGGTATTCCGCCGGGTCGCTGCTGTTGATGCTGTAGCCCAGCCGCAGCTCCGCAATGGCGAAGGCGTCCCGGCAGTTGTCGAACATCAGGATTTTGCCCGCGTACTGGGGGTCCCACAGGGAGGACCAGCCGGTGACGTTGTCCACATACTTGCTGTTGTAGATCAGGCCCACAGTGCCCCAGGTGTAGGGCACGGAGTAGAGGTTGTCCGGGTCATAGGCCGTGTTGCGGAACGATTCATCCACATACTGATAGTTGGGGATGTTGTCGAAGTTCAGGGGCTCCAGCATATCCTCGGCAATGAGCCGTCCCACCATGTAGTCCGACGGAATGATGACATCGTAGGAGGAGCCGCCGGTTTTCAGCTTGGTGTACATGGTCTCATTGCTGTCGAAGGTCACATAGTTGACCTTGATGCCGGTTTCCTCTTCAAAGGCGGCAATCACATCGAGGGAACCGTCAGTGCCGTCGGCGATATACTGGCCCCAGTTGTAGACGTTGATGGTGCCGCCGGGGGCGGCGGAGGCCGTAATGGGCCAGGCTGCCATCACCAGCAGGGCGGTGAGCAGCAGGGTAACAAGGCGTTTCCTCAACGGGAAGGCTCCCTCCTTTGGGTCAGCTTGGTGCGGCGGCGCTTCAGGTCCCGCAGCTGCAATAGGTTCATGGCCACCATCAGCAGAAGAATCACGCCGAACATCAACGCAAACAGGGCGTAGATTTTGGGCTGAATGGGCTTTTTGGTGTAGTTGTAAATCTCCACCGGCAGGGTGACGAAGTCGGAACCGGTGACAAAGTAGCTGATGACGAAGTCATCCAGGCTCATGGTAAAGGCCATCAGCGCGCCGGAGACAATGCCCGGCAGAATCTCATGGATGACCACCTTGGTAAAGGCCTGGAAGGGCGTACAGCCCAGGTCCTGGGCGGCTTCGGCCAAATCCGGGTCCATCTGTACCAGCTTGGGCATCACCGACAGAATGACATAGGGGAGATTAAAGGTCACATGGGCAATGAGCAGCGTCCAGAAGCCCAGAATGGAATTGATTTTCAGCATGGTACCGGCAAAGGCAAAGAGCAGCGCCAGGGCCACGCCGGTGACAATTTCCGGGTTGGTCAGGGGAATGTTGGTGACGCCCAGGACGATGCGGCGCATACGGCCCCGCATGGCGTGGATGCCCAGGGCGGCCATGGTGCCCAGAATGGTAGCAATCAGGCTGGACAGAATGGCCACCAGCACCGAATTGCCCAAAAGGCGCAGCAGGGACCGGTCCCGGAACAGTTCGCCGTACTGGGAGAAGGTGAAGCCCTTCCACACAGCCATGTCGGTGCCCTGATTGAAAGAGGACACCACCAGCAGAATCATGGGAATATAGAGGAAGAGGAACACCAGAAAGGTAAAAATCTTATTGAAGCGTCTCACAGGGTAGCCACTCCTTCCTCATCATCGGTGCCGGAGAAGTGGTTCATCAGGCCCACGCACAGGAAAATCAGCGCCATGAGAATCAGCGACATGGCAGCGCCCAGGTTGGGATTGTACGCACCCTTGAACTGGGACTCAATAACGTCGCCAATGAGGACCGCGCCGGGGCTGCCCAGCTTCTGGGAGATATAGAAGGTGGACACGGCGGGGACAAAGACCATCGTGATGCCGGAGACGATGCCGGGCACCGACAGGGGCAGAATCACTTTGGTAAAGACCTGCACCTGATTGCAGCCCAGATCCTGAGCCGCCTCAATAAGCCGCCGGTCGATTTTGATCAGCACCGTATAGAGGGGCATGATCATAAAGGGCAGATAGTTGTAGACCATGCCCAGGATGACGGCCCCGGTGTTGCGGATCAGGGGCAGGGGAGAGAGGCCCAGGGACCGGAGAGCATTATTGATGATGCCGGTGTCCTCCAGCAGGGAGACCCAGGCCATGGTCCGCAGCAGGAAGCTCAGACACATGGGCAGCATAATGAGCATATAGTAAATTTTTTGCCGGGTGGGGCTGGCCTTGGACATGCAGTAGGCCACGGGATAGCCGATGAGCAGACAGAGAATACTGGAAAAAATGGACATCCAGGCCGACCGCAGCAAAATGGGCAGATAGGCTCCCAGCCGTTGGATGTTGGCCAACGTGAATTGACCGGCTCCATCGGTGAATGCGAAATAAAAAACGATGCCCAGAGGGATCAGGGTGAAGAGGACCATCCAGATCACATAGGGGCCGGACAGCCATTTACTCTTCATCTTCGCCGCCCTCCGCAATCTCATCGTATTCGGCGGAATAGGAGCTGTAATCGCCGAACATGCCGGAGTATTCGCTCTTTTTCATGACGTGGATATCCTCGGGATTCAGCCGGATGCCGATGTAGGAGCCAACTTCCTGATAGTCGGTGGACTGAATCAGCCACTTGAAGCCCTTGAAATCCACAATGATATCATAGTGGACGCCCTTAAAGGTGATGGCCGTGACGGTGCCGCACAGATGGCCGTCATCGGCGGGGACAATGTCGATATCCTCGGGCCGGATGACCACGTCCACCGGCTCGTCTCGGGCAAATCCTTTGTCGATACAGGGGAACTGGCGGCCGAAGAACTCCACCAGCAGGTCCTGCCGCATGATGCCGTCGAGAATGTTGGATTCTCCGATAAAATCGGCCACAAAGGCGTTTTTCGGCTCGTTGTAAATGTCCTCCGGACGGCCGATCTGCTGAATGTGGCCCTTGTCCATGACCACAATGGTGTCGGACATGGTCAGCGCCTCTTCCTGGTCGTGGGTCACATAGATAAAGGTGATGCCCATGGCCTGCTGAATGCGCTTCAATTCGTTCTGCATGTCCTTGCGGAGCCGCAGGTCCAGGGCGCCCAGGGGCTCGTCCAGCAGAAGGACCTTGGGCCGGTTGACCAGGGCGCGGGCGATGGCTACCCGCTGCTGTTGTCCGCCGGACAGAGACGTAACCTTGCGGTTTTCAAAGCCCTTGAGGCTGACGATGTCCAGCATCTCCATGACCCGCTCGTCGATTTCCCGCTCACTGAGCTTGGCCAGCCGAAGGCCAAAGGCGATGTTGTCGTAGACGTCCAGATGGGGGAACAGGGCGTAACGCTGGAATACAGTATTGATTTTTCGCTTGTGGGGCGGCAGCTCGTTGATGCGCTGGCCGTCGAAGAGGATTTCGCCGGAGGTGGGCGTCAAAAAGCCGCCGATCATCCGCAGCGTTGTCGTTTTTCCGCAGCCGCTGGGGCCCAGCAGCGTGAGAAATTCGTGGTCGTTGATATATAGGTTGATCCCTTTAAGGATGGTTTCGCCGTCTTCAAAGGTCATGGTCAGGTTCGTTAAGCGGATGAGTTCCTTTGCCATGCTCCGCCCTCTCTTTCTTCGGAATGGTGGCCCACGGAAGCGGCGTTCCGCGGGCCATAGAATGACTATATAAAATAAAAGAGACGATGTCAACGAAAATCGACGGATTTCGCGGTGTTTACCATGTATAACCCGGGAAATACTGTTCCACAAAGTCCACATCCTCCACCTGGAACGTCTTTCCGTCCAGATGGGCAAGGCAGCCGGCGTCGGTGGTGAAGGAGAAGGTCAGCTTGTAGGAGTAGAGCGCCTGAAATTTTCGGTCATACCGCTTGTCCAGCTTGCCGTACTTGCCGTCGCCCAGGAGCGGGTGCCCGGCAGCGGCCATCTGGGCGCGGATTTGATGGGTCCGGCCGGTGATCAGTTCACACTCCACCAGGGACAGGCCGTTGCGGATGCTCAGGGTTTTGTAACAGGTCACCGATGTTTTGGAGCCGGGCTGAGGTGTCTTCGTCACATAGACGCGGTTTTTGGCGGCGTCCTTGAAAATGTAGCCCTCCAGCTTGCCCTCCGGCGGTTTGGGCGTGCCGTGGACGATGCAGAGATACCGCTTGTCCAGCTCCCGGTCCCGGATTTTCTGATTGAGGATCCGCAGGGCCTCGGCGGTTTTGGCGGCGATGACAATGCCGCCGGTGTTCCGGTCGATGCGGTTGCACAGGGCGGGCGTAAAACTGTTTTCCTCCCGGGGACGCCACTCCCGCTTGGCGTAGAGGTACGCCTGGATGTGGTCAATGAGGGTTTTGCCGTATTCCGCACCGTCGTGGGGGTGGACCGCCTGTCCGGGCTTTTTGTCCACCAATAAAATGTGTTCATCCTCATAGACAATGTGCAGTTTGGGGGTGGAAACAGTCAGATACGCATTTTCCGCTTTGGGGGTTTCAAAAAACTCGTCGTTGATATATAATTGCAGTACGTTGCCCTCCACCAACCGGGTGTCGCGGCTGGCGCCCTTGCCGTTGACCTTGATCCGCTTGAGACGGATGTATTTCTGTAACAGGCTGGCCGGCAGCAGGGGAACGGATTTGGCCACGAAGCGGTCCAGCCGCTGGCCGGCGTCGTTGCGTCCGATGTGCAGTTCTTTCATAGTGTGCCTCCGTTTGTGGTTCGTACTCCCATCATGTACGGTGGAACGGGGAATGTCAAGGGGCCGAATCATATTTTTTAAATTTTTTGTAAAAAAGGGTTTGACAATTCCGGAAACATACTATACAATATACCCTGCACGACTAATGGAGTGGGTGAACGCATATGCTGCTAGGATTGTCCAAGATCATCGACTGCCCCGGTGGCATCGTTCCGTTTGAAATGACACTGGATTTGCGCGAAGAAACCTTCGGCGGCGGACGGCCGGTGACGGAGCCGGTACGCTGTACCGGACAGGTTCGCAACACAGCCGGTGTCCTGGTTCTCACCGGCACCCTGGAAACGCGGCTCCACGGCACTTGCGACCGCTGCGCCACGGAATTTTCCCGGGAGGTGCGGTTCCCTGTGGAGGCCATTTTGGTCCGGGAACTGGCCGACGAGGACAACGCCGACGAGTGGACGTTCCTGCTGGATGGCGACAACGCCGACCTGGACGACATTATGACTACGGCCTTTGTGTTGTCCATGGATTCCAAGCTCCTGTGCAGCGAGGACTGTAAAGGACTTTGCGCCAAATGCGGCAAGAACCTCAACGAGGGACCTTGCCAGTGCAAACCCGATGTGGATCCACGCTTTGCTGCGTTGCAGCAGCTTTTGCAATAATTTACAAGCCCATGCCGAAAGGCATTTAGACCAAGGAGGTGTCACAAATGGCTGTACCCAAGTGTAAAGTTTCCAAGGCAAGACGCGACAAGAGACGCAACTCTCACTGGAAGATTTCCATCCCCGGCGTAGTCGCTTGCCCCAAGTGCGGCGCTCCCCGTCTGCCCCACAGAGCATGCAAGGCTTGCGGAACATACAACGGACGTGAAGTCGTTGCTGTCGAGGCGAAGTAAGTCCCAATGCAAAGAAACTAAGAGGCCGGTCCTTGGATCTGCCTCTTTTTCTTTTGCCTTCGACAGATATCGAGGGCCTTCCGGTTGACCCATCCGGCGGCCTGTGTCATAATAATAGAAGCAGCGCCGTCCCTGGAGACAGCGCGTTACGGAACCCTATAGGAGGTGTCTGCATGGTAAAGCCCATTGTAGCCATTGTGGGCCGGCCCAACGTGGGCAAGTCCCTGTTATTCAATAAACTGACCGGACGCCGGACAGCCATCGTGGAGGACACGCCCGGCGTCACCCGGGACCGTCTTTACGGCGACTGCGAGTGGAACGGCCGGACCTTTTCCCTGGTGGATACCGGCGGCATCGAGCCGGGCACCGACAGCGAGATGCTGCAATTCATGCGCCGTCAGGCGGAAATCGCCATTGAGACGGCGGACGTCATCATCATGGTCACCGATGTGACCGTGGGCCTCACCGCCGCCGACAGTGCCGTGGGCTCCATGCTGCAGCGCTCCAAAAAGCCTGTGGTTTTGGCTGTCAACAAATGCGACAGCGTGGGACAGGTCAACGCCGACGTCTACGAGTTCTACGCCCTGGGCCTGGGCGACCCCATTGAGGTATCCGCCGTCCACGGCCACGGCACCGGTGATTTGCTGGATGCCTGTGTGGCCGCCTTCCCCGAGGAAGTGGAAGAGGAAGAGGACGAGGATGTCATCAAGGTGGCCATCATCGGCAAGCCCAACGTGGGCAAGTCCAGCCTGCTCAATCGCATCCTGGGCGAAGAGCGCGTGATTGTGTCCAATGTGGCCGGTACCACACGGGACGCCATCGACAGCTATTTTGAAAACGAGCACGGCAAGTATCTGTTTATCGATACTGCCGGTATGCGCCGGAAATCCAAGGTGGACGACGCCATTGAGCGGTATAGCAACCTGCGGACCGTCAGCGCCATCGAGCGGGCCGATGTGTGCTTGATTCTGGTGGATGCCCAGGAGGGTGTCACCGACCAGGACACCAAGATTGCCGGTCTGGCCCATGAGGCCGGTAAGGCCAGCATCATCGTGGTCAACAAGTGGGACGCCGTGGAGAAGGACACCAACACCATGGCCAAGATGACCGAGGAAGTCCGTCGGGATCTGGCCTATATGACCTATGCGCCGGTGGTGTTCCTGTCGGCGCTGACAGGCCAACGGGTGGACCGGATTTTTGAGGAGATCAACGCCGTGTCCAACGCCGCCGCCATGCGCATTACCACCGGTATGCTCAACAACATTCTGGAGGACGCCATGGCCCGGGTACAGCCGCCGTCGGACAAGGGCCGCCGCCTGAAGATCTACTATATGACCCAGGCCGGCGTCAAGCCACCCCACTTTGTCATCTTCTGCAACGACGCCCGGTTGTTCCATTTCTCCTATCAGCGGTATCTGGAAAATCAGATTCGCTCCGTGTTTGGTCTGGTGGGCACACCGGTGCGCATCACCATCCGGCAGAAAGGGGATAAGGAGGGATGAGCTTGTTCTGGCTGTTCTTTGCAATCACGGCGGTTGCGGGATACCTGCTGGGCAATCTCAACGGCGCCATTCTGATTTCCCGTCTGTTTATGAAGGAGGATGTCCGCACCAAGGGCAGCGGCAACGCGGGCCTGACCAACTTCCACCGTACCTACGGCGGCCTGTCCACCTTTTTGGTGCTGGGCATTGATGTGGCCAAGGCGGTGGCGGCGTCGCTCCTGGGCACCTGGCTCCTGGGCCGGTTCGGGTATGCGGACCTGGGCCGGATGCTGGGCGGATTCTGCGCGGTTTTGGGCCATATGTTCCCCATTGCGTTCCAGTTCCGCGGCGGCAAGGGCATTCTCAGCGCCGCCACACTGGCGGCTATGATGGACTGGCGGCTCTTTCTGGCGCTGCTGGTGATGTTTGTCATTGTGGTCTATTTTACCAAGTATGTTTCTTTGGGCTCCTGCCTGGGGGCGGTTCTGTTTGTCCCGGCCTTTTTTATCCTTTATCCTGGTCAATGGGCCATCATTGCTCAGGCGGTGGTTCTGGCGGCTCTGGTGCTGTATAAGCACCGGAGCAATATCCGCAGACTGCTCAAAGGGGAGGAGAACAAGCTCTCGTTCCACAAAAAACAAAAAAGCTGACTGTGTTGATTCAAGGAGGCGACGGATATGGAAATTGCAGTGGTAGGCAGCGGCGGCTGGGGTACGGCTCTGGCACGGCTGCTGGTAAAAAACGGCCATGCGGTCACCTTGTGGTCTTTCCATGAGCAGGAGGCCAAGACATTGTCCGAAACCCGGGAGAACCGTCTGCTCAAGGGCGTGACGCTGCCGGATATGCACTTTACCAGCGACCCGGCCTGTGTGGCGGGGAAACAGCTGGTGGTTATGGCGTCGCCGTCCTTTGCCGTGCGCACTACAGCGGAACGGATAGCGCCCTATCTGCGGGAGGACGCGGTGCTGGTGTCGGTTTCCAAGGGCATTGAAGCCGGTACGTCCAAGCGGCTCAGCGAGATTCTCCGGGAGGTCACAGGCCGGACGGTGGCAGTGCTCTGCGGCCCATCCCACGCCGAGGAGGTGGCCCGGGATATCCCCACGGGCTGCGTGGCAGCCTGTGAAGACATTGCCGTGGCGGAAATGGTGCAGGAAGTCTTCATGAACGAGCGGTTCCGGGTCTACGCCAGTACCGACGTGGTGGGTGTGGAGCTGGGCGCGGCGCTGAAAAACGTTATTGCCCTCTGCGCGGGCATCTCCGACGGCATGGGCTTCGGTGACAACACCAAGGCGCTGCTGATGACCCGTGGTTTGACGGAAGTGGCCCGCCTGGGTGTGGCCCTAGGCGGCAAAAAGGAGACCTTTGCCGGATTGGCTGGTGTGGGCGATCTGATTGTCACCTGTACGTCCATGCACTCCCGCAACCGCCGGGCCGGTATTCTCATCGGCCAGGGCAAGAGTGTCCAGGCGGCCATGGAGGAGGTGGGCGCCGTGGTGGAGGGCTACTACGCTGCCAAATCCGCCTATGAACTGGCGGAAAAGGCCCATGTGGAGATGCCCATTGTCCGGCAGGCATATGCCACCCTTTATGAAGGCTGCGACCCTGGCGAGGCATTGCACGCCCTGATGGGCCGCGAAAAACGTCATGAATTTGAAGATGCTGGCTGGAATTGACAAATGATTGTGATTTTTTGTACGATTAAAAGATTAAATTTTGTTTAAGATTCTAATTTTTATTGTAAATCGCACAAAGATGCGCTATACTAATGACACAAAATCCTAGGGGCGGCAGCGCCGGTTCTCTGCCTGCCGCCCGTCGTAAAAGGTGATTAAATTGAGGACCATGTTTTATCCGGAAGCCGTGTCGCTCTCGGTACTGATCAACGTGTTCTTTCTTTACAGCTTTTTGGGATGGCTTATGGAGTGCATCGTCATTCGACGGGAAAAGGGCCATTGGGAAAACCGCGGCTTTGCCCACAGTCCCTTCTGCATTATCTACGGGTTTGGCTCCATGCTGGGCTATGCGGCGCTGAACCCCCTGGCAGATAATCTGGTGCTGCTGTTTTTTGTCGGCGCCCTGACGGCCACCGGCTTTGAATACCTGGTGGGCCGGGCCATGCAGCGGCTGTTCGGCGATTTCTGGTGGGACTATTCGGAGAAGAAATTCAACTATAAGGGCATCCTGTGCCTGGAAAGCACCATGGGCTGGGGCCTGCTGGCGCTGTTTGTCATTCTGTTTCTGCATAAAACGGTGTTCTGGCTGGTACTCCGCCTGTCGGATCGGACCAGTTGGTGGCTCTCTTTCAGCCTCAGCGTGATCTATCTGGTGGATTTCATTGTCAGTGCCAAGAAGGCCCGCCGGGAGTACCGCGGCGAGCTGGAGATGGAAAAGGAGGAACAGCATTGAGCGTACGGTTGCCCCAGGACCCCCAGTACTGCGCTGCCATTGCCGACCTGTGGGAGCATGAGGCGGTGCAGTCCATGGCGCAGTTTATGCAGCACGGCACCACCAGCTGTTTGCACCACTGTGTCAGCGTGTCCTATCTCAGCTATTGCTATTGCCGGGACCGGGGACTGGACGCCCGGGCAGCGGCCCGAGGTGGGCTTCTGCACGACCTGTTCCTGTATGACTGGCATACTTACCGCCCGGCCAAGGGCGAACTGCTCCACGGCTTTGAGCACCCCCGCAAGGCGCTCCAAAACGCCCGGAAGTATTTCGACCTGACGCCGGTGGAAGAGGATATCATTCTGCGCCATATGTGGCCCCTGACCCGCAATCTGCCGGCCACAGCCGAAGGCAGGGTGGTGACCATGTTTGATAAATATGTCAGTCTCATGGAAACATTCCGCGTACCGGTGCGCATTCCCACACCGCTGGCAGAACATTGAATCCCGATACTGTGCAAAAGCGGACCGCCAGGGCGGCCCGCTTTTCTGCATCGTTCCGTTTACGCTTGACAGGGGAGAGGAAAAAGAAAAGCAGACCATCTTTCGATGATCTGCTTGACTGTTTGTGGGTGTGTGATTACACAGCGCGCTCGACCTTGTTGGAGCGCAAGCATCTCGTACAGACGTAAACATGGCGCGGAGTACCGTCAACAATCGCCTTGACGCGCTTGACGTTGGGCTTCCACATCCGGTTGGAACGTCTGTGGGAGTGGGAAACCTTAATTCCGAACGCAACACCCTTGCCGCAAATATCGCACTTAGCCACTGGCTGCACCTCCTTGCCATGAAAAAATTTAACGCTTTGACACGCAGTAGATATGTTATCAGATTTTAAGTGAAATTGCAAGAGTTTTTTGCAAGATTTTTGTCTTATTTTTTCAAAGGGATTGGTTGCGAAATAGTGTGGTACACGGTATAATAAGAACAATCACTCCGCATGGTGAAAAAAACCGGGTTTTTGGCGGTCTGCTGTACCCGTTAAGAAGATTGTTGAGAAAATTTATGAGGTGAGAAGATCATGATCCATTCTTACAGTGTTGCGCTGACGCAGCTGGTGAAGGAATTTAACTTGCGTCCCATTCATAAGGCTACCGATTATGAACAGATCAACATCACGGTGGACGATATCAGCAGACCCGGCCTGCAGCTGGCCGGTTATTTTGACCATTTCGAACCCATGCGCCTACAGGTCATCGGTACGGTGGAAACCACCTACCTCAACAAGCTGTCCGCCGACGAGCGCCGCAGCATCTTTGACCGGTACTTCTCTTACAAGATTCCGGCGCTGATCATTTCCCGCGATCTGGACCCCCTGCCGGAGTGTCTGGAGATGGCGGCCAAGCACGACATCACCATTTTGCAGGGCAGCGAAACCACGTCCTATATCGTCTCCAGCCTGATCTCCGCCCTGAAGGTCTATCTGGCGCCCCGCATCACCCGCCACGGCGTTCTGGTGGAGGTCTACGGCGAGGGCCTGCTGCTGCTGGGCGAGAGCGGCATCGGTAAGTCCGAGGCGGCGGTGGAGCTCCTCAAGCGCGGTCACCGGCTCATTGCCGACGACGCTGTGGAGATCAAAAAGGTTTCCTCCAAGAAATGTTTCGGCACGGCGCCGGAGCTGATCCGGCACTATATCGAGCTGCGCGGCATCGGCGTCATCAACGTGGCCAAGCTGTTTGGTATGGCCGCTGTCAAAGATAGCGCGGATATTGACCTGATCATCAACATTGTTCCCTGGCGGGACGGCGAAGCCTATGACCGTCTGGGTCTGGAAAACCAGTATACCGATATTCTGGGCGTCAAGATTCCGTCCCTGACCATTCCCATCACCCCGGGCCGTAACCTGGCGGTGATTCTGGAAGTGGCCGCCATGAACAACCGTCAGAAGAAGATGGGATACAACGCCGCCGCCGAATTTACGGAGCAGATCAACAAGCATTTCGATTCCTCCTTCGGCCAGAGCTTCTAAAAATTTCCGGGCGTCCGCTTGCGGATGCCCGGTTTTTGTCTGCTTTGGCTATTTGCAAGGGGGCGGACATATGATATGATTATAGTTCTAAGAAACTAAGAAACCAGCGCCGCCGGAGCGGCAGAGAGGAGCCAGTGAAGTATGGGTGCAGAATGGATTACCGCCCTGCAAGCAGCGTGTCCCGGAGTGGAGGTGCGTCTGGAGGAACCCATGGCGGAGCATGTGTCGTTCCGACTGGGCGGCCCGGCGGCGGCCATGGCCTTTCCCAATCGGGAGGAGCAGGTCCGGCAGCTGCTGGCGTTCTGTGACGCACAGAACATCACGCCCCTGATTCTGGGTGCGGGCACCAATGTGCTGCCGCCGGACAGCGGCCTGGAGACGCTGGTCCTCTGCCTCAAAGGCGGCCTGATGACACTGGAGCGGCAGGGGGACTGCATTGTGGTGGGGGCCGGTGTGACCATGGCCCAGGCGGCGGCCTTTGCCGCCGACCAGGGATTGGCCGGACTGGAGTTTGCCCATGGTATCCCCGGCACCATGGGCGGCGGCGTCTATATGAATGCCGGAGCCTACGGCGGCGAGCTGTGCCAGGTCTGCGTGGAGACCACTGTGCTGCGGGATGGCGAGATTGTCACCGTGGCAGGGGAGGACCAGGGGTTTGCGTACCGTCGCAGCGCCTTCCAGAACGACGGCAGCGTGATTCTGCGGACCGTCTGCCGGCTGACGCCGGACGATCCGGCGGCCATCCGGGAGCGGATGCGGGACCTGGCCCAGCGGCGGCGCAATTCCCAACCCCTGGAACTGCCCTCGGCGGGCAGCACCTTCAAGCGGCCTGTGGGCGGTTACGCTGCGGCGCTCATTGAACAGGCGGGGCTCAAGGGGTTTCGTGTGGGCGGCGCGTCGGTGTCTACCAAGCACGCTGGATTTGTGGTCAATGACGGCGGCGCCACCTGTGCCGATGTGCTGGCGCTGATTGCCGCCGTACAGAAAAAAGTATTGGAACAGTCCGGCATCCAGCTGGAGCCGGAAGTGCGGATTTTGTGAGGTGACAGAGCATGCAATTTTTGATTGTGTCCGGCATGTCCGGCGCCGGTAAAAGTAAAGCATTGGACTGTCTGGAGGACCTGGGGTTCTACTGCGTGGACAACATGCCGGAGGATTTGATTCCCCAGTTTGCCCAACTGTGTATGGCCACCAAGTCCAAGTTTGAAAAGGTGGCCCTGGTCACCGATATCCGCAGCGGCCTGACCTTTGACGGCCTGTTTATGGCGCTGGATTCTCTGGAAAAGATGGAGTGTGAGTACTCCATTGTCTTCGTGGAGTGCTCCAAGGAAACGCTGGTCAAGCGTTACAAGGAGACGCGGCGCAAGCACCCGCTGACCAAGGACGGCACGGAGCTGCTGGCTGCTGTGGAGCGGGAGCAGAAGCTGCTGGAGCCCATCCGCAACCGGGCCAATTACATCATCGACACCACCAACCTGTCCACAGGTAAGCTGCGGGGCGAGCTGGTGAATCTCTTTGCCGGAGAGCAGCGAGACCACGCCATGACGGTCAATATCATCTCGTTCGGCTTCAAATATGGTTTGCCCATGGACGCCGATCTGGTTTTTGACGTGCGCATGCTGCCGAATCCCTACTATATTGCGGAACTGAAACGCCGGACCGGTCTGGAAAAGCCCGTGCGGGATTTTGTGTTTTCCTACCAGCAGACGCTGGACTTCATGGAGAAGCTGGAGGACATGATGAGTTTTTCCCTGCCCCTCTATGTGGAGGAGGGCAAGACCAATCTGGTCATTGCCGTCGGCTGTACCGGCGGTCACCACCGGTCTGTAGCCGTGGCCAAGGAGCTGGGTGACCATATCGCCCGGCTGGGCTTTGTGACCACCGTGGGCCATCGGGACATCTCCCGGGAGTGACAGGAGGCGTCTATGCAGTATTTTGATGAATCGGTCCGGGTCTACGTACCCGGGCGGAATAATCCCAAGGTAGTCTGTATCGGCGGCGGCCATGGCCTGTCGGCCATGCTGCGGGGCCTCAAGCGCCATACCCGCAATATCACCGCCATTGTCACTGTGGCCGATGACGGCGGCGGCTCCGGTATGCTGCGGGAGGATTTGGGCATGCCGCCTCCCGGCGACATCCGCAACTGCATTCTGGCGCTGGCCAATACAGAGCCCACCATGGAAAAGCTGCTGAACTACCGGTTCTGTGAGGGCTCCCTCTGCGGTCAGAGCTTCGGCAATCTGTTTCTGGCGGCCATGAACGGTATTTCCGACACCTTTGACGAAGCGGTGCACCGCATGGGCGAGGTTTTGGCCATCACGGGCCGGGTGCTGCCGGTGACCAATCAGAACGTCCACCTGGAGGCGGAATTTGAAAACGGCAGCCGCGTTTTGGGCGAAAGTAAAATCTATTACCACAAGAAGGAAAACGACTGCCGTATTACCCAGGTGCGTCTGGTGCCGGAGCATCCCAAGGCGCTGCCCCAGAGCCTGGAGGCCATTGCCGACGCCGATATGATCGTCATGGGCCCCGGCAGTCTCTATACCAGCATCATTCCCAATTTCCTGGTGGACGGCATCGCGGAGGCTGTGGCAGCGGCTCCGGGCTGCAAGGTCCTGGTGATGAACATCATGACCCAGGAGGGCGAGACCGAAGGATATACGGGCGCCGACCATGTGCGGGCGCTGCTGCGCCACGGTGGCCCCCATATCATCGATGTGTGCGTGGCCAACAGTACGCCGGTGCCGGAGGACGTGTCCGACGCCTACCGGGTGGAGGACGCGGAACAGCTGGTCCTGTGCCGGGAGGAGATTGAAGCCATGGGCATTCAGGTCCGGTGCCACCCGCTGCTGGCCATGGGCCAGCGGGCCCGCCATGACTCGGCGGCATTGGCGACGGTGCTGATGGACGTGCTGCGGAACTACGCTGTCGGATAGGAGGGAACGCCATGTCCTTTGCATCCAATATCAAGCAGGAATTGTGCCGCCACCCGGTTCAGAAACGGTGCTGTGCCGTGGCTGAGGCCTTCGGCATTCTGCTCTATGGCAATACCTTCACACCGTCCCTGATTAAAATTGTCACCGAGAGCGTCGATTTTGCCGAACGGCTGCCCAAGGTATTCCGTAAGGCGTTCAATCTGCGGTTTGACAGCGAACCGGAGGAGGGAACCGGAAAACGGACCTTTCTGATCACAGACCGGGAGAAAATCGACCGGATTTTTGAGACCTTTGACCTGGTGGCCGGGGAAAGCGTGACGCTCCATGTTAACTACGGTATGTTGGAAGAGGAATGCTGCCGCAACGCCTTCCTGCGGGGGGCGTTTCTGTCCGGCGGCAGCGTCACAGACCCGGAAAAACGGTATCATTTGGAATTCTGTACCACCCATCAAAAGGTGGGCCTGGAGACGGAAGCCCTGCTGCTGGATATGGGCTTTTATCCCAAAGACACGCTGCGCAGCGGCACCTGCGTCATCTATTTCAAGCAGAGCGATGCCATTGCCGACATCCTGACCTATTTGGGCGCACCGGTGGGCGGCATGGCCATTCTGGAAGCCAAGGTGGAAAAGGAGCTGCGCAACGGCGTCAACCGCCGGGTCAACTGCGACACGGCCAATCTGACCAAGGTGGTGGACGCGGCTCAGGATCAGATTGCCGCCATCCGCCGTCTGGAGGAGACGGGGCAGCTGGACCAGCTGCCGGAGAAGCTGCGTCAGACGGCCAAGCTGCGGGTCCAGCACCCGGAGGCCACACTGTCGGAGCTGGCTGGTATGCTGGACCCGCCTCTGACCAAATCGGCGTTGAATCACCGCATGAGAAAATTGATGGAATTGTCAAAACAGTGAAAGGAAGTTGTCTATGGCATTCGTACACCTCCACGTCCATACGGAATACAGTCTTCTGGACGGCGCCTGTCGGATTGGCCGCATGATGGAGCGGGTCAAGGAGCTGGGCCAGGAGGCCGTGGCCATTACGGACCACGGCGTCATGTACGGTGTCATCGACTTTTACCGGGCGGCAAAGAAAGCCGGCATCAAGCCCATCATCGGCTGTGAGGTCTATGTGGCCCCCCGGAGCCGCCACGACAAGGTCCACGGCACCGACAATGAGGCGTACCACCTGATTCTCCTGTGCATGAATGAGACCGGCTACCAGAATCTCAGCTACATGGTGTCTCAGGGCTTTCTCGATGGTTTTTACGGCAAGCCCCGTGTGGATATGGAACTGCTGCGGGCCCACAGCGAGGGATTGATCTGTCTGTCGGCCTGTGTGGCGGGACAGGTGCCCCAGCTGCTGCTCCACGACGACTACGAAGCCGCCAAGGCCAAAGCTCTGGAGTTCGCGGCAATTTTCCCAGGCCGGTATTATCTCGAATTGCAGGACCACGGCCTGGATGTCCAGACCCGCGTCAATCAGGGGATTCTGCGGCTGGCCAAGGAGACGGGCCTGCCCCTGGTGGCCACCAACGACGCCCACTATCTGCGCCGGGAGGAGAGCGAACTCCAGGACGTGCTCATGTGCATCCAGATGCAGAAGACCGTGGAGGACCAGGACCGCATGCGCTTTGAGACGGAGGAATTCTATCTCAAGAGCGAGGAGGAGATGGCGTCCCTCTTTCCCAATGTGCCCGAGGCCCTGGAAAATACGGTCCGCATTGCAGAACAGTGCAATATGGAGTTTACCTTCGGCAATTACCATTTGCCGGAGTTCAAGCTGCCCCCCGGAGAGACCAACGTGGGCTATTTCCGAAAGCTGTGCCTCCAGGGCTTTGCCAAACGGTACCCCAATCCCACGGAGCAGCATACGAAGCAGCTGGAATATGAGATGCAGATGATCGAGAAAATGGGCTATGTGGACTATTTTCTCATTGTGGCGGACTTTGTGGATTTCGCCAAACGGTCCGGTATTCCCGTGGGACCGGGCCGCGGCAGCGCCGCCGGCGCCATTGTATCCTATTGCCTGTTTATCACGGACTTGGACCCCATGCAGTACGGCCTGGTGTTTGAACGGTTCCTGAATCCGGAACGGGTCAGCATGCCCGATATCGATATGGACTTCTGCCAGGCCCGCCGGGGCGAGGTCATCGATTATGTCATGGAGAAGTACGGCAGCGACCATGTGGCCCAGATTGTCACCTTTGGTACCATGGCCGCCCGGGCCGCCATCCGGGACGTGGGCCGCGCCATGAACTTTACGTATGCCGAGACGGATGCTGTGGCCAAGCTGGTGCCCACAACGCTCCACATCACCATCGAGGAAGCGCTGAAGGTCTCGCCCCAGCTGAAAGCCATGTATGACGCTGATGAGCGTATCCGCCGCCTCATCGACATGGCCCAGGCGTTGGAGGGGATGCCCCGCAACACCTCCACCCATGCCGCCGGTGTGGTCATCACCAAGCTGCCGGTCTATGACTATGTACCGTTGGCCCGCAATGACGATACCATTGTCACTCAGTTTACCATGACGACGCTGGAAGAGCTGGGCCTTTTGAAAATGGACTTTTTGGGTCTGCGGAACCTGACAGTCATCGACGACGCCCAAAAGCTCATTCGGCTCCGGGAGCCGGACTTTGCCATTGAGAAGGTGGCCGACGGGGACAAGCTGACCTATGCCATGCTGGCCGAGGGTAAGACGGCCGGTGTGTTCCAGATGGAGTCCGCAGGCATCACCGGTGTGTGTGTGGGCATGAAGCCGGAGTCCATCGAAGATCTGACGGCCATTGTGGCGCTGTACCGCCCCGGCCCCATGGATTCTATCCCCAAATTCATCCGTTCCAAGCAGAATCCCAAGACCATTACCTACCGCCATCCCAAGTTGGAGTCCATTTTATCGGTCACCTATGGTTGTATTGTATATCAGGAACAGGTTATTGAGATTTTCCGCCAGTTAGGTGGCTACACCCTGGGACAGGCCGACAATATGCGCCGGGCCATCTCCAAGAAAAAACAGGCGGTCATTCTGGAGGAGCGGAAAGCCTTCGTCTACGGCGACGCGGAGCGGGGCATTCCCGGCGCCATCGCCAACGGAGTGGAGGAGAAAATTGCCCAGGAAATCTATGATGAAATCCTCGACTTTGCCAACTACGCCTTTAACAAAGCCCATGCCGTCTGTTATGCGCTGATTTCCTATCAGACCGCCTATCTCAAGGCCCATTACCCCAGAGAGTATATGGCGGCGCTGATGACGTCGGTGCTGGACAGCTCCACCAAGATTTCCGGCTATATCGCAGAGTGCAAAAATCTGGACATTTCGGTGCTGCCGCCGGATATCAACGAATCCTATGACAACTTCACGGTTGTGGATGGGGGCATCCGCTTCGGCCTGGCTGCCGTCAAGAACATCGGCCGGGGCTTTATCCGGCAGGTGGTCAAGGAACGCCAGAGCGGCGGGCCATTCCGCAGCCTGGAGGACCTGTGCAGCCGCTTGTACAGCGCCGATCTCAACAAGCGGGCCTTGGAAAACCTCATCAAATGCGGTGCGCTGGACAGCCTGGGCCTGTATCGCTCCCAAATGCTGGCCATGCACGAGATGGTGCTGGATGCGGTGACGGCGGCCAAACGGAAAAACCTCGATGGCCAGATGGGTATGTTTGACCTGGGCGGCAGTCAGGAAGACGCCTTGCCGTCGGTGCCGGTGCCGAAGATTCCGGAGCTGAGCCCCCAGGAGCGCATGAGCTACGAAAAGGAGACCACAGGTCTGTATTTGACGGGCCACCCCATGGACGAGTACCGGGCCCGGCTCCGTGGTGCTTCCGTGGTGGCGTTGGGCTCCATCATGGAGAGCTTTGCCGACAATACCGGCGCGTTCCAGGACGAGCAGCAGGTGGTGGTGGCCGGTGTGGTCCAGGCCGTCAAAATGAAAACCACCCGCAACAATTCCATGATGGCCTATGTGACGCTGGAGGACGATACGGCATCCATGGAGCTGCTGGTCTTTTCCAATGCCCTCAGTGAGTTCGGCGGTTTTCTGGCGGAAAACGCCGCTGTGGTGGTCTGGGGCAAGCTGTCGGTGCGGGATGAAAAGGAACCGCAGATGATTCTGAACCGCGCCCTGCCCATTGAGGACTATCAGCCGGGCCCCGCACCGGCTCCGGCAGCCGCTCCGCCGGCTGCGGGCAAGCTGTATGTGCGGCTGGACAGTGAGACGGTGCCGGTGTACCGGAAAGTCCGGGCTGTCCTGCAAATGTTCCCAGGCACCATGCCGGTGGTGCTCTATTTTGCCGATACCAAACAGCGGCTGGCCGGCACCTGTCTGCCGGACCCGGACCTGTTCCGGGAATTGCAGGAACTGCTGGGCGGAGAAAACGTCGTGATAAAATAGCTGCAATTTCAGAAAAAGTGTGGTATAATCAAACAGATATGGGAAAGGAGGCAGACGGAATATGGTAAAAAAAGCAATTTTGCTGACGATGCTGGCCTGTGCCATGGCGCTGGCCCTGTCCGGCTGCCTGTTCCAGGGCACGGAGGAGCTCTATGCCCTGCCCAAGCAGTCGGAGGAATACTACGAGCTGCAATCGGAGATTGAACTGCTGCTGACAGACCAGACCTCCTACGCCGCCCCCACCTCCGGCACCAACCAGCAGTCGGTGCAGCTGGCCGATTTGGACGGTGACGCAGAGGACGAAGCCATTGTCTTTCTGCGGACCACCGGCGAAAAGCCCCTGCGGGCGTACATCTTTGACCGCATTGGGGAGGACTTCCGCAATGTGGCCGTCATCGAGGGCGACGGCAGCAGCTTTGCCAGCGTGGAATATGTGCAGATCGACGGCCAGCCGGGCTTGGAAATGGTCCTGGGCCGCCAGATCAGCGACCAGGTGCCCCAGGCCCTCAGCGTCTACGCCCTGCGGGATAACCGGGTGGTGGAGCTGATGAGCGCCAACTATAACGAATACACCACGGTGGACCTGGACCGGGACGGCAAGATGGACATTTTCCTGCTGCGGCTCAGTACCGAGGTCCGGTCCGGTGTGGCGGAGTATTACCGCCATACGGGCAGCCAGATCGAGCGGGCGCCCGAATCCCTGCTGTCCACCGGCGTGGAGAATGTCCGCCGCATCATCACCGGCTATGTGGATACGGGCGTTCCGGCGGTGTTTGTGGCCAGTATGTACGATGAAAACAGCGTGGTCACCGATATTTTCGCCCTGCGGGATGGAGCTTTTGTCAATATCACCGCTGAGGGTGCCAGCGGCACCAGCGCCCAGACAGTCCGCAATTACTATGTCTATGCCGCTGATATTGACAACGACGGTCTGATTGAACTGCCGCAGCCCAAGCAGCTGCCCCAGGCGGAGACGGCGGCGGAGGATGAAGCCTACTGGATCATCGACTGGTACCATCTGTCCATCGACGGCCAGAGAGAGAAGAAGCTGACCACCTACCACAACTATTCCGGCGGCTGGTTCCTGGTGCTGCCGGAGGAATGGGAGGATCAGCTGACCATCACCTACGATGAGGCAGAGCAGGGAATGCACGGCTATACCTTCCACCAGTGGAAGGGCTACGGCCAGGAGACGGAACCCATTTTCACCATTTACGCATTGTCCGGCGATGACCGGAAGGCGGTGGCATCCAGTGATGGGCGCTTCCCCCTGGGCGACAAGGGCGATGTGACCTACGCCGCGTCCTTCGGCACGTCGGAGCTGGCCGATGATCTGACGCAGGCGGATTTGGTGGGCATGTTCAAGTATATTCAGATCGACTGGAATTCCGGCGAGGTATAAGGAGGAACAGGGAAATGAAAAAGGTATTGATTATGGAGGATGAGGTCAGCATCCGCAGCTTTGTGGTCATCAATCTCAAGCGGGCCGGTTACGAGGCCATTGAGGCCGGCACCGGCGCCGAGGCCCTGGAGCAGCTGAAAAACAACCCGGATATTGGTGTTGCCATCCTCGATATCATGGTGCCCGGCGATATGGACGGCTTTGAGGTCTGCCGCACCATCCGTACCACCAACAAGTCCATCGGCATCATCATGCTGACGGCCCGGACCCAGGAGATGGACAAGGTCACCGGGCTTATGACCGGCGCCGATGACTATGTGACCAAGCCCTTTTCTCCGGCGGAGCTGACGGCCCGGATTGATGCCCTGTACCGCCGCATTGGCGGCGACGGCGGCAGCGACGGCGCTGAGCAGCAGCAGGGACCCTTTGTCCTCAACACCCGCAACCGCACCCTGGATAAAAATGGCAAGCGCATTAAGCTGACCCAGGTGGAGTATTCCATCATGAAGTTGTTTATGCAGAATCCCGGCCGGGCCCTGTCCCGGGAGGATATTCTCACCAGCGTGTGGGGCCGGGACTTCGACGGCGAGTTGAAGATTGTGGACGTCAATATCCGGCGTCTGCGCATCAAGATCGAAGACGATACGGCCAACCCCACCTATATCACCACCGTGTGGGGCTTCGGCTACAAGTGGGGCGCGTGACGGCCCGAAAACGCAAGAGAAGGGAGGGGACCGGATGAAAAAGATTGCCGGCATCCAAAAACGCTGGATTGTCAATAACCTCAGCATTGTCATTCTGCTGGTCATTGTCTGCATTGTCGTCGTGTCCCTGTCCTTCACCACCTATTACTATTCCAGCATGCAGTCGGGACTGGAGTCCAAGGCCAAGACCACCACGGACTTTTTCAGCAACTACATCGGCCAGAGCTACGGGGAGTATTATCAATCCTGTATTCTGGTGGCCCAGACCTTTGAGGAAAAGGATACGCTGGAGCTGCAATTTATCAACCTCAGCGGCCGCATTGTGGCGTCCTCCTATGGCCAGTGGGGCGGCGGAGACCCGCAGACCCCGGAAATTCAAGAGGCCATTACCACCAAGGAAATGCGCCCCTATGTGGGCAAAAACCCCAGTACCGGTGAACGGATTATGGCTGTATCCAGTCCCATGATCTATACCAACGGCGAGGTCATTGGCGTTCTGCGGTTTGTCACCAGTCTGAAAAATGTGGACCGGCAGCTGATGGTCATTACAGGTTTGGCGGTGCTGGTGGGTCTGGTCTTTATCGGTCTCATTATGTACAGCAGTAAGTTTTTCATCCGCTCCATCATCGGCCCTGTGGCGGAGATCACCGCCACAGCCAAACGCATCGCCGCCGGCAGCTACGGCGTCCAGATTCAGAAGAAATTCGACGATGAAATCGGCGAACTGGCCGATACCATCAACGATATGTCGGTGAAAATCGGCCAGGCGGAGAAAATGCAGTCGGAGTTTGTTTCCTCCGTTTCCCATGAGCTGCGAACGCCGCTGACGGCTATTTCCGGCTGGGGAGAAACGCTGCTGTCGGCGGAGACCATGGACCCGGTGGAAACCCGGCGGGGCATGCTGATCATTCTCAGCGAGACCCGGCGGCTCACCTCCATGGTGGAGGAGCTGCTGGAGTTTACCCGCATGCAGGACGGCCGGTTTACCCTCAATGTGCAGCCCGCCGATCTGCGGGCGGAGTTTGAGGACACGGTCTTTATGTACGGCAGCCGTCTGAAACAGGAGGGCATTACCCTGGACTATCTGGAAAACGACGATGAAATTCCGGAAATCCCCTGTGACGTGGCACGGCTGCGGCAGGTGTTCCTCAACATTCTCGACAACGCCGCCAAGCATGGCGGCCAGGGCCAGCGGATTACGGCGTCCATCTCCTATGAAGATGGCTTTGTGGTCATCCGCATTCGGGACTTTGGCCCCGGTATCCCGGAGGACGAGCTGCCCCATGTGAAGATGAAATTCTACAAGGGCAGCTCCACGGCCCGCGGCAGCGGCATTGGTCTGGCGGTCTGCGAGGAGATTGTCACCATGCACGGCGGGTCCCTGACCCTGGAAAACGCCGACGGCGGCGGCACTCTGGTAACGGTGCGCATTCCCGGCGGAGAAGCAGTATAAATCGAGCCGCCCCGGGCGGCGCAGGAGGCATTCATGGCAAAACAAAAGGAAACACAGGGCTGCTGTGAGCAGTTCAAAACATTGATCGGCGGACAGGCCCTCATTGAAGGCATCCTCATGCGGGGCCCCGATAAACAGGCCATTGTGGTCCGTTCTAAGGATGGTCTGGTGAAAAAGGTTGACGAGCTGAAGCTGACGAAAAAGCGTTCCGCCCTGGCCAGAGTGCCGTTTATCCGCGGTATTTTCACCTTTGGCGGCTCCATGGTCAACGGCATTCGGGCGCTGCTGTTTTCCGCCGAGTATTTTCCCGAGGAGGAGGGCGGCAGCGGCGAACCGTCCAAGCTGGAGCGCTGGATTGAACAGCGGTTCGGTTCGGAAAAATTGGAACAGTTTATTATCTATTCGGCGGCGGTCTTGGGTATCGGACTGTCGGTGGGCCTGTTCATTCTGCTGCCCACCCTGATCAGCGGCTTGATTCCTGGTCTGTATGATAACCATATGGCCCGGAATCTGGTGGAGGGTCTGCTGAAAATCATGATTTTCATGGGGTATATGATTCTGGTTTCCCAGATGAAGGATATGAAGCGGGTGTTCAGCTATCACGGCGCCGAACATAAAACCATCCGCTGCTATGAGGCCCGGTTGCCCCTGACCGTGGAAAATGTGCGGCCCATGTCCCGGTTCCATCCCCGGTGCGGCACCAGCTTTTTGCTGGTGGTGGTCTGTATCAGTATCCTTTGCGGTGCAGCCATCCAGGTCAGTAATACGCTGCTGCGGATGGGGCTGCATCTGCTGATGCTGCCGGTCATTGTGGGCATCAGCTATGAGATCAACCGCTTTGCCGGCCGCCACGACAACTGGTTTACCCATATGCTGTCTGCTCCCGGTATGGCCATGCAGAAGTTCACCACCCAGGAGCCTGACGACTCCATGATTGAGGTGGCCATTGAGGCCATGCGGGAGGTCATTCCCGAACAGGAGGGAGAGGACCAGTGGTGAAGACATACAGCGAATTGTACCATGAAGTTCGCCACGCATTGTTTGAGACCCAGGGGGCCGACGCCTCCCAGATTGCACGGGAGCTGGTCTGCGCCGCTTCGGGCCTGCCCATTTCGGAGATTGTCTCCGGCCGCACCACCCACGCCGACGCGGCGGCAACCCAAAAGCTGCAAAGCTATGTGGAGCGGATTCAAAACGGCGAACCTCTGGCCTACGTATTGGGAGAATGGGACTTCTGCGGCATGACGCTGACCGTCACGCCGGATGTATTGATTCCCCGAGACGATACCATGGCCGTTACAGAACTGGCTATGAAAAAAGCCATGTTTCTGTCCCAAAATCCGAGAATTCTCGATTTGTGCGCCGGCAGCGGCTGCATCGGCCTGGCCCTTGCCCACCGGGTCAAGGACGCCCGGGTAACCTTGGGCGAACTGTCCCCGGCGGCCATCCGCGTGGCCAAGAAAAACATTGTGGACCAGCGGCTGACTGGCCGCGTCAACTGCATCACCGTCGACGCCATGAAACCGGCGTCGAAGTTTTTGGGCACCTTTGATATGATCGTGTCCAACCCGCCCTATGTCACCGATGAGGAGTATGAGCGGCTGGACCCGTCGGTGCGGGATTTCGAGCCCAAAATGGCCCTGGTGGGCGGACCGGACGGCCTGGATTTTTATCGGGCCATCGTCAAGAACTTTTCGTCGGCGCTGAAGCCCGGCGGGTTCCTCTGTTTTGAATTCGGTATGGGACAGCATGACGCTGTCCGGGAGATTTTGGAGCAGCACAGATACACCGTACTGCAAATGCGCGAGGACACGGGGAACATCATCCGCGCCGTGCTGGCACAGTACAAAGGAGAGGAAGCATAAATGGCAAAGGCAAAAACCCCCTACGAAAGCCCTACGCCGGCCAGTGATAAGAAAAAGGCACTGGAGACGGCTCTGCATCAGATTGAGAAAAACTTTGGCAAGGGCGCCGTCATGCGCCTGGGCGACAAACCGGAAATGGTGGTGGACGCCATCCCCACCGGCTCCCTGGCCCTGGATGCCGCTTTGGGCATCGGCGGCGTGCCCCGCGGCCGTATCATTGAGATTTACGGCCCGGAATCCTCCGGTAAAACTACCCTGGCCCTGCACATTTTGGCCCAGGCCCAGAAGATGGGCGGCGAAGTGGCCTTTGTGGACGCGGAGCACGCCTTGGACCCGGAGTACGCCGCGGCCCTGGGTGTGGATATTGACTCCATGCTGGTGTCCCAGCCGGATACCGGTGAGCAGGCGCTGGAGATCACCGACGCCTTGGTGCGTTCCGGCGCCGTGGATGCCATCGTGGTGGACTCCGTGGCGGCCCTGACACCCCGGGCGGAAATTGAGGGTGAAATGGGCGACAGCTTTGTGGGTCTCCAGGCCCGACTCATGTCCCAAGCCTTGAGAAAACTGGCCGGTACCATCGCCAAGACCAATTGCGTCGTTATTTTCATCAACCAGATCCGTCTGAAAATCGGCGTTATGTACGGCAACCCGGAAACGACCACCGGCGGCAATGCGCTGAAATTCTACGCTTCGGTGCGGATCGATATCCGCCGGGTGGAGGCCATCAAGGACGGCAGCGATATCATCGGCAACCGGACCCGGGCCAAGATCATCAAAAACAAGGTGGCGCCGCCCTTCCGGGAGGCTATCTTCGATATTATGTACGGCGAGGGCATTTCCAAGTACGGCGAAATGATTGATCTGGGCGTGCAGCTGGACCTGGTCCAGAAGAGCGGCAGCTGGTTCTCCATTGGAGAGGAGCGCATCGGCCAGGGCCGGGACAACGCCAAGCAGTACCTCATTGACCATCCGGAGCTGACAGAGCAGCTGGAGCAGGGCATCCGGGAGAACTTCTATAAACTCCAGGGCGCACGGCCCAGAACGCCCCTGCGTCCGGCGGAGAAGCCCGTAGACGTAAGCGCCGACGATTTCAACGATGAAGATTGAGTCGCTGCGGGAGCCGACAGTCCGGGGCGGACGGTATACCGTCACCCTGGACGATGGCCGCCGCCTGCGGTTGGAACAGGCCACCGTGGGGGAGTTCGCCCTGTATCCGGGCCGGGAGCTGACGGCGGAGGAGCTGGACCAGATCCGCGCCGCCAATCAGCGGGCTTCGGCCAAGGCCCGGGCGGTCCGTATCATCTCTGCCACCAACGTGTCCAAAAAGGATTTGGAACGGCGATTGGTGCAGAAAGGCGAGACGCCGGAACTGGCTTCCGAGGCTGTGCAATGGCTGACAGAGTTGAACCTGCTGGATGACCTGGAAACGGCCCGGCAGCTGGCCCAATCGGCGGCCCGCAAGGGCTACGGCGCCGCCCGGATCCGGCAGATTCTCTATCAAAAGGGCATCGACCGGCAGCTGTGGGACGAAGCCATGGAGGAGCTGCCGGAGCCGGATGACGCCATTGACCGGTTTCTGCAATCCCGCTTCAAGGGGGAGAAGCCCGACGAGCGGGAGACGAAACGGGCCGTGGACGCCTTGCTGCGCCGCGGCCACCGCTGGGCGGATATCCGCTCGGCCATGGCGCGTTATACCGACGCGCTCAACGACATCATGGAGGAATTTTGATATGTCCTATTCCGTTGGTTTTGTGTCCCTGGGCTGTGCCAAGAACCAGGTCAACACGGAGCAGATGATCTATTTGCTGCGGGAGGCCGGCTACTCCATTTCCGAGGTCCCCGATCAAGTGGATTTGGCGGTGATCAACACCTGCGGCTTTATCGACGCGGCAAAGTCCGAGGCCATCGAGAATATCCTGCTGCTGGCCCAGGCCAAGGCCGAGGGCCGCGTGGGCAAAATTCTGGTGACGGGCTGCCTCAGTCAGCGTTACCAGTCGGAGATTCTGGAGGAGATGCCCGAGGTGGACGGCGTCCTGGGTACCGGCAGCTACAGCGATATTGTAGAGGCCGCCAACCGGGTTCTGGATGGGGAGGAGCATCTGCAATTCTTCGGCAATATCAACGAGACCGAGGAGCCCCAGCGGATTCTCACCACGCCGGAGCACTACGCCTATCTGCGCATTGCCGAGGGCTGCGACAACCACTGTGCCTTCTGCATCATCCCCAAACTGCGGGGCAAGTACCGCAGCCGCCCCATGGAGGAGCTCATCGATGAGGCCCGCTCCCTGGCGGCCTCCGGCGTCAAGGAGCTCATTGTCATCGCCCAGGATACCAGCCGCTACGGCATCGACCTGTACGGTGAGCGGCGTCTGGATGTGCTGTTGGAGGCCCTATGTAAAATTGAGGGCTTCACCTGGATTCGGATTCACTACCTGTACCCCGATGAAATGTCCGACAATCTCATTGACGTCATCGCCCGGGAGCCGAAGATTGTCAAATATCTGGATATTCCCATCCAACATGTTAATGATACCATCCTCAAGCGTATGAACCGCCGGGGCGACCATGCGTATCTGGACCAGCTGTTTACGAAGCTGCGGGAGCGGATTCCCGGCCTGGTGCTGCGCACCAGTCTGATTGCGGGCCTGCCCGGCGAGGGGGAAGCGGAGTTCGAGGAGCTGTGCGACTTCCTCCGCAAGCACAAGCTGGAGCGCGTCGGCGCGTTCGTGTTCTCTCCTGAGGAGGGCACCGCCGCCGCCCGTATGGAGTACCCGCCCACGGAGGTGGCCCAGCAGCGGGCTGAGTTCCTGGCAGAACTGGAATCCCGTGTCATTGACGAGTACCACGACAGCCGCATGGGCCAGAAAGAATTGGTGCTTTGCGAGGGCTACAGCGAGGAGGACGAGGCATATTTCGGCCGCAGCTACGCCGAATCCCCCGACATCGACGGAAAAATCTGGTTTACCTCGGAAACACCCGTGGCTCCCGGTCAGTTTGTCACCGTGGAACTGGAGGACGTGGTGGATGGCGAGCCGGTGGGTACCGTTTGTGAGGAGGAATCGCTGTGACAACTGCATCCAAATTGACACTGCTGCGTGTTGTTATGATTCCGGCCTTTATGGCCGTGTTCCTGCTGGGCTATAACTGGGTGGCCTTGGCTATTTTCATTCTGGCCAGCGTCACAGACTTTGTGGACGGCTATGTGGCCCGCCATTACAACCAGGTCAGCGATTTCGGCAAGTTCCTGGACCCCTTGGCGGATAAGCTGCTGGTGACCTCTGCCATGCTGATTTTTGTCCAGTGGGGGAGAATGCCTTCCTGGGCCGTCATGCTGGTACTGACGCGGGAGTTTGCCATCAGCGGTCTGCGGATGGTGGCCGCCTCCAAGGGTACCGTCATGGCCGCCGCCTGGAGCGGCAAGATCAAGACCGCCTGTACCATGGTGGGTCTGTGCCTGATGATGGTCTTTATGAACACCCCGCTGGTGGATACCGTCGTCACTTGGGTCATTGTGGTGACCACCCTGTACTCCGGTATTGAGTATTTCGTCAAGAACTGGAAGTGCCTGGGTCTGTAAAAACAGGAATCACTCTTGACACCTTTTACGATTGATGGTAATATACTGATACTGAATTGAATATCGCGTTGATCGAAAAGAGTAACGGCAACGAAGCGATAGAGAATCTCCGTCATCGGCTGGAAGCGGGGAGCGTGGACTGCTGTGAACGTGCGTTCGGGAGCGAGGGGAGACCCCGTCAGGGCTGCGTTATGCCCAAAGTAAGAAATCAGAGTGGAACCGCGAGCAATTTTTGCCCGCCTCTTGAGAACTTGTTCAAGAGGCGGGCTTTTTGTATGCGGCGACCGGGGAGGACTTTATGCATTTGATCGAAGATATCCAGGCCTACCGTAGAAATGATCCGGCAGCCCGCAGCGTGCTGGAGGTACTGCTGCTTTACAACGGACTCCATGCTACAATTCAGTATCGGATTGCCCACTGGTTTCATGAGCACAAGCGATATTTTATTGCCCGCTGGATTTCGCAGATGACCAAGTGGTTTACCGGCATTGAGATCCATCCGGCGGCCAAGATTGGACGGCGGTTGGTCATCGACCACGGTACGGGCATTGTCATCGGCGCCACCACGGAAATTGGGGACGACTGCCTGCTATACCAGGGCGTCACCTTGGGCGGTACCGGCAAGGACAAAGGAAAGCGCCACCCCACCTTGGGCAATAATATCATGGTGGGCGCCGGGGCCAAGGTTTTGGGGCCTTTTAAAGTGGGAGACAATGCCCGCATTGCCGCCAATTCCGTGGTGCTGCGGGAGGTGCCGGAAAACGCCACGGTTGTCGGCGTGCCGGGCCGGATTGTGAAAATCAGCGGTGAAAAGCTGGACCACATCCATACGCCGGACCCCATGATGCTGGAAATTGAACGGCTCCAGAAGCGTCTCAGCCGCCTGGAAAAGATGCTGGGCGACGAGGATGACCGCCGCTGTGACTAATACAAACGGAAACGGTTACCATACCGTCCGATAGGAGGAACTGACCATGTATCTTTACAACTCTGCCAGTCACAAAAAAGAGGAATTCGTTCCCAACCATCCCGACATTGTCAAAATGTATACCTGCGGTCCCACGGTGTACCACTTTGCCCACATCGGCAATCTCCGCAGCTATATCATGGAGGACGTACTGGAAAAGTATCTGCGCTATCAGGGCTACAATGTCAAGCGCGTTATGAATATTACCGACGTGGGCCATCTCAGCTCCGACGCCGACACCGGAGAAGACAAGATGCTCAAGGGCGCCAAGCGGGAGCATAAAACCGTCATGGAGATTGCCCAGTACTATACGGACGCCTTTTTCTCCGACTGCAAAAAGCTGAACATCAAGCGGCCCGACGTGGTGGAGCCCGCTACCAACTGCATCGCGGAGTATATCGACATTGTCTCCAAACTGCTGGAGAAGGGGTTTGCCTATGAGGCTGGCGGCAACGTCTATTTTGATACCTCCAAGCTGGACCAGTACTACGTCTTCAATGACCACGATGAAGAGGATTTGGCCGTGGGTGTCCGGGAGGGCGTGGAAGAGGACACCAGCAAGCGCAACAAGAACGACTTTGTCCTCTGGTTCACCAAGTCCAAGTTTGAGGACCAGGCCCTCAAGTGGGATTCTCCCTGGGGCGTGGGCTATCCCGGCTGGCATATTGAGTGCTCCGGCATCAGCATGAAGCACCTGGGCGAGGACCTGGACCTGCACTGCGGCGGCATCGACAATGCCTTCCCCCATCATACCAATGAGATCGCCCAGTCTGAGGCGTATTTGGGCCACCATTGGTGTAACTACTGGTTCCATGTCCACCATCTGAATACCAACACCGGTAAGATGTCCAAGTCCAAGGGTGAATTCCTGACCGTGTCCCTGCTGGAGGAAAAGGGCTATGACCCGCTTGCCTACCGCCTGTTCTGCCTGCAATCCCACTACCGCCGCAGTCTGGTCTTTTCCTGGGAAAACCTCGACAATGCCGTGACCACCTACCAGAAGCTGATTAACAAGATTGCGGCGCTGGATGACAGCGACAAAACGGTGGACCAGGCCCAGTTCGACGCCCTCAAGGAGAAGTTCAACCATGCTCTGAGCAATGATTTGAATACGTCTCTGGCCATCACCGCCGTTTATGATGTGCTGAAGGCCAAGACCAACGACGGTACCAAGCTGGCTCTGCTGGGCGACTTTGATAAAGTCCTGAGCCTGGATCTGCTGGAAAAGGCCGCCGCCAAGCGGGCCGAGCAGGCCAAGACCAAGACGGCCACCACCGGCGGCTATACCATCCAGGGCGAGGGTGACCCGGCCATTGACGCGCTGGTGCTCCAGCGGGCCGAGGCCAAGAAAGCCAAAAACTTTGCGGAGGCCGACCGCATCCGCGATGAACTGAAAGCCCAGGGCGTTGAGATCATCGATGTGCCCGGCGGCGCTCAGTGGAAGCGCGTCTGAACTGCCATGGGTATGGAGCAAACTGGTTGGAATAGCAGCCTGGATCTGACAGCGTTCGGTCTGGAGCGAGGGAGTTGGGATGTCCAATATTTCTGCACACCGGAAGGGGCCCATGTGTTTGGCTGGCCCGGTGTGGACGGCATCCACTTTTGTACCATAGATGCCTTTGGAGAGATGATTTTTACCGTCAGCCCCATGAATCTTCCAGGGGAGTATGTTCACCCAGTGGCTGCGAACTTTGCAGATTTTCTGCGGCTGCTGCTGGCCTGCGGCAATATAGCGGCAATAGAGCAATGCTGGCAGTGGACACGGGAACAATTCGATGCTTTTCTGGCGGAGGATGCGTGCAACGCCGGCAACGGGGACGCCATAGCCGAACTTATGCAACAGACTGGATTGCAGCCCATAGAAGATGTCTATGGATATATACGGCAGCTACAGGCATCCTTTCATTATGATGCCATTCCCTACAGCGCCGAATATTGGGAAACCGTAGGGGAATGATGGGTCCCATTTGCACAAAAAGAAGTGCTGCGAAAGCGGCACTTCTTTTTGCGCTTTTTGTGGAAAGCAACGCCGTTTCGTGGTATACTGTACCGTATGATATAAAGGGGGTTCTACCCATGAAGCTGATGATTTTAGATGGCAACAGTGTCATCAACCGGGCCTTTTACGGCATCCGGCCCCTGACCACCCGGGAAGGGCTGTATACCAACGCCATCTATGGATTTTTAAATATCCTCCATAAATTTATGGGGGAGGAGCGGCCCGACGGCGTCTGTGTGGCCTTCGATTTGAAAGCGCCCACGTTCCGCCATTTGCAGTATGAGGGATACAAGGCCACCCGCCATGGGATGCCCGACGAGCTGGCCCAGCAGATGCCCGTGATGAAGGACGTTTTGCGGGCCATGTCCATTCCCATCTACGAGCAGGAGGGATGGGAAGCCGACGATATTTTGGGCACCGTGGGCCGAATTTGCGCGGAGTCCGGCTGGGAGTGTGTCATCCTCACCGGTGACCGGGACAGTCTCCAATTGGTGGACGACCATGTGACGGTGCGGCTGGTGTCCAGCAAGGCGGGCCAGACGCTGGCTACCCGCTATACGCCGGAGACCTTCCGGGAGGAGTACGGCTTTGACCCCATCCGTCTGGTGGACTGCAAGGCTCTGATGGGCGATTCCTCTGACAATATCCCCGGCGTCCCCGGCGTGGGCAAGAAGACGGCGGGGGATTTGCTGGCGGCATTCGGCAGTCTCGACGCCATCTATGACCATCTGGACAGCGACGCCATCAAACCGGCGGTGAAAAAGAAGCTGGAGGCCGGTAAAGACTCGGCGTATCTGTCCTATGATCTGGCTACCATCCGGAAGACAGCCCCCATTGACTTTGTACCGGCGGATAACGTCTGCAAACCCGTGGACAAACCGGCTTTACGGGCACTGTTTGAAAAGCTGGAGTTTGTCCGGCTGATGGACCGTTACGGCCTGTACGATGTGGAAGCAGCGCCGCAGCCAGCGGAACCGGCTGCCGCCGTATGCACGTTGGCGTGCTTGCCGCCGGTGGGGACGCCCTGCGCATTGGTGCTGGACGGCGATCAGGCGGCCATTGCCACCGCTGACGGTGTCTGTGTCACAGAGATTAGCTGCTGTGAACCGCTGCTGACGGCAGAGACGCCCAAGGCTTGTGCCGATTATAAAACATTGTGGCATCAGCTGGACCGGCTGGGACTGCCAAAGGACGGCTTTGTGTTTGATGTGAGCTTGGCCGGATACGTGCTGGACCCCTCGGATAACCGCTACAGCCCCGAAGAATTGGCCAAACGGTATCTCAACCAGGAGGGACCATTGGAAAGCCTGTCCGACCGGGCCGCCGCGGTGTTTGCCCTGTGGAAGCCCCTCCAATCCCTTATGGCGGAACAGAATATGACTACCCTCTATGAGACGGTGGAGTTTCCGCTGTGCGCCGTTCTGGCCCGTATGGAGCGGGAGGGCATCGCCGTGGACCGCATGGCGCTGCTGGCCTTCGGCAATCTGCTGACGGAGCGCATCAATGCCCTGACGGAGCAAATCTATGACATGGCAGGGGAGACCTTCAACATCAATTCCACCCAGCAGCTGGGGGTTATCCTTTTTGAGAAACTGGGACTGCCGCCGGTGAAAAAGACGAAAACCGGTTACTCCACCAACGCCGAGGTTCTGGAAAAGCTGAAAAACAAGCACCCCATCATCGAGGCCATCATGGATTATCGCATGGTGACAAAGCTCAATTCCACCTATGCCGAAGGGCTGGTCAAGGTCATCGGAGACGATGAACGGATTCACACGACCTTCCAGAACATGGTCACAGCCACGGGTCGATTGTCTTCCACAGAACCCAATCTGCAAAATATCCCCGTCCGCACAGAATTGGGCAGCGAAATCCGCAAAATGTTTGTTCCCAAAGACGGCTGTGTGCTCATTGACGCCGACTACTCCCAGATTGAACTGCGGGTTCTGGCTCATATCGCCAACGACAAAATTATGCAGGAAGCGTTCCGCAGCGGCGAGGATGTCCACCGGGTCACGGCTTCTCAGGTCTTCGGCGTGGCCCCGGAGGACGTCACCAGTCTTATGCGCCGCCATGCCAAGGCCGTCAACTTCGGTATTGTCTACGGGATTTCCGACTTCTCCCTGGCCGATGATATCGGTGTGACTCGGAAAGAGGCCAAGGCCTATATTGAGAGCTATTTGGAGAAGTACGCCGGTGTCCGGCAGTATATGCACGACGTGGTGGAACAGGCCAAGGCCGACGGCTATGTGACGACGCTCATGGGCCGCCGCCGCTATTTGCCGGAACTCAAAAGCAAAAACTTCAATCTCCGCTCCTTTGGAGAGCGCTGTGCCATGAATACCCCCATCCAGGGCACCGCTGCCGATATCATCAAACTGGCCATGATCCGGGTGGATGCGGCCCTGGCCAAACAGTACCCCCAGGCCCGTCTGGTTTTGCAGGTCCATGACGAATTGATTGTCGAGTGCCCGCTGGACCAGGCCGACGGCGTCAAGCAGCTGGTGGAACGGGAGATGGAACAGGTGATGGAACTGCGGGTGCCCCTGCTGGCCGAGGCCAAAAGCGGCGCCAGCTGGTATGAGGCCAAGTGATATGGAACTGATCCCAATGACCCAATCCCATGTGGCCCAGGTGGCGGCCCTGGAGCAGGTTTGTTTTTCCGATCCCTGGAGCGAAGCGTCGGTGGCCGGAGAACTGGCCAACGAGCTGAGCTTTTGGCTGGTGGCCGTGGAGGGGGAGACCGTTCTGGGCTATGTGGGCAGCCAGACGGTGCTGGACAGCACCGACATTCTGAATGTGGCCGTGTCCCCGGACCACCGGGGCCGCGGCATTGGCCGGGCGCTGTTGACGGAGTTGGAACAGCGGCTGCGGCAGCAGGGTGTGACGGAAGTGCTTCTGGAGGTGCGGCCCTCCAACGCACCGGCCATCGCCCTGTATACATCCCTGGGCTTTGTCCAGGTGGGCAGACGGCCCAATTACTATTTGAATCCCCGGGAGGATGCGTTGATCCTCAAAAAGGAGTGGAACACTTGAACATTTTAGCCATTGAATCCTCCTGCGACGAGACGGCGGTGGCTGTGGTCCGGGATGGCCGGACGGTGCTGGCCGACTGTATCGCGTCTCAGGTGGCCATCCATAAGACCTACGGCGGCGTGGTGCCGGAAATCGCCTCCCGTAAGCATATCGAAGCCATCTATGGTCTGGCCGATCAGGCATTGGAGACGGCGGGCATTACCCGGCAGGACATTGACGCCGTCGGTGTCACCTATGCGCCGGGCCTTATCGGTGCGGTGCTGGTGGGCGTCAACTTCGCCAAGGCGGCGGCCATGGCTCTGCAGGTCCCGCTGATTCCGGTCCACCATATCCGGGGCCACATTGCCGCCAATTATCTGGCCTTTCCGGAGCTGGAACCGCCGTTCCTCTGTCTGGTGGTGTCCGGCGGCCACAGCATGATTGTGGATGTTCAGGATTACACCAAACTGAAAATTCTCGGCTCTACCCGGGATGACGCGGCGGGGGAGTGCTTTGACAAGGTGGCCCGGGTCCTGGGCATGCCCTATCCCGGCGGCGCGGCGTTGGACAAGCTGGCCCGTACCGGTACAGAGGGCAAATACCCCATGCCCGTGGCCCACGTCAGCGGCAGCGATTTGGATATGTCCTTTTCCGGCTTGAAGACGGCGGCGCTGAATCTCATTCACAACGCCGAGCAGAAAGGCGAAACGTTGGATGTGCCGGGCCTTTGCGCCGACTTTTCCAAAGCCGTCAGTGATACGCTGGTGCCCCGCACCATGGCCGCTCTGGAGCAGACCGGCTATAAAAAGTTAGCCATTGCTGGCGGTGTGGCGGCTAATAGCCGTATTCGCGGTGACTTTGAGACAGCATGCGCCAAGCTGGGCGCAGAGTTATATCTGCCGCCGCTGAAACTCTGCGGCGATAACGGCGCCATGATCGGCGCCCAGGCGTATTATGAGTATCTGGCCGGCCATACGGCGGGCCAGGATCTCAATGCCTATGCCACCATGTCCATAGAATGAATCATGCGGACCGGAACTCAGTTCCGGTCCGCATTTTGCTGTGCAATGCGGTCAAAATAGGCCCGGTTGTAGGCACAGGCCGGAGACTGGGGCCGCAGACGGCAGGCCGCTTCATTGTAGGCCGCCGCTTTCCGCCAATCGCCCAACCGATCATGGCAGACGCAAAGTTGCAGCAGGGGAATGTAATTCCGGCAGTCCGGCAGGGTAAAGCCCAGGTGCTCCGGCCGGTTCATGGCTTGCTCATACCAATAGATGGCCGCCTCCCACTGTTCCAGTTCCAGATACCGTTGGCCCAACGCGCAGCACAGCTCCGGCGTTGGCGCACCGAAGCACAGTCCCAGCACCAGAGACGGCAAAATTTGTTCCGGCTGTTCCAAACGCCGGTAACATTCTGCCAAATCTATGGCGGCCTGGATGCTGTCCGGCGCCCAACCGCCTCCGGTACGCAGGAAGTCCGCAAACTGTGCCGCTGCTTCCCAATCTCGGCCATGGTACGTCAGCTCCCGGGCGTAATAGAACTGTTCCCGGGGCGTCAGAGGCCGTCGGACCCGAAGCCCTTCCAGAATCCGTAGGTTTCGGTCCGGGTCGCCGGGGCCGGTTTTGCGATGGGTCACCGCACCGTCGCCGTACCGAACCACACCACGGGGAGCAATGGCCTCATGGACCACCCCTTCCCAACGGAACCCGGCGTGATTCCGGATGAGCCGTTCCCGATAACAGGTAAAGGTGGGGACGCCGTCGGCGTCAAAGGCTGTATGATAGGGCAGCATGACCATGTCCGTGTCCGGCGGCAGCGTTTCTTTCATGGCCAGTAATTTGGAAAGATCGTCCGGCAATATGATGTCGTCGGCATCCAGCCACAGACAGTAGTCCATGGAGGCGGCCTCAAAGGAAACATTCCGTGCGGCGGAGAAATCGTCCCGCCAGGGAAATGAAAACACCTGTGCCCCAAACCGCCGGGCAATCTCCACAGTGCTGTCGGTACTGCCGGTGTCCACCACAATGAGTTCGTCTGCCAGGGGCGCGGCCGATTGGAGACAGCGTTCCAGAACCGCTTCCTCATTTTTTACAATCATACAAAGACTGATGGTAATCAAACTCCATCCCTCCATCCGGAAAGCATAGTATAGTCTATGATGCTGCTGTATAAAGGGTGCAGAAACTGCATATAGCTGTTTTATGGAAGGAAGGAGGAGCAACCTTGAAAAAATGGGCTTATCTGTGGCTGCCGCTGCTGGCGCTGGCCGTGGGATTTTTGGAGTCGTCCCTGACCCGGCAGGGGATGGGGACCATTTACCCCACCTGGGTGAAACCGGCCCTGACACCGCCGGAGATCGTCTTTCCCATTGTCTGGACTGTTCTCTATATTCTGATGGGCCTGGGATTGGCTATGGTGCTGCGCCAGGGCGGCGCGGCGGCCAAACCGGCGGCCATTGTATGGGGCATCCAGTTGGCATTGAACTTCGTATGGACCCTGGTGTTTTTTGGAGCGGGCAAACCGTTGGCGGCCTTTTTTGTTCTGCTGCTGCTGTGGCTGGCCATTCTGGTGATGATTCGCTCGTTCCGCCAATTTTCCACCTTGGCGGCAGTCTTGCAGGTCCCGTATCTGCTGTGGGTGACCTTTGCGGGCTATCTCAACTTGGCGATTTTCTATCTGAATCGATAAATAACGCCCCGTTCCCACTGCGGAACGGGGCGTTGTGATGGTATACAGCATTAAGGAATCAGGTCCAGAGCCTGGGACCAGTGCTCCAACCGGTAGTCGGCCAGAGCGGCCAGCTCGGCCCAGCGGGCATCGGATATGCCCTCGTCGTAGATGGCCGCCACCTGGTATCCGGCGTCCTTTGCCGTGCGGATGGCATAGGGAGCGTCTTCATAGACGACGGTCTCCGACGGGATACCGCCCAGACGGGACACGGCGATGTTGTAAATATCGGGCCGGTCCTTGCCATAGCCCACTTCCTCACAGGACAGGAGAAAGGCGAAGCGGTCCAGAATACCCAGACGGCCCAGGCACAGCTCAATCAGGGGCTTGTCCGTGGCGGAAGCCACGCAGAGCGCCACACCGCGGCGCTGCAGCTCGTCCAGGTATTCCACGATGCCGTCTTTCAGCAGCACATCCCGCCCGTAGTGGACCGCCATCATGTCGTTCATCTCCGCCAGGATTTCCACCGGCGTACCGGGCAGATGAAAGGCGTCGGCAAACAACGTGGTGGACTGGGCCAGCGTCATGGGCTGCAGCATTCGAAGAATGTCCGGCGGAATCTCCGTTATGCCTTTGTTGTGAAGATATTCCACACCCAATTGCCGCCAATAGCCCATGGAATCCACCAGGGTGCCGTCCATGTCGAAAATACCGTATTTTTGCTTCATAGTGCGCTCCTTGCCTCCGGGGGACGGCGGCGCCGCCCATGTCATATGGTCCATTATACGGCGGGCGGCGGAGAAACGCAAGGCTCAGGTGGGGGAGATGGGGGCGTCTGCAATGCGCTGAATCTGGGCTTTGCGGTATTTCACCGGCGACAGGCCGGTGGCCTCGGAGAAGCGTCGGATAAAATGGCTGGTGTTGCAGAAGCCCAGGGATTCCGCGATGGAGTCAATGGACAAGTTGGTTTGCACCAGGGTATATTGGGCCTTTTTGATCCGCTGGTTCATGATATACTCTTGGGGCGTCTGGTGATAGTGCTCCTTGAACTGCTTGATAAAGTGCTGGAGACTGATGCCGCACAGATCGGCCAGCTCGGCATTGGCGATTTTCCGGGACATATGGGCATTGATGTACGCTTCCACCAACAGGAAATTCATGGCGCTGTCCTCGGTCAGCTGCAAGGGGCTGGAGACCTCGCTGTATTGCAGCATGGACAGCAGCACCCGATAGATTTCCAGAGACGGCTGATAGTAGCTGTTGACCATCAGGCGCTGCTGGATCAGACAAACCTGGGCACAGATATCGGGGAAAAGGGGCCCTTCCAGTACCGGCCCATGGAGCCCGATGAGATGGCGGATCAGATCGGTGGTGTTGGCGCCGTAGAATTCCAGCCATACCTTGCCCATGGGGTCATTGGGGTCGTTTCGGTATTTGTGGGGCTCATGGGCCGGCAGCAGCACCAGCTGATTCCGGTGCAGTTCATACGTCTTGCCGTCGTATTCCAAATAGCCGTGGCCCGACAGGATACAGAAGATTTCACAGTAGATGGTGGAGGCGCTGCGCTCCACGGCGAAAAGCGTTGGCAGCGCGTGAACAATACCGGTGCGGTGTACCCGATACAGCAGGGAGTTTTCATCCGGCTGGAATGGGGAAACGTAATGATAGTCGTGAAAATCACCGTCGCCGTCACAGAGGAACACGTCGGAATAAGAAGCATCTCGAATCATTTCCATAGTAGGACCTCCCATCTTCTATATTCATCTTACTGGTATTATATCATAAAAATCGCCTGCAGGGAAGAGCGGGAAGCACGTTCAAACGTGCTTCCCGCTCAAATGAAAGGATTTGTTGTGCTCTGTGCCGTGCCGGCAGTGCGTCCGGCGTGCTCAGCAGCTTTTGATGAAACCGGCCTGGGCCACCTGTACCATGATGGCGCATTCGATGCGCTTGCGGAACAGCTGGCAGCCGTATTCATAAATGCCCTTGATGCTGCCGGTGGCATGGTAGGCGTTGGCCGCACAGCCGCCGGAGCAGTAGAGACGGGCCCAGCAGTCCTTGCAGTCGGGGCGGGCGTAGGCGTTGCACAGCTTGAACTCATCCCGCAGCGCCGTATTGGTGACGCCGTCCCAGACATTGCCCATGCTGTAAGCCGGGTCGCCCACAAACTGATGGCAGGGGAACAGCTCACCCCAGGGGGTGACAGCCAGATATTCGGTACCGCTGCCGCAGCCGGAGATCCGCTTGTAGATGCAGGGACCGCCCTTGAGGTCAATCATGTAGTGGTAGAAGGTAAAGCCGTTGCCGGCCTCATGACGGCGGATCATCTCCGTTGCCAGAATCTCATACTGCTCAAACAGCTTGGGCAGATCTTCTTCCGTCAGGGCGTAGGGCTCATCGGAGGCAGAGACCACCGGCTCCATGGAAAGCTCCGTAAAGCCCAGATCGGCCATGTGGAAAATATCGTTGGTGAAATCCACATTGTCGTGGGTAAAGGTGCCGCGCATATAGTAGCCCTTGCCGCCACGGCTCTCCACCAGCTTTTTGAACTTGGGCAGGATGATGTCATAGCTGCCCTTATCGTTAACAGTCCGGCGCAGACGGTCGTGGACCTCTTTCCGGCCGTCCAGACTCAGGACCACATTGTGCATCTCTTTATTGGTAAACTCGATGACATCGTCATCAATCAGCAGGCCGTTGGTGGTCAGCGTGAAGCGGAAATTCTTGTTGTGCAGTTTCTCCTGCTCCCGGGCGTAGGCCACCACATCCTTGACCATCTGCCAGTTCATCAGCGGTTCGCCGCCGAAGAAGTCCACCTCCAGATTCCGGCGGGTACCGGAGTGGGCAATGAGAAAGTCGATGGCCTGTTTGCCCACCTCCAGGGACATGAGAGCCCGGTCGCCCTGGTACTTGCCCTGGCTGGCAAAGCAGTAGTTGCAGGTCAGGTTGCAGGTGTGAGCCACATGGAGACACAGGGCCTTGATGACCGTATTGCGCTCCTTGAAATCAAAGGCCATGTCGGCGTACTGATCGGGGGCGAAGAGTTTGCCGTTCTGTTTCAGCTCCTCGATGCTGTCCAGAACCTGGCGCAGCTCCTCTTCGGTGACGTCGGGCTGGTCGTGATACTTCTCCAGCATCTGCCGGATGATCTCCTCGGGCGCGGTCGTCTCGTAGAGTTCGATGACGTCGTAGGCCACCGGGTCCACCACATGGACTGAGCCGCTGTAGATGTCCAGCACGATGCAGTAGCCGTTGAGTTTGTACTGATGAATCATAAGGTTCCTCTTTCTATGTGAAAATCATAAACGTACCGATGTATTCGGCCCAAAGACATGAAAAATCGCCGCCGGCCGCGCTAGGCGCGGCGGGGCAGCGACCCTTCCAAAATCAAATTACTTGTTCTCGCTGCTCTTCTCGCAGGGCTGATTGGCAACGCCGCAGGAAGTCTTGCAGGCAGACTGGCAGGAAGTCTGGCACTCGCCGCAGCCGCCGTTGTGAGCGCTCTGGGCCAGGTCACGGGTCTCCAGGGTCTGAATCCGATTCATGGTAATGGGCCTCCTTTAATGAAAAATACAGTGGCGGCAATGCCGCCCGGTAAACGATTCCATGGCGCGGCACAACTGTACGCGCCCGTTTCGCTTTTATCTATTCAATCATAAATCTTTCCGTCTGTCAATTACAACCGTGTGGATTTGTGAAATTTTATCCTGTCGCCGCTACCAGGACCCCGTGGGGGGCCAAACCGCTGTCGCTGTGAAGCTGCACGCCGCTGTCGGCAATGCCCCCAAGAACCTGGACAATGTCCGCAGTCAGAATCTCGCCGGGAACCACCAGAGGGATACCGGGCGGGTACATCCAAAGGCTTTCCGCCATGGTGCGTCCAATGGCTTCCGTCAGGGGAAGGGGAACGGTGGGAAGCTGCCGGGCCTGGGCGATGGTGTGCCGGACCGGGGGCAGGGGCGGCGTTGGCCGGACGTAGGGGGCGCCGGTGCTGTGACAGAGACCGTCGAGCTCCAGCAGAACGGCGGCAAAGCGTTCCAGTGTCTCCGCCGTGTCACAGCAGCTGGTCATGGCCAGGACCCAATGGGGTGCGGTCATCTCCGGTTCGATACCCCGCTGCCGCAGCAGGGCGGTCAGCTGGGGACCCGTCAGGTCTGTGCCGTGGGTGCTGATGAACAGCTTCCCAGGGTCAAAGGCAAAGAAATCGGTATGGCGGCTGCAATGATCTGCCCCATGACAGAGCACCCGCAGATGACGCAGCGATTCCAACCGCCGGTCCAGCCGCTGCAAATTCTGGACATAGTCGGCAAACAGGGCCGGGCCCCGGTGTTCCAACAGCTTCAGGCAGCGGTGGATGGAACCCATGAGCAGATAGGAGGGGCTGCTGGTTTGGAAGACGGACAGAAAATGGGCCAGCTGTTGGGGGTCCACCAGATTACCCTGCACATGGGCAAGGGCTGTCTGGGTCAAACTGGGCAGCGTCTTGTGGACACTCTGAATGACCAGATCGGCCCCGGCCGTCACCGCACCGCCGGAAAAAGACGGATGGAAATAGAGATGGGCCCCATGGGCTTCATCCACCAGCAGGGGGACCCCCTGCCGGTGACAGACGGCGGCAATGGCTGCAATGTCGCTGATGACACCCTCATAGGTGGGACTGGTGAGGACCACCAGACGGATGTCCGGATGTTGGGCCAGAGCCGATTCCACCATTTTGGGCGGCAGGGAAGCGGTTACGGCAAAGGACGGGTCCACCGGCGGCGTCAGGTAGTACGGCTCCAGATGCAGCAGTTCCACGGCGTGATAGACGGACTTGTGGCAGCCCCGGGCCATGAGAATCCGGCTGCCGAAGGGGGCCGCGGCGGCCATGGCCGCCAAAATACCACCGGAGGAGCCGTTGACCAGATAAAAGGCCCGGGCGGAACCGTACAGACGGGCGGCCAATTCCATGCCGTCTTTCAAAATCCCCTCGGCTTCGTGGAGGTTGTCGAATCCATCGATTTCCGTAATATCCAGTTGCCAGGGCAGCTCTCCGCCGCCCAGGGCGGTGCGCTTGTGGCCGGGCATGTGCATGGGCAGAAAACCGGCGGCATTGTACTGAGCCAGCTGTTCCAACAGATCGTCGTAGCCAGCCATGGTCAGTCCCCGTTGGAGAAGAGCATCCGCTCCACAATGGCGGCGGCGTCACCGATGCACCGCTCACAGGGACGGCTCTCATAGTATTCTGCGGTCCGTTTGGCGGGGGTGGGGCAGTCGGGGCCCTCCGATAAGCCCAGCAGGTCCCGGCAGAGAATGGTGCCGTGGATGGCGCGGAATTGCGCTGCAATCTCCTGAACCCGGGCATATTGGCGGGCTTTGGCCTCATCATCGGTGGGGGAGCTGTAGCCCTCCCGCAGTCCCAAAATCAAAAAGGAGGCGCTGAGGGCGCCGCAGACCTCCCGCAGCCGGCCCATACCGCCGCCGAAGGACGAAGCCATGCGGGCGGCTTCATCGTTTGTCAGTCCCAAATCCGGCGCAAAGGCCAGCAGTACCGATTGGGCACAGTTATAACCCTCCAGAAAATAGGCTTGCGCCTGTGTCGCGTGCTCCATGGGAGAACCGCTCCTTTCGTGCAAACAGATGAAATTAGGATACCGCCGGAATATCATTGTGTCAAGGTGGGCGTATCCGTAAAATTTTGCGGGAATGGTGGCTTTTTTTCGCGGGGAATGGTATACTATGGATGGAATCCCGCAGACCGGACAGCCCAAGGCTGCCGGTGCGCAGATCGTACGGAAAACGGGAAACATCCGATTCCTATCATCTGATAGATAAAGGAGTTTTTGCAGTGGAACAGACGATGTATGACGGTTTTGTCCGCATTCTGAAAAAAGAACTGGTTCCCGCATTGGGCTGCACCGAGCCCATCGCCCTGGCCTATGCCGCCGCCAAGGCGCGGCAGGTGTTGGGGGCGTTTCCGGAGCGGGTGGTCACCACCTGCAGCGGCAATATCATTAAAAATGTCAAAGGTGTCGTGGTGCCTGCCACCGGCGGTCTCCGGGGCATTGAGGCGGCAACGCTCATCGGCGCCGTCGGCGGTGACCCCGAGCGGAAGCTGGAGGTGCTCACGGGTGTGACCGACGAGGACCGGGCCAGAGTCCGCAAACTGCTGGAGGAAAACCTCTGCACCGTCAAGCTGTCGGACAGCAGCGCTAAACTCCATATCATCGTGGAGATGGCGGCGGGAGACGACACGGCCCTGGTGGAGATTCTCCACAGCCATACCAATATCGTTCGGATCGAGAAAAATGGACAAATCCTGTTCCGCCAGAGCGGGGAGGAGGAAGCGCCGTCGGAGGCAGACCCGGATTATGCGCTGCTGAACCTGGAGCATATTCTGGAGTTTGCCGAAACGGTTCAGATTGATGATGTCCGGGAGGTCCTGGACCGGCAGATTCAGTATAATTTGAAAATTGCCGAAGCCGGCCTGACTGGTACTTACGGCGGCAATGTGGGCAAGACACTGCGGGAAGCCTACGGCGACAGCTTTGACGTTATGGCGCGGGCGCTGCCCGCAGCCGGGTCCGACGCCAGAATGAGCGGCTGTGAGCTGCCGGTGGTCATCAACTGCGGCAGCGGCAACCAGGGCATGACGGCGTCGTTGCCGGTCATTGCCTGTGCCAAGGAGTTGGGCGTCAACGATGAGAAACGGTACCGCGCCCTGTGCGTCTCCAACCTGACGGCGGTCTACCAGAAACGGGATATCGGGCGGCTGTCAGCTTATTGCGGCGCCGTCAGTGCTGCCGCCGGGGCTGGTGTGGCCATGATGTATCTGCGGGGCGGCAGCCTGGAGGATATGGCCAACGTGCTCACCTGTACCCTGGCCGATGTGGGCGGCATCCTCTGTGACGGCGCCAAATCCTCCTGTGCCGCCAAAATCGCCTCCTCCGTGGAGGCGGCGCTGCTGGCCATCCGCATGACGGAAAAGCGGCGGGGCTTTGGCAGCGGCGAGGGCTTTATCAAGGACACCATCGGTGAGACGGTGGCGGCCATTTCCGCCATTGCCCGGGAGGGCATGCAGGTCACCGATGAGGTGATTCTCGATGTGATGGTCAACCGCTGAGACGGTGCCGTCCTGGTCCGGCGGTGCCAGGTTCCCCCTTGTAAACTGTGCGGATTTGTGCTATCCTAGGGAAAATGCCTGTCAAAGAGGTGCCGATACATTGATGAAAATATACGAATCTGCGGAGGATTATCTGGAGGCGATTCTGGTGCTCCGGGAGCGCATCGGCCTGGTCCGCTCCATCGATGTGGTCAATGAGCTGGGGTATTCCAAGCCCAGCGTCAGCGTGGCCATGAAGAAACTCCGGGAAAATGGCTATGTAGTGGTGGACGGGGAAGGCCACATCCGCCTGACCGAGGACGGCGAGGCCATCGCCAGCCGCGTCTACAGCAGACACCGTCTGCTGACCCAGTTTTTTATCCGGCTGGGCGTCTCGCCGGAAGTGGCGGCAGCCGACGCCTGTAAAATTGAGCACGATCTCAGCGAGGAGACCTTTGAGAAGATCAAAGCCCATGCGCAGCAGCATGGGGGAATGTTTGAAACCGAACAGTCGAAAACATGAATCCGGCAGAATGCCCGAAATCCGCGGTGGTTCCACTGCGGGTTTCGGGCATTTTTGCATCGGAATGGTTCTAAGAAAATTGTGCAACTTCAATAATAGCTATGGGAGGAAATCAAGCACAATGACAGATTTTCAAAATGTCAATGGATTCTTTCAAATTTCTATAGAGAAAATACAGAGAAAAAGTTTTGGTAATCACGATTATTTTTTGAAAACCAACGGTTTTGTGCGGAGATTCAGAGCCGTTGTACAGAACGACGAATATTGGAGGAAAAATGGACTGGATTTTATACAAATATAAATGTATCGATAGTTGTATACTGAAAAATGCAGTGTTATAATAAGGAAAAGAATCCGGCGGACGGCACGCCGGATAGGCCGGGTTCTTTGTTGGATCAGTGTGTATTATTTTGAATGATTGCGAGGGTACTATTTATGAGAAAAATTACTATCATCGGTGCAGGCAGCGTGGGTTCCGCCATTGCCAACAATATGATGACCATGGGTATCGCCACGGAGATTCTCATGATTGACGTCAACAAGCCCAAGGCCTTTGGCGAGGCGCTGGACGTGTATCAGGGCGTTACGTTCTGCGCACCGGCCATCGTCCGCAGCGGTGAATACGCCGATGCCAAGGATTCCGACATCGTGATCATCACCTCCGGCATTGCCAGAAAGCCCGGCCAGACCCGTCTGGAGCTGGCACAGACCAACGTCAATATCCTCAAGGATATCGCAACCCAGATCGTGGCCGCGGCTCCCAATGCCATCTATATTATCGTTTCCAACCCCGTGGACGTGCTGACTTATGTGTTCCACAAGATTTCCGGTGTGCCGGAGAGCCACATCATCGGTTCCGGTACCGTGCTGGATACGGCCCGCCTGCAGTCTGAGCTGGCCCGCCGGTTCCATCTGAATCCCCAGAACGTCCACGCCAGTGTCTATGGCGAGCACGGCGATTCCTCCTTCGTGCCCTGGTCCCTGGCCACCATCACCAACATCCACATCGACGCCTATAAGGACTGCTGCCCCGAGCCCGAGAATATCAAGTGGGAGCAGAACTATGAGGAACTGGAGGAGTTTGTCCGCACCTCCGGCGGCAAGGTCATCAAGTCCAAGGGCGCCACGTTCTACGCTGTGGCCATTTCCGTGTGCCATATCTGCAAGTGCATTGCCAACGGTTCCGGCACAGCCCTGACCGTTTCCACCCTGATGCACGGCGAATACGGCGTGGACGATGTGTGCCTGAGCACCCTGGCCCTGGTGGACGCCAACGGCGTTCGCGGCAAGATCCTCAGCAAGCTGACCCCCGAGGAGGAGGCCAAGCTGCAGAACAGCGCCAATAAGCTGAAGGAAGTCATCCACAACATCGAGATCTGATGCGCGGCCCCGGGGCGGCGACTGACGACGAGAAAGGAGAACACAGATGGAATATCGTATTGAGCGGGACTCCATGGGAGAAATGAAGGTGCCTGCCGACAAGTACTGGGCGGCGCAGACCGAGCGCAGCCATGAGAACTTTGAAATCGGTGTGGGAATTGAAACCATGCCGCGGGAGATCACCTATGCGTTCGGCATCCTCAAGAAAGCGGCGGCCATGGCCAACCATGCCCTGAAGCCGGAGAAGATGACGGCGGAAAAGCTGAAAGTCATCTCCCAGGCCTGCGATGAGGTCATGAGCGGCAAGCTCAACGAGCACTTCCCTCTGGTGGTCTGGCAGACCGGTTCCGGTACCCAGTCCAACATGAACGCCAACGAGGTCATTGCCAACCGCGGCAACGAGCTGGCAGGGGAGAAGCTGCTGCATCCCAACGACGACATCAACATGTCCCAGTCCTCCAACGATACGTTCCCCACGGCCATGCACATTGCTGCCGTGACCGCCATCGAGGATAAACTGATTCCCGCGGTGGATCTGCTGATTGATACCTTCCGCCGCCTGGAGGCGGAGAATGAGGATGTGGTCAAGTCCGGCCGCACCCACCTCCAGGACGCCACCCCCATCAAGTTTTCCCAGGAGATCTCCGGCTGGAGAAGCAGCCTGGAGAAGGACAAGAAGATGCTCCAGATTGCTCTGCCGGAGCTGAAAGAGCTGGCTCTGGGCGGTACCGCCGTGGGCACCGGCCTCAATGCCCCCAAGGGCTTCGACGTGGAGGTGGCCAAGGCCGTCTCCCAGATTACCGGCAAGGACTTCAAGACGGCTGAGAACAAGTTCCACGCCCTCACGTCCAAGGATGAGCTGGTGTTTGCCCACGGCGCCATCAAAGCATTGGCTGCCGATATGATGAAGATTGCCAACGACGTTCGCTGGCTGGCCTCCGGCCCCCGCTGCGGCATCGGTGAGATCTTCATTCCCGAGAACGAGCCCGGCTCCTCCATCATGCCCGGCAAGGTCAACCCCACCCAGTGCGAGGCGGTGACCATGGTGGCCGTCCAGGTCATGGGCAATGATGTGGCCATTGGCATGGCCGCCTCCCAGGGCAACTTTGAACTGAATGTGTTCATGCCCGTTTGCATCTACAACTTCCTGCAATCTGCCCGGCTGCTGGCCGAGGCCATGGTGTCCTTCAACAACAAGTGCGCCGTGGGCATCACGGCCAACCGGGAGAAGATGGCCCATAACCTGCACAACTCCCTGATGCTGGTGACGGCTCTCAACCCCCATATTGGTTACGACAACGCCGCCAAGACGGCCAAGAAGGCCTATAAGGAGAATATTTCTCTGAAAGAAGCCTGCGTGGAGCTGGGCTTCCTGACGGCGGAAAAGTTCGACGAGGTATTCCACCCCGAGCAGATGGTATAAGAGGAAGGAAAGACAGACTATGGTTTTTAGCTATTTCCCCGGGTGCACGTTGAAGACCAAGGCCAAGGACCTGGACCTCTATACGAGAAAGTCCGCCGAGGCCCTGGGCATCACCCTGGAAGAATTGCCGGATTGGCAGTGCTGCGGCGCGGTCTATCCCCAGGCAAAAGATGAAATTGCAACCAAGCTGTCGTCCATTCGGTCCCTGGCTTCGGCCAGGGACTTGGGCTACAGCCTGGTCACGGTATGTTCCGCATGTCATCACGTCATCAAGCGCGTGAACCACGATATGCAGACCGACGAGGACATTGTCCTCCGGGCCAACAACTACTTACAGCTGGATACCCCCTACCACGGGGAGACGAAGGTCCTGCACTATTTGGAAGTCTTGCGGGACGAACTGGGCTTCGATGAACTGGCCAAACGGGTCAAGAACCCCCTGACGGGCCGGAAAATCGGCGCCTATTACGGCTGCCTGCTGCTGCGCCCCAGCGGTGAGATGCAGTTCGACAACCCTGAGAAGCCCACCATTCTGGAGGACTTCATCCGGGCCATCGGCGCGGAGCCGGTGATCTACGCCAACCGCAACGAGTGCTGCGGCGGCTATATTACGCTGGAAAACAAGCCCCTGGCGGTCAAGAAGGCCAGCGCTGTGACGGCGTCGGCCAGGGCCAACGGAGCGGACTGTCTCATTACGGCCTGTCCCCTGTGTCTCTACAATCTGAAAGAGAATGCCGAGGGGGATATGCCCGTCTATTACTTCACCGAGCTGCTGGCCGAAGCGCTCGGCGTGAAATGAAGGAGGTGGCGTCATGCAGAAGAATCAGGAACTGGAGTTGACCGCCACCATCAAACGCATCAGCGGCGTCAACCCGAGGCTGTGCATGAAGTGCGGCAAATGTTCCGCCACCTGCCCGGCCTTTGACGAAATGGACTACCATCCCCATCAGTTTGTCGATCTGGTTGACAAGGGCCAGATTGAAAAGCTGATGAACTCCAAGGGCATCTGGAATTGTCTTTCCTGCTTTGCCTGTCTGGAGCGCTGTCCGAGAATGGTGGAGCCTGCCAAGCTCATTGAGGCCGTTCGTCTGGCGGTGATCCGTCAGCAGGGCCAGAACCATCTCAAACCCGAACAGATCCCGGACCTCCTCGATGAGAACCTGCCCCAGCAGGCCATCACCAGTGCGTTCCGGAAATACGCGAAGTAAGGGGAGGACAACGGAATGCAAAGAATCGGCGTATTCGTCTGTTGGTGCGGTACCAACATCGCCGCCACGGTGGATGTAAAGGCCGTGGCCGAGGCCCTTGGCAAAGAGCCCGGCGTGGTATTCGCCACAGACTATCAATATATGTGCTCCCAGGCGGGCCAGGATATGATCCGGGACGCAATCAAGGAACACAACCTGGGCGGCGTGGTCATCTGCTCCTGCTCGCCCCGGATGCACGAGACCACCTTCCGCAAGACGGCGGAAAAGGCCGGTCTCAACCCCTACATGGTGGAGATCGCCAACATCCGCGAACAGTGCTCGTGGATTCACAAGGATATGCCCACGGCCACCGAAAAGGCCGTTATCCTGGGCCGTGCCGCCATTGCAAAAGTACATCTCAACGCCCCTCTGACGGCAGGCGAAAGCCCCGTCACCAAGCGGGCCCTGGTCATCGGCGGCGGTATCGCCGGTATCCAGACGGCGCTGGACATTGCCGATGCCGGTTTCCCCGTGGATATCGTGGAAAAGAAGCCCACCATCGGCGGCAAGATGACGCAGATCGACAAGACCTTCCCGACGCTGGACTGCGCCGCCTGTATTTTGACCCCCAAGATGGTGGAGGCCGCACAGAATGAGAACATCCGCATTTTCTCCTATTCGGAGGTGGATTCCGTCAAGGGCTTCGTGGGCAACTTCCATGCCACCATCCGCCGCAAGGCCCGCTATGTCAAAGAGGACGTCTGCACCGGCTGCGGCCTGTGTACAGAAAAATGTCCCCAGAAGAAGGTCCCCAACGAGTTCAACCTGGGTCTGGATAACCGCCGGGCTATCTATATCCCCTTTGCCCAGGCTGTGCCCAAGGTGGCCACCATTGACCCCAACTACTGCACCATGCTCAAGAGCGGCAAGTGCGGTGTCTGCGCCAAGGTCTGTACGGCCGGCGCCATTGATTATAAGCAGAAAGACGAGTTCATCGAGGAGGATTACGGCGCCATTGTCGTGGCCACCGGCTTCAATCCCATCAAGCTGGACCGCTACGACGAGTATGCCTATTCTCAGAGCCCCGACGTGGTGACCTCCCTGGAGTTCGAGCGTCTGATGAACGCTGCCGGACCCACCGCCGGTACCCTGCTGCGCCCCTCTGATGGGGAGCATCCCCATACGCTGGTCTTTGTCCAGTGCGTCGGCTCCCGGGAAACGAGAGACTGCGGCAAGCCCTACTGCTCTAAAATCTGCTGCATGTACACGGCCAAGCACGCCATGCTGTGCAGAGAAAAATACCCCGATACGGAGGTCTATGTGTTCTACATTGACGTCCGTACCCCCGGCAAGAACTTCGACGAGTTCTACCGTCGTGCTGTGGAGGAATACGGCGTCCACTACATCAAGGGCATGGTGGGCAAGGTGGTGCCGGAAAACGGCAAGCTGAAAGTTCAGGCGTCGGATTTGCTGAGCAACGAGCAAATCCATATCGATGCCGATATGGTCATTCTGGCCGCGGCCATTGAGCCCGACGAGAGCGCCCGCTCCATCGCCACCATGCTGACGGCTTCCATGGATACCAACGACTTCTTCACCGAGGCCCACCCCAAGCTGCGCCCTGTGGAAAGCCCCACCGCCGGTATCTTCCTGTCCGGCGTCTGCCAGGGCCCCAAGGATATCCCCGAGACCGTAGCCCAGGCCGGTGCTGCCGCCTCCAAGGTCATCGGCCTGCTGGCCAAGGACCACCTGATGTGCAACCCCTGTGTGGCTGAGGCCAACGAACTCATGTGCAACGGCTGCTCCAGCTGTGAAAAGGTCTGCCCCTACGGCGCCATCACCTACAGCGATAAGGAGTTCCCCGGACCCAACCGCACCCGTGTGCTGCGCCGGGTGGCGTCGGTCAATCCGGCGGTCTGCCAGGGCTGCGGCGCCTGTACGGTGGCCTGCCCCAGCGGCGCCATGGACCTGAAGGGATTCTCGACGAGCCAGATCATGGCGGAGGTGGATGCCATATGCAAGTAAACAATGAATTCAAGCCAACCATTGTGGCTTTCTGCTGCAACTGGTGTTCCTATGCCGGTGCCGACCTGTCTGGCACCAACCGCCTGAACTATCCGGCCAATGTGAAGATCATCCGCGTGCCCTGTTCCTGCCGCGTGAACCCCATGTTCATCCTGCGGGCCTTTCAGCGGGGCGCGGACGGCGTGATCATTTGTGGCTGCCACCCCGGCGACTGTCACTATACCACCGGCAACTATTACGCCCGCCGCCGTATGACGCTGCTGTTCTCCATGCTGGATTACCTGGGCATTGAGAAGGGCCGTACCCGCGTGGAATGGGTCTCCGCCGCCGAAGGCGCCAAGTTCGCCGCCACCATGAACGAGTTTGTGGAGACGGTGACCAAACTGGGCGAGAACAAGAGACTGGAGGACCTGAGATGCAAGAACTGATCAAAGCAAAGGCCATCGAGCTGCTGGAAAACGGCACGGTGGACCGGGTCCTGGGCTGGAAAGCCGGTGAATTCTTCTATGACCTGACCCCGGCGGTGTTCACCAGCCGGGAGGAGATCGAGAAAGACTTCGTCTACTCTGTTTTTTCCGGTGCGAACTTGTCCAAGTATCTCGTCAAGGAGAGCCGCAAGGATGGCAAAGTGGCTGCGTTTTTGAAGCCCTGTGACACCTATTCCTTTAACCAGCTGTTGAAGGAGCACCGTATCTGGCGGGACCATGTCCATGTGGTCGGCATCGCCTGCGACGGCATGTGCGACATGGAGAAAATCCGTGCTTATGGCGCGAAAGGCGTGCTCAGCGTGGAGCGGGACGGCGACACGTTGAAACTGGAAACCCTCTACGGTCCCATGACCATGAACAAGGCCGACGCTGAGGCGGAACGCTGCATCTGCTGCAAGAGCCGCAAGCTGGTGGCCTATGACGAGAAGATTGGCGAGGACGGCGACGTGATCGAGAACTCCGGCCGCTTCGATATGGTGGCCAAGCTGGAAGCCATGACCCCCGATGAGCGGTACGCATTCTGGCAGGGCGAGCTGAGCAAATGTATTCGCTGCAATGCCTGCCGCGACGTCTGCCCTGCCTGCACCTGTGAGAAGTGCGTCTTCGACAATCCCAAGTCCGGCATTGCTCAAAAGGCTGCCGTCAACAGCTTTGAGGAGAGCATGTACCACATTATTCGGGCGTTCCACGTGGCGTCCCGCTGTACCGACTGCGGCGAATGTTCCCGTGTCTGCCCCCAGAACATCCCTCTGCACCTGCTGAACCGGAAGTTCATCAAGGATATCAATGAGCTGTACGGCGAATACCAGTCCGGCGCGGACCTGGAGACGCGGCCCCCGCTGATGAACTTCACCCAGGAGGACTGTGAGCCCTCCGTGGTTTATGAGAGAGGAGGGAAGCAGGCATGAAGCAGCTGACCCTTTCCAAGCTGAACGAGCTGTTTGCCGCCATGGCGGCCCAGCAACAGCTGTACATCCCCGCCGACAAGGGCGGTCAGGCCCAGTTCCTGCCCTATGTGGATGGCATGGAGCTGACCAAGTCTCTGAATACGGCCCGCAGCGCCAAGGACCTGTTTTTCCCCCAGACCGAGGATATTGTGGGCTTCCAGGTCCAGGGTACGGAGATCACCCTGGAGGAAACCAGAGACCCCGGCGCACCCTTTGTAGTCTTTGGCGTCCGGGCCTGTGATGCCAGAAGCTTTGACATTCTCGACCGGGTGTTCCTCAGTGACCCGGTGGATACTTTCTATGAGACCCGCCGCGCCAACGGCACTGTGGTGACCTTGGCCTGCACCCGGCCCGAAGAGACCTGCTTCTGCGGCGCGTTCGGCATCGACCCGGCCAACCCTGGCGGCGACGTAGCTGCCTGGATGGCAGGGGAGACCCTATATCTGAACGCCAATACCGAAAAGGGCGAAACGCTGCTGAGCAGCCTGCCGCTGCTGTCCGACTGCGACGACAGCGCTGTTGGGACGGTGCAGGCGGAGATTCACGCCATCACCGAAAAGCTGCCCCTGAACAAGCTGGATTTGACCGGCTTCGACGGCGACCACCTGATGGAGCACTTCAACAATCCCGCCTGGTCCAAGCTGTCCGAATCCTGCCTGGGCTGCGGTACCTGTACCTTTGTCTGTCCCACCTGTCAGTGCTACGACGTCCGGGACTTTGACACAGGCCACGGCGTCCGCCGGTTCCGCTGCTGGGACAGCTGCATGTACTCCGACTTTACCATGATGGCCCACGGTACCAACCGTCCGACGCAGAAGGAGCGGTTCCGTCAGCGGTTCATGCACAAGCTGGTGTACTTCCCGTCCAATAACGACGGAATCTATGGCTGCGTCGGCTGCGGCCGCTGTCTGGCCAAGTGCCCCATTTCCATGAACATCGTAAAAGTCGCCAAGACGCTGGGGGAGGGAACGAAATGACAATGAGAAAGGACCCTCTGATCCCCATGATCGGCGTGGTCACCGACATCCGTATGGACACGCCGGACGTCAAGACCTTCCGGGTGGTGGGCCTGGACGGTAAAAAGCCCTTTGAGCATATTCCCGGCCAGTGCGCCATGCTGTCCATGCCGGGCATTGGCGAGGCGCTGTTCTCCATCACCTCGTCGCCCACCAATGAGGACTATCTGGAATTCTCCATCAAAAAGTGCGGTTGTGTCACCACCTGGCTCCATGAGATGGAGCCGGGCCGTCAGGTGACGCTCCGCGGCCCCTACGGCAACGGTTTCCCCGTGGATACGGAGCTGAAGGGCAAGGACCTGCTGATCATCGCCGGCGGTATCGGTCTGGCGCCGGTCCGGTCCGTTATCAACTACGTCCGGGCCAACCGGACCAATTACGGCACCTTGGATATCGTCTACGGCTCCCGCAGCAAGGAAGATCTGGTGGATTACGCCGAGATTATCGACGAGTGGTGCAAGGAGGACGGCATCAACGTCCACCTGACCATCGACCGGGAGCAGGAGGGCTGGGACGGCCATGTGGGTTTCGTACCCAACTACGTCAAGGAACTGAACTTCGACACCTCCAAAACCGTCGTCATGTGCGGACCTCCCATTATGATCAAATTCACCCTGGCGGGCCTGGAGGAATTGGGCTTCCGGCGGGATCAGGTGTACACCACCTTTGAATTGAAAATGAAGTGTGCCCTGGGCAAGTGCGGCCGGTGCAACATCGGTGACAAGTATGTTTGCAAGGATGGCCCCGTGTTCCGCCTGGACCAGATGAGCGAACTGCCGGATGAATATTAAGGAGAATTTCGATGGAACAAATGGTTAACGTCTTCCTGTTCGGAAAGAAATATGAAGTCCCGGAAAGCCTGACCATCATGGAGGCCATGGAGTATTCCGGCTATCAGCTGGTGCGGGGCTGCGGCTGCCGCAACGGCTTCTGCGGCGCCTGTGCCACCATCTACCGCATTGCCGGTGACCGGGAGTTGAAAGCCTGTCTGGCTTGCTCCACCAAGGTGGAAAACAACATGTATGTGGCCACTCTGCCGTATTTCCCCCTGGTCAAGGAGGTCTACGACATCGAGAAGGTGAAGCCCACGGAGCAGATCATGATGCAGCTGTACCCGGAGATCTATTCCTGCGTCGGCTGCAACGCCTGCACCAAGGCTTGCTCCCAGGGCCTCAATGTCATGCAGTACATCGCCTACGCCCAGCGGGGCGAATATGAGAAGTGCGCCGAGGAGTCCTTCGACTGCGTCATGTGCGGTATCTGCTCCTCCCGCTGTCCCGCCGGCATCTCCCATCCCCAGGTGGCCATGCTGGCCCGCCGTCTCAACGGCAAGTATCTGGCTCCCCACTGCGATCATCTGGATGACCGTATCCGGGAAATCGCCGAGGGCAAGTATGAGAAGCTCATTGAGGACCTCATGCAGAAGCCCCTCAGCGAGATCAAGGAGCTGTACAACAACCGTGAGATCGAGAAATAAGGAGGGAGCTTCCCATGTATCAGGATAAAATCATGCAGGAGTCCATCCGCAAGGTGGAGGCGGCCCGGGCGGAGAACGTCAAGCTGGACCCCAGAAGAATGACGGCCGAGGAGAAGGAACAGCTGCTGGCCACCTATCACCCCGATTACCGTCAGGAGCAGTTCACCAACCTGCAAATGGGCCCCAACAAGGGCGATAAGGTCCCGGTGGAGCTGGCTGCATTGCTGCAGGCCCATTCCCGCATCCGCGATCTGACCATTGACCTGGAGCACCCCGACTATGACGTGGATGTGCTGGTCATCGGCGGCGGCGGCGCCGGCGCATCGGCGGCCATCGAGGCCCACAACGGCGGTGCCAACGTCATGGTGGTCACCAAGCTGCGCATGGGCGACGCCAACACCATGATGGCCGAGGGCGGCATCCAGGCCGCCGACAAGCCCAACGACAGCCCGGCCCAGCACTTCCTGGACGCCTTCGGCGGCGGCCACTTCGCGGCCCAGAAAGACCTGCTGCAAAAATTGGTCACCGAGGCCCCCGAAGCCATCCGTTGGCTCAGTGAGCTGGGCGTGGAATTCGATAAGGCTCCCGACGGCACCATGATCACCACCCACGGCGGCGGTACCTCCCGGAAGCGTATGCACGCTGCCAAGGATTACTCCGGCGCGGAAATCATGCGGACCCTCCGGGATGAGGTGCTGAACCGGGGCATTCCCGTGGTGGACTTCACCGCCGCCATTGAACTGATTAAGGACGAGGACGGCAAGTGCGCCGGTGCCGTGCTCCGCAATATGGAGACCGAGGAAATTCTGGTGGCCCGGGCCAAGACGGTCATCATCGCCACCGGCGGCGCGGGACGGCTCCATTATCAGGGCTTCCCCACATCCAACCACTACGGCGCCACCGCCGACGGCCTGATTCTGGGCTACCGTGCCGGTGCAAAATTGCTGTACCCCGATACCCTCCAGTACCATCCCACCGGCGCGGCGTTCCCAGCACAGATTTTCGGTGCTCTGGTGACGGAGAAGGTCCGCTCCATCGGCGCTATGCTGATTAACGTCAACGGCGAGGCATTTATGAACCCGCTGGAGACCCGTGACGTGGCTGCTGCTTCCATCATCCGGGAGTGCTCCGACCGGGGCAACGGCGTCAAGACACCGGCCGGTTACGCTGTGTGGCTGGATACGCCCATGATCGAGATGAAGCACGGCGAGGGCACCATTGAGAAGCGGATTCCCGCCATGATGCGCATGTTCGGCAAGTTCGGCATTGATATCCGCAAGGAACCCATTCTCGTCTATCCGACGCTCCACTATCAGAACGGCGGCCTGAAGATCACCAGCGACGGTATGACCGACGTGGAGAATCTGTTTGTGGCCGGTGAGGCCGTCGGCGGCATCCATGGCCGGAACCGCCTCATGGGCAACAGTCTGCTGGATATCATCGTCTTTGGCCGCAACGCCGGCCGCAACGCTTCGGCCAAGGCCAAGGGCGTCACTGTAGGCAAGCTGACCCTGTCCCATGTGGCACAGTTTGAAAAAGAGCTGGCTGACGCCGGGATCGAAACCGATGCCGTGTCTCCCAAGCTGCTGCCGGACTACGCACGCCGCGGCTAAATTCCATACAGCAAATGCGTCACTTTTCAGTGGCGCTTTTGCTGTTTCTGAATGCAAGGAAGGTTTTGCGAATATGTATCCCATCATCGACGCCCACTGCCACATCTACCCCGAGGCCATCGCCCGGAAGGCGGCCAACGCCACGGGCCGGTTTTACGACGGCCTGCCGTCCACCTGTGACGGAACCGTGGACACATTGCTGCGGGAAGGGGAGCAGTGCGGCATAGCGCATTTTCTGGTCCAGTCTGTGGCCACCAAGCCGGAACAGGTCCGGTCCATCAACGAATTTATTGCCCGGGAAGTGGCGGACCATCCGGGCAAGCTGACGGGCTTTGGAACGCTGCATCCGGACAGCCCCGACATAGAAGGGGATGTGAACCATCTGCTGGAACTGGGGCTCAAAGGCGTCAAGCTCCATCCCGATATCCAGCAGTTCAAAATTGACGATTACCGCTGTCTGCGGATTTACGATCTGTGTGAGGGACGCTTGCCCATCCTGATGCACACCGGTGACAGCCGTTTTGACTATTCCAACCCCAACCGGCTTCTGCCGGTGCTGGAAATCTACAAGAATCTCATGGTCATCGGCGCGCACTTCGGCGGATATTCTGTGTGGGATGAGGCCGAGTCCCGGCTGGTGGGTCTGCCCAATCTGTATGTGGACTGCTCTTCTACCCGGTTCGCCGTGTCCGATGAAAAGGTGGTGGAACTGATCCGGGCCTATGGCAGCGACCGGGTTTTGTTCGGCACCGATTACCCCATGTGGTCTCCGGTGGAGGAGACAGCGTGGTTTCTGGGCCTGCCCCTGACAGAAGAGGAACGCCGCCGGATTCTCTACGAGAACGTTTGCAGCCTCCTGTCCATTCCCGTACCAGCCCCGGTGGAGCGGCAGTAAAAAAGTCACTGTCCGTTGCGGACCAGCAGACAGCAGGGGACAGGGCATGTTGTGGTTTGCCGGTGCAACACAGGGCGCGGCAGGGAAGGGCCGTTCGGAAAATTGCCGAATTTCTCAGTTGTGACGGCTGGGAGCGGCGGATTGACCACTTTTTTTCCGGCAACACGCTGCCATGACGGGGCGGAAGCGGAAAAAGAAGAGCAGTTGTATGTGGATTTTTGAAAAACAACACAAAACCACAAATTTGATTTTATTAAAAAAAGTTGGGATTTTTCGGGTTTCTCAAAAAAATAACCGCAGACACTCTGTGAAGTTTTTTTGAACTTTTTCACCGCTATGAAAAAAATGTGGATTATCGAGGTTTTGTTGTTGACATTGTGTTTGGTTTGGCGTACAATACGAATGAAACAATACAATACAACATTTTAAGCCCATGGAAACCGCCAAAGACAGCGATGCAGCGCGGTATCGTCATAGAAAGGATGAAAACAACATGAAAACAAGAGCAGTTCGCCTGTACGGCAAAGAGGACCTTCGCCTGGAGGAGTTTGAGCTTCCGGCCATCAAGGACGATGAGATCCTGGCCCGTGTGGTCTCCGACAGCATCTGCATGTCCTCCTTTAAGGCAGCCGAGCAGGGCGCCGATCACAAGCGCGTTCCCAACAATGTGGCGGAGAATCCCGTCATCATCGGCCATGAGTTCTGCGGCGAAATCGTGGAAGTGGGCGCCAAGTGGCAGAGCCAGTTCAAGGCCGGCCAGAAGTTTGCCATCCAGCCCGCTCTGAACTACAAGGGCAGCCTGGACGCACCCGGCTACTCCTATCAGTACATTGGCGGCGACGCCACCTATATCATCATCCCCCATGAGGTCATGGAAATGGGCTGCCTGCTGCCCTACGAGGCCGACAGCTTCTTCGGCGGCTCCCTGACCGAGCCCCTGAGCTGCGTCATCGGTACCTTCCATGCCATGTATCATACGGTCCGCGGCTCCTATGAGCACGCCATGGGCATCAAGGAGGGCGGCAGCATGGCCATTCTGGCCGGTGTGGGCCCCATGGGCTTGGCCGCTATTGACTACATCATCCACTGTGACCGCCGTCCCGGTTTCCTGGTGGTCACCGATATCGACGACGCCCGTCTGGCCCGTGCGGAGAAGCTGCTGAGCCCCGCAGAGGCCAAGAAGAACGGCGTCACCCTGATTTACAAGAACACCCGCGAGGGTGACCCCGTGGCGGAGCTGAAGGAGCTCAACGGCGGTAAGGGATATGACGATGTTCTGTGCTTCGCTCCCGTGGCCGCTGTGGTGCAGCAGGCCGACGCCCTGCTGGGCGATGACGGCTGCCTGAACTTCTTTGCCGGTCCCCAGGACCCCAAGTTCTCCGCCATGTTCAATTTCTACAATGTCCATTACGCCTCCACCCACGTGGTGGGCACCTCCGGCGGCAACACCGCCGACATGATCGAGGCGCTGGAGATGATCGGCCAGGGCAAGCTGGACCCCTCCATCCTGGTCACCCACATCGGCGGCCTCAATGCTGTTATCGAGACCACCCTGAACCTGCCCAAGGTTCCCGGCGGCAAGAAACTCATCTACACCGGCATTGAAATGCCTCTGACGGCCATTGCCGACTTTGAGGAGAAGGGCAAGACCGATCCCATGTATGCCGAGCTGGCCAAGCTGGTGGCCAAGACCAACGGCCTGTGGAACGCGGAGGCGGAAGCATACCTGCTGAAAACTTTGACGAAATAATATCTTAGGAGTGAAACTAGTATGGCAGAAGGAGTTCTGATGCCCAAAGCAGGCATCACGGTAGAATCCTGTATCATTGGCCAGTGGAAGAAGAACGTCGGCGACCCGGTGGCCGTGGGCGACGTCCTCTTTACCTATGAGACTGACAAGGCGGAGTTTGAGTGTGAGTCCACCGCCGCCGGCACCCTGCTGGAGCAGTTCTATCAGGAGGGCGACGAGGTGCCCTGCCTGGTGAACGTCTGCGCCGTGGGTAACCCCGGCGAGGATGTCTCCGCCCTGAAGGGCGCCGGTTCCGCAGAGCCCGCCGCCGCTCCTGCCGCGGCCCCCGCTGCTGCTCCGGCTCCCGCCGCTGCCGCTCCTGCCGCTTCCGGCCCCGTGGCCCAGGCGGTGGTGATGCCCAAGGCCGGTATTACTGTGGAATCCTGCATCATCGGCCAGTGGAAGAAGAACGTGGGCGACGCCGTGGCCGTGGGCGATATCCTCTTTACTTACGAGACCGACAAGGCGGAGTTCGAGTGCGAGTCCACCGCCGCCGGTACGCTGCTGGCCAAGTTCTACGAGGACGGCGACGAAGTGCCCTGCCTGGTGAACGTGTGCGCCGTGGGCAATCCCGGTGAGGACTTTGAGTGCCTGCGCTGCTGCTCCGGTGCTCCCGCCGCCGCTCCTGCCGCGGCCCCCGCTGCTGCTCCGGCTCCCGCCGCTGCCGCTCCTGCCGCTTCCGGCCCCGTGGCCCAGGCGGTGGTGATGCCCAAGGCCGGTATTACTGTGGAATCCTGCATCATCGGCCAGTGGAAGAAGAACGTGGGCGACGCCGTGGCCGTGGGCGATATCCTCTTTACTTACGAGACCGACAAGGCGGAGTTTGAATGCGAATCCACCGCCGCCGGTACGCTGCTGGCCAAGTTCTACGAGGACGGCGACGAAGTACCCTGCCTGGATAACGTCTGTGCCGTGGGCAACCCCGGCGACGCCTTCGAGTTCCTGCGTCCCGGTTCCACCGAGGCCGCTCCCGCCCCTGTGGCCGCACCCGCTGCCGCCGCTGCTCCGGCCACTGCCGCACCGGCCGCCGCTGCCGGTGTACCCGCCGATCCTGCGGCCATTTCGCCCAGAGCCCGCGCCCTGGCCAAGAGCGCCGGTGTGCCTGCCGGTTACGCCACCGGTACCGGCCCCAATGGCCGCGTCATCGAACGCGATATCCGCAAGCTGATGGAGGAGGGCGTCCCGGCTCCCGCCGCTGCTGCTCCGGCTCCCGCGCCTGCCGCCGCCCCGGCTCCTGCCGCAGCTGCTGCACCCGCTGCCGAGGCCGAGTACGAGGACGTGAAGTTCAATGCTGTCCGCCGTGCCACCGCCAAGGGCATGATGAAGTCCCTGAGCACCATGGCGCAGCTGTCCCTGCAATTCAGCTTTGACGCTACCCAGGTCCAGGCGTACCGCAAGATGCTCAAGGCCATGGAAGGCCCCATGAGCAAGATTTCCCTCAACGATATGGTGCTCTTTGCCGTCTCCCGGACCATCCTGGGCCACGGCGACCTGAACGCCAACGTCATCGAGGAGAACGCCGTCCGCCGCTTCAAGCATGTCCATTTGGGCTTTGCCTGCGACACGCCGCGCGGTCTGCTGGTGCCCACCATCTTCAACGCCGAGAAGAAGTCTCTGCTGGAGATCTCCATGGAGTGCAAGGCCCTGGCCGCCGAGGCCAGAGACGGCGCCATCGCCCCCGACAAGCTCCAGGGTGCAACCTTCACCGTTTCCAACCTGGGCTCCATGGGCTGTGAAGCCTTTACCCCCGTTATCAATCCGCCCCAGACCGGTATTCTGGGCGTCTGCAACATCGAGACGAAGATCAAGTCGGCCAAGGACGGCGCCATTGAGACGTATCCCGCCATGGGCCTGTCCCTGACTTTCGACCACCGTGTGGTGGACGGCGCCCCTGCCGCCCGCTTCATGTCGGAGCTGTGCAAGAACCTGGAGAACTTCATGACACTGTTGGCCCAATGAGACAGGAGTGAAATGCCTATGGATAAATTTGATGTAGTGGTGATTGGCGGCGGTCCCGGCGGTTACCTTTGCGCCGAACGGGCGGCCCAGGGCGGCCTCAAGGCGGCGGTCATCGAACAGAGAAGCCTCGGCGGCGTCTGCGTCAACGAGGGCTGTATTCCTACCAAGAGCCTGCTCTACTGCGCCAAGCAGTATGCGGCGGCCCGCCACGGCGCCGACTACGGCGTGCTCACCGGGGAGGTCCGGTACGATCATGCCAAGGTGGTCCAGCGGAAGGATAAAGTGATCAAAACGCTGATTTCCGGCATCGGCGTCACCATGTCAAGCCACAACATCAAGGTATATTCGGCGACGGCCCGCATTCAGGGCCGCGCCGCAGACGGAACCTTTACGGTGTATGCCGGAAAGGAATTGATTGCCGCGGACCGGCTGGTGATTGCCACCGGTTCTGTGACGGCGGTCCCGCCTGTAACGGGATTGAAAGAGGGATTAGCGTCGGGCTTTGTTCTGACAAATCGGGAAATTCTGGACTTGCAGGAACTGCCCGACAGTCTGGTCTGCATCGGCGGCGGCGTCATCGGCCTGGAAATGGCCTGTTATTTCGCCACTGTGGGCGTCAAGGTGACGGTCATCGAAATGATGGACAAGATCGCCGGACCCACCGATGCGGACATCTGCAAGACGCTGATGAAGACGTATGAGAAGGAGGGCATGGAATTCAAGCTGTCGGCCAAGGTGCTGGAAATCGGCAAGGATTCCGTGACCTACGAGGATGCGGCAGGGAAGCATACCCTGACCTGCGGGAAAGTTCTCCTGTCCGCCGGACGGCGGGCCAATGTGGAGGGCGTGGGCCTGGAGGTTCTGGGGGTGGAAACGGTGCGCGGCGCGGTGGTCACCGACCGCCACCTGTGCACCAACGTCCCCGGCGTCTACGCCATCGGCGACTGCAACGGCAAACTGATGCTGGCCCATACAGCCTATCGGGAGGCCGAGGTGGCCGTCAATCACATGCTGGGCGTCAAGGACGAAATGCGGTATGAAGCCGTTCCCTCTGTCATCTACACCAATCCGGAGGTGGCCTTTGTCGGTGAGACCAAGGCCAGTGCCGAGCAGAAGGGCATGCGGGTCCAGGAGGTCAAGGCCCCCATGATGTACTCTGGCCGCTATGTGGCTGAGACCATGAACGGCGACGGCTTCTGTAAGCTGGTCTATGATCTGGACCGCAATTGTCTGGTGGGTGTCCATATGATCGGCCCCTATGCGTCGGAGATGATCTACGGTGCGGCCATGATGCTGGAAACCCAGCTGCCGGCCTCCCAGCTGAAAAAAATCGTCTTCCCGCACCCCACCGTCTGCGAAGTCATCCGAGAGGCATTGTTCAAGCTGTAACTTGGTACTGAAAGCCATCTGAATAGAATCCACAATAGAAAGGATCGTAATTTCCATGCCCAAGTCTTTGTATGTCGATCCGGTAGCCACCAGAGCACCGGGCAAAATCCATTTTGAGGACATTCCTGTTTGCGCCTACAACAAGACCATCGCCGAGGAGCGTGCCAACTTCTCCGATGCGGACCTGATCCGCATCTACCGTGATATCACCATTCTCCGCGAGTTTGAGAACATGCTGAACCTGATCAAGACCCAGGCCAGCTACAATGGCATCGACACCACCTATCCTGGCCCTGCCCACCTGTCCCTGGGCCAGGAGGCCTCCTGCGTCGGCGAGGCCTATCTGCTGGATAAGGATGACTATATCTTCGGTTCCCACAGAAGCCACTCCGAGATTCTGGCCAAGAGCCTCAGCTGCATCGAGAAGATGAGCGACGAAGAGCTTATGAACGTCATGGAGAACTTCCTGGGCGGCAAGACCCTGCGGGCCGTGGAGAAGTTCGGCAAGTGCGACAACGTCAAGGAGCTGGCCATCCGCTTTGTGCTGTACGGCACCCTGGCTGAGATTTTTGCCCGTGAGGCCGGTTTCCATCACGGTATGGGCGGCTCCATGCACGCATTCTTCCTGCCCTTCGGCGTGTATCCCAACAACGCCATCGTCGGCGGCAGCGGCACCATCGCCGCCGGTGCGGCCCTCTATAAGAAGGTCAACAAAAAGAAGGGCATTGTGGTCTGCAACATCGGTGACGCCTCTCTGGGCTGCGGCCCCGTTTGGGAAGCTTTCAACTTCGCTGCCATGGATCAGCTGAAGACCCTGTGGGAAGAGGGCATGAAAGGCGGCCTGCCGGTCATCTTCAACGTCTTCAACAACTCCTACGGCATGGGCGGCCAGACCCGCGGCGAGACCATGGCCTATGATCTGCTGGCCCGGGTCGGCGCCGGTATCACCCCCAACCAGATGCACGCGGAGCGCATCGACGGCTGGAACCCCCTGGCGGTCATCGACGCCTATAAGCGCAAGATGGAGCTGCTGAAGAACAACGACGGCCCCGTCCTGCTGGATGTTGTTACCTACCGTCTGCTGGGCCACTCCACCTCCGATCAGAACGCCTACCGTACCAAGGAGGAGATCGAGGATTGGAGAAGCTACGATCCCATTATTAAATACCGCCAGTCCCTGGTGGAGGCCGGTGTGGCCGAGGACTCCAAGTTTGAGGAAATCCTCAAGGAGACCTCCGAGCGCATGACCATGATCTGCAAGGCTGCTTCCGACAAGGAAATTTCTCCCTATGTGGACTTCGTCAAGGAGCCCGACTATGTGGCCAACCTGATGTTCTCCAACCAGACGGTCCGCTCCATGGACCCCGAGGGTGAGATCCGCGTGGATACCCCCAAGGAGGAGAACTCCCGCTGGAAGGCTGTCCAGGGCAAGGAGCGCAGCGCCTTCAAGAACGGCCAGCCTGTCTCCAAGATGAAGGTCTACAACATTCGTGACGCCATCTTTGAGCCCATGTTCAACAAGTACTATGAGGACCCGACCCTCATCGCTTACGGCGAAGATGTCCGCGACTGGGGCGGCGCTTACGCAGTCTACCGCGGCATGATGGAGTCCATCCCGTACTCCCGTCTGTTCAACTCGCCTATTTCCGAGGCAGCCATTGTGGGTTCCGGTGTCGGCTACGCCATGTGCGGCGGCCGTGCGGTCATCGAGCTGATGTACTGCGACTTCATCGGCCGTGCCGGTGACGAGGTCTTCAACCAGATGTCCAAGTGGCAGGCCATGTCCGCCGGTATCCTGAAGATGCCGCTGGTCCTCCGCGTCTCCGTGGGCGCCAAGTACGGTGCCCAGCACTCTCAGGACTGGGTGGCCATCGTCTCCCATATCCCCGGCCTGAAGGTCATGTTCCCCGCCACGCCTTACGAGGCCAAGGGTATCATGCAGGCCGCTCTGAATGGCACCGATCCCGTCATCATCTTCGAGTCCCAGCGTATCTACGACAAGGGCGAGGAGTTCCACGAGGGCGGCGTGCCTGTGGAGGAGTACGAGTGGCAGCCCGGCGCCGTCAACAAAGTGCGTGACGGCAAGGACCTGACCATCCTCACCATCGGCGCTACCCTGTACCGTGCGCTGGATGCCGCCAAGGAACTGTCCGAGAAGTACGGCATGGAGGCCGACGTCATCAACATGCCGTCTCTGGTGCCCCTGGATTACACCGATATCATCGCCTCCGTCAAGAAGACCGGCCGTGTGGTTCTGGCTTCCGATGCCTGCGCCAGAGGCTCCTTCCTCAACGATGTGGCCCAGAATATCAGCAATCTCTGCTTCGATTATCTGGATGCACCTCCCGTGGTGGTGGGCGCCAAGAACTGGATCACGCCTCCCTACGAGTTCGACGAGTTCTTCTTCCCGCAGGCTGAGTGGATCGTCGATGCGGTCAACGCCAAGATCGTTCCCCTGGATGGCTACGTTTCCAAAATCACGCCCACCGAGGCTCAGTTCCTCAAGAATGCCAAGGCAGGTGTGTAATTCATGAGCGATACCCAGGTGAAAGCCGTTCTGTTTGATCTGGACGGCACCCTCCTGGATACGGTCAAAGACATCGGCACAGGTGCGAATCTCGCCCTGTGCCGATGCGGCTGTCCGGAATATCCGTTGGAGGACTACCGCGGCTTTGTGGGCCACGGCATCAAAAATCTGTTTCGTAAAATTGTGCCGGCTTCAGCCGGAGAGGAAGTCTATCAAAAGGCGTTGGACTTTTACCTCTCCTATTATCCGGACCACTGCATGGACCACACCGAGGAGTTCCCCGGCATCCGGGAGCTGCTGCACAAGTTGCAGGCGGCGGGCTATCGACTGGGTGTCATCACCAACAAGACCCAGGAGACGGCCCAGAAGATTATGGACCACTATTTCCCGGAGGTGGACTTTGCTTTTGTGTGGGGCCGCAGCGGCGACCGTCCGTTGAAGCCGGACCCGGCGGCGGGCATCTTGGCCTGTGCGGAACTGGGTGTCAAGCCGGAGGAAGTGCTGTTCTTTGGCGACGGTGATACCGACATGGCATTTGCCGTCAATTCCGGCTTTTGGCCGGTGGCCTGTAGTTGGGGCTACCGCAGCCGGGAGGAGCTGACAGCAGCCGGAGCCCGCCAGATTGTGGACACCACGGCGGAACTGGAGCATATTCTGCATCTTTAATGGAAACGCTCTCTTCGGAGAGCGTTTCTTTTTTACGGAAAACACATTGCGGATTTCATAAGAATGTGATACGATACTGTCGTAGGAAACAACCCATTTACGAGACGGAAACGAGGTCGGAATCATGATAAATCTCAAGGAGAAAAAAGGCTTCCTGTGCGATATGGACGGCGTCATCTACCACGGCGAACGTCTGCTGCCCGGCGTCAAGGAGTTTGTGGAATGGATGGTCAGCAACGATAAGAAGTTTCTGTTTCTGACCAATGCCAGCAGCCGCAGTCCCAAGGAACTGCAAATGCGCCTGGCCCGCATGGGTTTGGACATCGACGAGAGCCATTTTTATACCAGCGCCATGGCAACGGCGCAGTTCCTCAATACCCAGTCCCCCGGATGCAGTGCCTATGTGGTGGGAGACCCGGGCCTGTACAATGCCCTCTATGAGAAGGGCATCACCACCAATGACGTCAACCCCGACTATGTGGTCATTGGTGAGACCGTCAATTACAATTTCGATACCATTACCAAAGCCATGCGCCATGTGATGAACGGCGCCCGGCTCATCGGCACCAATACGGACCTGACCGGCCCCTCCGACACGGGCTTGCTGCCCGCCTGCCGCGCTTTGGTGGCGCCCATTGAGGCCACTACCGGCAAGAAAGCCTATTTTGTCGGCAAGCCCAACCCTCTGATGATGCGCACGGGTCTGCACCTGCTGGGCGTCCATTCCGGCGAAGCCTGTATGGTGGGTGACCGCATGGATACGGACGTCATTGCCGGTATCGAGTCCGGCATGGACTCCATTTTGGTGCTCAGCGGCGTCACCAGCCGGGAGACCATTGAGCAGTATCCCTACCGTCCCAGACTGATTCTGGACGGTGTGGGCGACATTGCCCGCCTGGGTGGATAAGGATTGCAATTTCAGCGGAGACGCTCTTTTGGGCGTCTCCGCTTTTGTGCTTGCATGGAGGAATCTGTCTGTGATAAAATGAGAGAAACCACAGGAGAGGGGATACCATATGAGAAAGCTGATTTGTGCTGTCCTGGCGATTCTCTGCGTGATGCAGGTCAGTCTGCCGGTCATGGCCCAAGACCTGGAGCAAACTCCGGCGGCTGCCGCGGAGAACACCGCCGGGCAGGAGACAGGGGAGACCAAGCAGGAAACCGGAGAAACCCCGGCGAATTCGGAAGACGCCCCGGCAGCGGAGGAGACCGCACCGGGAGACACCGAAACCGTCCCGGCAGATGAAGTAGAGACCGGGACGGAAGAACCAGAGACAACACCGGAAGAGGAACCCACGGAGGACGAGCAACCCGCTGTGGATGGCGGCGAGACCTCGACCGAAGAGGACCAGGAGCGCCCGGTTCTTTCGGAAACACCGGCGGATTGGGCTGCCGACGCCGTTTACTTCTGCGTGGAGAACGGCATCATCGACGCACAGAACCTGCGGCTCAGCGCCCAGGCTACAAGAGCGGAGCTGGCCACCATGCTGACACGGCTGCTGGCGGTGGAGCGGCAGGCAGATTTGCGCGGCTATGTGGATATCGCACCGGGGGACTGGTATTATAATGCTATATCCCAGGCTGTGGCTGCCGGTATTCTGACGGGCAGCGGCAACCAGCTGAAGCCCGGCTATACGGTGTCACGTCAGGAGGCCATGGTCATGCTCTCCCGGTGCTTCGGCACGGAGGCGGGAAACACAGCGCTGCTCAATCGTTACAGTGATTGTGCCGGTGTGGAGCCCTGGGCTGCCGGAACTGTGGCCGGATTGATTGAACAGGGCATTGTCAGTGGCTACGGCCAGGAGTTAAACCCCCAGAAGCCCATTACCCGCCAGGAGCTGATCCGTCTGATTTACGATATGGCCGGTCAGGTCCAGACGGAGCAGCCGGAAGCGGAAACAGCTCTGACAGGCAACGTGGTTTATCAGGGGGATTCCCTGCACGATGTGACCATTGACGGCAACCTCTACCTGGGCGGTGCGGCAGAGGAGCAGCGCAAGCTGGACAATGTCCAGGTCAACGGCGCCATTGTCTGCTATGGCGGCAGCGTGGTTTTGACGGAGAATGTTACCGCCAGCGAGATCATTCTGGCCGGTGAGGAAGTGGAACTGACTACATCCGGTGATGCCGTTGTGGTGGTCCAGGGCAGCAATGCGGTGGTGTCCGGCGGCGGAACCGTGGAGACCAGCCGGGATGTGACGCTGCAAAACGGCGCGTATGACCAGGTCAGCGTGGAGCAGGGGACCGTGACCGTGGAGACCGATGCCACGGTGAATAGGGCAGAGCTGTGGAGCGCCGCCAGTACCATCATCGGTGACGGCACTGTGGAGACCGCCGTGTGCTATCATGAGGACGCCGCTGTGGAAACCGCGGAGACGGAGGTCCAGGAGATTCTGGATCATGCGCTGGGCCAGACGGAGCTGCAAGTGACCCGTTGGGCCAATAACGTCATGCCGGGCAACCAAACCATTGAGACTACGATCCAATTTACCAACGTGCCCAACGATGGGATGCCGCGGCTGTGCGATGTGGCCTGGTATGTGGACGGCGTAGTGCAGAAGCGACAGTTTCAGGTGCCGGTGACGGAGGGCACGACGGTTACATATTCCCACTGGGTGCCCTTTGAAGAGCTGTTCCAGCCGACGAAATCCATTATGCTGGAGGTTACCTGCAATGGGGAGACCCGCTATCTGTCCCAGACGGTGCAGCAGCAGGGAGAGACGGTGGATACCATCAATGTGGAAGCCACGGTCCGCTATGATACCAACCTGTACCGGTACGAGTCCCTGTCCGGCTATATTAAAACCGTTCCGGCGGGAACCAAGGTGATCTATTTTGACTATGTGGGCCGCACTTCGGCGGAAATTCGGCTGCCGGACGGTACAACCGGCTGGGTCAACTGGTATTCCATCGATATTTCCACCAAGAATTATGTGCAGAAAAACGATTATCAGACGGCTACAAAAGAGTACTTCGTCAATAACAAGGGCTATTCCAGCAAAACGGACTATCTGGTGTGGGTCAGCCTGCTGAAAGAACGGGTCAACGTGTTCCAGGGCAGCCAGGGTAACTGGAAGCTGGTCCAATCGTTCCCGTGCAGCAGCGGCAAGAATACCACCCCCACTAACGGCGGCGTTTTTGCGTACCAATACCGTCAGAATTATTGGGACTTTGACTACTATTACGTCAAGAAACCCATGATTTTCAACGGCGGTCATGCATTCCATACGAGAACGTATATCAAATCCACCGGTGGTCTGCTGGACGCCACCATGCAGGGTACGGTGTCGCAGGGCTGTATCCGCATGTATGACGATGACGTGGATTGGCTGTGGGACAATCTGCCATTCCAGTCAACCGTTGTGGTCTATTAAAAGAAAAAAGGGGCTGTGCAAACAGCCCCCTTTTGTGTTGACATATGCAAAAGAATATGACAAGCTGGGTTTACCCACTTGTTGTGTGCCGGCTTCCTCAAATAAAGTATAGTGCTTTGAAACGTTGTGGAAAGGGATGATCATAGATATGAAAAAAACACAATGGATATTGCTGATACTATCCGTTCTGCTCATTGCCTGGGGAATAGTGGATTTCTATCATTATGCGGTTATAGGTAAGGAATTATTGCAGCATTATGAAGGGGCGGAGGCCATAAACAGCTTAGTGAGCTACAGCCTTGTGGAAGGTATTATTAAAGTTATTTTGGGCGTACTCCTTATTATAATTTGTCATTTTATGAGGAAAAAGAGAAACTAACGTCTTATATATTGAGTAGCACACGATCGACAGACCACAAAATTTGGATGGCTTCGTAGTCTGCCGCCCTGAAAGGGATAGGACGGCAAATCGGATTTAAAAGAAAGGACCAGCAGCAATGAATATTGACAATCGAATAGAGTTGATCATGAAAAAAATGGATAGGCTAAAGGAAAAATCCCCGAAATTCGCATGCGGAAAATTTCCGCCGGAATGGAAGCCGCCGCTGTCGGAACAAGAGATTGAAACTTATGAAAAACAAAATGGTATCCAACTGCCGGAGGATTACAGGAGATTCGTGACAACGGTTGCAGAATGCGGGACCCAGCCGTTTTATGGATTATATAGCTTAAAGTCATCTTTTGATAAAGACGGCCCGGCAGTGAATGAGAAATTTCCATTTACAGTCAAAAATCCGCTTTGTGTATCTGAATTATCTGCGGAGGAATATCGAGCATTTTGGGAGGACGAACTAAGCAAAGTTGACGCAGGCTTTCTTCTTTTGTGTACGGAGGGGGATGCCATGTATAGTATCCTGATTGTAAACACAGATGACAAGGAAACGTATGGAACCGTATGGTACTATGATCTTGCAAACGACTTTGGGATATATCCGCTGATCAATCCCAAAAACGGAATCCCCATGCGCTTTCTTGACTGGCTGGAATACGATGCCGATAAAACCTGCGAGCTTTCGGATGAAGAATATTTTGGGTATGCGGAGCTGGCTGGAAAAGTAGAGTAGAATGTAATCAGTCGTACACAAATTGCCATATATACAGGCAGCCGACGAATGAACGTGCAGAGAGAACAGCCCCCCCGACTGGCGGTAATACTATAGATTTGCTCCAAAATTTCTGCTATACTTTAAGAAAAACAGCAAATTTGGAATTATAGGGGTATTACTATGAAAAGATTGAAAACATTCAAGATCATTGCGGCTATCGTATTTTTGATTTCACTATTCTGTACCGTTGATTTAGGGCTGAATCTTCTTTTCAACATGGAACCGAGCATTCACGATGGAAGCTACGGGACGCATAGCCTTCTTCATGCGGTATTCGGCATTTTTGGGGACAGCCTGTGGTCATTTGATAGGTTCTTCCTTGCATTTAAAAATATGGTATGGATTACATATGCTCTATTGGGAGTGAATGTGGTTTTACACTTCTGTAAGGATAAAAAATAAATTCCCATTTATCAGGGACTTACCGCCAGCTTAAACAACGCATGACGAAACCAAGGAAAATCTTTGTGAGGAATGTCGAATGCGCAGCCGCCGGCAAAACATCCGGAATGCGGCAGAATACCAGAGAGAGCGGCGCCACCGACAGACCTGTAGACTTGTTCGCAGTCTGATGGTATAATATTCCGAAACAACCGCACGAAAAAATGAAAACTTTAGGAGGTACATAGAGATGGAATTATGTGGAATTTCTCGGGCGGCGATGTACACTGTGGTTGCGCAAGGAATAGACAATGTTCCCTATGAGGAAGAAACTGCGTCCTTTCAACGTTACATGGAGGAGCTGCAAATAAAAAGTGATATTGTATCACATTTAAAAGGCGTGCCGCTGAATACTGTTACGATTCCTCCCAATATCATAGAAAAGATGGCGACAGATCAAGCCGCCTATACCTATTACATGAATGCTATTGATGAATATGTGCGTGGGTATCAGCAATATAACTGCCCGGGTGCTGTACAAATGTCATTTTTTATCACAGAAGACGGAAAATACTGCATCCGGGGTGAAAATCTAATATTGCAGAGCCAAATTGAAACCTCGAAAAAAGAGGATACGAACCAGGCAAGAAAAGACGAAAGGATGCAGGTGCTTTTCCCACCGCAGCAGCTTTCGCAGACAAGTCAAACTGATTGTTCAACGTCGGATTTAGCCGCAGCGTATTTAATGGAATATCTACGGATATTCAGAAAAGGCGTGTCCAACCAATAGATGGTTTCCGTGTCTCATGAAAAACCCCCGGCTGGGCCGGGGGTTTGCTTCTGTATAAAATGCGATCGGGCCTGTAAGCCGGGTTCTGTAATCGACAGCCATCTATCTAGGCGTACCGTTGCCGGTACGCTCCAGCCACCTTCTCGGGGACGGCCGGGCAAGCCTGAGTCCCCTCTGCGGTGTTGCTCCGGATAGAGTTTACAGCATCAAGCGGTTCCCCGTTGATGGGTGAGCTCTTACCTCGCCTTTCCACCCTTACCTCGTCGATACAAGTACCGGCGGGGCGGTATATCTCTGTTGCACTTTTCCTGAAGTCGCCTTCGGCGGGCGTTACCCGTTATCCTTGCCCTGTGGAGCCCGGACTTTCCTCACGGCCGACCTTTCGGTACTGGCCGCGCGGCTGTCCGGCCCGGTCGCACCAGTTATTCTAACGGATTTCAAGAGAAATGTCAAATCGGTTGCAAAAAAAAGAAAAGATAGATATAATGGTTTGGAATGGGTCCGCGGCCACGATGCCGAAGCGGGCCGCGGTTTTTTTGGAACCTGGAGAGGAGAACTGCCATGAACGAGCGAATGGAACGCTATTTTGAGGCGCTGCGGGGCAAACGGGTGGCCGTCCTGGGCTTGGGCGTCAGCAACCGGCCTCTGGTGCGGCTGCTGCTGGCCCACGGCGCCCAGGTCCTGGGCTGCGATATGGCCCAGCGGGACCAGCTGGAGCCGGAGGTGTTGGAGCTGGAGCAGCAGGGATTGCAGTTACAGCTGGGGCCGGACTACCTGGAAAACGTCACGGCTGATGTGGTGTTCCGCACGCCAGGCCTGCATCCCAACCGGCCGCAGCTGGTGGATATGCGGCGGCGGGGCATGGTCATGACCTCGGAGATGGAGGCATTCTTCCAGGTCTGCCCCTGTACCATTATTGCCGTTACCGGTTCTGACGGAAAAACCACCACCACGACGCTGATTGCAGAGATTCTCAAGCGGGCAGGACGCACCGTATGGGTGGGCGGCAATATCGGCCAACCGCTGCTGCCCAAAGCAGGGGAGATGAGCCCAGCGGACGTGGCGGTGGTGGAGCTCAGTTCCTTCCAGCTGATGGACATGGAGCACAGTCCCAAGGTGGCCGTTCTGACCAATCTGGCCCCTAACCATTTGGATGTACATAAGGATATGGCGGAATATGTGGCGGCCAAGGAGAATATCTACCTCCATCAGACCGCTGGGGATACGGTGGTTTTGAACCGGGATAATGAGATCACCCATAGCTTTGCACCCAAGGCGAAAGGAACGGTGCTGGAATTTTCCCGCCGTACCCGTCCCCAGCGGGGCGTGTACCTGGAAGACGGCGTCATTTGGCGCTGTGGTGAGCCACCGGAAAAGATTCTGGAGCAGTCGGAGATCTTCCTGCCGGGCATTCATAACGTGGAGAACTATATGGCGGCCATCTGCGCCGTGGAGGGGCTGGCCTCCGACGAGGATATCCGTCATGTGGCCCGAAACTTCGGCGGCGTGGAGCATCGCATTGAACTGGTACGGGTCAAGGACGGCGTAAAATTTTATAATGATTCCATCGCGTCCAGCCCGTCCCGGACCCGTGCGGGCCTGCGGAGTTTTGAGCAGAAAATCATTCTGATTGCCGGCGGCTATGATAAACACATTCCCTATGACGATTTGGGACCGGAGATTGTGGACCATGTGAAGACGCTGGTCCTCACCGGCGCTACCGCGCCGAAAATCCGGGCCGCAGTGGAACAGGCGGCCAATTATGTCCCCGGTTCTCCGGAGATTCTGGAGGAAGCGGATTTTTACGACGCCATCCGCACGGCGGCCCGGGCGGCACAGCCTGGCGACGTGGTGATGCTGTCCCCGGCCAGCGCGTCCTTTGACCACTTCCGCAACTTTATGGTCCGGGGCAACGCGTTTAAACAGACGGTTATGGAGCTTTGATATGGAACTGGGACGGAAAAAACATCGGAAGACGGACCCCATGCCTTGCGCTGTCGTCATTGTGGCAGCAGGGTCGGCGTCCCGCATGCAGGGCATCGACAAGGTCTTGGCTGACCTCAACGGAAAGCCCGTTCTGCTGCACACGCTGGAGGCCTTCGAGATGTGTGAGCGGGTGGATACGGTGGTGGTGGTCACCCGGGAGGATCTGATTGCACCGGTGGAGCAGCTGTGCCGGGACCACCAGATGACCAAGGTCCAGCAGGTGCTCAGCGGCGGCAGCGACCGGACCCGGTCGGTGCTGCGGGGCCTGGATGCCCTGGCGCAGCGGGAGGGCCTGGCGGCTATCCATGATGGCGCCCGTCCTCTGGTCACCCAGGAAATTCTGTTGGAGACCATCGCCAAGGCGGAACGCACCGGCGCGGCAGCCCCGGCGGTGCCGGTCAAAGACACCATCAAGGTCACCGGCGACGGCGTCATTGCCGCCACACCGGACCGCAGCCGGCTAGTAGCCATCCAAACGCCGCAGATTTTTGACCTGGATTTTATCCGCGGCGCACTGTACAAAGCATTGGAAGATGACGCGCCTTTGACCGATGACTGTTCCGCCGCGGAACGGCTGGGGATGCAGGTCCATCTGACCGAGGGCAGCGAGGAAAATCTGAAAATCACCACCCCCATGGACTTGGTGGTGGCGCAGGCAGTTCTGAAAAGGAGAGAGCAACCATGAGAATCGGACACGGTTATGACGTTCACCGGCTGGTGAAGGGAAGAAAACTGATTTTAGGCGGTGTGGAAATCCCCTATGAGATGGGATTGGATGGCCACTCCGACGCCGACGTGGTGGTCCATGCCATTATGGACGCTCTGTTGGGCGCGGCGGCAGCCGGAGACATCGGCAAGCTGTTCCCCGACACAGACCCCCAGTACAAGGGAATTTCCAGTCTGACGCTGCTGGAGTATGTGGGCAAGCACCTGCTGGGCCGGGGCTGGACTGTGGGCAACATTGACGCCACCATTGTGGCGCAGCAGCCCAAACTGGCGCCCCACATTCCGCAGATGGTGCAGAATATTGCCCAGATACTGAATATCCCCGAGGGCCGGGTCAATATCAAGGCCACCACGGAAGAGGGCATGGGCTTCACCGGTACCGGCGACGGCATCGCCGCCCACGCCGTCTGTATGCTGGAACAGAGCAAATAAAGAAACAGGAAAAGGACCGATGCCCGCGCATCGGTCCTTTTGGCTTTGCAGTATTATTTTTTTGCGACCCGCTTGATGACCAGCAGTGTACCTAGCATCAGCACAATGCCGATGGGCAGACAAATCCAGGCGTTTTGGATGAAACCGGCCAGGATATACGTCACAAAGGAGACTGCGGCGGCGGTGATGGCGTAGGGCAGCTGGGTGGACACATGGTTTACATGGTCACACTGGGCGCCGGCGGACGCCATAATGGTGGTGTCGGAAATGGGGGAGCAGTGGTCGCCGCAGACAGCACCGGCCATGCAGGCGGACACACAGATGATGCCCATGGGCGTGGACAGATCAAAGACGTCCAAGGTGATGGGAATCAGGATGCCGAAGGTACCCCAGCTGGTGCCGGTGGCAAAGGCCAGAAACGCGCCGATGACAAAGACAATGGCGGGGAGCAGCGCCTGGAATCCGGCGGCGGAGCTCTTGACGGCGGTGGCAACGAAGACACCGGCGCCGAGAGAATCGGTCATGGCTTTCAGGGACCAGGCAAAGGTCAGAATCAGAATGGCCGGGACCATGGCCTTGAAGCCCTCGGGGATGCAGTCCATCATGTCACGGAAGGTCATGGCCCGGCGGCACAGGTAGAAGACGAAGGTCAGCACCATGGCAAAGGCGGAGCCCAGCATCAGACCCACAGAGGCGTCGGAACCGGAAAAGGCGTCTACAAAGCTTTCGCCAGAGAAGAAGCCACCGGAATAGATCATGCCGATGACGCAGCAGACAATGAGGGAAGCGATGGGGAAAACCAAATCAATAACGCGGCCCTTGGGGTTCACATACAGCTCCTTCTCCGTGGCGTAGGGATTGGAGCCGGAGAACACGTCGCCCCGTTCGATGGCGTTGCGTTCATGGCGGGCCATGGGACCGAAATCGGCCTTGAGGACCACCAGTCCCACCATCATGACAATGGTCAGCAGCGCATAGAAATTGTAGGGAATGGCCTGGATGAACAGGGAGAGACCGGAGCCGTCCTCTACAAAGCCGGATACGGCGGCAGCCCAGGAGGAGATGGGGGCGATGATACAGACGGGGGCGGCGGTAGCGTCAATCAGATAGGACAGCTTGGCCCGGGATACCTGATGCTTGTCGGTGACCGGCCGCATGACGGAACCAACGGTCAGGCAGTTAAAGTAATCATCAATGAAGATCAGCACGCCGAGTATGACGGTGGCCAGTTGAGCGCCGGTGCGGCTTTTGATGCGCTTTTGCGCCCAGCGGCCGAAAGCGGCGCTGCCGCCGGCCTTGTTCATCAGACTGACCATGGCGCCCAAAATCACCAGGAAGACGAGGATACCTACATTAGAAGAACTGGACAGCACCGAAACGATGCCGTCTTCAAAGACATGGAGCACGGTCCCTTCAAAATCGAAGTTGGAGTACAGCAGGCCGCCAGCCAGAATACCGATGAACAGGGAGGAATAAACCTCCTTGGTGATCAGCGCCAGGGTGATGGCAATGATCGGGGGCAGCAGAGCCCAAATGGTATTGTAGTAGTTGCTGGGGGAATCAATTTGACCCATACCGCCGCAGGTGGCGCAGACATTAGTTCCGGCGCAGTCGGCACAGGACGGGTCCAGACCGTAACAGGTCATGCAGGCCGTGGAGCCGCCGCAGTCGGGACACTGGATCAGGTTGGTGGCCGGCTGACCGGCGGCCATGACGGCAATGGTCAGAGCGGCCAGAATCATGACCACCATCAGCAGGGAGACCAGCGGCCTCCGGTTTCGCAAATTCATAGGATATCCTCCAAAAAATAAAAATGCCATGGTTCGGGAGACGGACCATGACAGACGGTTCCAGACAGCCGGAACTCCTATGGCATGACAGCGCTCCACTTTCGTGACAGTCCGGCGGATGTTTTCCGACGGCCCAGGGAACACCCGGCAGGCAGACCGGCTGGCACCCTTCGGCGAACAGCCCTTTCCATCCCGCCGGATTTGCCTGCGGCCATGGGATGTACTCTTGCAGTTCGCACCTCTATCATTGGCTATTTGCCCTCTATTATAAGCAATTCCGGAACCTTGTCAACCGATTTTCAAAAAAATATGAAGAAACTGTGAATTCAAACGGGAAATTTCGACAAAGCGCCGGACGGCCGCATAGATTGGTGGGGAGGGAAATACCATGTATGATTGTATGATTGCGTTCCGCACCATCACGCGGGCCCAGCGGGGGGCGGAGCTTTTGGATTATTCGGGCATTCCGTGCCGTTTGCAGCGGCTTCCGGCGGCGTTGGCAGACCGGGGCTGCGGCTATATGCTGGCCCTGCGGCGGGAGTCGCTGGCAGGGGCGGTGTCGGTGCTGCGGCAGAACCATGTGGACTTCGGGCGGCTCTACACCGTGGAAAATGGCGTCCATCGGGAGGTGTTTCTGTGATTTATCTCGACAACGCGGCCACAACGCTGCAAAAGCCGCCCCAGGTCCGGGAGGCCGTTGCCTATGCGCTGGAGCATCTGGCGTCACCGGGCCGCGGCGGCCATCCGGCGGCCATGGAGGCCGCCGACGTGCTGTACCGGGCCAGATCGGCGGCGGCGCAGCTGTTTGACGCGGAACCGGAACAGGTGGTGTTCACCATGAACGCCACCCATGGACTGAATATTGCCATCAAAAGTCTGGTACACCCCGGCGATGTGGTGCTGCTGTCCGGCTTTGAGCACAACGCCGTGTTGCGGCCTCTGTATGCACTGGGGGCAAAATTGCGCATCTGCGGACGGCGGCTTTTCGACCCGGAGGATACTGTGGCGGCTTTCGCCGCATCCCTGACGCCGGAGGTCAAGGCGGTGGTCTGCACCCATGTGTCCAATGTGTTCGGCTATCAGCTGCCGGTGGAACGGATTGCCGCCCTGTGCCGGGAGCGGGGCGTACCGCTGATCGTGGACGCGTCCCAGTCGGCGGGGCTGCTGCCGGTTTCTCTGAAAGGGTGGCAGGCGGCCTATGTGGCCATGCCCGGCCACAAGGGACTGTACGGCCCCCAGGGCACCGGCATTCTTCTCTGCGGACAGGTGCCTCAGCCCTTGATGGAAGGGGGCACCGGCGTGCTGTCCCGTCAGTGGACCATGCCGGAGGAGCTGCCGGAACGGGCTGAGGCGGGCACCCACAATATGCCGGGTATCTGCGGCCTGCTGGCAGGGCTGACGTATCTGCGGCAGGAGGACGGCAGGACGCGCCGAAGCCGGGAGGAACAGCTGACCCGGCAGCTTTGCCGCGGCCTGGCATCCATGGACCATGTGCGGGTGTTTACCGGCAGCCCCCAGGCCAATGTGGTCTCCGCGGTGCTGCAGAATCTGGACAGCGAAACGGCGGCCCAACATCTGGCCGAGGAGGGCATTGCCGTGCGGGCGGGGCTGCACTGCGCACCCCTGGCCCATGAAAGTGCCGGGACGCTGGAGGGCGGAACCGTCCGGTTCAGCCTGTCGGCGTTTACCACAGAGACGGAGATCATTCGGACGCTGGAAGTTGTGGAAAGGCTGAAAAGTTTTGCATAACTCCCAAAATCTTGCCGGATTCCACTTGCTATTGGCAGCGGTTTACGGTATAATTAACAAAATAATGCTTGTATCGCAATTTTGGAAGAAGGGTGTAGTATGCCAAGTGCGCTGTTCAACAGCATTCTGACGTCACTCTTTACAATGAAATTCACCGATGTGCTGGATATCCTGGTGGTGGCGTTCCTGTTCTATAAGGGCATCACCATGATCCGCTCCACCCGGGCGTCCCGGATCGCCAAGAGCATCGTTCTGCTGTTGCTGGTCACCTGGCTTACCAGCCTGTTCCACATGTATGCGCTGTACTTTATTTTGAACCGCATTCTGGAACTGGGCTTTATTGCGCTGGTGATCATGTTCCAGCCGGAACTGCGTCTGTTTCTGGAGAAGGTGGGCAGCCGGTCTGTCAAGGAGCTATTGGGCGGCAAACAGGAAGCCCGCCCGGCCAGTGCGGCCATTGCCGCCGTGGTCACGGCCTGTGAGAAGATGTCCAAGACCCGCACCGGCGCACTGATTGTATTTGAGCGGAACATCCTGCTGGATGAATACTTTAAAACCGGCACCGTGCTGGATGCCGCAGTCTCCGATGAACTGCTGCGCAATATCTTTTTCCCCAAAGCGGCCCTTCATGACGGCGCACTGATCATCCGGCAGTCCCGCATTGCGGCTGCCGGCTGCGTGCTGCCGCTGTCGGAAAATACCCATCTCAGCAGTGACCTGGGCACCCGCCACCGGGCGGGCATCGGTATGAGTGAGGCGTCGGATGCCGTGGTGGTCATCGTCTCGGAGGAGACGGGCACCATCTCTGTGGCTGTGGGCGGTATGCTCAAACGCCATCTGGCCGCCAAGACGCTGGAACGTCTGCTGGTCAATGAGCTGGTTACCGTCAAGGAGGAATCCAAGCCCGTGCGCTTCTACCAGCGCATTCTGGGTCAACTGACCCAAAAAGGTGGGAAACTATGAAGAGCAAACTGGTATCCATGGCGGTGGCCCTGCTGGCGTCCCTCTGCCTGTGGATCTATGTGGTGACGGTGGTCAACCAGGAGGTCAGCAACGAGCCCATCAACGATGTGGCCGTCACGTTCTACGGCGCTGACCAAATCCGGGCTGACTCCAATTTGGTCATCACCGAAGGCGCGGATACCACCGTGAATCTTCGGGTGACCTGTAGCCGGTCCACCCTGCAAAAGCTGTCGGCCACCAATATTGTACTGACGGTGGATGTGTCCCGCATCAAAGAGCCGGGAACGTACACCATGGATTACAGCGTATCCTTTCCCAGCGGCGTATCCAACAGCGATGTGAAGTTGAACGGCACGCCGCAATCTGTCACATTTACTGTGGAGCGGTTCTCGTCCAAAACGGTCTCTGTGCGGGGCATTCTGGACGGTACTGTTCAGGAGGGCTATTACGCCGCCAGTATGGAGTGCAGCCCCAACGAAGTGTTGTTGGAGGGCCCAGAGTCCCTGATCAGTCAGGTCAGCTATGCCCAAGTGATTTTGCAGCAGGATAATCTGTCCCAGACGGTGCTCCAGTCCTGCCCGGTCACACTGATTGATGACAACGGCGAGGCGGTGGACAGCTCCAATATCACCATCAGCGCCAACGGTGTGGCGGTCAATTCCATCGAAGTCCGGCAGCCCATTTTGCAGATGAAGGAAATCCCCGTTGTGGTGGAGTTCCTGGACGGCGGCGGCGTCACGAAAAACGATATGATTTGGAGCTGTGACCCGCAGACCATCACTGTGGCCGGAGAGCCGGAGGTTCTGGAGAAGACCAACCAACTGACGATCACACAGGTGGACCTGGCACAGCTGATCGACCCCATTGCCCAGGATATGCCGGTGACGCTGCCCAATGGACTGGTCAACGTGACGGAGCTGGAGAGCGTCTTTGTGGATATCAGCGTCAATACGTCGCGGATTGCCAGCAAGACCATGAAGGTTACCGATATCATCACGGCCAACGAGCCGGAGGGCTACGAGGTCAATGTCATGACCATGCAGCTGACGGTGACGGTCCGCGGACCCATCGACGAAGTCAACCAGTTGACGGAAGATGACGTTTGGGCAGTGATTGACGCGTCCAGTCTGCGGGAGGGTACCCAGAGTGTACCGGTGACCATCGAGGTCAGCGGCGACGGCTCTGTGGCGGCCATCGGCCAGTACAGCGCGGCTGTCTCGCTGGTAAAGGAATAGGAATCATTTGATCACCACGGCGGTCCATCCGTCGTGGTGATCGAAACCAATGGAAATTAGAACGAGGACCCAAGGAGGGATCGCGTTGATCAAAAGTATGACGGGCTATGGCCGGGCCGTGGAAACCCGGAATGGCCGGGAGATTTCCGTGGAAATCCGGTCGGTAAACAACCGGTATCTGGATTGTAATATCAAGCTGCCCCGGCTCTATTCCTTTGCCGAGGAGGCGGTGAAGCAGGCGGTCAAATCGTCCATCAGCCGCGGCAAGGTGGATGTGTTTTTTTCCATTACTAACTGTGGGACAAGCGCTGTGGAAATCTCCCTGAACCGGCCGGTGCTGGAGGGATATCTGGCAGCCATGCGGACCATTGTGACAGACTACGGCGTGACCGACGATATTTCTGTTTCGAGTCTGGCCAAACTGCCGGACCTGTTTTTGGTGGAGAAAGCGGACACCGATGAGGAGCAGGTGACCGAGGATTTGATTGCCGTGGTCCAGGAGGCCCTGGCGGCCTTCGACGCCATGAGGACCCGGGAGGGCGCCGCCCTGGAAGCCGATCTGCGCAGCCGCGCCGGTACCATCCTGTCCCTGACGGAACAGGTGGAAGCCCGCAGCCCTGTCACCCTGGCCGAATACCGGGCACGGCTGACGGCGAAAATGCAGGAGGTTTTGGAGAACCAGAACATCGACGAAAGCCGCATTCTGGCCGAAGCCGCCCTCTATGCCGATAAAATTGCCGTGGACGAGGAGACGGTGCGGCTGAGAAGCCACCTGTCCCAGCTGGAGAACATGCTCGTCGGCGGCGGGGCCATTGGCCGCAAGCTGGATTTTCTGCTGCAGGAGATGAACCGGGAAGCCAATACCATCGGCTCCAAGGGCAACGATTTGGAACAGGCCCGCACGGTGGTGGAAATCAAGGCGGAACTGGAAAAGATACGGGAACAGACCCAGAACATCGAGTGACGGGAGGAATCCATGAAGCTCATCAACATCGGATTTGGCAATATGATTTCGTCCAGCCGGCTCATTGCCATTGTGGCGCCGGATTCGGCGCCCATCAAGCGTATGATCCAGGAGGCTCGGGACCGCGGCATGCTCATTGACGCCACCTACGGCCGCCGGACCCGTGCCGTCATCATCATGGATACGGACCATGTAATTCTCTCGGCCATCCTGCCGGAGACCGTGGCGGGACGCATGAACGACAAACATACGGAGTTGACAGCAGAGGAGATGGAAGAATCATGACAAACGGCAGGTTGTTCGTACTGTCCGGCCCCTCGGGCGTGGGAAAGAGCACTGTGGTGCAGGAGGTCATGCGGCGTCACCCCAACCTGCGGTTTTCCGTGTCGGTGACCACCCGGGAAAAGCGGCCCAACGAGGTGGACGGCGAAAACTACTACTTTGTCACCCGGGAGCAATTTCAAGAGATGCTGGACCGGGGCGAATTGCTGGAGCATGCGGAATACGTGGGCAACTGCTACGGTACGCCGGAGGGGCCCATCCAGCAGCAGCTGGAGCAGGGCTTTGATATCCTGCTGGACGTGGAGCCCTGCGGCGCCATGCAGGTCCGCTCCAACCGGGAAGACGCGGTGCTGATCTTTATGGCTGCGCCCAGCTTTGCCGAGATTGAACGGCGGCTGCGGGGGCGCGGCGATACGCCCGATGATAAAATTGCGGGCCGTCTGGAGCGGGCACGCTGGGAGTATGCCCAGGCATCCCAATACGATTACATTGTCATCAATGACCATGTACAGCATGCGGCCAATGAGATTCAGGCCATTATGGAAGCAGAAAAGTGCAGAGCCCAGTTGCGGCTGGACTATTTGAAGGAGGACAATTAACATGCTTTACCCCCCCATGAGTGAAATGCTCAAACACATTGACAGCCGGTATCTGCTGGTCAACGTTGTGGCCCGCCGGGCCCGCCAGATTTCCATTGAGGCGGAACTGCACCAGGAAGCCCTGCCGGAAAAGCCCGTCACCCTGGCCATCCGGGAGGTTGCCGACGGCAAGCTGACGGCGACGGTCAAGGAAGAGTATATGAAGTGAGATACCGTCAAGGCGCAGGCGCTGACCGCCTACGCCTTGAATGTGCTTTTAAGGGGGTTCCCGTTTGGTAGCAAAAGTGGCCGTCCAGGCGGCTGTTTACGCCATAGATCGACTCTATTCCTATGGAATTCCCGAGGGCTGTACCGTGACCCCGGGCATGCGGGTTCAAGTGCCCTTCGGCAGCGGCAACCGCCGCAGTGAAGGCATGGTGGTGGCACTGGAGGAAGGAGACGGTGCGGAACTCAAATGGATTAACCGGACCCTGGACGACGGACCGGTGCTGGACGCGGCGGGACTGCGGCTGGCGGCCTTTCTCCGGGAACGGTACTTCTGCACGTTTTATGACGCGGTCAAAGCCATTCTTCCGGCGGGACTGTGGTTCCAGACTGTGGACCGGTTCGCAATCTGTCCGGACTGTGACTGGAGAGCAGCTATTTCCCGACAGCCATTGGCCAAAGCGGTTATGGAGCAGTTGGAAGCACTGGGCGGTGAGGCCGATTACCCGTGGCTGCGGCGGCAGTTTCCCGACGAAGAAACGCTGCAAAGTGCACTGCAATATTTGCTGAAAAAGAAGCTGCTGCGCAATGATTCGGAATTGCTGCGCCGTACCAAGGACAAGACGGAGCGCGTGGCATATCTGGCGATTTCCGCCGAGGAGGCCATGGAATACGCCAACCGGCGGCGCAAGTCGGCGCCAGTTCAGGCGGCGCTGCTGGAACTGCTGTGCACCGTGGGCAGCGGCAGTTCCAAGGACCTCTGTTACTTTACCGGTGCGACTGCGGCCACCTTGCGGCGGATGGAATCCATGGGGATGATTACGCTGGAGGAAGTGCCGGCGCTGCGCCGCGTGGACATTCGCCCGGCCCATGTGGAACCGGTGGTCCTGAACGAGGAACAGCAGCAAGCCTATGACGGCATCTGCGCCCAGTGGGACCGCCCGGACCCCGGCGTGGCGCTGCTCTACGGCGTCACCGGCAGCGGTAAGACCTCGGTCTATGTGCAGCTGATTCACCGGTGCCTGGCCCAGGGCAAGACCGCCATGCTGCTGGTGCCGGAAATCGCATTGACGCCCCAGTTGGTCAGCTTGTTTGCCGGTCACTTTGGCGATCAGGTGGCCATCCTCCACAGCGGCCTGCGGGTGGGGGAGCGGTACGACGAATGGAAACGCATCCGGGACGGTTCGGCCCGGGTGGTGGTGGGAACCCGCTCGGCGGTGTTTGCCCCCTTGCAATCGCCGGGTTTGCTGATTCTCGATGAGGAGCAGGAGCACACCTATAAATCGGAGAACAGCCCCCGTTACCATGCCCGGGAAGTGGCTGCCTATCGGGGCCACCACACGGGGGCCATGGTCCTGCTGGGGTCGGCTACGCCGTCCATCGAAACCATGTATCTGGCAAAAGTCGGGAAAATCGGCTTTTACCGGCTGAAAAATCGATATAACGGGAAGAATTTGCCATCGGTGGAAATCATCGATTGTAAAGAGGAGCTGCGCCGGGGCAACGGCACGTCCATCAGCTGGCCTCTGGAAGAACGGATGCACGAGACGTTGCAGCGGGGAGAACAGACCATCCTGTTTCTCAACCGCCGGGGTACCAGCCGGTATGTGGCATGCGTGGAGTGCGGCGAAGCGCCCCAGTGCCCCCGATGCAGCGTCCATCTGACGTACCACGGAGCCAACGGACGGCTGATGTGCCACTACTGCGGCCATTCAGAACCCCTGATGGCCCGGTGTCCCCGGTGCGGCGGCCCTTTGAAGCAGATGGGCACCGGCACCCAAAAGGTGGAGGAAGAGCTGCGGCAGCTGTTGCCGGATTCGGAGATTCTCCGCATGGACGCCGATACTGTCAGTGCTGTCCACAGCCACGAACAGCTGCTGGAACGGTTTGAGCGGGAGAAAATCCCGGTGCTGATCGGTACCCAGATGGTGGCCAAGGGGCTGAATTTTGAAAATGTGACGCTGGTGGGCGTCCTGGATGCCGATATGTCCCTGTATGTGGACAATTTCCGGGCTGCCGAGACCACGTTCTCCATGATTACGCAGGTGGTGGGCCGGGCAGGCCGCGGCGCATTGGCCGGTACGGCGGTGATTCAGACCATGACGCCCCAGAATGCTGTCATCACCCTGGCAGCAGCCCAGGATTATGACCGGTTTTATGAAATGGAGATTGCCATGCGGCATCTGCGGGGCTGCCCGCCCTTTCGGGATTTGCTGATTCTGACCTTTTCCGGCATCTTTGCCGATCAGGTGGAGGAAGCGGCCAGAAGATTCCGGGGCTTGATGGACCAGGGATTGCAGCAAATGCAGGTACCGGCGGTACTGCTGGGACCGGCTCCTGCATCGGTGGCCAAGGTCAATAACCGCTATCGGTACCGGCTGACTCTGGGTGTGGAGAACAGCCGCGCCATTCGCCGGATGACGGCGGAGTGTATGAAAGCATTTTCCCGTGACCGGCAGAATCGCGGCGTCACGGTGTTTGCCGATGTCAACCCCTATGGTTGATTGGCGGGACAGAAGTTTGAATGGGAGGAATTACCATGGCATTGAGAAATATTCTGACGGAAGAGGACCCGACACTGCGCAAGGTGTCCCGCCCCGTAACCAAGTTTGATGACCGGCTCCATGAGCTGTTGGACGATATGGCGGAGACGTTGGAAGACGCCCGGGGCGTCGGTCTGGCCGCACCCCAGGTAGGCATTCTCCGCCGCGTGGTGGTGGTGGATGTGGGAGAGGAGATTCTGGAACTGATCAACCCGGAAATTATCTCCGAGAGCGGGGAACAGACGGGCCTGGAGGGCTGCCTCAGTGTCCCCGGCAAGTATGGCATTGTCACCCGCCCCAATGTGGTCAAGGTCCGTGCCCAGGACCGATTTGGAGCGTGGTATGAGGCCGAGGGCGAGGAATTGATTGCCCGGGCGTTTTGCCATGAGCTGGAGCACCTGGACGGCCATCTGTATGTGGATAAAGTGGAGCGATTCCTGACCCAGGAGGAATTGGAGGAATTGGCCAACGAAGCGGAGGACGAAGCATGAGAATTGTATTTATGGGAACCCCGGCCATTTCGGCCACCTGCCTGCGCCGCATCCATGAGGACGGCTGCAATATTGTCGGCGTCTATACCAAGCCCGACACCCCCAAGAACCGGGGCATGAAACTGGCCATGAGCGAGGTCAAGGTCTACGCCCAGTCTGTGGGCCTGCCGGTGTATCAGCCCACCACCTTCAAGGATGACGCCGTGGTGGAGGAATTGAAGGCATTGCAGCCGGACCTGATTCTGGTGGTGGCCTACGGTAAAATCCTGCCCCAGCGGGTTTTGGATATTCCGCCCCAGGGCTGCATCAATATCCATGCCAGCGTCCTGCCGGCCCTGCGTGGTTCCGGTCCCATTCAGTGGGCCATCCTCAACGGCCTGGACGAAACCGGCGTCACCGCCATGTATATGGCGGCGGAAATGGATGCCGGCGATATGATTGAGGTCCGCAAGACCCCCATTGACCCCATGGAGACCACCGAGGAGCTGATGGCCCGGCTGGCCGAAATTGGTGCAGGCCTGCTGTCCGATACGGTGAAGCATGTGGCCGACGGCGCTGTGACCCGGACGGCCCAGGACCCCAGCCAAGTGACGTTTGCACCCATGCTGACCAAGGAGATGGCGCCCATCGATTGGAGCCGCACGTCCCGGCAGATTGTGGACCATGTCCGCGGCCTGATTCCCTGGCCTGTGGCCACTGCGGAGCTGGACGGCAAGCGGTTTAAGATTTACCGGGTGGAGTACACCGAGAAAACCACCGACAAGGCCCCCGGCACCCTGCTGGAGCTCCATAAGAAAGGCCTGGATGTGGCCTGCGGCGATGGAAAAGTGGTCACCATTACCCAGCTCCAGGCCGAAGGCGGCAAACGCATGGCGGCGCCCGATTATTTCCGGGGCCATCCCATTCAACTGTAAGGAGGCACTATGTCTGCACGAAACACAGCATTGGCGGCGCTGATTGCCTGTCGGAAAAATGACGCCTGGTCCGATGGCGTTTTGAAAGACTATATTCGCCGGGACCGGCTGGATAGCCGGGACGCGGCGCTGGCCACGCGGCTGTGCTATGGCGTCGTGCAGAACCGGCTGCTGCTGGATTTCTATTTGACGGAGTTCGTCAAGGGCGGACTGCGGAAGCTCCAGCCGGTGGTGCAGGATATTCTGCGCCTGGGTGTCTATCAGATTGTTTTTATGGACCGGATTCCGCCGTCTGCTGCCGTCAATGAGGCCGTTGAGCAGGGAAAACGGTATGCCAATCCCCGGGCGGCGGGTCTGATCAATGGAGTGCTCCGGTCGGTGCTGCGGGCAGGGAAGGACCTGCCCCAGCCGTCGGACCTGTCCACTCGCTACTCCCACCCGGAAGGGCTGGTGGAGCTGCTGCGGGACAATGTAGGGGAGGACCTGCTGGAACCCCTGCTGCAAAGCCATAACACGTCCCCCGCCACGGTGGTCCAGTACAATCCCCTGAAAACCACCGAAGCGGACCTGTGCCGCCGGTGGGACGAGCAGGGCGTATCCTATGCGCCCCATCCCTGGATGCCGGGCTGCTATGAACTCAGCGGCACCGGCAACCTGGAACAGATGGACACGTTCCGGGACGGCTCCCTGCTGGTCCAGGATGCGGCAGCCAAGCTGCCGGCGGTGGTGGCCGATATTGAGCCTGGTATGTCCATTCTGGACTGCTGTGCCGCGCCGGGCGGCAAGAGCTTTGCAGCGGCCATGGCCCTGCAAAACCGGGGCAAACTGATCTCCTGTGATATCCACCCCCATAAAATCCAGCTGATTGAGAAGGGGGCGGAGCGGCTGGGCATTGAAACGCTGACGGCTCAGGTTCAGGACGCATCTGCCTTCAACCCCCAGTGGGAGAACGCCATGGATGTGGTTCTGGCCGATGTGCCCTGCTCCGGTTTGGGCACCATCCGTAAAAAGCCGGATATCCGGTACAAGGCCCTGAAGCCCTTGGAGGGATTGCCTGCGGTACAGCGGCGCATTCTTGACAACGTCTGTCGATATGTTCGCCCCGGCGGCGTGCTGGTCTATAGTACCTGCACCATTTTGCACCGGGAAAATGAGGATATTGTGGATTCCTTTCTGCGGGAGCACCCGGACTTTGCGGCGGAGAGAATGGCTCTGCCGGAGGGCCTGGGCGCGGGGGCGGTCAGCCGGTTGACGCTGCTGCCCTGTGTGCACCAGTGCGACGGATTTTTTGTGGCAAAGCTGAGGAAGATACCATGAAGCAAGATATCAAATCCATGACCCTGGCCGAGATGACCCAGGCATTGAACGATATGGGGCAGCCGGCGTTTCGGGCCAAACAGATCTATACCTGGCTCCACAAGGGCGTTACAGACTTTGCAGAGATGACCAATCTCTCCAAGGAATTGCGGGCCAAGCTGGACGAGACCTACTATATTACGGCGCCCAAGGTGGCCAGAAAGCAGCGGTCTCAGAAGGATGGAACGGTCAAATACCTCTGGGAGCTGGGCGACGGCAACTGTGTGGAGACGGTGCTGATGCAGTATCACCACGGCAATACCGTCTGCATTTCGTCGGAGGTGGGCTGCCCCATGGGCTGCAAGTTCTGCGCTTCCACCCTGGGCGGACTGGTCCGGCGGTTGCAGCCGTCGGAAATTCTCGATCAGGTGTTGTTTACGGCCCTAGATTCCGGCTTGCCCATTTCCAATATTGTTCTGATGGGCATCGGGGAACCGCTGGACAATTTCGATCATGTTATGCGGTTTCTGGAGCTGGTCAACAGCCCCGAGGGCATGAATATCGGTATGCGCCATATCAGCCTGTCCACCTGCGGCCTGGTGCCGCGGATTGACGAACTGGCGGAAAAGAAATTACAGCTGACCCTGTCGGTTTCCCTGCATTCGCCGGACGACGCATCGAGAAGCGCCATTATGCCCATCAATCGGAAATACCCGGTGGATGTGCTGTTGGATGCCTGTAGAAGATATTTTGAGAAGACAGGCCGCCGGGTGTCCTTTGAATATACCATGATCGACGGCGTCAGCGACAGCCCGGAGCAGGCGGAGCTGCTGGCGTCCAAGCTCCACGGTTTGGCGGCCCATGTCAATATGATTCCGCTGAATCCGGTGGCCGAGAGCCCCCTGCGGCCCAGTACCCGGCAGGCGGTGGCCCGGTTTCAGAAGATTTTGGAGGGCCACGGCATTCCGGCCACAGTCCGCAGGTCCCTGGGCGGCGATATCGACGCCAGCTGTGGGCAGCTGCGGAGGAAGTACGTCAAAGAGAGTGAAAAAACGGAGGGAACGGCATGGACGCATGGGGATTGACAGATTTGGGCAATGTCCGCAAACAGAATCAGGACTTTTATGATATCGTCACGCTGCACCCCAATCAACTGCTGCTGGTGGTGTGCGACGGCATGGGCGGAGCCAAGTCCGGCAATGTGGCCAGCCGTCTGGCAACGGAGGTTTTTGTGGGCGAGGTGCGCCGCACAGCCCGGGAGGATATGGACGTCGAGCAGATTGAACAGATGCTGCGGGACGCGGTTTCTCTGGCCAATCAGGCGGTTTTTGAGCAATCCAAGGTCAGCAGCGATTTTACTGGCATGGGCACAACGCTGGTGGCGGCGGTGCTGCTGCCGGATCGGGCGGTCATCGCCAATGTAGGCGACAGCCGGGCCTATATTTTTGACAAGGACGGCATCCGGTTTATGACCGTGGACCATTCTTTGGTGGAGCTGATGGTCCGCCGCGGCGAGATCACCCGGGAGCAGGCCAAGACCCATCCCAGCAAGAATTTGATCACCCGTGCCGTGGGTACCGAGGCCAATGTGGACTGTGATTTGTACAATCAGGAATTGCACCCAGGCGACGCGGTGCTGCTCTGTTCCGACGGCCTTTCCAATGAGATGGCCGACCAGGAAATTCTCTTTGAAGTGGTCCACGGCGTACAGAAGGACGGCTGCTGTCAGCGCCTGCTGGATATCGCCAAGGGACGTGGTGCGCCGGACAATGTGACGGTGGTTCTGGCCACGGTCTGACCCAATCCAACGACAGGAGGAACCATTGAATGGATAATTACATCGGCAAGATGCTGGATAACCGATATGAGATTCTGGAGAGTATCGGCATCGGCGGAATGGCGGTTGTATATAAAGCACGCTGCCACCGGCTGAACCGTCTGGTGGCCATCAAAATCCTGAAGGACGAGTTTTCCAAGGACGCGGAGTTCCGCCGCCGGTTCCATGCCGAATCCCAGGCTGTCGCCATGCTGTCCCATCCCAATATTGTCAGTGTGTACGACGTGTCCCACTCCGGCGATACGGACTATATCGTTATGGAGCTTATCGACGGTATCACCCTCAAGCAGTATATGAGCCAGAAGGGGCAGCTCAACTGGCGGGAGACGCTGCACTTCGCCACACAGATTGCCAAGGCCCTGGAGCATGCCCACAGCCGCGGCATCATCCACCGGGATATCAAGCCCCACAATATCATGATTCTCAAGGACGGAAGCGTCAAGGTGGCCGACTTCGGCATTGCCCGCATCACCTCAGCCCAGAGCACCCTGACCCGGGAAGCCTTGGGTTCTGTCCATTATATCTCCCCGGAACAGGCGCGGGGCAGTCGCGTGGACAAGCGCTCCGACCTCTATTCCCTGGGTGTCGTCATGTATGAAATGCTGACCGGACGGCCGCCGTTTGACGGCGATTCTCCGGTGGCCGTGGCCATCCAGCATATCAACGGTTCCCCGGTACTGCCAACGGAACTGGTGGACGGCATCCCCAAGGGATTGGAACAGATCACCATGCACGCCATGACCGCCGCCGTGGAGCAGCGGTATGCTTCGGCCACGGAAATGCTGGCCGACCTGGAGGAATTCCGGAAAAATCCCAATGTGATCTTTGACTTCACGGCGGCAGCGCTGCAAAAGACCCAGATTCTGGACCCGGTCAGCGAGGATGTTGTGACCCTCCGGCCAGTCCAGCAGCAGCGGCCAGCGGCCTACCATCGGCCGGAGCCGCCCCGCCGCCAGGCGGAACGGGTGGTGGAATGGGAGGAAGCTCCTCCCAGACGCCGCAGCGGTAACCGGGTGGCCATTGCCGCCGGTGCGGTCTGCATCATTCTGGCGGTGGTGGGTGTGTTCTTCTTCTTGTACAACTCTTTCCTAAAGGACATGCTGATCGCCACCAAGGATGTGAGAGTTCCAAGCTTCCTGGGCCAGATGTATAATGACGTGATCAGTAATTCCGATGCCTATGAGGGCCTGAATCTCTCCACCCCGGTTTGGATCGAAGACGAGGCGGAGTACGGTACCGTCATTGCGCAAAGTCCTGACGCCAATTCTGTGGTGAAGGAGGGGGCTACAGTCACCCTGACGGTGTCTCAAGGTACCGATGATGCCGACCAAAGTTTGCCCATGCCGAACCTCAGCGGCAAAACGCTTCAGTATGCCGAGGAAGTGCTGAATGATTTGGGTGTAACGCCGCAAGTTGCGCGGGAGTATGACGATACGGTGGAGAAAGATGTTGTCATCTCCACGTCTCCGGGCAAAGATGAGCCCCTGCAAAAGGGGCAGGTGGTCATCCTGACAGTCAGCGACGGCCCCAAGGAAGAACTGGTAAAAGTACCGGCTCTGGAGGGCCAGCCCATTGATGACGCTCTGGCGGCGCTGGAGAAAGCGGGACTGGAGCAGGGCAGCGTTACCATCGGTGAAAATGACCGTAATCTGCCGGAGGGCACAGTGATTTATCAGAGCATTAACCAGGACGAGGAGGTTCCCAAAGGGACGGTCATTAACTTGATCATTTGCAAGGCGCCGGACAAGGAACCGGAGGAAGACCCCGATGCGCCTGATACCGATCCCGACCAGCCTGACGAGAACCAGAATCCCGACGAAGGGGATAATAACGGCAGCACCACGGAGCCCAATGCGCCGACGGAACCTGCCACTGGTACAAAAATGATTACAGTAGATCTGCCCCAGGACCGTCCCACAACGGTGATGTCGGTGTATCTGGACAAGGAGCCGTATGCGGAACCCATGGAACTGGACACGGCCCAGGGTCAATTCTCGTTCCAGGTGACCGGGGCCGGAACCCAGACGGTAGAGGTGTATTTTGACGGTGTCCTGGGCAAATCCGAGACCATAACCTTTGGAGCGGGATGACCATGGATGGATTGATTGTAAAAGCCCTCAGCGGATTTTACTATGTGCAGACGGAGGAGGGCGCCGTCATCGAGTGCCGGGCCCGGGGAAAGCTGCGGAAAACCCAGATGTCGCCCCTGGTGGGCGACCGGGTGACCATCGCTGTGGAAGGCGGAAAGGGCACGGTCCAGGAGGTGCTGCCCCGGCGGAACCGCTTTGTCCGCCCGGCGGTGGCCAACCTGGATGTCCTGGTGGTTCTGGCTTCCTGTGTCATTCCGGTGACGGAGCCGTTCCTCATCGACCGGATTACGGCCATTGCAGGCCATCAGAATGTGCCGGTGATTCTCTGCGTCAACAAGTGTGACCTGGATGACGGCGACCGTCTGGTGCGGATTTATGAGCACGCCGGATACCCGGTGATCCGCACCAGCGCCGAAACCGGTGAGGGGGTGGAGGAACTCCACCGGGCTATCTCCGGCAAGGTGGTGGCGTTCACCGGCAATTCCGGCGTGGGCAAAAGCAGCATTCTCAACTGTCTGGACCCCAATTTTTGCATTGAGACGGGAGCGGTCTCCGATAAATTGGGCCGGGGCCGCCATACGACCCGCCATGTGGAGCTGTATCGGATGACCGACGGCACCTATGTGGCCGACACGCCGGGCTTTTCCTCCTTTGATACGGAACAGATGGAGATCATCCTCAAAGAGAACCTGCAATACGCGTTTCCGGACTTCGCGCCCTACCTGGGCCAGTGCCAGTTCAACGACTGTGCCCACCTGACGGAACCGGGCTGCCGGGTGCTGGCGGCGGTGGAAGCTGGAGAGATTGAGCCCACCCGCCATGCCAGCTATGCGCGGCTGTATGAAAAGGCAAAGGAGATCAAGCTGTGGGAACTGAAATAGCGCTGATTTTCGGGTCCAGGGATTGCGCCGACTGGAGCTTTCTGGAGCCGCTCCGAAACCGTGTCCGGGTGATCTGTGCCGACGGCGGCACCCGCTGCGCGGCGGCAGCCAGGTTTCCGGTGCATGCGTACATCGGCGACAGCGATTCCGGCGGCGTACCGCCGGAGGGAGCGGAGCGGGTGCTCCTGCCTGCGGAAAAGGACCTGACGGACTTACAGGCGGCCTATGAGTATGCCCGGGACCGAGGCATTCGCCATATGATTTTCACGGCTTGCACCGGCGGCCGCCAGGACCACCATATCGCCAACTTGCAGCTGTTGGAGCAGGCGTGGCGGGACGGTGTGGATGCGGCCATCTGGGACGAGGACAATGAAATCCGGTACATACAGGACGGTACGGTGGAGATTCCACATGGCCAGTTCCGGTACTTCTCACTGCTTCCCCTGGACCGGACGCTGTCCGGCGTCACCATCCGGGGCGCTAAATACAATGTGGAAAATTTCTCTGTGCTGCGGGGTGACACCCGCACCGTCAGCAATGAGACCGTGGGCCAACCGGCTACGGTCACCGTATCACAGGGCGCAGCCTGGATCATCCGGGCGGGACGCCTTGTGTAAAATTGGAAAGATGGAACCGCCTCCTGCGTATACTGTTGCAGGAGGCGGTTTTTATGTGCAAACGTGCTGGAACAATCGGATATTTTTTGATGGCCCTGGGGGCGGGACTGCTGTTATCGATGCTGGTGCCCCGATGTGGGTTTACCGTACTGGTGGCGGCGCTGCTGATTCTGCTGGGCTGGCTGGTCCACCGCTGAATGGTGGCATAACCCTGTCCAAGGCCGCGTATATAGTTCCATAGGTGTAAATCCCCAGGAGGAAACAACAAGGAGTGACGACCATGGAACTGATATTTGAAACGAAGACCGCCGACTATCTGCGGGAGGTGTTTTCATCGGGCATTGCACAGGAGGAGAGCGGTGAGTCCATCGTACCCGACAGCCACCCCGACGTGGGCCAGATTCTGCAAACCTTCGGCACGGTGGTGATGCGGGGAAAGGAGTGCCGCAGCGGCAGTATCCATCTCAGCGGCGGCGTCCAGGCCGGTGTGGTCTACGAGCCGGAGGACCATTCCGCACCCCGGTCCCTACAGGCGTATTTGCCATTTTCGGTGCGGCTGGAGCATCCGGCCATTACGGAGAGTACGGAGGTTCACGCGATTTGCCGCATTCGCCATATTGACGCCAAGGTGATCAACAGCCGTAAAATTCTGGTCCGGGTCAGTCTGTGCGGCGATGTGACGGGGTACGAACCGGCCCAACAGACGTTTAGCCTCAGCCCGACGGAGCCGGTGGATTTGCAGCTGCGGTCGGCGGTGTATCCCATCGTCCGGCCGGTGGAGTTTGCCCAGCGGCAATTCCCTATGGCCGAGGAAATCGAATTACCGGAGGGGCAGGCCCCCATGAAGGAGCTGTGCCGCTCCCAGGTGGATCTGGAGCTGACAGAGTCCCGGCTCCTGGGCAGCAAGGCCATTTTTAAGGGCAACGCCCTGGTGCGGCTGCTGTATCTGACAGAGGATGAAGAACTGGCCACCTGGTCCTGTCAGCTGCCGTTCTCCCAGTATGTGGAGTTGCAGCGGGAGTATGAGGATCAGGAGGTCCAAGTGGATTTGGCTCTGGCGGAGCTCCATATGGAGGATACCAGCGGCCAGGGGCGGCGGCTTCTGGCGGATCTGCAAATCCTGGCCCAGTGTACCGTGGTAGGACAGGAGCAGCTGGAGGTGCTGGAGGACGGCTACAGCCTGCACCATACCTTCACGCCCAACTGGCAGCAGGTGGAGGCGGCGGGCCGTCTGGACCGGCAAACCATGCAGGAGACGGTGCGAACGCCGGTGGAGGTGCCGGTGAAATCGGTCATTGATACCCAGGTCTGTTTGGGAGATCCCACGGTCACCTGGGAGGACGGCCAGCTGGTGGTGACGCTGCCGGCGGTGGCCAATATCCTCTATTGTGACCCGGAAGAGGAAATCCGGGGAACCACAGCCCGGATGGAGATCAGCTGCCGTACCGCCGGGGCGGAACAGTGCCAGTGGCGTCCCATGGCCCGGCTGGTGGGCGAGGCCTTCGCCGTCCCGGCAGGGGAGGGCCTGGAGGTCCGCTGCACGGTGGAATTCACCGTGGACACTGTGGCCCGTCAGACATACCAGACGCTGTTGGGCGGACAGCTCAGCGATGAGCGGCTCAATACGGCGGACCGGCCTTCGGTGATTCTCCGGCCCATGGGAACGGGGGAGAGCTTGTGGTCTTTGGCCAAGGCGTGCTGTTCCACGCCGGAGGCCATCCGGGAGGCCAACGGTCTGACCGACGGGGAGACGGTCCAGGGCATGCTGCTGATTCCGGTCATGAAATAACCATCTTACCGAATGGAGACAGGATATTCCCTGTATCCATTCGGTAATTGACATTATTTTAAGAATATCGTACAATATATAACCGATCATATTAGTAGACTTTCACAGGTTACCAAGGATACCGGAAGGAGACTGTCATGCGGGGAGTACCCTCAACTGTTACCAGCATTCGGAAAAAAGTGTTTACAGAGGTGGCGCGTCTGGCCTATGAGGGCGGCGACTACACAAGAATGGAGAAGTTGCCCTATGTCATCGCCCCCGGCGAAATCGCAGCCCACCGGGAATCGATTTTCCTGGAGCGGGCCATTGCCGGCGAGCGGGTGCGTCTGGCCATGGGTCTGCCCCTGCGTTCCGTCCAGGAGCACAGTATGTTGTCCGACGGGGTGGAGGAGAGCGCCATTGCGGAGAAGTATTATGACCCGCCCCTGATCAACATTATCAACTACGCCTGCAACGCCTGCCCCACTAAGCAGTATCGGGTTACGGAGTTCTGCCAGAGCTGTCTGGCCCAAAACTGTCATCTGGCCTGCCCCAAGGATGCCATTGAGTTTCAAAAGGGCAAAGCGGTCATCAATCAGGACAAGTGCATCAAGTGTGGACGCTGCGCCGACGCCTGTTCCTACGGCTCCATCATTAAGCTGGACCGGCCCTGTGTCCAGGCCTGCGGCATGGACGCCATCGAGTCCGACGAATTTGGCCGCGCCGTCATCAACCAGGATAAGTGCGTTTCCTGCGGCATGTGCCTCGTCAACTGTCCCTTTGGCGCCATTGTCGATAAGGGCCAGGTGTTCCAGCTGATTCAGTCCATCAAGCGGGGCGATCAGGTCATCGCCCTGGTGGCTCCCGCCTTTGTGGGCCAGTTCGGCCCCCATTCCACACCGGAAAAGCTGACGGCGGGCATGAAGGCTCTGGGCTTCCACCATGTGACGGAGGTGGCCGTGGGCGCGGACCTGTGTACCATCGAGGAAGCCAAGGACTTTCTGGACAAGGTGCCGGCGCAGCAGCCCTTTATGGCTACGTCCTGCTGTCCCGCTTGGTACGATATGGCAACCAAGCTGTATCCTGAATACGCCCATTGCATCTCCATGGCCCTGACGCCCATGGTGCTGACAGCCCGCCTGGAGAAAAAGAAGTACCCCGGCAGCAAAATCGTTTTTATCGGCCCCTGTGCCGCCAAAAAGCTGGAGGCCAGCCGCGCCAATATCCGCAGTGATGTGGATTTTGTCATCACCTTTGAAGAGCTCCAGGGCATGTTTGAGGCCAAGGACATCAAGTTTGAGGAATTGGAGGATGGCGAACCTCTGCTGGAGGGCACCGGTGCAGGCCGTGGCTTTGCGGTGGCCGGCGGTGTGGCCCAGGCAGTGGCCGACGTCATCCACCGTTGGCATCCGGATATGGAGGTCAAGGTGGCCCACGCCGAGGGCTTGCGGGAATGCCGGAAACTGCTGACCATGGCCCGGGCCGGTAAGTATAACGGTTACCTGCTGGAGGGCATGGGCTGCCCCGGCGGCTGCGTCGGCGGCGCCGGCACCATCCGGCCCATCAACAAGTCGGCGGAACTGGTGGCCCGCTATAAAAAGGAAGCGCCGGAGCAGAACGCCCTGGATTCCAAATACGAGTCGGTGCTCCCGACGCTGGATTAAACTGGATCAACCGGCAGCAAAGCGGTATGTCGAATAGAGTCGGCATACCGCTTTGATTGTTTAAATTTGTTTCAATTCTGCTTCATATTTTTTTCATAATTGTTGCATATCATAAAGCCATAGAAGATAAGCAACACGCAAGGAGTTGAGCAATATGAATGAGAATCGTGAACCCTATTCTTACAGCTTTGAACCGGTGGACCATGACAGCCGGATGCAGATGAACGGTGGAAATTCGTTCACTCCGCCGGAGGCTCCCAAGCCCAAGAAGAGCAGCCAGGGAGTGAAAATTGCAGCGGTGGCCGTGGCCTGTGCCCTGGTGGGCGGTGCCGGCGGCAGCGCCATGACGGCGTACCTGCTGGACCAGCACACCACCAACAACACCCAAGCCCAGGTAGCCGCAGAGACGCCGACAGAAGATGAAAATGTGGTGGTCAACCGCGTGGTCCATACCAATACAGGCGACAAGAATCTGACGCCGAAAGAAGTCTATGACATGTATGTGGATTCCACTGTGGGCATTACCACTACCGGTACCACCTCCAACGGCTACTGGACCAGCGAGTTCACCGCCAGCGGTTCCGGCTTCATCATCTCGGAGGACGGTTACATCGTGACTAACCACCATGTTATTGAGGGCGCTAATACCGTCCAGGTTGCCCTGTATGACGGCACGCTCCACGACGCAACCATCATCGGCAGCGATGCCAGCAACGACGTGGCGGTGCTGAAAATTGAGGCCACGGGTCTCCACCCCGTTTCCATCGGCAATTCTGATGAGGTTTCCGTGGGCGATCAGGCGGTAGCCATCGGCAACCCCCTGGGTACCCTGAATTTCAGTATGACCGCTGGTTATGTCAGTGCTCTGAACCGTGACGTCGGTACCGGCGATGTGCCCATCACCATGCTTCAAACCGATGTGGCCATCAACTCCGGTAACTCCGGCGGCCCCCTGTTCGATATGAACGGTAATGTTATCGGTATCACCACCGCCAAGTACAGCGGCAATACCTCTTCCGGCACCACCATTGAGGGCCTGGGCTTCGCCATCCCCATCAATGACGCCATGAGCATTGTCAACGATCTGATTGACTATGGTTATGTGACCGGTCAGGCATATCTGGGCGTTGGTGTTATCAATATGGACGCCACCACCGCCAAGTATTACAGTCTTCCCGCCGGTGTCTATGTGGATAATGTCACCGAGGGCAGCTGTGCTGATAAGGCCGGCGTCCGCGAGGCCGACATCATCACGGCTCTGGGCGATCAGACTGTGGAAAGCTACTCCGATTTGGCGGCAGCTCTAAAGGACTATAAGGCCGGCGATACGGTAACTCTGACCGTTTACCGCGGCGGCCAAACCGTGGAACTGTCCGTGACCCTGGATGAGAAGCAGCCAGAGCCCACGGAAGAGACGGAACAGACCGACAGTGCCACTACAGGCCCCAATACCCAAGTGGTTCCTCCCGAGGAAGATGAACCCACCTATGGTGAGCTGAACCCCTTTGACTACTTCTTCGGCGGTAACTAATCGATATCAACCATAAAAAAACCAGGACAGCAGTTGCTGTCCTGGTTTTTTACTGTTGGTGTTATTCCGCCGCGATGAGATAGTAGTAAACGGGCTGGCCGCCGTTGAGGAGATTGACCTCCGCGCCGGGGCAGCGCTTCTCAAAGATGGCGGCGGCCTTTTGGGCCTTCTTCTCGTCGATGTCCTCGCCGTAGAAGATGGTGATAAACTCCTTGTCCTCCTGGGCAACCCGCAGGGCTAGCTCGTTGAGGAGTTTTTCGATGTTCCGGTCAGTGCCGAAGAGGGAACCGCCGTACAATGCCAGATAATCACCCTCATGGATATCATAACCGTCAAAATCGGAGTTCCGGGCGGCATAGGTGATCTGCATGGTAGTCACCGTCTCCATGGCGGCGGTCATGGCTTCCACATTGTCGGAAACCTCGCCCTCCGGATCAAAGGACAACAGGGCGGTGATACCCTGGGGAATGGTTTTGGAGGGCAGAACAATGACCTGCTTTTCCCCGCACAGTGCCACGGTCTGCTCGGCGGCCATGATGATGTTCTTGTTGTTGGGGAAGACGAAGACAACCTCCGACGGCGTCCGCTGAATCTCCCGCAGAATGTCCTCGGTGGAGGGATTCATGGTCTGACCGCCCTGGATGATGCCGTCCACGCCCAGATCCCGGAAGGCCGAAGCGATGCCGCCACCGGCACAGACGGCCACAATGCCGTATTTTTTTTCCGGCGGGGCAATTTTAGGCTCCAAATCCTGTTCCTTCATGACCTTTTCCGTGTGCTGGAGCCGCATATTTTCAATCTTGACGGTCACCAGACTGCCGTAGGTCAAAGCCTCTTCAATGGCGGTGCCGGGATTGTTAGTATGCACATGGACTTTGATGATCTCGTCATCGTCCACCAGTACCAGACTGTCGCCCATCTGGGACAGGAACTCCCGCAGCGCCGCCGGGTCCTTGTCATTCTCCCGGGAAATAATGAATTCGGTGCAGTAGCCGAAGGTGATATCCTCGGTGGAGAAGTCAAAGAAATTGGCTTGTTCCTGACCCATATCGGGAACGCTCTCCGTGGGGGCCACGATATCGTCTCCCTGGAGACTGGACAGCATACCCTCGAGAATCACCACAAAGCCCATGCCGCCGGCATCCACCACACCGGCCTTTTCCAGCACGGGGTTCTGGTGCAGCGTCTCAGCCAGAGCATCCTTGGCGGCGGCGATGGTGCAGGTAAGCACATGTTCCATGTTGCGGTTGGACTGGGCCTCCAGAGCCGCCACCGTACCGGCCACCCGGGACACGGTGAGAATGGTGCCCTCGGCAGGCTTCATAACGGCCTTGTAGGCGGCTTCCACACCGGCGTTGAGGGCGGCAGCGAAATCGGTGCCGTCGCCTTCCTCCTTGCCCTTGAGGGCCTTGGCAAAGCCCCGGAACAACAGAGAGAGAATGACGCCGGAGTTGCCGCGGGCGCCCCGCAGCAGCGCCGAAGCCGTGGCATCGGCGGCCTTGGTCAGGGTGGGGTCCTCCAGCTTGCGCAGATCACCGCAGGCTGTGTTGATGGTCAGGCTCATATTGGTGCCTGTGTCGCCGTCGGGAACCGGGAATACGTTCAGTTCGTTGATTTGCTGTTTGTGAATTTCAATCGAGGCGGCGGCGCTGATCATCATTCGACGAAAAGCCGCTCCGTCCATGGTCTGCCTCAATGTGGTACACCTCCGTATGCGGATGGTCCGCGTATTAGTCGACAGTCATGGAGTCTACAAAGACGTTGACTGCTTTCACTTCCGCACCGGTCGATTTCGTAACGACATAGCGGACTTCGTCAATGATGGCGTTGCCGACGGCGTTGATATTGACGCCGTTGTCGATGACGATGTGCAGATCAATGGAAATGGACTTGTCATCGTGAAAGGTGACGCGCACGCCCTTGCGCATGGCTTCCCGGCGGAGCAGATGGACCAGACCGTCCGTCATGGAACGAACGGCCATGCCCTTGACGCCGAAGCAGTTGGATGCGGCCACGCCGGCAATATTGGTATAAACGCTGCTGTCCACAGCGATTGCGCCCTTATCCGTGCTGAGACGAATCATAAAGCAACCTCCTTTAGAAATGAAGATACCTTGAAGATATTGTACCGCATTTCCAACAAAAGCACAAGAAAAATATTGTACAGGAGAAAAAAACCGGCCCCGCTGCCACAGCAGCGGAGCCGGAAGAGGGCGGGAATCAGATCATGCTGGCTTCCCAGCAGTCGGGAGCGGGAATGTCCATCATCTTCACCAGCGTGGGGGCCACGTTGGCCAGGCCATAATTGCCTTCCTTGATGGTGTAGGCAGTGTCGGGGTCATAGATGATAAAGGGAACGGGATTCAGGGAATGGGCGGTACGGACAGAAATCTTGCCCTTCTTGGTCTCCGTCATCTGGTCGGCGTTGCCGTGGTCGGCGGTGACACAGACGGCATAGCCATACTTGTCGGCGGCCTCCAGAATGCGGCTGAGGCCCTTGTCCACATACTCCATGGCGGTGATGGCGGCCTCCAGGGAACCGGTGTGGCCCACCATGTCGCCGTTGGGGAAGTTGCAGCGCAGGAAATCGTACTTGCCGGAAGCCATGGCCTCCACCATGTGGTCGGTGATCTCCACGGACTTCATGGCCGGAGCCTGATCGAAGGGAATCACGTCGGAGGGAATCTCCTCATAGGTTTCCAGCTCCTCGCAGACCTTGCCGGAGCGGTTGCCGTTCCAGAAGTAGGTCACATGGCCGTACTTCTGAGTCTCGGACAGGGCATACTCCCGGACCTTGTGAGCGCACAGCACCTCGGTGAGGGTGTTCTGGATGACGGGGGGCTCCACCAGGTAGTTGGTGGGAATGTGCAGGTCGCCGTCGTATTCCAGCATGCCGGCAAACTCCACGCCGGTGTAGTCGCCGCGGTCAAACTTGTCGAAGTCCTTGCGGTCGAAGGCCAGGGAAATCTCCTGGGCGCGGTCGCCACGGAAGTTGAAGAGAATGACGCTGTCGCCGTTGGCGATGGTGCCCACGGGCTTGCCGTCCTTGGCAATGACGAAGGGAGGCAGGTCCTGGTCAATGCAGCCGGTCTCGGTGCGGTATGTCTCAATGGCGGTCTTGGCGTCGGCAAACTGACGGCCCTCACCGCGGACGTGGGTCTTCCAGCCCAGCTCCACCATGGGCCAGTTGGCCTCGTAGCGGTCCATGGTGATGGTCATGCGGCCGCCGCCGGAGGCGATGCGGTAGTCATAGCCGTCGCCGGACAGGGAAGCGAGGACATCTTCCAGCTGCTGGACATACTCCAAGGCAGAGGTGGCGGGCACGTCGCGGCCGTCCAGCAGGATGTGGCAGCACACGCTGTGAATGCCCTCGGCCTTGGCCTGGCGCAGCAGGGCGAACAGGTGGGAAATGTTGGAGTGGACGTTGCCGTCGGACAGCAGGCCCAGGAAGTGGAGGGTCTTGCCGTTCTTGGCGTTGTCGGCCAGCTTCTTCCAGGTCTTGGACTGGAACAGCTTACCGGACTCGATGCTCTCGGACACCAGCTTGGCGCCCTGGGCGTAGACCTGACCGCAACCGAGGGCGTTGTGGCCCACTTCGGAGTTGCCCATGTCGTCATCGCTGGGCAGACCGACGGCAGTGCCGTGGGCCTTGAGCCAGGTGTAGGGGCAGGTGGCAAAGAGCTTATCCAGGGTGGGGGTGTTGGCCTGCTTGACAGCGTCGCCGGGGCCGCCGTCGCCGCGGCCCACACCGTCCATGATCACAAGTACAACGGGTTTTTTCATGTTCAAACATCCTCCAAAAACAGTGGATTCAACTGTGATTCACACACTGGGTCCATTTTACTACAAATTGGCGAAAGATACAATTCCTACTTTGCAATTTTGTGAAATTCAGTTGAAAACCGTCTCCTGATTGGAGAACAGCGCCCGAATGCGGGCCATTAACGGGCCGTCCGGCTCCGGTGTTTGCTCCGTCAGATAGTCCGCGGCGGCCTCCTGAGCCAGTTTCAGGGTGTCCAGGTCACAGGTGAGACTGGCTACCTTGAACGTGGGCAGACCGTGCTGCCGCTGGCCGAAAAAGTCGCCGGGACCGCGTAAATCCAGGTCCTGCTGGGCAATCTGAAAACCGTCGTTGGTTTGACAGAGGGCCTTGAGACGCTGCCGCGTTTCGGTGCTGCGGGTGTCGGAGATCAGAACGCAGAAGGACTTTTCTTTGCCGCGTCCCACCCGGCCCCGCAGCTGGTGCAGCTGGCTCAAACCGAATCGCTCCGCGTTTTCCACCAGCATAAGCGTGGCATTGGGCACATCCACACCCACTTCGATGACGGTGGTGGATACCAGAATATGAATTTCTCCACGAGAGAACCGCCCCATAACGGCTTCCTTTTCCGAGCCTTTCATGCGCCCGTGGAGCAGTCCCACCGTCAGGTCGGGAAACACGGTCCGCTGGAGGGTGTCAGCCCAGCTTTCGGCGGATTTGAGGGCCGTTTCCTCAGTTTCCTCCACAGCGGGGCAGACGATATAGACCTGATTGCCGTGGTCCACCTGCTTGCGGATAAAGGCGTTGAGACGGGGGCGCATGGATTCTCCCACCAAAAAGGTGTCGATGGTCTGCCGTCCCGGCGGCAGTTCGTCGATGATGGACAGGTCCAAATCGCCGTAGAGGATCAGCGACAGTGTCCGGGGAATGGGCGTTGCCGACATAACCAGCAGATGGGGGCTGCCGGCCTTGGCCGACAGGGCGGCCCGCTGGCCCACGCCGAAGCGGTGCTGCTCGTCGGCAATGACCAAATCCAGACTGTGGAACGACACGTCGCCGGTGAGCAGGGCATGAGTGCCGATGACCACTTGCGCCGAACCGTCTGCAATGGCGGCTTTGGCGGCCCGCTTGGCGGCGGCGCCCAGGGAACCGGTCAGCAGTACGGTGGAGATGCCCAGGGGTTCAAACAGTGCTTGCAAATGGTGATAGTGCTGTTCCGCCAGAATTTCCGTCGGGGCCATCAGCACTGTCTGTTTGCCGTTGACGGCGGCCAGATAGGCGGCAGCGGCGGCCACCATGGTTTTGCCGCTGCCCACGTCGCCCTGGACCAGACGATTCATGGGCTTGTGCTTCTGAAAGTCGGCGGCAATCTCTTCAATGGACCGCCGTTGTGCGCCGGTCAACGAGAAGGGCAGCTGGGCCAGAAACGGGGAGAGGTCCTTTACAGAGTAGGGCGTGTGGGGGATTTCTGTGCGCCGGGCCCGCATCATGGCCAGACCCACGGAAAAAATAAAAAATTCCTCAAAAATCAGCCGCTTCTGCGCCACACCAAGGGCATCGAAGTCAGCGGGATGGTGGATGGTCTCATAGGCATAGGCGGCGTCACACAGACGGAACCGCTGCCGCACCTGGAGCGGCAGCACCTCCGGCAGACTGTCCCGGCAGATATGGAGGGCCGTTCCGATGGCTTTGACCAGAATTTTGTTGGTGATGCCGGCGGTGAGACTGTACAGGGGCAAAATACGCCGGGTTAGAACGCCGGACGATTCCACAGGCTCAAAAACAGGGTTGGTCATCTGGACGCCGCGGGCGTCGCCCTCCAGTTTACCATAAAAAATATAGCTTTGACCGTACAGCAGATGATCGGCAATGTACCGCTGATTAAAGAACGTAACGGACAGCCGGGCCGTCTGATCGGCCAGGGTGACTTTGGTCAGATCGAGACCCTGGCGGATGTGGGCTGTGCGGGGGTGAGAGATGACAATGGCCTCGAAGCAGGCGGGCTGGTCTACTTCCAAGTCGGCAATGGCCCGCAGCCGCGTCCGATCCTCGTAGCCTCTGGGGAAATAGGCAATGAGATCGTAGAGGGTGCGGATGTTCAGTTTGGCCAGCTGTTGGGCCCGGGTGGGACCGATGCCGGGGAGAATCGTGACAGGGTCGAAGAGAGAAGCCATACAACACCTCCAAAAGAACCAATATGGTACAGTATATCCCTGTTCCCGTGGGGAAGCAAGGAAAAAGAAAAAGTCCTCCGAAGAAATCGGAGGACTTTACAAGCTCGATGTTCCCGTTAGGAAGCGATGGAATTCATCTTGCGAGCAATGCTGCTCTTCTTGCGCGCAGCAGTGTTCTTGTGAAGAATACCCTTCTTGACAGCCTGGTCGATGGTCTTCACGGCTGCCTTGTAAGCGCTATCGGTCTGGGCGGCGTCACCGGCGGCGACGGCAGCTTCAAACTTCTTCAGAGAAGTCTTCAGAACGGACTTAGCCTTCTTGTTGCTCTCATTCGCAGCGCGGGAAAGCAGAACTCTCTTCTTGGCAGATTTAATGTTGGGCACGATTACACCTCCTCCAATAGCGTTTCATTCATAAGAATGGTCTCATGCAGAAACATATTATAGCGGCTGTCCTTGTAAAAATCAATAGGAAAATGAGAAAAATTTTGAAAAATTGTATAAGCCGTTTTTGCGGGCCGAAAACTAGGGGCGTGGAGGTGGATTTCCGGATGAATTGGAACCAGATACGGACGGATCTGGCCGTGGAGGCCAAGGAGCTGTGGGAACAGGACCCGTCCCATACGACCGAGCTGCACGGCGTCCTGGCCCGGGAGACGAAGCAGAAAGGCGTGTCTGTGAACACGGTGCAGATTCTCAATGAGGAAGGGGAGCAGCAGCTGGGAAAACCCGTGGGAACGTATGTGACCCTGGATTTGGTGGACTATGGAAAGAAGGAGCGGGACAGCCTGCGGCGGGCGGCCCAGGTATTGGCCGGACAGCTGCGGTCTCTGCTGCCGTTGAAAAAAGGCCAGTCGGTGTTGGTGGCGGGATTGGGAAACGAGGCGGTGACGCCGGACGCCATCGGACCGAAGGTGGTCCGACAGCTGGTGGTGACCCGCCATTTGGTGGAGCGGATGCCCACATTGTTTGGAACTTACCGGCCTGTATCGGCCATTGCGCCCAATGTGCTGGGCCTGACGGGACTGGAAAGCGCCGAGGTGGTGGGCGGCGTGGTGGACCGGGCCGGGCCGGACTGCATGATTGTGGTGGACGCCCTGGCAGCCTCCGATTTGCGCCGGGTCTGCCGGACGGTGCAGCTGGCCGACACGGGCATTACGCCGGGTTCCGGCGTCCAGAACGGCCGGGCGGCCTTCAATCAGGACCGGTTCGGCATTCCGGTCATCGCCGTGGGCGTCCCCACGGTGGCTCATGTGCCCACGGTGGCCCAGCTCTACGATGAGACGTTGGACCAGGCCGGTGTGGATGAACTGACGGGCGGGCAATCCATGGTCATCACCCCCCAGGACATGGACGCCCAGGTGGAGCGGTTGTCGAAGTTGGTAGCCTGGGGCATCAATCTGGCCTTGCAGGAGTCCATGGATTTGGAAGACATTGCGTTCTTTGTGGAATAGCGCTGCTTTAAATGGTTGAAAAACCACCAAAAAATGACATGCCAAACGGGACGCTCTGGGGTAATCCTACAAAATTAATTGGAACAGGGAACTTATGCTTGACGGCGGCGGGAGAAACGCGTATTCTCTGTCTATTATTTTTTAATTTAAAAACGGAGGAGAGACTATGGCTGTCAAGCGTATTTTTGTCACCGGCGGCGTGGTATCGGGATTGGGCAAGGGCATTGCCGCCGCCTCGTTGGGACGGCTGCTGAAGGCACGGGGCCTGCGGGTAACCATTCAGAAGCTGGACCCCTATCTCAATGTGGACCCGGGCACCATGAGCCCCTATCAGCACGGCGAAGTCTTCGTCACCGACGACGGCGCGGAGACGGACCTGGATTTGGGCCACTATGAACGGTTTATCGATGAAAATTTGACGGTTCACAGCTCAGTGACCTCTGGTAAAATCTATTGGAGTGTTCTCAACCGGGAACGGGCCGGAGAATTTCTGGGCGGCACCGTGCAGATCATCCCCCATATTACCAATGAGATCAAACGGCGCATCTATGATATGGACGACGGCAAAACGGATGTGGTCATTACTGAGATCGGCGGCACCGTGGGCGATATGGAATCCCAGCCGTTCCTGGAAGCCATCCGCCAGGTGGCCGGCGAGGTGGGGCGGGAAAACTGCCTCTTTATTCATGTGTCCCTCATTGTTTCCATTCCCGGCTCCGGCGAATTGAAATCGAAGCCTACCCAGCACTCCTGTAAGGAGTTGCTGTCCATCGGCATCCAACCGGATGTGATTCTCTGCCGCTGCGATCAGGAAGTGCCCCTGGAGATTCTGCAAAAGATCTCCCTGTTCTGCAATATCCCCGTGGAAAATGCCATCCCCAATCTGACGGCTTCCATTCTATATGAAGTGCCGCTGTTGCTGGAAGAGGCGGGGCTGGCCCATGCGGCTATCAAGCATCTGAACCTGTCCTGCGGCAAACCGGAGCTGGATGATTGGGTCCGCATGGTGGAACAGGCCAAGCACCCCAAGGGGGAAGTAACCATTGCATTGGTGGGTAAATATACAGCCCTCCACGATGCCTATCTCAGTGTGGTGGAGGCTCTGACCCACGGTGGTATCGAAAATGAGGTCCGGGTCAAAATCGACTGGGTGGAATCGGAACAGATCACGCCGGAGACGGCGGAAGCGCTCCTGGGCCACTGTCAGGGTATCATTGTTCCCGGCGGCTTTGGTGACCGGGGCGTGGAGGGTATGATTGCAGCTATCCGCTATGCCAGAGAGCACAAGATACCGCTGTTCGGCATCTGCCTGGGGATGCAGATGATGGTGGTGGAGTACGCCCGCCATGTCTGCGGAATGGAGGATGCCCATTCCAGTGAGCTGAATCCGGCCACCATCCATCCGGTCATTGACCTGATGCCAGATCAGGTGGGCGTCACCGACAAAGGCGGCACCATGCGCCTGGGCAGCTGTCCCTGTGTGTTGCAGCCGGATACGCTGGCCCGGTCCATCTATGGCAGCGAGCATATTGACGAGCGGCATCGCCACCGCTATGAGTTGAACAACGACTATCGGGACGCGTTGACTGGAGCGGGCCTCCGCCTGGGCGGCCTGTCGCCGGACGGCCATCTGGTGGAGATGGTGGAACTGCCGGACCATCCCTGGTTCCTGGGGGCCCAGTTCCACCCGGAATTGAAGAGCCGCCCCAACCGGGCGCACCCGCTGTTCCGGGCCTTCATCGCTGCGGCAAAAGAACAAATTTGAATCCAAGGTGCGGCTGGACCTGCGGCGGGTCCGGCCGCACTTTTGCACGGTGCTGAAAAGATGCACAAAAGTGCAGGGGATACGCGTATAATTTTCTGCCTGATATTCACAAAAATTGGACTATTCGAAAAAACATTGCATAAATATTCACATAACTCTTGAAATATTCAAAGCGAGGTGTATAATATTAACACCAATACAGCGAGTAGGAGCGCGTATACACCATGAAGAAAGTGTTTATTGACGGCAGCGCCGGAACCACGGGTCTGAAAATCTTTGAACGGTTTCAGAACCGGGCGGATCTGGAGCTGCTGACGATTCCCGAGGCGGACCGGAAAAACCTCGATGCCCGGATCGCCAAGGTCTGCGAAGCGGACATCAGCTTTTTGTGTCTGCCCGACGCGGCTTCCAGAGAGATTTGTGAACAGCTGCCCCAGACAGTGCGGCTGCTGGATACCTCCACGGCCCACCGAACGCTGCCCGACTGGGTTTACGGTTTGCCGGAGCTGTCCAAGGAGCGACGGGCGGCGGTGGCGGCGGCCAACCGGGTGGCGGTGCCGGGCTGCCATGCCACGGGCTTTATCACCCTGGCGGCGCCCCTGGTGTCCATGGGCATCGCTGCGCCGGACTATCCCTTTACGGCCCATTCCGTCACCGGCTATTCCGGCGGTGGCAAGAGCATGATTGCCGTCTATGAGGCCGAGGACCGGCCAGATACATACGACAGTCCACGGCAGTACGCCCTGGGTCAGAAGCATAAACACCTGCCGGAGATGCAGAAAATTGCCGGGCTTGCCTATCCGCCGGTGTTCAACCCCATTGTGGCCGACTATTTCAGCGGTATGGTGGTGACGGTGCCTCTGCATACGCGGTTGCTGCAAAAGCCCATGACGCCGGAGGATGTAACGAAAGCCTTTGCCGACTTCTACGGTGGTCAGCGGTTTATCCATGTGATGCCTTACGGCCAGCTGCCGGAGGACAGCACCATGGACGCCAACTCCTTGGCGGGCACCAATGATCTGGAGATTTATATTGTGGGAACAGCGGAGCAAATTGTTCTGATCTCCCGCTTCGACAATTTGGGAAAAGGCGCTTCCGGCGCGGCGGTCCAGTGCATGAATCTGATGCTGGGCCTGCCGGAGGACACAGGACTTTAACGGAGATAAGAAGAAGGAGACGATCCTGTTATGAAAGAAGTAATCGGCGGCGTTTGTGCCCCCAAGGGATTCCGGGCCGGCGGCATCTGGTGCGGCATCCGAAAGAATAAGACAAAATCCGATCTGGCGATGATTGTCAGCGATACCATGTGTACGGCCGCGGGCGTCTACACCAAGAACAAGGTCAAGGGCGCCCCCATTGTGGTGACCAAAAACCATCTGGTCGACGGCCATGCCCAGGCCGTCATCTGCAACAGCGGCAACGCCAACACCTGCGCTCCCAACGGCCTGGAGATTGCTGAGGAGACCTGCGCCCTGACGGCCAAGGCTCTGGGCCTGCTGCCCACGGACATCATTGTGGCCTCTACCGGCGTCATCGGCAAGGAAATGGAAATTGGGCCCTTTGCCACGGGTATTCCCCAACTGGTGGACGCCATTACTTATGAGGGCTCCCAGGCGGCGGCCCATGCCATCATGACCACCGATACCAAGCTGAAAGAGGTGGCCGTGGAGTTTACGGTGGGCGGCAAGACGTGCCATATGGGCGCAATTGCCAAAGGCAGCGGCATGATTCACCCCAATATGGCCACCATGCTTTGCTTTATCACCACCGATGCGGCCATTTCGGCCCCTATGCTGCAAAAGGCCCTGTCCGACGATGTGCCCGACAGCTTCAACCAGGTCAGCGTGGACCGGGATACCTCCACCAACGATACAGTGACTATCATGGCCAACGGCATGGCCGGTAATGACGAGATCACCGGAGAAGGGGAGGACTATAAGACATTTACCGAGGCGCTGGCCTTTGTGACCCGGAAGCTGTCCTTCTGCATCGCCGCCGACGGCGAGGGCGCCAGCCGGACCATTGTCTGTCAGGTCAACGGCGCACCCACCAAGGAGACGGCCCGGCTGGTGTCCCGGTCGGTCATTTCCTCCAATCTGTTCAAGGCAGCTGTCTTCGGTAAGGATGCCAACTGGGGCCGGATTCTCTGTGCCATCGGCTACACCGACGCCGAGTTTGATATTGAGCCCATCGACGTGACGTTGTCCTCCAAAGCTGGTAGTCTGCTGGTCTGCGAAAAGGCAGCCCACCACGAATTCAGCGAGGAAAAGGCCCTGGAAATCCTCTCCGAGGACGTGGTGACTGTGGAAGTGGAAATGCACCAGGGCAACGGCTCCGCCACGGCTTGGGGCTGCGATCTCACCTACGACTATGTGAAGATCAACGGCGATTACAGAACCTGAGCGAGGGGGATAAGAACGTGAAAGAACGGACCATTGCGGATGTGCTCACCGAAGCGCAGCCGTATATGAAGAAATACACGGGGAAAACCATTGTTGTCAAATACGGCGGCAATGCTATGATCGACGAGCGGCTCAAGGACGCCGTCATGGAGGATATCATCCTGCTCAATATGCTGGGCATTAAAACGGTGCTGGTCCACGGCGGCGGCCCCGATATCAATAAGCTGCTCAAGCAGATCGGCAAGGAGGCCAAGTTTGTCAACGGCCTGCGGTATACCGACGAGGAGACCATGGAAGTGGTCCAAATGGTTCTGGCCGGCAAGGTCAATAAAGACCTGGTGGCCCGTCTCTGCGCCCGCAACGGCAAGGCCATCGGCCTGTGCGGCGTGGACGCTGGTATGATTCGCTGCGAGAAACACGCCGAGCAGGATTTGGGCTTGGTGGGCGACATTGTAGACGTGAATACCTTCCCTGTGGAACAGGCGCTGAACAGCGGCCTGATTCCCGTGGTGGCCACCATCGGTGCCGACAGCGAGGGCCGTACCTATAACATCAACGCCGATACGGCGGCGGCGGCTCTGGCCATTGCCCTGGGGGCCTGCAAACTGGTGTCCCTGACGGATATCCCCGGCCTGCTGATGGATAAGGACGATGAATCCACACTCATCCACGAGGTCAAGATCAGCAACGTCCCCAAGCTGGTGGCCCAGGGCGTCATCTCCGGCGGTATGCTGCCGAAGATTGCCTGCTGTGTGGATTCCATCGCCAAGGGCGTCAAGGAGGCCGTCATCATCGACGGCCGCAAGGAGCATGCCATCCTGCTGGAGATGTTCTCCGATCTGGGCAACGGCACGCTGTTCTATTGAGTAAAGGAAGCGAAGACCATGACAAGCCAGGAATTGAAAACCATCGACCAACAGTATGTGTGCAGCACCTATGCCCGGTTCGACCTGTGCGTGGAGCGGGGCCACGGCGCCACCTGCTATTCGCCTGAGGGCAAGCAGTATATTGACTTTTCCGCCGGTATCGGCGCCGATTCTCTGGGCTTTTGCGACGCCGATTGGGTCCAAGCCGTCAGCGAGCAGGCAGGGAAGATGCAGCACATCAGCAACCTGTTCTATACGGAACCCTGTGCCGTGCTGGCCAAAATGCTCTGTGAGCGCACCGGCATGAAAAAGGTGTTCTTCTGCAACTCCGGCGCCGAGGCCAACGAGGGCGCCATCAAAACGGCCCGGAAGTACGGCTTTGACAAGTACGGCAAGGAGCACAACGAGATCATCACCCTGAAGAACTCCTTCCACGGCCGTACCATGGCGACGCTGTCGGCCACAGGCCAGGAAGTGTTCCATAACTTTTTCTTCCCCTTTGTGGACGCTTTCCGGTTTGTGGAATCTGGCGACATGTCCAAGCTGGAAGCGGCAATTACCCCCAATACCACGGCCATTCTGATGGAGCTGGTGCAGGGTGAGGGCGGCGTCATTGCCCTGGATCAGGACTATGTCCAGGCCGTGGCAAAGCTCTGCAAAGAAAAAGATATTCTCCTGATGGTGGACGAGGTCCAGACGGGCATTGGCCGTACCGGCAAGCTGCTGGCCTGTGAGCACTACGGCATTCAACCGGATGTCATCACCATTGCAAAGGGCATTGGCGGCGGCCTGCCCCTGGGGGCGGTTCTGTTCGGAGAGAAGACGGAGCATGTCCTGGGTTTCGGCCAGCACGGCACCACCTTCGGCGGTAACCCTGTGGCCTGCGCCGGCGGACAGGTCGTGCTCAAGAAGCTGGACGACAAGATGCTGGAGCAGATTACGGAGAAAGCCGATTATATCTGGAAGAAACTCTCCAAAATGAAGCACGTAAAATCCGTCAGCGGTCTGGGCCTGATGATCGGCATTGAACTGGCCGACGGCCTGGAGGCCAAGACGGTGGTGCAGCAGTGCATTGAACAGGGCTTGATTCCCTTGACAGCCAAAACGAAAGTGCGGCTGCTGCCGCCTCTGACCATCACCTATGAGGAGATTGATCAGGGCCTTGCCATTCTGGAAGCCGTTCTGAACGCACAATAAAAGATAGAAGCGTTTCGCCGCCGGACAGTGCAGATTGTCCGGCGGCAGTTTTATACAACAGAGGAAATCCCGGATAAAACCGCCCAGGGTGGGAAATACTTTGCCTGTCGCCATTCCGGATGGAGTGGCAGAAAGGACAAGGGATGTACAATGCTGGGTAAGGTGGAGATCTGCGGCGTCAATACGTCGAAATTGAAAACGCTGAAAAACGAGGAGATGATGGAGCTGCTGCGCCGCAGCAAGCAGGGGGATGAGGACGCACGCCAACGGCTGGTGGAGGGGAATCTCCGGCTGGTGCTGTCGGTGATTCAGAAGTTTATTGGACGGGGAGAAAACCCGGACGATTTGTTCCAGGTGGGGTGTATCGGACTGTTGAAGGCCATCAAGAACTTCGACGAGACGAAGCTGGTGCGGTTTTCCACCTACGGCGTCCCCATGATTGCCGGTGAAATCCGGCGGTACCTGCGGGATAACAGTACCATCCGCGTCAGCCGTTCCGTGCGGGATACAGCGTATAAGGTGCTGCAATGCAAGGAACAGATGATGGCCGAACAGAACCGGGAGCCTTCCATGGAGGAAATCGCCAAACGGCTGGAGCTGCCGCTGGAAGAAGTGACCTACGCCATGGACGCCATCTCGCTGCCGGTGTCCCTCTTTGAACCGGTGTATTCCGACGGCGGCGACCCGCTGACGGTGATGGACCAGGTCCGGGATGAAAAGAACACCGATGAGCGGTGGGTGGAGCGGATCGCCCTGCGGGAGGCCATGGCCCGGCTCAATCCCCGGGAAAAGCACATTCTGGCCCTGCGGTTCTACGACGGCAAAACCCAGATGGAAGTGGCCGGGGAGGTGGGCATCAGTCAGGCCCAGGTGTCGCGGCTGGAGAAAAACGCCCTTAATACCATCCGGCGGGCCATCACCTCATAACCGGCAGCCCCGGCGCATAGACTGGCCGTAGAATCAAAATCGGGGAGGGCTGAGTATGCAGCAGCGATTTACGGAACTGCGGTGCAAAGAGGTGGTCAACATCTGCGACGGCAGCCGGTTGGGCTACGTTTCGGATGTGGTGGTGGAGCTGCCCTGCGGCCGTCTGGTGGCCATGATTGTGCCGGGCCCCCGGCGGTTTTTCGGCCTGTTCTGCCGGGAATACGACTATTGTATCCCCTGGCAGGCCGTCAAACAGATCGGCGACGACATCATTTTGGTGGAGGTATGCCTGGAGCAGGTGCGCTCACCGCTGGAGAACCGGAAAAAACTTTTTGAGATTTTTGAAAAAACCTGAAAAAAGACCTTGCACTTTTTGGCATAATCGTTTATACTTAGCAAGTATTGTGCGAAAAAGCGCAATGGAACCACACACACCCAGGGATCTTTCCGCTTCGTGCCCGGTTGGGTAGCGGAGAGAGATGAATGGGGTGGCGGTCAAAAAACGAATTTTAGGAGGAAAAACACTATGGCAGTCGTATCCATGAAGCAGCTGCTGGAGGCCGGTGTGCACTTCGGTCACCAGACCCGCCGCTGGAACCCCAAGATGGCAACCTACATCTACACGGAGAGAAATGGTATCTATATCATTGATCTGCAGAAGACCGTGAAGAAGCTGGAGGAGGCCTACAACTTCGTCCGCGACTTGGCCGCCAACGGTCAGTCCATCCTGTTCGTCGGCACCAAGAAGCAGGCCCAGGACGCCATCCGCGAAGAGGCTGAGAGAGTCGGCCAGTACTATGTCAACGCCCGTTGGCTGGGCGGCATGCTGACCAACTTCAAGACCATGCGTACCCGTATTGATCGTCTGGCTCAGCTGCGCAAGATGGAAGAGGACGGCACCTTTGCCATGCTGCCCAAGAAGGAAGTCATCAAGCACCAAGGCGAGATTGCCAAGCTGGAGAAGTACCTGGGCGGCGTCAAGGAGATGAAGAAGCTCCCCGGCGCTCTGTTCATCGTTGACCCCCGCAAGGAGCGCAACGCCATTGCCGAGGCCCGCAAGCTGGGTATCCCCGTTGTGGCCATCGTTGATACTAACTGCGATCCCGATGAGGTCGATTACGTCATTCCCGGCAATGATGACGCCATCCGCGCCATCCGCCTGATTGCCGCCACCATGGCTAACGCCGTGACCGAGGGCAAGCAGGGCGAGGAGACCGCTGCTGAGGCTGTCGAGGCCCCCGCTGCCGAGTAATCTCTATATCGCATGAAAATGCAGATGCCCGCTTGTTCATCCGTCCAGGCGGGCATCTTTTGGGATATCCTTTTACACTAGAATTTACAGGAGGAACTGTATTATGGCTTTTACTGCTCAGGATGTTAAGAAGCTGCGCGAGATGACCAACGTCGGCATGATGGACTGCAAGAAGGCTCTGACCGCTTCCGACGGCGACATGGACAAGGCCGTGGAGTGGCTGCGTGAGAAGGGCCTGGCCGCTGCTGCCAAGAAGTCCGGCCGTATCGCCGCTGAGGGCGTTGTCAACGCCGTCGTGGAGAACGGTGTGGGCGCCATCGTTGAGATCAACGCCGAGACCGACTTCGCTTCCAAGTCCGACAAGTTCATGGAGTTCGTCAACGACGTGACCTCCGTCATTCTCAAGGACGCTCCCGCCGACATGGACGCTCTGAAGGCCTGCAAGTACCCCGGCTCCGACCTGACCGTTGAGGCCACTCTGCCCGAGAAGATCCTGGTCATCGGTGAGAACATTCAGATCCGCCGCTTCGCCCGTTTCGACACCGGTGTGACCGTGGCCTACACCCACATGGGCGGCCGTATCGGCGTGCTGGTCAACATGGAGGTTGAGGGCATCGCTGCCGACGCCGTCACCGAGCTGGGCAAGGACATCTGCATGCAGATCGCTTCCATGAACCCCTCCTTCCGCGACAAGAGCGACGTGGCTCCCGAGGTCCTGGAGAAGGAGAAGGAGATTCAGCTGGCTGTGATGGCCAACGATCCCAAGATGGCCAACAAGCCCGAGAAGGTCCGCGAGGGCATCGTCATGGGCAAGCTGAACAAGTACTACGAGGAGAACTGCCTCCTGCAGCAGGCTTTTGTCAAGGAGAACAAGATCTCCGTGGAGAAGCACATCGAGGCCGTTGCCAAGGAGCTGGGCGGCTCCATCAAGCTGGTTGCGTTCGTCCGCTTTGAGAAGGGCGAGGGCATTGAGAAGAAGGTCGATGACTTCGCTGCCGAGGTCGCTGCCGCTGCCGGCCTGACCAAGTAATTTCGTTCGGGCAGGTTCCGGCATGGCCGGAGCCTGTCCGTTTTGCTCTTTTAAATATACGATAGGAGTGTAGTATTATGGCTACTCAGATCACCAAGGAAACCATCATCGGCGATATCCTGGACATCGCCCCCCAGACGGCCCCTCTGTTCCTGTCCATTGGTATGCACTGCCTGGGCTGCCCCTCCTCCCGCGGCGAGACCGTTGAGGAGGCCTGCATGGTCCACGGCATCCAGGTGGAGCCCTTCCTGGAGCAGGTCAACCGCTTTATCGAGGCCAGCGAGGCTGCCGGTCTCAACAAGTAAACCACTGGAACCAAAGGGGCCATTCGGCCCCTTTTCTTTTGGAGGGAACGATGAAACTACCCATTTCCAAACGGCTGTTGTGCTGTGCGTCGCTGGTACCCCAGGGGGCCAGAGTGGCCGATGTGGGCTGTGACCACGGCTATCTGAGCATCCATCTGCTGCGGGAACATATTGCTGCCACGGTTGCCGCCATGGATTTGCGGCCGGAGCCTCTGGAGGCGGCCCGCCGGAACGCCGCCCGGTTTCAGATAGCGGATCGAATGGAATTTTTTCTCTGTGATGGCCTTGTGGCTCTGGGTCCCGGCGTTGTGGATACGGTGGTCTGTGCCGGAATGGGCGGCGATACCATGGTGAAGATTCTGTCCGAATGTTCCTGGGCCGCTGACCCGGCGGTGACCTGGATTTTGCAGCCTCAGTCCTCCGGCAATGATCTGCGGCGCTGGCTCAGTGAGCGGGGCTATCGAATTGAACGGGAAAAGCTGGTCCGGGACGGCGGATTCCTGTATGCCGTCATGGAGGTCCACTATGGCGGGGGAGCACCGCTGACGCCGGGCCAGCAATACGTATCGCCCCAACTGCTGGAGGAAGATCCGGCCCTGGTGCGGGCGTATATGGAACGGGTAAAGAATGCCCTGATTCGGGCCGTAGACGGCCTGAGCCGGGCCAAAGAGGACAGTCTGGCGGAGCGACGTGCCTACTATGAGACGGCGCTGCGCCAGGTGCGGGAATTGGAGGAAGACTATGAGAACCGTCAAAGAATTGGAACAGGCGTTGTTTGAACTGGCCCCGGCCTGCATGAAAGAGGAGTGGGATAACGTGGGTCTGCTGTGCGGCCATGAGGACGCGGCGGTGTCCCGCGTTTTGGTGGCCCTGGACCCCTTCCTTCCAGTGGCGCAGGAGGCGGCGGAGAAGGGCGCCCAGCTGTTGGTGACCCACCATCCTCTGATCTTTTTCCCGGCCAAGACCGTCAACGATCGGGACTCGGTTGGGCAGACCATCCTGCACCTGGTGGAACACGGTGTGGCGGCGGTCAATATGCACACCAATCTGGACTCGGCTCCCGGCGGCGTCAATGACGTGCTGGCCAAGGCATTGGGTCTGACAGATATCGGCGTGCTGGCCTCGGCAGGGGAGGACGAACAGGGCCGCCCCTACGGCCTGGGCCGGTATGGTACATTGGAGACGGATTGCACGCTGCCGGACTTCCTGGAGCGCGTCAAGACGGCCCTGCACTGTGACGGCGTCCGCTATGCCGACGGCGGGAAGCCGGTGCATAAGGTGGCAGTGGGCGGCGGCGCTTGCGGGGAATTCATCAAAACGGCGCTGGCCCTGGGCTGTGACACCTTTGTGACGGCAGATTTGAAATACAATCAGTTTGCCGACGCCCGGGATTTGGGCTTGAATCTCATTGATGCCGGTCACTATCCCACGGAAAACCTTGTCTGTGAGACCATGGCCCGGTATCTGGAAACGCAGTTCCCGGATTTGGAGATTCTGCGGTCCACTGTCCATGAAGATGTGGTAAAATTCGGCTGACAGCTTGAGTTTGGCCGAAAGCTATGGTATAATTCAATGTAATTGCAACTGAAACGAAGGGAAGAAATACTGTATGTCCGGACATTCCAAATGGCATAACATTCAGAAGACCAAGGGTGCGCAGGACGCCAAGCGTGCCTCCATGTTCACCAAAATCTCCAAGGAGATGATTGTTGCGGTGAAGGAGGGCGGCAGCGCCGATCCTGCCAATAACTCCCGTCTGGCCACCGTTATCACCAAGGCCAAGGCCGCCAACATGCCCAATGATAACATCAAGCGCGTGCTGGATAAGGCTTCCGGCGCCGGTAATACCGACAACTATGAGTCCATCACCTACGAAGGCTACGGCCCCAGCGGCGTGGCCGTCATCGTGGAGACCATGACCGACAGCCGCAACCGTACCGCTGCCAATATGCGTCACTACTTCGACAAGTACGGCGGAAACCTGGGCGCTTCCGGCTGCGTGGCATGGAGCTTTGACCGTAAAGGCGTACTGGTCATCGACAACGAGGAAGAGGAGCTGGAAGAGGACACCGTCATGATGGATGCCCTGGACGCCGGCGCTGAGGACTTCTCCAATGAGGGTGAGTGCTTCGAGATCACCACCGATCCCGATGACTTCAACGCCGTGGCCGATGCTCTGACGGCCAAGGGATACAGCTTTGTGTCCGCCCAGGTGGAGATGGTTCCCCAAAATTATCAGAAGCTTGAGAAGGAAGAGGACATCAAGAACATGGAGAAGCTGCTGGACATGATGGAGGACGATGACGACGTCCAGAACGTCTGGCACAACTGGGACAACGAGTAATAGAACTTTTTTTAACTGAATGAAGTGTATTTATATAAAAATTGGAATTTATTAAAACTTATTTCTGATATTTGAAATTGAGTTGCGTTTTTCTGATTTGAGTTATGACATACACAATTCCTTCTATTGTGACGTACAATTCGCCACAAAAGGAGGGAAAAATACGAAGCTGGAAGTATTGGTAAAAGAGTATCTTGTAGAGATTGAGGTCAGAAAGTATACCCCTAAAACAATACGGGGATACCGCAATGGTCTCAATCTCTTTTTACGTTTCTGCAAGAAGAAACAAATATCCTTCATTGTAAAGTGTTTAACCTTTCCGCAGATATAAATTATTTTAAAACACTCATACTATCTGGATAATAGGTTTTATTTGAGTAGAGGTGAATAAGATTGAGTTGGAAGAAGCTTGATGGGGATTTATCAGCGTATGAAATTAATGAAAATGGAACTTTGCGAAATATAAATACAAAACGTGAACTTCAAAAACGACAATTTAACGATGGTTATATGTATTATACCATTATTACCCAAAGTGGAAGAAAAAGAATTAAGGTATGCGAACTTGTGGCCCAGACATTTATCCCGAATCCAAATCATAAAAACAGTGTTCTTCATAAAGATGGCAATAAACAAAATGACAATGTTTCTAATTTGGAATGGATAACTTCTCCGAATGATACTGTTGAATGGGAAGTTATTTTAGACTTTCCAGATTATGAAATAAATAAAAATGGAGATGTGCGTAACATACATACTAAACGTCTCATTGGCTTAAATCCTAATCAAAATGGTTATCTTGTAGTAAGCCTATATAAAAATAAAAAACCGTATAGACGAATGGTACATATATTAGTGGCAACTCAATATATACCTAATCCAGAGAATAAGCCGATAGTAAATCATATAGATGAAAATAGAACACACAATTCAGTTGATAACCTTGAATGGGTTACAGCAAAGGAAAATGCAGTTCACGGTACGCGTGGAGAAAAAATATCATCACGAAGAGCAAGACCATTAAACGAATATGATGTCTATGGGAAATATATTAGAACATGGAATAGCGTAGCAGCATTTGCAAGCCATTATGGAATTAAACCTGCGCCTGTGTTTATGTGCTTGCGTGGCATGGGGAATACAGCTGCTGGACGACAAGTACGTTTTTATGAAGGAGATACAAACGACATTCCACCAGTTGATAATCCTAGTAAATATACATATTATTACTTTACCTATGATTATGATAAAGAAGTTCCTGTAGAGAACTTATTTTCAATTAAAACAGAGCGAGAGCAAGTAATGGATGCACTTGAATCCAGACTAAACAATATTGCAGCTACCAAAAATACTGTACAAAGAGAGATAGAATTAATAAAAAGATATATTGAGAAACTAGAAACTGAACTAGAACAACTTAGAAAAGCTCATGTAAATGATATGGAATAAATAATTACATTTTTTTCTATACATAAATTAGGTCGCTAGGTTTGTACTACTTGTTTTTTGTTCAGCAATCTGCTATGATATAGTTGCTTAATTTAATTGTGACATATATAGAGAATTATGCAACACATAGAAGGTTAATAAACTGCTTGAAAAGTTCGTATTTAAACCGGTTTCTCTATGTTCTCGCTATTAAGAACATGGAGAAGCTGCTGGACATGATGGAGGACGATGACGACGTCCAGAATGTCTGGCATAACTGGGACAACGAGTAAAATCAATACCAAAGCCCGCCGGGACACTGGCGGGCTTTTTGCTGCGGGAGGAAGCCATGAAGAACAAACGGGGCAAGAACACCAAGCGGAAAATTGTCACGGCGGCCTGGCGGCTTTTTTATGAGCAGGGCTACGACCATACCACTGTTGACGAGATTATCGAACTGTCGGAGACCTCCAAAGGCTCCTTCTACCACTATTTTGAGGGTAAGGACGCGCTGCTCAGCTCTTTGTCCATGCTGTTTGACGAGAAGTACGAGGAATTGATTCCCACACTGACCGACGATATGGACAGCTTTGAAAAACTACTGAATCTCAATCAGGAACTATTCCAGCTCATTGAGAACTCTGTGTCTCTGGACCTGCTGGCCCGGCTGTACTCCACCCAGCTGACCACCAAGGGCGAAAAGCACCTGCTGGATCACAACCGCATCTATTATAAACTGCTGCGGCAGATTGTCCAGGAGGGCCAGAGCAGGGGAGAGCTGCGAACTGATCTCTCTGTCAACGAGATTACGAAACTGTATGCCCTGTGCGAACGGGCGCTGATGTACGACTGGTGCATCTGCAACGGTGATTACTCCCTGAAATCCTATGCCAAAACCGTGATGCCCATGCTGCTGCGGGAGATCCAAAAAAATTCTTGAAAACAGTCTGAAATCATTTCTGTTTTTGTACAGTTAAAATCCATTGATATCAGGGCGTTTTTTAGGAAACTCAAGAAAAAAGTCTGAACTGCGTTCTGTGTTGCAGTCTAATTTTGTTTATGGTAAGATACCTCCATTCTGCAATACCGTTTCCCACGGAAGGAAGAGAGGAATCCCTATGACGACTGCACATGTGTGCATCATGGTCACCATTGCCGTATACCTGCTGGGTATGCTCTATGTGGGCTATGTCTGCTCCAAGAAAAACAACGACACCGACGACTTTTATTTGGGTGGCCGCAAGCTGGGCCCCTTGGTGACGGCCATGAGCGCCGAAGCCTCGGATATGAGCAGTTGACTTTTGATGGGCCTGCCCGGCGTGGCGTACTTAACTGGTGTGGCCGATGCGGGCTGGACGGCTCTCGGCTTGGTGCTGGGCACTTATATCAACTGGCTCATCGTGGCCAAGCGTATCCGCTGCTATACCCACGCCACCGGCTCCATCACGCTGCTGGACTTCTTTTCCAACCGCTACGGCGACAAGAAAAACCTGCTGTGCGGAATCGCCGCCGTGTTCATTCTGATTTTCTTTATTCCGTATACGGCGTCCGGCTTCGCCGCCTGCGGTAAGCTGTTTTCCAGCATCTTCGGCGTCAACTATGTGACGGCCATGCTCATCAGCGCCGCCGTTATCGTCCTGTATTGCACCATGGGCGGCTTCCTGGCGGCTTCCACCACCGATTTTATCCAGTCCATCATTATGACCATCGCCCTGTTTGCCGTGCTGCTGTTCGGCGTCCATGTGGCCGGCGGATTTGACAATGTTCTGGACAATGCCCGGTCCCTGCCCGGCTACCTGGGACTGAGCGCCACCCATGACGTGGCCACCGGTACTGCCAAGCCCTACGGCATTCTGACGGTGGTTTCCACACTGGCCTGGGGCCTGGGGTACTTCGGAATGCCCCATATTCTTCTGCGGTTTATGGCCATCGAGGACGCGGAAAAGTTGAAGCTGTCCCGGCGTGTAGCCACCGGCTGGGTCATCATCGCCATGTTTGTGGCTCTGGCCATCGGCATCGTGGGCAACGCGGCCACCAAAGCGGGAGCCATTCCCGTTCTGGTGGGCAGCGATTCCGAGACGGTCATTGTCCGGTTTTCCGATCTGCTGAGCAGCCACGGTGTCTTGGCGGCCTGTGTGGCTGGTCTGGTCCTGGCCGGTATTCTGGCCTCCACCATGTCCACCGCCGATTCTCAATTGCTGGCGGCGGCCTCCAGCGTCTCTCAAAATCTGATGCAGGACTTTTTGAAAATCAGGATGTCCAGAAAGACCACCATGCTGGTGGCCCGGACTACGGTGGTTCTCATTGCCCTGATCGGCGTCTATCTGGCCAGGGACCCCGACAGTTCTGTGCTTTCCATCGTCTCCTTTGCCTGGGCGGGCTTCGGCGCGGCGTTCGGCCCTGTGGTCCTGGCGGCACTGTTCTGGAAACGGTCCAATCAATATGGCGCTCTGGCCGGTATGGTAGTGGGCGGCGTCATGGTCTTTGTGTGGAAATACGCCGTGCGGCCCCTGGGCGGTGCCTGGGATCTCTACGAGCTGCTGCCGGCGTTCCTGCTGGCCTGTGCTGCCATTGTGGTGGTGAGCCTGTTGACGCCCGCGCCTTCCAAGGCGGTCTGCGATCAGTTTGATCAAGTCAAATCTATGTAATGTAAATGATAACGGTGCGCCGGAGAGACGGAGCACCGTTTTTGGAGGTACGGATATGATGTATCTTGCAAAAATTCCATCCCCCTTGGGAATGCTGACGACGTTGTCCGATGATGAGGCTCTGGTGGGGCTGTGGATGGAAGGGCAACGCAAGTTTGGCCGGAAGCACGACCTGGACCATGTACAAATGGAGATGTCTCCGGTGTTGGAGCAGCTGCGGGACTGGTTGGCCCGGTACTTTGCGGGACAGATGGAACCGTTTCCCGGACTGGTCCGGCCCCAGGGCAGCGCCTTTGACCAACAGGTTTGGGCGCTGCTGCGGGAAATTCCGGCAGGGGAGAGCCGGACCTATGGCCAGCTGGCCGCCATACTGCACTCGTCCCCACGGGCGGTGGGCGGCGCGGTGGGACGGAATCCCATCTCCATCGCTATCCCCTGTCACCGGGTATTGGCCGCAGATGGCCGCCTGGGCGGCTATGCGGGTGGGCTGGAGCGGAAACGTATTTTGCTGGACCTGGAACACATCCCATATCGCACATAAAAAACGCCGCACCGGTGGAAGATGACCGGTGCGGCGTTTTGTGTGCCGTTCAGGAAACCGTGCCGTGACGGGCGGGACGCTGCTGGGGCAGCATTACTCTCGACAGGGCACGCTCCGTGCGCTTGTAGAGAGCGAAGGTGACAACGGACACCACAGCGCCCTTGAGAAGATTGAAGGGAACAACCGCCAGCAGTACCAGCATGGTCACACTGTTGATGGCGGGGTTGACGGCCTGACCCATGCCGACAATGGCATCCAGGGGCATACCGTAGAGGACGGAGAAGGTGGGCAGCAGATACAGGGCGTTGAACAGGCTGCCGCAAATGGCCATGATAATGGTACCGGCCACCATGCCGACGACAGCCATCTTTCTCGTCTTGCGGATATGATAGAAGATGGTAGCGGGCAGGATGAAGGTGCAGCCCACAACGAAATTGGCGAAGTCACCGACGAACGCCGTGGAAGTGCCCTTGATAAACAGCTTGATAACCACTTTCAGGAATTCCGTAATGACGCCGGCCACGGGGCCCAGATAGAAGGAGCAGATCAGGACGGGGATTTCGCTCAGGTCCAGCTGATAGAAGGAGGGAGCGAAGAACAGGGGAATCTCAAAGTACATGAGAATGCCGCCCAAAGCAGCGGACATGGCCACAAAGGCGATGTAACGGGACTGGGTGGGGCGGTGCAGGTCGGCGTGGACCAGCCGCTCGGAGAGCTTGGCCACGGCCACCAGAGCGGCGAAGACCAGCAGGCTCACCAGCAGAAAAGAGACGTTTTCGGATGCGGTTTGCAGGAGTTCTTTCATAGCGATCACCTCGTCTAAAAAATAGAAAACACCTGAAAGACTTGTCTTCCAGGTGACGACGGACCCTTTTAAGGGAATACGTCATATCTTCTTCCATCCAGACTATACTGTCGGTACCGGAATTGCACCGGTTCATGCGTTGCCGCTAGCGGACTGTAACCGCCGATCGGGAATTTCACCCTGCCCCGAAGACATGCTATTCAGTTGCTACACCCGTATTATACCATGGTGTGATGGAATTGCAACCCTTTTTTTGCGGCGCGAAGTATGGTATACTATTCGACAAATACTGAACAAATACTGGTAGAGCAACTGCTGTGAGGGAAACAATATGGAAGTATGGGACGCCTATGATGCACAGTTCAATCGAGTGGAGGGCGTGACGCTGATTCGTGGAGTGGCCATCCCGGCCGGACTGTTCCATCTGGTTTGTGATATCATCGTAAAGCACACAGACGGCACCTATTTGCTAATGCGCCGGGACGGGCGTAAGCGGTTTGGCGGCATGTGGGAAGCGACGGCAGGAGGGTCCGCGCTGCAAGGAGAACGTCCTGCGGAATGTGCGGCACGGGAGCTTTTAGAGGAAACGGGAATTGCTGCGGAACAATTAACCGAGGTGGGACGCGTGGTATCGGAGACCAACCGATCGATCTATGTGGAGTTTTTATGCGTCACAAGCTGTGAGAAAGAAAGTGTGCGTTTGCAGGAGGGCGAAACCACAGAGTATCAATGGGTGAGCCGGGATACGCTGCTCCGGATGACACAACAGGAACTGGTAACCAAAAGAATGCAGCAGTTTTTGCAGGAACTACAAGGTTGAAAAACCGCTGCCCTCCCCAGCGCCCACGGCTTTGCCGGGGACATGGAGACGGTGAAGCGGAAAACCAACACACTTTTTTATCATTTTGGGAAACGGGAAGGAGGTTACTCCCTTGATTTGTGCATTTACGGGACACCGGCCCGGGCGGTTGCCCTGGGGCGAACAGGAGGAGGACCCCCGCTGCGACCTGCTGAAAGACTGCCTGCTGGAGACGGTTCGCCATCTCAGCGATAAGGGCGTGAACGTGTTTCTCTGTGGCATGGCCAGAGGCAGCGACACTCTGTTTGCCGAAGCGGTGCTGCGGTTGCAGGAAGAACGCCCACAGACAGAGCTGTGGGCGGTTTTGCCATGCCGCGGCCAGGCGGATCAATGGACGGCGGCGGACCGGCGGCGCTATCGCCGTCTGTGCGGCGCCTGCCGCCATGTGATCCTGATACAGGAAGCATACACACCCCAGTGTATGATGCGGCGCAACCAGTGGATGCTGGAGCGGTGTGATGTGGTGGTCAGCTTTTACGACGGCGGCAAGGGCGGCACCGGCTGGATGGTCCGTCAAGCCCAGCTGGCCCGGATTCCCGTGATTTCTCTATGGGAAATCGTCAACGACCCGTCGGAAACTGTAAACCCTGCATGAGCCCGTCCTGACTGGCCGAGGTCACATCGCCGCCGATGACCGTGTCCTCGTAGATCAGCAATGTGGCGAAAAACCGTTCGGCGCTGTTGGGATAGTTGAGGACTTCATACACAAAGCGCGAGACGGTCTTTCCGGCGTAGCGGGTCAGATCAAAGTTCTGGCTTTTCTGCAATTCATTATATTGTACCAGAACGTCTGGCAGTTCCGCCGGGATGCGGACTTCCTGGGACTCCACCGGCTCCTCGGTGACCTCCCAGCCCAGGGATTGCAGATATGCCACGCGCTCCTCATTGTTGGAGACTGCCAGGGCCGATTCTGCGGCGGCGTCGGCTTCCTGGTCGGCCTTGGACCCCAGCGTGACCAGCAGACCCACGATGACCGCGAGGATCAGCAGAATGGCGACCAGTTTTCCCTTGGATACTTTTGTGGTGACAACTACCATGTTGTTTTCCCCCAATCTGAAATTTACCATTGGTGCTATAGCGTATTCGTCCTGTGGGACAAATATGACAAGCCGGAAACCATAACAGGAGGGACCGTATGCAGCGGTTGGACAAAGTGCTGTCGGAGGCCGGTGTGGCCTCCCGTCGAGAGTTAAAAGGAATCATCCGGGCCGGTCGGGTCACCGTCAACGGCCAGGCAGTTCGCACGCCGGAGCAGAAGGTGGACGCCGCCGCCGATACCATATTGGTGGACGGGCAGCCCATTGCCCGCCCCGGCGTTGTGGTGCTGATGCTCCATAAACCGGCCGGCTATGTGACATCCACAGAGGACCCCAGAGACCCCACGGTGATGGAACTGCTTCCGGAGCCGTACCGCTCCATGGAGCTGTCGCCGGTGGGACGGCTGGATAAAGAGACGGAGGGATTGCTGCTGCTGACCAATGACGGCGCCCTGCTGCACCGTCTGATCTCACCCAAGCACCGGGTGCCCAAGGTCTATGAGGCAGAGCACGACGGGGAGAGTACTGCCGCCGATGTAGAAGCCTTTCAACAGGGCATTGTGCTGCGGGACGGAGACGTTTGTCTGCCTGCAGAGCTGACGCCCCTGGGGCCGGGAAAAAGCCGGATTGTGCTCCATGAGGGCAAATATCATCAGGTTCGCCGGATGATGGCCTCCCGCGGTTGGTATGTCCGCTATCTCAAGCGGGTGGCGGAAGGACCGCTGGAATTGGGAGACCTTCCCAAAGGAGCGTGCCGCGTTCTGGAGCAGGAAGAAATTTTACAACTGCAGGCTTAGTCATTATGCACAACGATTTTTCGGGAAAAGACCGCGGTTTTCCTGAAAAATCGGTACGTTTCCGGTGGCATATGGCAAAAAGAAACAAATATCGGCGACCATTTTGAAATAAAATGTCAAATACCTCTTGAAATATGGACAAAAGCATTGTAGAATCTATGTGAATATTTGTGTATTCCGTTGTTATGCGTTATTTTGAAGGGGAGGGCATCGTATGTCCAGTCGGGTGTTTCAGAGCGTCATCGTCCAGATGAAGGATGCCACTGATCGTATGATCGGCGTCATCGACTCTGATGGTAATGTGATTTCGTGCAGTGATACTGCCATGATCGGGGAGAAATGGTCGGACGCAGTCATCAAGCTCAACAGTGCGCCGGACTCCATTGTCATTGTGGATAAGAAGACGTTCAAACCGCTGTCCAGCTGGAGTTCTTATTTTGATTACGCCGTTTTTACCGACGGCGACGACGAGGCGGCCAGAAGCCTGTGCATTATGGCCTATGTGGCGCTCAACGGCGCCAAGACCTATTATGAGGAAAAGCACGACAAGGGCACCTTTGTCAAGAACATCATCACCGACAATATTTTGCCGGGCGATATTTACATCCGGGCCAAAGAGCTGCATTTTGCCACCGATGTGCAGCGGGCCGTGTTTCTGATTCGCCAGATCGGCCGGGCCGACGTGGCGGCGGTGGATGTGCTGCAAAATATGTTCACCGATAAGCAGCAGGACTTTGTGCTCAGCATCAATGAGACGGATATTGCCATTGTCAAGCAGGTTCCGGCCAATGTGGAGAGCGCGGAGCTGTTTAAGATCGCCCAGTCGGTGGAGGATACCCTCAAGGCAGAGCTGTTTATCAAGACGGCCATCGGCATCGGCACCATCGCCAACCACCTGCGGGAACTGGCCGACGCCTATAAGGAGGCCCAGGTGGCCATTGAGGTGGGGAAGGTCTTTGACACGGAAAAGAGCATTCTCAGCTATGAGAATCTGGGTATCGGGCGATTGATCTACCAGCTGCCCACCACCCTATGTGAGATTTTCCTGTCTGAGGTCTTCAAGAAAAACTCCATTGATTCTCTCGACCAGGAGACGCTGTTCACCATCAACAAGTTCTTTGAGAACAATCTGAACGTTTCGGAGACATCCCGCAAGCTCTTCGTCCACCGCAACACCCTGGTGTATCGCCTGGAGAAGATCAAGAAGCTGACGGGCCTGGATCTGCGGGAGTTTGACCACGCCATCATCTTCAAGGTGGCCCTGATGGTCAAGAAGTACCTGGTGTCCAGGGAAAACCGTCTGATCTGAGTATACTTTCTGGAGTGATGACATGATTGAGTTTCAGAACGTAAAGAAAACCTACGACAACGGCACCAAGGCGCTGCGGGGTGTGAATCTTCGCATCGACGATGGAGAGTTCGTCTTTCTGGTGGGACCGTCCGGCTCCGGCAAGTCCACCCTCATCAAGCTGATGACGGCGGAGCTGCGTCCAACCTCCGGCTCGGTACAGGTCAACGGCTTTAAAGTGGAATCCATCAAACAGAGTTCCATCCCATTTATGCGCCGTACCCTGGGCGTGGTGTTCCAGGACTTCCGGCTCATTGAGAACAAGACGGTCTATGAAAACGTGGCGTTTGCCATCCGTGTGGTGGGCGCTAGGGAAAAGGTCATTCACAAGCGGGTGTCCTATGTGCTGGGATTGGTTGGCCTGGACAAGAAGGGCCACCGCCTGCCCAATGAACTGTCCGGCGGCGAACAGCAGCGTGTGGCCATTGCCAGAGCGCTGGTCAACAATCCCTCCATCATCATCGCCGACGAGCCTACGGGTAATCTGGACCCGGCCCGCTCTCTGGAGATTATGATGCTGCTGGAGCACATCAACGCCCTGGGCACCACCGTCCTGGTGGTTACCCACGAACGGGATCTGGTCAACCGCTTTACCAAGCGCGTGGTGGCCATCGACGAAGGCAAAATCATCAGCGACGGAATGGACGGGTACTATACGTATGAAGAGGAATAAATTTGGTTATCTGATCCGCGAAGGCGTCCGGGGGATTTTCCTCCACGGCTTTATGTCCTTCGCGGCGGTCTGCGTCACCGTTGCCTGTTTGATCATCATGGGCAGCTTCAGTCTGATTCTGTACAACCTCAGCGTGATGGTGACGGAGCTGGAACAGGAAAATGAAATGATCGTCTATATCGACGAGACCTATACGGAGGATCAGGCCAAAAGCGTCGGGTCCCAGATCAATATGATTGGAAACGTTCATAACGCCCAATTTGTCTCCAAGGAAGAGGCATTGCAAAACTTTATAGAGGAACAGAACGATCCCGAAGCCTTTGCGGGCCTGCAATCCGATACCCTGCGGGATCGGTTTGTGATCACCCTGGAGGACAACACCCTCATGCGGGAGACGGAAAACGAGCTGCGGCAGATTCAGGGTGTGGCCGATGTATCGGCCCACTATGAGATCTCTGAGGGCTTCACCACATTGCAGCATGTGCTGCGGATTGCTTCGGTGGCCATCATCGCCGTGCTGCTGGTGGTGTCCCTGCTGATCATCTCCAATACCGTCAAGCTGGCCATGTATGACCGCAAGGATGAAATTGCCGTCATGCGCATGGTGGGCGCCACCAACGGATTTATCCGGATGCCCTATGTGGTGGAAGGTTTCATATTGGGCATGTTCGGCGCTGCCGTGGCGTTCTTCCTGGAGTGGGGCCTGTACAAGCTGGTGGCGGAGCGCATTGCTTCGGTGGATACGCTGCAGCTGTTCACCGTGGTGCCCTTCTCCGAGGTGCTGTATCTGATGATTGCTGCCTATGCCATCACCGGCTTTATGGTGGGTGTTTTCGGCAGTCTTCTCTCCATCCGTAAGTTCCTGAACGTCTGATCATCTGGGAGGCATACCATGAAACAACGCAAATTACTCGTTTCCATTGTGGCCATTGTTCTGTCGGTGCTGATGCTGGGCGGCGTGTTCCTCAGTGTGCTGCCGGTTTCTGTATCGGCGGTCTCGTCGTCGGAGCTGAAAAACAAGATCAACGACTTGCAGAGTAAAGCCGACGAAATTGCCGCACAGGCGGCGGACCTGCAGCAGCAGATTGCCGACAACCAATCGGAAACCCAATCCATCGTGGATAAGAAGGCCAACATCGACCAGCAGATCGAGTTGACCCGCCAGCAGGTGGAGAACCTGAACCAGCAGATTCAGCAGTATAACCTGCTGATTGCCGCCAAACAGGAGGAGCTGGACCAGGCTCTGGAGAACGAGACGAAGCTCAACGAGCAGTACAAGCTGCGTCTGCGGGCCATGGAGGAGACGGGCAACGTGTCCTATTGGTCGGTTCTGTTCAATGCCAGCAGCTTCACCGACTTGCTGGACCGCATTGATATGATCCATGAGATCAGCGAAGCCGACCAGATTATGTTGCAGCAGCTGCGGGATGTGGCCGACCAGATTTCCGCCGCCAAGGCGGAAGTGGAGGCAGGCCGCGCCGAGCTGGAGGCCGCCAAGGCCGAGCAGGACGTGCTGGAGCAGCAGCTGTCCGAGCAGCGGGCCGAAGCCGATGCCATGATCACCGAGCTCATGAGCAAGCAGGACGAGCTGAAAGCCGCCAGCGAGACGTATGACGCCATGGAAGAGGAAGTCCGTCAGCAGATTCTGGAGACTCAGAAGGCTTATGAGGACGCTCTGGCCGATGAGGAGGCCCAGCGGGAGATTGAAGCGGCCCGTCAGGAGGCCGCCAGCGGTAACATCAGCCGTCCCAGCGGCGGCGCCAACAGCAGCGGGTTTGTGTCTCCGCTGCCGGCCGGCAGCTGCTATGTGTCCTGTGCCTACGGCTACCGGGAGCATCCCATCTATGGCTACTATTCCATGCACTACGGCGTGGACCTGGCCGCCGGCGCCGGTACGCCCATCTATGCCGTCAAGAGCGGCACGGTGACCACGGCTACCTATAGCAGCGTCAACGGCTACTATGTTTCCATCAGCCATAACGACGGTTTCGGCAGCCTGTATGCCCATATGACCAACTATGTGGTCTCTGTGGGTGACTATGTCAATCAGGGCGACATCATCGGCTACGTGGGCAGCACCGGATGGAGCACCGGCGCACACCTGCACTTTGAGGTGTTCTACGGCGGCGCCAATGTCAACCCCATGGACTACATCTCTATCTAAACCGAAGCGTTCAAAGCCCCACAGTGTGCCCGGAGAGGACACACTGTGGGTGTCCTTGATTTTATGGCAGAAGGGAGTCATATCTTGAAAAAATTCTGGAAAGTGGCCATGGTTCTGGGATTGATGGCCGCCAGTGCGGCGGTGACATTCTGCATCACGTACCAGGAGTTGGGCAGCGCCCTGCTGTCCACGCCGTGGACGGCCAAGACCGAGGAGATCAGCCGGTATCTGGATGCGTACTTTATTGATGAATACGACCCGGAGCAGCTGGCCGACGGTGCTGCCGCCGGCATGATTGCCGCCACCGGCGACGAGTGGAGCTACTATATTTCCGCTGACGATTACGATGCCTATTTGGAGCAGATGAATAACGCCTACGTGGGTATCGGTGTTACGATTCAAGCCGAAGACGGTCTGGATGGGTTTCGCATTATGGAAGTGACTGCCGGCGGACCGGCCGACCAAGGCGGCGTCCAGGTGGACGACGTGCTGACCCATGTGGATGGAGAGTCGGTGACGGAGCTGGGGCAGGAGGAAACGGTGAACCGGGTCCGGGGCGAAGAGGGGACAGAGGTGCAGCTGACCTTGACCCGTGACGGGGAACCCTACGATGTGACACTGAAACGGGGCAATGTCCAACAGGCAGTGGCCACCTACACCATGACCGAGGATCAAATTGCGGTCATTACCATTGCCAATTTTGACGCCGATTGTGCCCGTCAGAGCATTGCCGCAGTGGAACAGGCCCAGTCCGAAGGCGCGAAGGCCATTGTTTTTGATGTCCGCAACAACCCCGGCGGCATGAAAACGGAACTGGTGGAATTGCTGGACTATCTGCTGCCGGAGGGCGTACTCTTCCGCAGCGTGGATTATGCCGGGGAGGAGGAAATTGACGAATCCGACGCCGCCTGTGTAGAATTGCCTATGGCGGTGCTGGTCAACAACGAATCCTATTCGGCGGCGGAGTTCTTTGCAGCGGCCTTGCAGGAGTATGACGCGGCGGAGATCGTCGGTACCCAGACGTATGGCAAGGGCAATTTCCAGAGCACGTTCCCACTGTCCGACGGTTCGGCCATTGCCATTTCTATCGGCAAATACTATACGCCCAAGGGTGTCAGTCTCACCGGCGTGGGCATCACTCCCGATGTGGTGGTGGAGCTCAGCGACGAAGAGGCCGTCAAGCTGTATTACAATCAGCTGCCCATGGAAGAGGACCCGCAGATGCAGGCCGCTCTGGCATTGTTCCAAGAATCTACTTGACGAAGGAACCGGAATCTTCTATAATCAACAGGATAACGCATCAGACAAATCTTTGTCTGTACAATAAATGATAAAATTTGGAAGGATCGTATCTATGGCTAAGGAATACAAGATCAGCAGCGCCCGCCTGAAGCAGCTGGAGGACGAGCTCCACTATCTGAAAACCACCCGGGAAAAAGAGGTGGCAGAGCATCTGAAAGAGGCCCGCAGTTTTGGTGACCTCTCTGAGAACAGTGAATATGACGAGGCCAAGAACGAACAGGCTAAACTCTACGGCCGCATTGCCGAGGTGGAGAACATTCTGGCCCATGCCGTCATCATCGACGACGCCAGCGAGGAAAACAGCGGCCGCATTGGCCTGGGCTGTGTTGTCACCGTCCTGGATCTGGACGTGGACGAGACGGAGACCTATACCATCGTCGGCTCTCAGGAGGCCAACCCCATGGAGGGCTGCATCTCCGACGACTCTCCCTTTGGCCGCGCCATGGTGGGCAAGACCGAGGGCGACACGGTGGAAGTGGAGGCCCCGGTGGGCATGCTGAAGTTCAAAATCATCTCTGTGGAGAAGAAGGCCTGATACGGCAAAGGAGGTAACCCAGTGTCTGAAGAAAAGAGAAATGAACAGCCCGAGGTGTCGTACAGCGATCAGGTGCGCATCCGCCGGGAGAAGCTGAGCCAGCTGCAGGAGAGCGGCAATGACCCGTTCCAGCTGACAAAATTTACGGTCACCAGTGACAGCGCTGCCATCAAGGCCAACTTTGACGCCATGGAGAACCAGCCGGTGTCCGTGGCCGGCCGTCTTATGAGCAAGCGCGGCATGGGTAAGGTTAGCTTCTGCGATTTGCAGGACAAGACCGGCCGGATTCAGCTGTACGTCCGAAAGGACGAAGTGGGCGAGGAGTGCTATAATCTCTTCAAGAAATATGATATCGGTGATATTGTCGGCATTGATGGTACAGTGTTCCGTACCCAGCGGGGTGAAATGAGCGTCCGGGCGGAAAAGGTGACGCTGCTGAGCAAATCTCTGCTGCCGCTGCCTGAGAAGTTCCACGGTCTGACCGACAAGGAGACCCGGTATCGCCAGCGCTATGTGGATTTGATTGTCAATCCCGAGGTCCGCAAGAACTTCGAGATTCGTTCCAAGTTCATCAAGCATGTCCGTGACTTTATGGATAACCGCGGCTACATGGAAGTAGAGACGCCGGTTCTGAACACCATTTCCGGCGGCGCGACGGCCCGGCCCTTTATCACGCACCACAATACGCTGGATATTGATATGTATATGCGCATTGCCACCGAGCTGCCCTTGAAGCGGCTGATTGTCGGTGGCATGGACCGTGTGTACGAAATTGGCCGTATTTTCCGCAATGAGGGTATGGACCCCAAGCACAACCCGGAGTTTACCACCATTGAGCTCTACCAGGCATATGCGGATTTCAATGATATGATGGACCTCTTTGAGGATCTGCTGACTTCTGCCGCGCAGAAGCTGCTGGGCACCTATGAGGTGGAATGGCAGGGCGAGAAGATCAATCTGGTGCCCGGCTGGCCCCGTATGCCCATGCACGAAGCCGTCAAGAAGTATTGCGGCATCGACTTTATGGCCATTGACAGCGATGAGGAGGCCGTGGCCGCTGCTGCTGCCATCGGCGTGGAGCTGCCGGAGACGGCGGATAAGACCTGGGGCAACGCCCTGTACGAGTGCTTTGACCAGCGGGTGGAAAAGCAGCTGATTCAGCCGACCTTTATCACTATGCACCCGGTGGATGTGTCCCCGTTGGCCAAGCGGTCCCCCAAGGACCCCCGCCTGACGGAGCGCTTTGAGCTGTTCATCTGCCACAGTGAAATGGGCAATGCGTTTTCCGAGCTCAATGACCCCATTGATCAGCGTGGCCGTTTCCAGAAGCAGGTGGAGCTGCGGGATAAGGGCGACGATGAGGCCGGTATGATGGACGAGGATTTCCTGACGGCCTTGGAATACGGTATGCCTCCCACGGGCGGCCTGGGTATCGGCATTGACCGCTGTGTCATGTTGCTGACCGGCGCTGATTCCATCCGTGATGTGATTCTGTTCCCCACGATGAAGCCTTTGGACTAAAATTCCACAATATATAGCGTCTGACGAAACAGGACGGCACAAGATGTAGTAAAAAGGGCTTACAACTACAACTTTTCTACAACTTTTGCTTGAAATCAGACGGCATCAGACGGGCCAAAATGAAGGGCAAATCCGTGTTTTTTATGCGGATTTGCCCTTTTTTGCAATTTTCACATTAGCACCAAATTACCCTTGATTGCCTCTGCTTTTTCCCTCATGTTTTCTTGTGTAATATGCGTATAAATATCCATAGTTGTGGAAAAATCAGCGTGGCCCATCACCTGCTGGATAAACTTGATGTCATTCGTGCTTTCACAGAGCCGCGTGCAGAATGTGTGTCTCATGTTATGTACGCTAAAATGCGGCAGCAGCTCCGGCTCACGATCTTCCAGTTCAGCCTGATCCATTTCTTCGGCGTTGTAGGCGATGGAGATACGCTGGATGGCCCGATTGATATTATGGGCACTGAGAAAGTAACCTTCCCGATTCCTAAAAAGGAAACCGTGATACCCATTCATCACAAGGTCTTCTGGATAGAGGGTGTCCATGACTTCAATCAATGTGCGGAGCTGTTCAGCAACCTGCGGATACAGGATAGGGATGGTGCGGGTGCCGCTGGCTGTTTTAGGGGTGGTGATATGAAAACCTGCTTTCCCATCGATCACACGATAGATCAAGTTGTGATTGACAGAGATGGTGTTGTTCTCCAGGTCCACATCATTTTTAGTTAAGCCAGTACATTCCGCAACACGCATTCCCGTACCGAGCAACACGACCATGACAGGCAGCCAGTGGCTATACATCGGTGACTTGGAAATGAACCGAAGGAAGTTCTTCTGCTGTGTCATGGTCAGCGCGATTCTTTTCTTCGGGGGCGCCCCGGCTCCCTCTGTTTTGAGAGAGCGGTAGACGCCTTTGCTTGGATTTTTTCGGATGTAGTCATCATCGACCGCCAATTCAAGCGTGGGGTGAATCAGGTTATTGATGCTTTCCAAGGAATTGATCGCAAAGCCTTTTTTCAAAAGCTTCGTGTAAAATGTCAGGATGTCGCTCTTTCGGATGTTGGGCAGGGGAATGTTGGCAAACGGCTCATCCTTCACATAGTTGCTCCAAAGATATTCGTAATTCGCCCGTGTAGAAGCCTTTAACTGGATCTTCGTATCCATGAGGACTTTGAACATATCATTTAGAGTGCCTAACAAAACCTGACAAATATAGAGTTATGAGGTAAAATACTAGTGGGGGTGACGGATATGCCCAG
>CALWXC010000002.1 GCA_944385415.1 uncultured Oscillospiraceae bacterium | reverse complement strand
CAGATCAAGCACATCGAAACCGGGGCCACCTACACTCAGAAGACCGAGGCGGGCGGTGCAGCGGTTTTTACCGACCTCAAGCCCGGAGCCTATGAGGTTCGGGAAATCGCCGGTATCGACGGCTGGGAGCCTGACATCGACACTGTAGTGACGGTTTCTGTTGCCACCGGCGAAACCGTCACGGCCACCCTCAAAAACAAGGAGCTGCCCGGCCTGCGGATTCTCAAATATGACCGCAAGACCATGGCCGTCATGCCCAATGTCACGTTCGAGGTATTCAAGGATAACCAGTCCATCGGCACGTTCAAGACGAACCAGTTGGGTGAAATTTTGCTGCCCAATCTGGAGCCTGGAACCTATCGCGTGGAGGAGCGGCACACCGGCGATGATGAACATATCGTCGAAGTCATGCCCCAGGAGATTGAGTTGGAAGCAGGCAGCGGCATTCTGGAGCTGGTGTTCTTCAACAGCAAAAAGCCCGGTCTGCGGCTGGTCAAGGTGGATGCGGCCAATCCGTCCAAAGTCATTCCCAACGCCGTATTCGAGATCAAGTCCGTGGACGGCAGCTTCGGCCCCCAGGAGTTCACCACCGACGAGAACGGCGAAATCGACCTCAGTAAACTGGACCCCGGCGCATACATTGTGACGGAAAAGTCCTGCCCTGGCTACGTCATTGACGAGGCCCAGCGGATTATCCAGTTGGAGCCGGATGAGACCGGCGAGTTTGTGTTTACCAACTCCATCAAGCCCAGTCTTCACCTTGTCAAGTTCAGCGCTGATGGCACCCCTCTGGGCGGCGTGACATTCCGTATTTCCAAAATCGAAGATGGTTCGCATTACCTCGACCGCACCACCAATGCCCAGGGCGAGATCCTTGTTTCCGACCTGGAGCCGGGTGTTTATTTGGTAAAGGAGACGGCCACTGTTGCCGATCACATCCTGGATGAAACCGAATACAGAGTGGAGCTGTTCCCTGGTAAAACCAGCACCATCACCATCCAGAACGACAAGCGGCCCAATCTGACCATCCGCAAAACCGACAAGGACACCGGCGAACCCATTCCCGGTGTGACCTTTACGCTGAACTATGCTGACGGCCCCACCATTACCACCGAGCCCACCGGCGAGGATGGCACTGTGACCATCGAGAACCTGCTGCCCGGTGTCTACACCGTCACCGAGCAGAGTGTCCCGGAGGGCTACATTCTGGACACCACGCCCCAGCAAATCACCCTGGAGCCAAACCGAGACGCCACCGTGCAGTTCCAGAACTACAAGCGGCCTACGCTGACCATCCACAAGGTAGACATCAATGGCAACGCTCTGACCGGCGCGATCTTCGAGGTGAAAACCAAGGCAGGCGTGAAAATCGGCGATTTCCCCGTCGGCCCGGATGGCTCCATCACCATTGAAAACGTCCATCTGGACGAGGGCTATTACATCGTCACAGAAATTCAAGCCCCGGACGGCTACATTCTCGATTCCACGCCCCATGAGGTCTATCTGCGGCCTGGTAAGACTACCGAAATCACCATTAAAAACGAAAAGAAGCCGGGACTGACCATCCGCAAGATTGATTCTGTCACCGGCAACCCTCTGAAGGGGGCAAAGTTTGAGCTTTGGGTATCCAAGGACAATACGGAGGACGGCACATTCCAAAAGCTGGACCAGAACTACTACTACACCGACGAGAATGGCGAAATCTTCCTGGACAAGCTGGATACCGGTTGGTACAAGGTGGTGGAAGTCGAGCCGCCCACGGGCTACGCGCTCCGCGATCCCTCTGAGCAGATCATTTATGTAGACAATGATAAAGCGGTGGAATTAATTTTCGAAAATACGCCCCTGTCTGCGTTGATTGTCTGGAAGTTTGATTCCAAGACCGGCGAGGCCCTGGAGGGCGCGGTATTCCAGGTCAAGTATCTGGGCGGTACGTCCGGCAGCGGCGGCACCGTCATCGGCACCTATAAGACCAGCGCCAACGGCAGCTTTACCGTCACTGGCCTGGAGGCTGGCACCTACGTCGTGGAGGAAATCGCCGCGCCCGATGGTCATGTCATTGATACCGCACCCCAGACTGTATATATCTCCGGCAAGGAGCAGGATGTGGTGCAGCTTTATTTTGGCAACAGCCCCAAGGGCAGTCTGCTGATTAAAAAAATTGACAGCGAAACCCGCGAACCGCTCAGCGATGTGGAGTTCATGGTCACCACCAGCGACGGTACCGTGGTGGGCGATGCCAACGGCAAGTTTGTCACCGACAGCGCCGGTACGATTCTCATTGAGGATATCGACCCCGGCACCACACTGGTCGTCAAGGAAACCAGGGCAAAGGACGGCTATGAGCTGGACGATACCCCCCAGACCGCCACTGTCAAAGCCGGACAGACCGTTACTCTGGAGTTCCGCAATACGCCCCAGGGCTGTCTCCTTATCACCAAGGTGGACAGCGTGACCCGCAAGCCCCTGGCCGGTGTGCAGTTTAAGATCGCCGGTTGTAACGGCTGTGAGTATCCCGCAGGCACCTATACCACCGACGCCAACGGCCAGATCAAGCTGAGCCATATTCCATCCGGCTGCTATTCCATCACCGAAACTAAGGCCCCGGAGGGGTATCTGCTGAACGGCACCGCCCAGACGGTCAAGGTGGAGAGCGGCAGCTGCAAGGAAGTCACCATTACCAATGAACCCCTGGGCGGACTGGTCATCAAGAAGATGGACAGCGTAACCAAGGAGCCGCTCAGCGACGTCATTTTCAAGGTGACCACCACGGACGGAGCCGCAGTTGGCAGCTCCAACGGCGAGTATCGTACCGATGAAAACGGCTATATCTCCATCCCTGACCTGGAGCCGGGCGGCTATGTGGTACAGGAGGTCAAGGCCAAGGATGGCTATCTGCTGGACAACACCCCCAAGACCATCCAAATCAAGGATCACCAGACCTACACCCTGGAGTTCTTCAACAAACCTGTGGGCGGACTGGTCATCAAGAAAATGGACAGCGTGACCAAAGAACCGCTCAGCGACGTTATTTTCAAGGTGACCACTACAGACGGCACCGTAGTCGGTACGTCCAATGGTGAGTATCGTACCGACGAAAACGGCTATATCTCTATCCCCGATCTGGAGCCGGGCGGCTATGTGGTACAGGAGGTCAAGGCCAAAGACGGCTATCTGCTGGACAACACCCCCAAGACCATCCAAATCAAGGACCACCAGACGTATACCCTGGATTTCTTCAACCAGCCCAAGGGAAACCTTATCATCAATAAGCTGGATTCCGTCACCAAAGCCCCTCTGGAGGGCGTCGAGTTTGAGCTGACGTACTCGGACGGCTCCTATGTGGATGCCGAAGGCGGCACCCTGTCCAGCAAGGGCCTGTATACCACCGATGAGAACGGCCAGATCATTCTGTCTGGTCTGACCGGCACCATCGTCGTGACCGAAACCAAAACCATTGAGGGCTATACCATCCATGAAGAAACCCGCACGCAGACAGTGGTTGTCAATCCCAACGACACCCAGGAGTTGACGTTCTACAACGACCCCGTGGGCGGCGTGGAGATCATCAAGGTGGATGCAGCGGATAAAACGGAACGTCTGGGTAACGCTACCTTTGAGATTCGCAAGATGGATGACGCCCTGGTGGACACTGTAACCACCGATGAGAATGGCCGGGTGTTCCTGTCTCTGGAGGATGGCTCCTACTATGCCGTGGAGATCGAGGCCCCGGAGGGCTATAAACTGGACAATACGCCCCATTACTTTGAGGTGAAGAACGGCAAAACCAGTAAGCTGACCATTACCAATACGGCCATGTCGGGCATTATCATCCATAAGACCGACAGTACCACCGGCAAGGGGATCTACGGGGTGACGTTCCTGCTGTATGATGAGGGCAATAACCCCGTTGGCCAGTACACCAGCGATGACCAGGGCTATGTCTACATCGAAAATCTGGAAACCGGACGCTATTCCATCCGGGAGCTGGAGAACGAGGGCTATATCGTGGACACCCAGCACAAGACCGTCTATGTAAAGTCTGGGGAAACGACCCTTGTAGAGTGGGAGAATACTCCCATCACAGGACAGATTCAGATTATCAAGAAGTCGGCAGATGATAACCCCATCAATGCCCTGCCTGCCGGGACGCTGCTGGAAGGCGCTGTTTTTGAGATTTACGACAAGGCCGGTAATGTGGTGGACACCATTGTATCTGACTACAATGGCCGTGCGGTTTCCCGTCCGCTGCCCCTGTCCCGGTACACCATCCGTGAGGTCAAGGCCCCCGATTACTACGCCATCAACCCCACGGTGCTGAACGCCTACCTGGAGCATGAGGGCCAGATCGTGACCTTCGAGGTGGAGGACAACAGCGTGGCCACCGGCGTGGCCATCAAGAAGACCGGCCCCATGGAGGTCATGCCCAATCAGCCCATCCAGTACACCATCACCGGCATCGGCAACACCTCTACCGTGCAGCTGTCTTCCTTCTACTGGCGCGACAAGCTGCCCGGACAGGTGTCGCTCTCCAAGGTGGTCACTGGTACCTACAACCAGCAGCTTTCCTATAAGATCGTCTATAAGACCAATCTTTCGGGAGATACCTACCGTACACTGGCGGACAGCCTTTCCACCACAAAGAATTATGTACTGGAAGCCAGCCCCGCAGCCCTGGGTCTTGCTGCTAACGAACGTGTAACCGAGATCATGTTTGTGTTCGGCACGGTTAAGGGTGGCTTTGGTCAGGTGGAAACAGCCTATATCCACTGCAATGTGGTCAGTGGCCTTGCCAATGGCTCCAGCATTGTCAATGTGGCCGATGTAGGCGGTGTCTACAATGGCCAGTGGATTCAGGCCGTGAGCCGCTGGGTGACAACGGTATATGCCAAAACCATTGTGAACCTGCCGCAGACCGGCTATTAAATCATGAAGCGCAATCAGAGTTTTCGCAGCGCCGCCCCTTTGTGGGCGGCGCTTTCCATTCCCGTTCTTTGGCTGTGCCTGCTGCTGGCCACCGCCTATGAGAGTGGCGCCGGATTAGGGGAATTGCTGGAGCGGTTTAATTTTCTGCTGGCGCATCCCTTTTCTCTCCAGTGGAAACCCCACTCGCTTCGATTCCTACTACTGGGACTGGCAGCCTATGGTATGGCCATCACCATGTACTACAGCACCCGCCAGAATCGACGGCCAGGAGAGGAATACGGTTCGGCCAAGTGGGGCGATCCCAAGGCCCTCTGCCGCAAGTATGCCGATTTAAAAAATGTTTGGAACAACATTATCTTGACCACATACGTTCGCATCAGTTTTAACAGTTATAAGCACCGGCGAAATCTCAACATCGTTGTAGTTGGCGGTTCTGGTTCTGGTAAGACCAGATTTGTGGCAAAACCATGGGTTTACAGCGCGAATTGTTCCTACCTGATTACCGATCCCAAAGGTGAACTGCTCCGATCTTCGGGGCAGTTGCTCAAAGATCAGGGATATGAGGTGGTGGTTTTCAATCTCAATGATACAGCGCAGTCAGACGGCTATAACCCATTTGCCTACATTCACAATGAGACCGACGTACTAAAACTCGTTGATAATCTGATTCGCAATACCACGCCGGAAAAGAGCCCCGCCGCCGACGGCGGATTTTGGGAAAAGACAGAATCCAACCTGTTATCTGCTTTTATGCTTTATCTCTATTACGAAGCCCCGCCCTATGAGCAGACATTGGAGATGATTACGTATCTCATTGCCAGTTCCCACGTCAAGGAGGAGGACGAGGCATATGAAAGCCCCGTCGATGTCCTCTTCCGGGAATTGGAGGATGAGACGCCCAATCATCCAGCAGTGCGGCAGTATCAGCTGTTCAAAAACGGCGCTGGCAAAACGGCCAAGAGCATTCTGATCTCTGCCGGTGTGCGGCTGGCGGCGCTGGCCCTGCCCCAATATGCAAAGATCACGTCGCGGGATGATATGGATTTCCGCTCCCTGGGAGAACGGAAGCGGGCTATTTTCTGTGTCACGCCCGTGGCCGACGGCAGCATGAACTACCTGGTGGGTATGCTCTACACCCAATGTTTCCAGGAACTCTACCGTGTGGCCGATGAAAAGTACAACGGTACGCTGCCCGTGCCGGTCCGCGTTATTCAGGATGAATGGGCCAATGTGCCGCAGCCGGACAGCTATCCGAAAATCCTGGCCACCTGCCGCAGCTACAATATCGGCATCAACATCATCGTACAGAACATTGGCCAGATCAAGAGTATGTACGAAAAGGAGTGGGAAACCATCATCGGCAACTGCGATACTCTCCTGTTTTTGGGCGGCGGCAATGAGCCGACCTCCTTGGAATTTATGAGCAAACTGCTGGGCAAAGAGACTTTGGACACCCGCACCCGTGGTGTGACACGTGGCCACAGCGGCTCCAGCTCCACCAATTTTCAGCAGGTGGGCCGTGAACTCATGACCCAGGAAGAAATCCGGTTGATGGACACCGATGAGTGTATTCTTCTAATTCGCGGTGAAAAGCCCATCATTGATAAAAAATACGACCTGATGAGGCATCCCAACATTCGTCACACCACAGATGGAGGTGAGAAACCATACATCCATAAGACTGCGCCGACACGGTTTGAGATAGCCGATCTGCCTTACGAGTTTTACACTTTGGAAGATTATCAATTTGAAACACTGGAGGAATCTGAACATGAAAAACCTGATGAACTTGATCAAAATGCAGAAGAATGAGCAGTGCATGGCCCTGAACCGCCGCGTCAGACGGCGCTATTTTGCCGGAGCCGCAATCGTATTGGCCCTGGCCCTCTGCACGGTCCCGGCCCTGGCCGCCGATGATCCGCTGGCCATTGTCAGCAGCTTGTCTGATTTTATTTTCAATATCATCAAGGCCATCGGCGTCATCATCCTCGGCTGGGGCATCGTACAGGTAGGCATGAGCATCCAGTCTCATGACCCCAGCCAGCGTACCCAGGGCTTCCTGTGCCTGTTCGGCGGTCTGATGATCGCCTTTGCAAAAGAAATCCTGACCACCATCGGCGCAATCTGAGCACATAAGCAGCCGGTCTGCCATTGCGACAGACCGGCTGCTCCCAAGGAGGTGAATCATCATGGATAACAGCTGGGTAGTTGACAATCTGCAAAAAGCCTTCAGCACCTGGAATGACCGGATGGAGGAACTCTGGGGTTTGCTGACCCAGTCACCGGAAACTTTCAAAGACGGCGCAATCTGGAACGCGATGGTCGGCATCAACGGCACGCTGCAGGCCATTGGATACGGCTTGCTGGTCCTGTTTTTTGCAATCAACCTGTTTCGCAGCGCAGCCAGCTTCCGGGATTTCCAGCGACCGGAATATGCGCTGCGGCAGCTCATTCAGTTTGTCCTGGCCAAAACCGCAATTACCTACGGCCTGGAATTTCTGACAAAAATTTTTGCGATCTGCAATGGAATCGTCGCTTCCGCAGCGGGCAGTATTGGCGGTGTTGAAGGTGCATCCATCACCATGCCGGATGAGATCATCAACGCCATCAACGACGTCAGCTTCTGGCACAGCATCCCGCTGTGGCTGATCACGCTGATGGGTACGATTTTCATTACCATACTGGCCTTTATTATGATCCTTACCGTTTACGGGCGGTTTTTCAAGCTCTATATGTATGCGGCGCTGTCCCCCATCGCCCTGTCCTCTTTTGTGGGAAGCAGCACTTCTTTTATCGGGAAGTCCTTTCTCAAGAGTTACATTGGCGTCTGTATGGAGGGTGCAGTCATTGTGCTGGCCTGCATTATTTTTACGGCGTTTGCTTCCAGTGGAGCGCCACCCATTGCGGAAGATGTGTCGGTGGTGACACAGGTTTGGACCTATCTGGCCGAAACTGTGTTCAATCTTTTGATCCTGGTGGGACTGACCAAAACCGCCGACCGTATTGTTAAGGAAATGTTTGGGGTGTGACGCATGGAAATCAAAATCAACAAAGAAATTATGTCATATGAGGAGACTATTTTTTTCGGCCTGACCATGCGGCAGTTTCTCTGCTCGGCGCTGGCTGTCGGGACCGCCGTGGGCTTGTACCTGCTGCTCAGCCCGGTCTTTGGCCGGGAATCCGTCAGCTGGATTTGTATCTTGGGTGCAATTCCCTTTGCGGCCGCAGGATTTTTTCGATACAACGGAATGCGGCTGGAGAGATTCGCCTGGGTGTGGTTCAAGTCCTGCTTTTTACTTTCAAAACCGCGTGTCTGGAAATCGGAAAATCACTATGTTTCAGTAAAAAAACAGCAGCAGGAGGATGCAGAAAATGATTAAAGCCTTCAAAGGAAAGAACCCCAATCTTGAAAAGTTTTTTATTCCCAAAAGCGTCCAGCAATCGATCCCCATCAAGAAAGTGTATAAAGACGGCATTTTTGTCGTCGCCGGTCTGTATACCAAGACCTGGCGATTTTACGATATCAACTACGCCGTAGCCGGAAAGCAGATGCAGGAATATCTGTTCCTGCTCTACTGTGCATTTATCAATTCCCTGCCCGCCCGCACACAGGTAAAAATCACGCTGTACAACCGTCCGCTGAACCAGCAGGAATTTGAGGAAACGACGCTGATGAAAATGAAAGAGGACGGCAGAGATCATTACCGTACAGAACACAACAATATCCTCATCGACGCGGCGGAATGCAGCAATAACATCAGTCAGGAGAAATATCTCACGGTCTCTGTGGAAAAGAAAAGCATAAAAGACGCCCGGTCTTTTTTTCAGCGGGTGGAATCCGACTTTGCGTCCAGCCTTGGGCGCATGAGTGTCAAAATCACAAATATCTCCGTAGCCGAGCGTATGTGTCTGTTGCATGATTTCTTCCGTCCTGCTGAGACGCAGTTTTATTTTGACTATGACCGCATTGCCGAAAGAGGGACGGATGTGCGGGATTCAATCGCGCCGGATTATATGCAATTCAAGAATGATCATTATGAGATCGGCAACCAGGTGGGACGATGCCTGTTCGTGCGGGAATACGCGAATTTTATGCGGGACCGGATGATCACAGAGCTGTGTGACCTGCCCCGGAACATGATGGTGACCATCAATCTGCTGCCCATCCCCACCGATGAAGTCATAAAGGAGATCCAACGGAGACTGATGGCCATTGAATCCGATATCACACGCTTCACGCAGAAGCAGGTTGAAAATAATAACTTCAACGCCAGCGTCCCCTATCTTCTGCGGCAGGCCAAGGAACAGACCGAAGAATTGTACACCGACGTCACCGAGCGCGACCAGAGCCTTCTTCTGGCCCAGGTGGTGATTACACATCTTGCAGACGATCTGGAGCAGTTACAGCAGGACACCGAATCCCTGATTGCTGTCGGCAACAGCCACGGCTGCACCATCTCCAATCTGATGTTCCAGCAGGAGGACGGTCTGAACACGGTCCTGCCCTACGGATTGCAGCGGATTGATTCCCTGCGCAGCCTGACCACCGAAAGCACTGCTGTGTTGATGCCCTTTAAGGCCCAGGAAATTCAGGACAAGGGTGGTGTTTATTACGGAAAGAACGCCGTTTCCGGCAATCTGATTATCTGTGACCGGAAAAAGCTCATGAACAGCAACGGCTTTATCTTTGGTGTATCCGGTTCCGGCAAATCCATGGCGGCAAAACAGGAATTCATTTCTGTTGCACTGGATACCGATGATGACATTATCATTGTCGATCCGGAACGCGAATACGGGAATCTGGTCAGCGCCATGGGCGGCGAGACGATCATTATATCCAATACCGGCGGCAGCAGCTACATCAATCCCATGGACATTTCCGCAGAGTACGGCGAGGATAAGGACCCGCTGAAGCTCAAGAGCAGCTTCCTCATGTCGCTGTTTGAGCAGCTGACGGAGGGCAAAATCAAGCCGACGCAAAAGTCCATTATTGACCGATGCGCCGGTAATGTCTACCGGGAATACCTCAAGACTTTCCGGGGCGATCCGCCCACGCTGAAAGACCTGTACATCGACCTGAAGAAGCAGGTGGAACCCGGCGCGGAGGAACTGGCCCTGATCCTGGAGCTGTTTACCACCGGCAGCCTGGATGTTTTCGCGCACCACACCAACATCAATTCCGATAACCGCATTCTCTGCTTTGACATTCATGACCTGGGTGAAAGTCTCAAATCCGTGGGCCTGCTCGTGATGCTGGACGCCATCTATAACCGTGTCATCCGAAACCGGTCCAAAGGAAAGTACACGCACGTCTACATTGATGAAATCTATCTCTTTTTTGCTGCCAGCGGAGACGGCGGACAGGCCAGAATCAACCAATTCAGCTCTGAATTTCTGTATAAGTGCTGGAAGCGGTTCCGTAAATACGGCGCGATGCTCACCGGCATCACACAGAACGTCGAGGAGTGCCTGGAATCCGAACGCGGCAAATATATGTTCGGCAACAGCGAATTTATGCTGATGTTCAACCAGGCGGCCAAGGACCAGGAGAAGCTGTCTGAAATTTTGAAAATCTCCGACGCGCAGATCGCCTATGTCAACAACGCGCCGGTTGGCCATGGTCTTATCAAGGTGGGCAGCTCCATTGTTCCCTTTGTCAACGATTTCCCCAAAGATACCGAACTGTATCGCCTGATCAGCACAAAGCCGGGCGAGGAATAGACGAAAAGGAGGAATCCATCATGTTGAATCACATTGTTCTCATGGGCCGTCTGACCCGTGACCCCGAATTGCGCCGCACCGGCTCCGGCGTGGCGGTGGCGTCCTTTACGCTGGCCGTAGACCGGGATTACAGGCCCGAGAACGGTGAACGTGAAGTGGACTTCATCAACATTGTTGCCTGGAGAAGCACAGCGGAGTTTGTGTCCAGGTACTTTTCCAAGGGCCGTATGGCGGTGGTATCCGGACGGCTGCAAATCCGAAACTGGACTGACACGGAGGGCAGCAAGCGTCGCAGCGCGGAAGTTGTTGCTGACAACATCTATTTTGGCGATTCCAAAAGGGACAGTGACCAGGGCGGCGGCCAAAATAACAGTGGCCAGCAGGACTACGGCGCACCTCAGTACGGCGGTGCGCCTGACCCTGGCTATCAACCTGACTACGGCGCTTTTGCCGCACAGCCGACGTCAGCAGCGGCCCCAGGTGACTTCGCCATCCTGGAGGACGATGACAGCGAACTACCGTTCTGATTGCCATGGAACATGTTTTGTCTTTAAGTTATGGCAAAGATTCTTTGGCATGCCTTGGCGCGATTGAGGCGTTAGGATGGCCACTCGATAGAATTATCCATGTGGAAGTCTGGGCAACTGATACAATATCAGCGGACCCGCCGCCGATGGTGGAATTTAAAACAAAAGCAGATAAAATCATCAAGGAAAGATGGGGTATTGAGGTTGAGCATATAAGACATCAAATGACATATGAGCAGATGTTTTACAGAGTTGTAAAACATGGGAAAACAGCAGGAACAATAAAAGGGTGGCCGCTTACAAGAAAGTCCAATTCATGGTGTAAACACTTGAAAATTACAAGCAAATTACAGCAGAAAGATTGTTTACATTACGTCGGAATTGCAGCGGACGAGCCAAATCGCTTTCACAATCTGACCGACATGAAAAAATCCCCACTCGTAGAAACAGGATGGGATGAAGCATATTGCTTCCATTGGTGCGGGGAAAACGACTTGCTAAGCCCGATTTACACCACTGCAACCCGTGGCGGATGCTGGTTCTGCCATAACCAGGGCGTAGATCAGTTGAGATTGCTTAGAAAAAATTATCCTGACCTATGGGCAATTATGCTCAAATGGGACGTTGATAGCCCAGTTGAGTTTAAGCCTGGACATTGGACTTATAAAAAAGTGGAAGTATCAAATTTGTGCGGATTTGAGGACGCTAATTGGGACGAATACAAAGAAGGTGACGAATTTATAACAATAAAAGACCGATACATAAAAGGGCCATCCGTTCATGATTTTGAACGGCGTTTCCGGCTGGAAGACAACGGCCTTATCTACCCATATGACAAGATTTTCAGGTGGGACATGCTCGATGCGGAATTGAACATAAGGTGGTTTTGATGAAAATTGGCCTGATTGATGTAGACAGTCACAATATATGACCCCAAGAAAGGACAAACTATTATGCCTGATCCAAAAACAAAAGAATCTGCAAAAAAGCCAAAAGTCAAATCCTCTGGATTTGTCTTGAAGCAGGCCGCATCCATCATCCGTGAAAAATATCAACAGCAGAAAGAGCGCAACGCGCCGGAGCAGAAAGACCCTGTGCATTACGCCACCGATCAGGTGGAGCGTAGCGGCAAACGGACACTCAGAGCTGCTGAAGCTGTTGTCCATGTCATCCGGAAAAAAGTCAAAGCGGAACGGCAGCTGCGGCGCAGGGAAAAACACGCGCAAAATACCCGCAACAGCCAGGGCGGCAGTCAGTCTCAATCGCAGCAGGCCACCCCACAGGAGTCTCCAGAACTTTTACCTGGACAAACTTCCGCTGAAACTGCGCCTGCTGCTCCCGCCCCCAGTGATGCTGCCGGTAATTTTTCTACTGCTGTACAAGAACACATCCAGCAGCACATCCGACAGCCCGACACCCCCTTTACCGATCACACCGATTTTCACAGCTCTGCACCAGACCATTGGCAACAGCATATTTCATCCAATGAATCACCCTCCAAGTTTCCAACGCCAGATTCCAGGACGGCCAACGAGGGGTTACAGGGCCGAGAAAAAAATCCAGTGCAGAGCAAGCAGGCAGCGGCTCAGGGAAGGCAGAAAGCGATTGGAGACGCCAAAAAAGCCAGGGAGCGCAAGTCTGCGCAGCAACGGTTTACCGCACAGGAACCATTCCAGCGCCTGCAATCCAATGTGCAGCAGAATCTTCATGCGCACATGGATGGGATGCAGAATGGTCCTGGCAGGGCCAGCGCAGACATTCCCGTACCGGGTAAAACCGGTCCTGGGAACGCCGCCGCACAGGGATTCAAAAAAACGGGCCGTCCTGTGTCGCACAGAGCCGGCAGAGCCAACGCAGCCTGCCGGACGAAATCTGCCGGCGCACTTCCCAGGCAGGGGACCGCCCTGCAGCAGAAATCCCGCACAAAGCGCACACTGCAAAAGCACGCCTCCCCGGCCCAGCGAGCCAAAGCCGCAGCACAGAAAAAAGCCCGGCGCGAGATGGCCAGAAAGGCCGCGCAGCAAACAGCACGGGCGACAAAAGCAGCGGGCAAACTGACGGTCCGGCTGGTTGTCGCTGCAGGACGCGCCGTTGTGGCGGCGGTCCGGGGCCTGATTGCCGCCTGCAGCAGCGTCGTAGGGCTGATCGTGCTGGTCTGTATTCTGCTGATCGCCGCCATCGCGGCTTCTCCGTTTGGTATTTTTTTCTCCGGCGAAAGTCCTTCAGCGGATAGCGTCCCCTTGTCCGTGGCCATAGGGCAGATCAGCTTTTCATTTAATCAGACATTGGCAGAGCTGCAGAACGATGAGACATATGATGATGTAACTGTGACTGGCAGCGCTGCCGACTGGGTGGAAGTCATCGCTGTTTTCGCAGTCAAAACTGCTGGCAGCGATGATGCCGACGCCACTGACGTTGTTATCCTGGATGCCGACCGTATTGACCGGCTGGAGGCAGTGTTTTGGGATATGACCACGATCTCCCAGGAGGTGCGGGAAGTTGAAAACGACGACGAAAGCGACGATGAGGACGGTGAAAAAGAGCCAAAACGTGTGTTGGATATTACCATCACAGCCAAAAGCGCCGAGGAAATGGCCGCAGAATATGACTTCACGGAGCAGCAGCTTGAAATGCTCCGGGAGCTGCTGGCCAATCGTGCTATGCTCCAGGACCTTATCGGTAATCTGGGGCAAATCACAGCAGATGCAGAAGCCGTACTGGATCGTCTTCCAGAGGATATCACACTGGAGCGAGAAGCTGTCCTCCGGAACGCCTGTTCTCTTGTCGGCAAAGTAGGCTATTTCTGGGGTGGAAAGTCCTATGCTTTAGGCTGGGACAGCCGGTGGGGGCAGCTACTGAAGGTGACTGCTGCCGGCAGCGTCACCACCGGTACCTATCGCCCCTACGGCCTGGACTGTTCCGGATTTGTAACTTGGGTGTTTTATAACGCCACCGGCGGTGAGCCGATCATGACGGGCAGCGCTGCGATGCAGCACAGTTATTGTACCCCTATCTCCTGGAGTGAGGCCCTGCCCGGCGATCTGGTCTTTTACGCCGATGACAGCCATGTGGGCATCGTGGCTGGCCAGGATGAAAGCGGGAATATCCTGATCGTCCACTGCACCCCCAGCGGCGGCGTAGTCATTACTGGTCGGGAATATTTTTCAGCCATCGGACGGCCAGCGTATTTTGCGGGAGGATAGCTTATGGAACTGCTCCAATATCTGGCTTTAAGAACCGGCTGCACCTACTTATCTGATCTAAAGTATCTCCCGAACAGCAAGAAACGATTTTCTTTTCTTGTAAATGTACCGTTGGAGGATTACCCAGAAACAGAATGGATCAACGCGGTAGTATACCTTTACCAGCAGCCCGTTGAAACTGCTGCAGCGGCAAAGCAAATGCTGATACGCTCCAGCGTGGGCGAGTTGGAGCGCCAGGATTTACAGTGCATATGAATTTGTGGTATAATATTTACAAGAAAAGCGGCAAAAAAGGAAGGCGATAAGAATGTCCGACACATTGTTAAAACAGATCGACCGCTATGCGGAGGCAATTCGCAAACACCGCCCTTTGACGCCGGAAGAGAGTAAGGAATTAGACGCCTATTTTCGCATTGGCGCAACTTACGCTTCCAATGCCCTGGAGGGAAATTCCCTCACCTTGTCCGAGACAAAAGTACTTCTGGAAGATGGCATTACAGTGGGCGGCAAGCCTATCCGGGATTGCTATGAAGCCACCGGCCACGCCAGGGCGTATGATTATATGCTGGAGACTGCCAGAGGCGGTTCGCTGCAATTCCGCGAGGAGGATATTCTTCAGCTGCACACTCTGTTCTACAGCGGCATTGACCCGGCCCATGCCGGGCGTTATCGGGAGGGGCAGGTGTTCATCACCGGCACAGAGTATGTCCCGCCCATGGCGGAGGAGGTCCCCGGCCAGATGGCCGCGCTGATGGATGAGTTGAACCAGAAGAAGGATACGCTGCATCCGGTCGTTCTGGCCGCATATGCCCACCGGAGACTGGTGGACATTCATCCATTCCAGGACGGCAACGGGCGAACCGCCCGGCTTTTGATGAATTTGATCCTGGTCAACCGCGGGTATTGTATTGCAACGATCCCGCCGATCCTGCGTCATGACTATATTACAGCGTTGCAGCAAGCCCAACGGACGCGAAATCCGACGGATACGCCGTTCGTCAATCTGATCTGTCAGTGTGAGCTGGAGGCGCAGAAGGACTATTGCAGACTCTTTCGTATCCGGCTGCCGGAGCACAGCAAAGACGCCATGGAGCGCTGACATGCTACAATTTTCACCGGGAAAGTGGAAGCGTGAAAAAAACACGCTTCCACTTTTTATGCCCGTATCCATTTTGAAGAGGGGTAATGGTATGGTAATGGTAATTGATTTAAGAAAAGAGTATCCGCACCTGGATGCTACATACTCAAATTTTTCGATATCCTGCAAAATCGCCACACTGTTCGAGGAATACCGGTTGGCGGAACAGGCGTTGGAGAAACGCCGAACGCGTAACGGCGACGTAGTATCCCTGAACACTGATCCAGGGATTGAGCTTCACATAATGGGGCAATCACCGGGACCGGAGGAAGAGATGGAGAAGCGCATTGGCAATCAGCAGCTTTACGCCGCATTGCGGCTGCTTCCCCGGAAGCAGGTGGACCGTATCTACGCACACTACATATTGGGCATGAGCATTGCGGAAATCGCCCGTGCGGAACAAGTTAGCAAGCCAGCGGTGCTAAAAAGCATTGAGCTTGGAAAAGTAGAATTGAAAAGAATCTTGTCCAAAAGGAGTGAAAAACATGACAATCGGTGAACGGATTCGCTTTTTTCGTAACTTCCGGGGCATGACACAAAAGGAACTGGGTCTTGCCATCGGTTTGGAGGAAAAGAATGCAGATAACCGGATTTCCCAGTATGAGGCGAATTACCGTGTTCCGAGACGGGAGCTGCTTTCCCAAATCGCAGATGCCCTGGACATTTCTCCGGATACACTCTCTGCACTGGGCGCAGGCTCCCATGTGGAACTGATGCACACCCTGTTTACCCTGGAGGATAACTACGGGCTCAAGATTAGCAAGATGGATGGAGAAGTCTGTCTGAAGGTCGATGTGCGGAAAAGTAAGGACGCTGCCCGGCTGCACGAGATGCTCTGTTCCTGGCAACAGGCCGCTGCCATGTTGGAGACGGGTGAAATCTCCAAAGAGGATTACGACAAGTGGCGATATACATTCACATAACAGGAGGGACTTTCAATGGCGACTGGTGAACGGATTCGCTTTTTTCGTCTCTTGCGGGGGATGACACAGAAATGTCTCGGTATGGCGCTGGGCTTCCCGGAAAGCTCTGCGGAGGTGAGAATATCACAGTATGAGAAGGGCCTTCGCTCCCCTAAGTCAGATCGCATAGAGCAGCTGGCCGAACTCCTTCAGGTATCGCCGGATGCGCTGCGTGTTCCCTGCATTGATGACGATGATAAAGCAGGCTTTCTGCACACACTCTTTGCCATGGAAGATATCTACGGCCTGCAAATCGGGAAGCTGGATGGAGAACTTTGCCTGCACTTCAACAGCATCGATGCCCGCTTGAAATTCCGGGAGGACTTCCACGCCTGGTATGCGGTGCTGCGCCGCTATGAGCTGGGCGAGATTACCAAAGAAGAGTACGACCACTGGCGGTATACATATTCCAGAAAGCAAACATCATAACGAAAAATTGCACACGAGCTATTGCCATTTTTTGAAATATGAGATAATATTTATATGGAAAACCATATATTTCAAAAACAAATAGAGGAGGATTTTACTTTGCTTCAAAATCTGACGATAGCACAGCAACTCTTCTTTTTTTTCTTGGCTGTGTTCCTGATCCGGCTGGTGTTCCACATCCTGTTAAAACTGAAGCTGGTACCCGTGCTGGCCTATACCGCCTGCGCGAACTTGATTTTCCCTGAATGGGTGGCGAAGCAGAAAGTGTTGTACTGGGCCATCCTGGCCGGTCTAGTGCTGGTGACAATCTTCCGCTGGGTCGGCCCCAAACTGACCGCGCACATGGAGGAGCAGCGAATCATACGGAATATGGCGGAGCAGCGCCGGGCGGCGGCGGCTCTGGGATACCGGAATGACCAGATCAGTTTTGAGGTCAAGGACGGTATGCCACAAATCAAAATCAGGCAGTAAAGGGGGACGGGCCACAGGCCCGTCCCCCTCGCTTTGTTTACTTGCCCGAAAAAGAAATTAGCGCTGGTCGAGACTTTATTCATTCGGGCCATCATCTACTTCGAGGTAGATATACTGCCCATCAGGCATAATAAATGCCAGCCTGCAATCACAGAACTTTGCTACCTTGGCCAGATCACGAGCAGACCAGCTATTTCGCGCCATCTTATTGCCCATGGTCTGCTTACTCATTCCAAAATTCGCAGCAAGTTCTAACTGCTTTTTTCCGCAGAGTGCTAAAAGCCCTTTAATTTTATCTGATATTGACATATAGACACCTCACAATCCATGCTTTCATTGTAAATTATTTTAGTTTACTTGTCAATAATGTGGATTAAAAAATAATTAAAAAAGTTTACTAAAATGCTTGACAAGTAAACTAAAATGATGTACTATATGTATGTAGGGCAGAGGTGAACACCTCTTATGAAAGGAAGTGAGGACTTGGATGCCATGACCACAGCAGAACTCAATCAGTATCTGGAAAACATTGCAAAGCTGATTGAAGCCACAGCAAAAGATGCCGAAACCGCTGCGCAAATCGTGCGAGACAGCAAAATTACAGCATGAAAAATGAGCGGCCCCCGCTAAGACGCCGCTCATAACACCCCCGAACGAGGCGAGCCAGGAGCCTTACCCTGGCCGCCTTGATTATAAAACAGTAAGGTAAAAAAATCAAGGGAGGGTAACACGGTGATTACCAGTTACGACGACTGGAAAGCGGCAGTTGACACCGAGCACAGGAAACTGTATGAGGTAAGCCACTACCTCAACGATAATGGCAAGGAGCGGATGCGTGTATTCAGCGTCCTCGAAAATCTGGCCGCTTTCTGCGAGACCCCGGAAGAACTGCTTGCGTGGATTGAGAGCCGGGAGGGGTTTGACAAGTATGATGTAGCCGCCTTAGAGAGCGGTCACGCCACCATTGCCATCAAGTCCCTACGGAATATTTCTCGGAAAGGTGGTAAGACAAAATGAAAAATATCAAGGTCGAATGGTGCGAGAATTTTATCAAGGCTCGGTTTACAAAGCACCACGCATTTCCCGGGCCGAATGCCGGGATCGAGGTCAACTGCTTCTGGAAGATGGCCGAGGTGTCCGGGCTGTGGGAGCGCGGTACCTACGGCACCCCGATGAGCAAGGCCCTCGGAAACCTCACCACAGTCGAGACGGTCCGCAACAAAGACGGGAAGCGCTTGTTCGACGTCTTTAAGCTCAAGCCGGTACGGTGAGAGCGGAAGCAGGAAGGAGATAGCCAGCCATGACGAACCACGAAGCATATCAAATAGACCTGGATGACCTGCTGAAAGAAATCGACCGCCTGTTGAGCGCGGTCCCTGTCGGGAGGACCAAGATGCAGCTCCAAGCACGAGAGCAGGCGGAGGCAGCGGCTGGAAGGGCCAGGGCCACCATCGGCTGCATGAGGAACGACTATATCATCGTTGAGTGACGGAAACCACCCGCCCCGGAGGTCACGAGGGCAGAAAGGTGCAATTATGAAACTGACAGACCTGCTCTACAAGGTGTACGAAAATACTACTGTTTGGATCTCGGAGGACCCATCCGTCTCTGAAGGTATCTATTTCGGACCGGCCAAGGAAATTACGCTTCGCACTGCAGCAGCCTATGAGGTCGTAGAGATCTATCCCGAGCACTATCCCGCGATTGGAAATCTCGTTGGCATCACCATCATTGTCAAGAAAGGATAACTGGCCTACGCCAATATGAGGTGGGCGATATCACCAGAGAGGAATATGACCAGTGGCGGTACACATTCGCAATCAGGAATTCCTGACAGTTCGCCGCTCCGGCTTTTGCCGGAGCGGCATTTTTTCTTTATGTTTTTAGGATGTCATCCATAATATCACTCTCGCCGCCTGTGTGCCGTTCTCACGGGCTTTATGCAAATTCCAGTATGGTAGATTGCCCACCACTTTCGCCTCTTAAAACTTCAACACAGTTCTCTTGAGTACAATCAAAATTTTTTTGAAAATTTTTCATTTTAGGGTTAACTTTCGGGCTCCAGATGTCCTTATAAGTAGAGGGGTTTTTTATCCCGGAATTTCTGTTTCAGGATTTCCTGCTCTGATGAACCTTGATAATGGAATATCGCTCAGTATGACAGGTACTTCTACTGTGCCGATGCGGGTATTCGCTTGCCGCCAGGACCATCCGGCGATCCGGGTGCGAGCGCTCAACAAGCGGACAGTCTGAGTTGTAGGCGCACTCAGGCGAAGCAGCACAGATATAATGGTACTTCCAGAACGATGGACCCCCGCGTAAGAGGGGAAGCCCTGCGGTACACGCTAAAACCGGTGCCGCGGAGTTATGAATTGTCCGGGCCGGGGCAGCCTGTCATACTCCCATCGCCAGGGGCTTGATAAATGTGGCGATATCAAAGCTAGATACCATGCACTGGCAGCTTTGGTTGCCAGTGCATTCATGTGGCCTTGATATCATAAATCTCTGTCCCCTATAATCCAAAAACTTGACAAACACTTTTTTACACTTATACTTTAAATCGCTAAAGTCATAAGAGGGGGCAATACAATGGGACACAGGTTTAGCCATTTAACCAGAATGGATCGTTATAAAATAGAGGCGCTTCTGAATACCGGCCATCCGGTGAAAGAAATCGCTGCTGAAATCCACGTTCATATCAGCACGATCTATCGCGAGATAAAGCGCGCCCGCCGTCAGCATTTGAACGGCCAAACTTGGGAAATCGAGGACCGCTATAATCCTGATGAAGCGCACAGGATTTATAGAGAAAACCTTGCCGCCAAAGGTGCTCAGCTTAAAATCGGAAAAGATCATAAATTGGCGGAATACATTGAACGTAAAATCATCAAGGAGGGTTGTTCTCCAGCAGCGGCTCTCGCAAGCATTCCGCTGGAAAAGGAAAAATTCCAGGTGTCCATCTGCGTCGGCACACTATACAGCTACATCACCAAAGGGGTGTTTCTATCTCTGTCCAACGCAGATTTGCCGGATAAATCACGTAAGCGGGAATATAAGAAAGTTAAAAAGATTGGCAAACGCGCCCCGCACGGAAAGAGTATCGAGAAACGCCCGGAGGAAGTGGCGCAGCGGACCACGTTTGGACATTGGGAGGGCGATACGGTCTATAGTAAAAAGGACGGGTCAAAAGCCCTGTTTGTTTTAACAGAGCGTCTGACCCGTCGGGAGATCATTGTTAAAATCAAAGACCGAACCGCTCACAGTGTGGTAGCTGCGCTGGATCGGATAGAGCGGCGGTTTGGTGCGAAACTTTTTTCAAAAGTGTTTCAGACGATTACCTTTGATAATGGTGTGGAGTTCTCTGATGTAAAGCGCCTGGAACGGTCTGCGATTCGTAAAGGCAAAAAGAGGACAGTTGTATATTATTGCCACCCATATTCCTCGTATGAACGCGGATCAAATGAGTGTCAAAATAAGATGATTCGTCGAAGACTTCCCAAAGGGACGGACTTCGGAAAAGTTTCTGCCGCAGCCATCGCGGAATTGGAGCAGTGGATGAACAACTACCCCAGGAAAATTCTTGGATGGAAAACCGCTGAGATGCGCTTCCAAGAATGTATTGCCGCTCTTGTTTAACAGTTAATAATATCGTTTATCATTTTTTCACATTTTTTCGCATTTATTCTTGACATCTGCGAAAATTTTTACACAACCCATGCGTTCCGTTTTGCGGGGGAACGTGGTACAATGAGGACAACCAAAACAGAAGGGAGCGAACGGTATGAAACACTTGCTCAAAGGCGGTCTGGTGGTGGGCGGCAGCGGTCCTGTCCGGGCCGATGTGCTCATTGACGGCGAACAGGTGGCCGCCGTGGGACTGAACCTCGACAATATGGCCCAGCAGATTACAGATGTCACGGGAATGCTGCTGTTTCCCGGCTTTATCGACGGCCACACCCATTTTGATCTGGATGTGTGCAACACCACCACGGCCGATGATTTCTACTCCGGCAGCCGCAGCGCTCTGCGGGGCGGCACCACCACCATTGTGGATTTTGCCTGCCCCAACAAGGGCGAGAGCCTGCGCCACGGTCTGGAACTGTGGCACCAAAAGGCCGGCGGCAAGGCCGCCTGTGACTACGGCTTCCACATGACCATCGATGACTGGAACCCCGACATTCGCCGGGAACTGCCTGCCATGTTCGATGAGGGTATTTCCACCTTTAAAATGTACATGACGTATCCGGCCATGATGATTGGAGACCGGGACATGTTCAGCGCCATGGAGGCCCTGCGGGACCTGGGCGGTCTGGCGGGCTACCACTGCGAAAACAGCGGCGTCATCGACGCCCTCATTGCACAATATCTGTCCACCGGCGACACCGGCCCCGGTGCCCACCCTCTGAGCCGTCCCGCCGCCGCCGAGGCGGAGGCCGTTTCCCGGCTCCTGCGGCTGGCGGAGATTGCCGAAACGCCTGTGATTATCGTCCATCTCAGCACCGCCGCCGCCCTGGAGGAGGTCCGCGCCGCCCGCCGCCGCGGACAGACGGTGTTTGTGGAGACCTGCCCCCACTATCTGCTGCTCCAGGACGACGTCTACTTCCAGGAGGACTACAGTCAGGCGGCCCGCTACGTCTGTGCGCCCCCCATTCGGGAAATCGGCAATCAGGCGGCGCTGCTGTATGGTCTGGCCAACGGCGAAATTCAGACCATTGCCACGGACCATTGCAGCTTCACCTTGCAGCAAAAGGACGCCGGACGGGGCGACTTCACCAAGATTCCCGGCGGTTTGCCCGGCGTGGAAACCCGTGGACTGCTGGCTTATTCGCTGCTGGTGGGCGGCCATGTACTGAGTGTCGGGCAGCTGGCCCAGGTGCTGGCGGAAAATCCCGCCAAGCTCTACGGTATGTGGCCCCGGAAGGGCGTCATCGCCCCCGGCAGCGACGCCGATATTGTGGTTTATGACCCCAAGGCTGACACGGTCATCACTGCCGAGGGCCAGGAATCCCGTGCCGGGTATACGCCGTTTGAGGGCTTCCAGACCTGCGGCAGCATCCGCAGCGTCTATCTGCGCGGCTCCCTGGCCGTGGACAAGGGTGTGGTCCTGGCCGGCAGCCACGGTAAGTATATCCACCGGGACTGCCCCATGCTGTAAAGGAGGAAACCTTCTATGGAACGACAAATGTTTCCCGTCTATGATCGGGCTTCGGAGATTCTCAACGCCCTGCCCGGCGGCATCCTGCTGACGGCTGCCGCCAATGGTCGCACCAACACCATGACCATTGGTTGGGGCACCCTTGGCATGGAGTGGGGCATCCCCATTTTCACGGCCTTTGTTCGGACGGGCCGCTTCACCAGAGAATTGCTGGACGCCAACCCGGAATTTACGATTAATGTCCCCGTCGGTCAATTTGATCGGAAGATCTTGGGTTTCTGCGGCACCAAGTCTGGCCGGGACGTGGACAAGTTTCAGGAACTGGGTCTGACGGCGGTACCGGGTGTGGAGGTCTCCGTACCGGCCATTGCTCAACTGCCCCTGACGCTGGAATGCCGCGTCATCTACCGGCGGGCCCAGAACCCCGACGCCATCCCGCCCCGGTTCCTGGAGAAATACTATCCCCAGGATGTGGGCTCCGACGCCACCGGCTCCAACCGGGATTTCCACATCGCCTATATGGGCGAGGTGGTTGCTTCCTATCTGTTGCAGCCGTAAAAAACAAAAAACAGCGGACCGGTTCCCGGAGGAATCGGCCCGCTGCTTTTATTCTGTCTGATCGGGCGGCACTTCGTTGTCCATGAGCACGCGGGGGATAAACCGTTTGGCAAACCGGCCCTTGCCCCGGCTTTTAACAAAGAAAAATCCGATGATGGAGAAAACCACAGCGCCGATGAAGTTGACGAACAAATCCTTCATGGTATCGTAAAGGCCCGGGTCCAGATAGCCGCCCAGCCCCAGGGATTGCTGGGTGCCGTCTTTGAATACGAGAATCGTGTCGGCAATGTTTTTCACTGTCACCACATGGTTGGAGTTGGTGGGGTCCAACGACACGGAGGCCAAATACGTCTGGATGTGGTCCTTCTGCATGTCGTAGCCCAGGAACATGTCCATGGACCATTCAAAAAACTCCCACAGTACGCCAACAGTCATGGAAAAGCAGAAAGCCACCACCGCCATATAGAAGGGCGACAGCTTCACGGAGATACGCTCGTTGCGGTTCAGCAAATCCACCAGACTAAAGCCGATGGCGGCGCACAAAAAGCCGTTGGCGGTGTGCAGCATGGTATCCCAGTGGGCGATATGGGTATAATAGGCACGGATCTCACCGAGAATTTCGGCGGCGTAGATGAACAGCAGAATAATGACTTCCAGCGTGTCGGGCAGATCAATACGCAACTGTCGTTCCAACAGCGTCGGCAGGGTGAACAGGACCAGCGTCAGGACGCAGAGAAAGACGTTCTCATAGTTGCCGTTGACAAACTGGGCAATGAGGACGCCGATGACCGACAGCCGGAGAAAAATGTACAGCGCCGTCATTCGCTTGCCATGGGTCCGGACGCTTTGGCGTCGTCTGGGCAATCAAACCCCTCCTTTTGGTAGTAACGGTAAAAAATCTCGATACTTCTATCTTACACCCTGTGTCAATGGCAATTTTCATTGCTTTTTGCGTCAGGCTTATGATATACTGTTTGTTCAGAACTATCACGAAATTGATTTAGAAAAGGAAACTCCATGACATTTCAAGATTTACAACTGCTGCCCGCCCTGCTGCGGGCGGTGGGAGACATGGGCTATGTGGAGCCGTCTCCCATTCAGGCTGCCGCCATTCCGCCGGTGCTGGCGGGCCGGGACCTCATCGGCTGCGCTCAGACGGGCACCGGTAAAACGGCGGCCTTTGCCATCCCCATTTTGCAGCGGCTCCAGAAAAAGGCCGACGGTTCCCACAAGCCCATCCGGGCCTTGGTGCTTACGCCCACCCGGGAACTGGCATTGCAGATTCAGGACAACTTTGAACGGTACAGCAAGTATCTGCCCCTGCGCAGTACCGTAATTTTCGGCGGTGTGGGCCAGATGCCCCAGGTGGAAGCCATCCGCAAGGGTGTGGACGTTCTGGTGGCAACGCCGGGCCGTCTCAACGACCTGTGCAACCAGGGCCACATTGACCTGAAAAAGATTGAAACTTTTGTTTTGGACGAGGCGGACCGGATGCTGGATATGGGATTTATCCACGATGTCCGCAAGGTCATTGCCCGTCTGCCCCAGCGGCGGCAGACGCTGCTGTTCTCCGCCACCATGCCTAAGGAAATCGCGGACCTGTCCCAGCAGATTCTCCATAATCCGGTGCGGGTGGAGGTAACGCCCCAGTCCTCCACTGTGGACGCCATTGAACAGCAGCTTTACAAGGTGGACAAGTCCAAAAAGCGGGACCTGCTGCTGTGGCTGCTGGGAAAGCGGTCAGAGCAGACCATTCTTGTGTTCACCGCCACCAAGCACGGTGCGGACCGGGTGGTGCGGGAACTGAACCGCAACAACGTACCGGCCATGGCCATCCATGGCAACAAGAGTCAGACCAACCGGGTCAAGGCGCTGGAGAGCTTCAAGGACGGTTCCATCCGCGTTCTGGTGGCTACGGATATCGCCGCCCGGGGCATCGATATCAGCGAGCTGCCTCTGGTTATTAACTTCGACTTACCCAATATCCCCGAAACCTATGTCCACCGCATTGGCCGCACCGGCCGTGCCGGTCACAGTGGCTTGGCCATCAGCTTTTGCAACTTTGACGAGCTGGCCTATTTGAAGGATATTGAAAAGCTCACCCAAAAGACCGTACCCGTGGTAGAGGACCACCCGTTCCCCATGGAAATTTTCGAGCCCACACCCAAGGTCCAGCGGGGCCCACGTCCGTCCAAGCAGCAGCCCAGGGAGAACAAGACTGTTGCAGCTGCCGGAACGTCCGGCGAGAGCGCGTCTCAGACGGGGAAACAGGGCAGCAAGCGGAAAAAGAAAGCGGCGCAGCCGCCCAAGTCTGCCGCGCCGAAGCCGGAACAGAAGACGCTCCAGGTGCAGATGGAGCACAAGCCCCTCCATAAACCGCTGCCGCCGGAGGAACCGGTTCAAACGGGCCGCCCGGTGAAAAAGCTGCGGTCCGGTGCGCCCGAGCTGCCGGGAAGAGTGGTAGCCTTTGCCGATGGCCGCCACCGTCCCCGCCGCCGTGGAAACCGGGGCAACGGTTCTAGGCAGAGCGGCGAACAATAAAACGCACACCTGCAAAGCCCCCGGCACCCACCCCGTAAGGGTGGAGCCGGGGGATATTGATTCCTTATGTGCCTTATGACACCAACTCTCCTGTGGGCAGGTAGCGGACGACTTGGGATTGTCCATCCCGCAGGGAATAGGACACTTCCAAACAGCCGTCTGTAAAGGTAAGATTACAGTTCTGAGCGGCCGATTCTGCCGGAAGTTGGATTGTACTCAGCAGATCACCAAACCGGTCGAAGCAGAGGATGGTATGTTCTGCCGTCCGAACCGCATAGACGCCGCCGCCATCGGTGACAATTGTGGAATCCTCCACCGTTACACCGGGAAACAGGGGCGTGGGACGGCTGCCCGCCGGACAGCGGAAGCAGGTGGTCTCACCATCATTGTTGTAGCAATAGAGGTCCTGGCCCACCTCCCGCAGGGATTCTGCGTAGCGGCCGCCGGTATAAGGCCCGGCCAGCACGGCGCCGTTCCGGTCATAGAGGGTGTAAATACCGTCGAGGTCCACGATATAGCTGTCACTCCACTTGCAGAGACGGAGCCCGCCGGGAATGAGCGGCGACAGCGTTCCATTGCTGTCCAGAATTTTCCAACCGCCGTCCTGCTGGATTGCAACGCGATTATTGACACAGTTGGTCACCATGGTTTCCGGCGTACCGGGGGCTGGACAGGTCCACAGCACCTTCTCCGCCGCGTTGATACCGCCCAGGGTGTTGTCATCCAGCCAGACGATGGCCTGTCCATTGTACCAGCCGGTCAGCGGCAGATAGGTACCGCCGGTGGTACCGTCCGCATGGAGCACCACCCGTTCGAGGGTGTCATTGGCTGCCCAGCCCCAGCCGACGCTGTTGGCTGCGTCGGACGTGTAAACCGTATCCAGCATATATCCTTCCATTAGCCGTCCGGTCTCCGGCACATAGAGGGCCATTTTGCTGCCGCCGTCCCATGTAACGCTGATCCAGCTGCCGAAAAACGCTGTGGTATAGAAGTAGCCGCCAGAATCGCCGATATCGGTCAGTACATGGTTGCCGTCGGCGTCCTCCAGATGAACCCGAAGCACACCGACACCGGCACTGTCCACCACCTCATGGTAGGGATATTTCGACGTTTCCACGGGCGACGCTGCCTGAGCGGGATCATACAGCCGCAGCATGGTCAGAATGGATTGCTCCCGGGTATAGGAACCGTTGGGATTAAAGCCATTTTCACCGGTGCCCAGCATAATGCCGTTTTCATAGGCCCAGTATACATCGTTGCGGGACCAGGCGCGTAGATCCGCCCCATCGGAAAAGACATGGGGCATGGCCGGGCTGGTGTCGGCATCGGTCCGCAGCAGCGCCAGACGGTGGAGCATGGACGCGGCCTCCTGCCGCCGGATGGGGGCGTCCGGGTCAAAGCGGCCCTCGCCGACACCGTTGACAATGCCCAGGGACGCGCAGCGCAGCACCGCTTCGTCGTCACAGTCGGTGAAGGAAACCAGTTGAGGTGCCTGCTGCCGGACCTGTCCGGCTCCCTCCCAAACGGTGTACAGCGCCGATGCCAGAGCGCAGAATCCCGCCCGGGTAATGGGCGCGTCGTAGTTGGTTTGGAGCGATTCCGGCACCAGACCGGCCGCCGTCGCCGCCTGTACCCCCTTGGCCGCCCAGCCGCGGGGCTGTGAGGCGTAAGCTCCTACCGGCAGAACCAGCAGGGCGGCTGCCAGTAAACACAGAATCCATCGTTTCATCTCCATGCAGCCTCCATTTCCTGTAAACGTTCGGTTGTGGAATGGGCGGGGCCTTTTCTTGGATACCCCTCTACGGTCAGCATACCATGATTCCTCCGAAAGTCCGAAAGTCAACAAATTTCCCATGGAAAAGCGACGCCATCTGTGCTATACTAACGGCGTTGAGTAAAATTTCCCAAACAGGACGGTGAACACCATGGAATCCAAGGGCATCAAAATCGCAGCCAAGAATCAAAAAGCGTTCCACGATTATTTTGTAGAGGAGCGGTTCGAGGCGGGTATTGAGCTGTTCGGCACGGAAGTCAAGTCCATTCGCCAGGGCACCCTGAACCTGAAGGATGCCTGGTGCAATATTAAGGACGGAGAAATCTGGCTCAAGCAAATGCACATCAGTCCCTATGAAAAGGGCAACATTTTCAATAAAGACCCCATGCGGCCCCGGCGGCTGCTGATGCACAAGCGGGAGATCAACCGGCTCTATGGTCAGATCAAACAGGACGGCTATTCTCTGATCCCCCTGTCTGTGTACTTTAAAAACGCCCGTGTCAAGGTGGAGGTTGCGCTGTGCAAGGGCAAGAAGCTCTATGACAAGCGCGAGGACGCCGCCCGCAAGGATGCCAAGCGGCAGATGGACCGGGCCATGAAGGAAAGGAATCGATAACTATGGCAAATCCCATTGCAACCATTGAAATGGAGAACGGCGGCAAGATCGTTATGGAGCTGTTCCCCGATGTGGCGCCCCAGTCGGTCCGCAACTTTGTAACGCTGGCCCAGTCCGGTTTTTATGACGGCCTGATTTTCCACCGCGTCATCTCCGGCTTTATGATCCAGGGCGGCTGCCCCGAGGGCACCGGCATGGGCGGCCCCGGCTACTGCATCAAGGGCGAATTCAAGCTCAACGGCGTGGATAACAACGTGTCCCATAAGCGGGGCGTAGTGTCCATGGCCCGTGCCCAGTCTCCCAACTCCGGCGGCAGCCAGTTTTTCATTATGCACGCCGACGGCGAGTTCCTGGACGGCCAGTACGCCGCCTTCGGTCAGGTGATCGAGGGCATGGACGTGGTGGACGCCATCGCGGCGGTGAAGACTGACGGCGCCGACCGGCCTGAGGAGGAGCAGAAGATCAAGTCTATCACCGTGGATACCCAGGGCAAAACCTACATGCCCCCGGAGAAGCTGAAGGACCCCTACGGCCGCTTCTGAAAAATGGGTATGGTTTCCGGTTGACAACGGCCGGAAATGCGATATAATATAGTATCCTGCCAAAACAATGGCAGATCACCCCTGCCGCGGGCAAGCCGCGGCAGGCCCCATATGGGGGCGTACCGGTTTCGACGGGGGTGGTGAGGCTGGAATAGCGAGCAGAGGCGCCTGGCCTCTATAAAACGGGCAATTTTTTAAACTTAACTGACAACAATAAAGTTGCCTTGGCTGCCTGATTAGGCGCCCGTTCCCCCCGGAAGGACCGCGAGCCGGGCTGGAGCGTCGATGAGCGGTGCACGTGCGTGCGGTAAGCTTTGCCCGCACCATGAATCATGAAGCTACTGATCCGTAAAGGGTGTCCCTTCCCGTTACGGTGAGGGAATGTAAACAATGGACTGCGCTCGGAGAGATTTCTGTCAAGCTGCTTTCGGACGCGGGTTCGACTCCCGCCGCCTCCACCAAAACGAAAAATCCGAACGTGTTGTCATGGGCAACACATTCGGATTTTTTTATATTTTGCATGAAATTGATACCGCTTTTGACAGGGACCGGCTGTATTGGCCCGGTCCCTGTCATATTACCCGCAGCCAGGTTGCCGCCCTGGCTGTGCAGATCCATTAGAAACGCACCGGTATCGCCATAAGAACGCCACCCATACAGGCGGCGGTCTCCCCACTTCGGACCCGGATGCTTTCCCCAGGCCCTGCCATGGAAACTGACAAAGAATTTTTGGGGCTAACAAACAGACCGGCTCACTTTTCCGTAAAACCACCAGAAATTTATTAGAGTAAATCGTCATGTGCGACCACTCCTACAAAGTTATTAAAACATCGTGATTTCCGTTTGACTTTCAACTATTTCTCGATATAATTTTGACATTACTTCTATGGACCGAACGAATTGCAATTTGATCTGTTCAGAAACAAAGCAAAAACTCTCAACAAATTGGGAGAGAATGAGGAGGACGTACTATGTATCAATCATCCGATGTCATCTGGACCTTAATCGCTGCATTTCTGGTGTTCTTCATGCAGGCCGGTTTCGCCCTTTGTGAAAGCGGCTTGACCCGTGCCAAAAATACGGGCAATATTTTGATGAAAAATATGATGGACTTCTGTATCGGCACACCTTGTTTTTGGCTGGTAGGCTTTGGCCTGATGTTCTTCGGCACCGGTCCCCTGGTGGGCGGCTTTGACCCATTGATTCGGGGCGACTATTCTTTTTTGGGCAACGGCCTGCCCCTGTGGGTTTTTGCCATATTCCAAACGGTATTTTGCGCCACAGCTGCCACCATTGTTTCCGGCTCCATGGCAGAACGCACCAACTTTTCCGCATACTGTCTCTACTCCGCAGCCATCAGTCTCATTGTATACCCCATCAGTGGCCACTGGATTTGGGGCGGCGGTTGGCTTTCCAACCTGGGCTTCCATGATTTTGCCGGTTCCACCGCGGTACACTATGTGGGCGGCGTCACCGCTGTTCTTGGTGCCGCCCTGCTGGGACCCCGCATTGGCAAATACGGAAAAGATGGAAAGCCCCGGGCCATTCTGGGCCACAATCTGAGCTCCATGGCGCTCGGCGTCTTCATCCTCTGGTTCTGCTGGTTCGGTTTCAATGGCGGTTCCACCATCTCCATGACGGGCGACAGCACCATGATTTCCGCCGGCCTTATTTGCTTCAACACCAATCTGGCTGCCGCCCTGGCTACGGTAACAGCCCTGGTTATCAGCTGGATCCGGTATAAAAAGCCCGATGTTTCCATTACTTTCAACGCTGCCTTGGCCGGTCTGGTAGCCATCACCGCCGGTTGTGACGTGGTAACGCCTGTAGGCGCCGCCATCATCGGCATTGTAGCCGGCGCGCTCTGTGTTTTTGGTGTGGAATTCTTCGATAAGGTTGCCAAAATCGATGACCCGGTAGGCGCTGTCTCCGTCCATTTTCTCAATGGCGCCTGGGGTACCCTGGCCGTCGGACTGTTTTCCAACTCTGCCAGCGTCGGGCGGGGCCTGTTTTACGGCGGTGGATTCTCCATTCTGGGTGTCCAGGCTTTGGGCCTTGTGGCCGTCGGACTCTATGTCCTGATTGTTATGTTTATTGTATTCAAGGTGATCGACAAGTTGGTGGGACTGCGGGTTCCGGCCAATGTGGAAATTGACGGTCTCGATATCCACGAGCACGGGCTGGCCAGCGCCTATGCCGGTTTTGTCGTCAACGACCCCACCTATGCCGCCCTCAGCGTCAATGAAAACACTGACCTGGGCGAAGACCGTCTGGAGCATGCTTCTCCGGCTCAGGTGGCTGCCGCCGTTCCCGTCATGGGCAGCGCAGAACCCGCCTTTTCCATGCACAAAATCGTGATCATTGCCAAGCTGGATAAGCTGGAACCCTTGAAAGACGCCCTTAACAATCTGGGTGTTACCGGTATGACGGTCACACAGGTCATGGGTATGGGCATCCAGAAAGGTACCGGCAAGAAATATCGCGGCATTGAGCTGGACGCCACCCTGCTGCCAAAAGCTCAGGTGGAAGTGGTTGTCTGTAAAATTCCGGTCCAGAAGGTCATTGACACAGCCAAGCAGGTTTTGTATACCGGTCACATCGGTGATGGCAAGATTTTTGTCTACGGTGTGGAACGTGTTGTCAAAGTCCGTACAGGCGAAGAAGACTGCGCCGCACTTCAGGATGTGGAATAATCCTGAATCATCCCCTACCGCACAAACAGAGGGCGTTGCAAAGCTTGGCTCTGCAACGCCCTCCCCTTTTTATGGAAATTGTTTCAGATATTCAATGACAAATCTCGAGTTCTGGAACCCAGCGGGTTGTCTTTTCTTTCTTTTCCTGTTTTGGTCAGACTTTGGCGCAAAGCTGTGCAATAATCCGTGTCATCAGCTCCACGGAGCCCACATGATAGCCGCTGATGCCATAGACCGCGACGCCGTCCCCATTGCAGACCACAGCCAGTGGGGGCCGCTCCGGGTCACAGGCCAGGTGACGCGCCACCGTCTCCAGGTCAAACGCCCAATCATCCAGCAGGACCTGAATTTCCGGCCAGCACCCCAACACCTGGGCCAGGGTACGCTGCTGCAGGCTGTCCCGGCTCCGGACCAGGAATACCACATTGGCTTCCAGCTGCCGGAGCGCTTCCTGCCCGGCCATCAGTTCATTGAGCACATGCTCCGTGGGCTCGTTGCCTTCCTCCATCCAACACAACAGCGTGGGACGGCCATTGATGCGGCTGACATCCGGCACCGATTGACCGTCCAGCGTGACGGCGGGAAGCACGGGCATTTCCTGCCGCCGCAGCAGGTCCTCCAGCCGGAAGCTCCGCAGCAGCAGCGATTCTGTCCGTTCGGTCCCGGCCCGGAGGGCAAACTCCTTTTTTGCCGCGAACTGGTTGCCATTGGGCAGACGTACCGAGGTGATCAGCCGGTAGTACCCCGCCGGTACCGTCAAAATCCGATGCCCCTGCTGCCATCCCTGGTCTGTCAACGACAGCGTTTTCCATCCATTGGCCGTCCGGACGGCCAACGTCCAGTTCTGACGGTACAGCGGCTCCGTCTCCGGTGCGTGGGTCAGCGTCAGGGTGGCGGCAGCTCTGGGTCTGACCGGATGGAAGCAGCCGTTCTGCCAATACTCCGGCATACCGTCCAGCTGTCCCAGCCGGGCCGCCACGCCCAGACTGCGCAGCATGGCCACATAGAGAATCCGAAGGCTGCGGTCATCGCACCGGCCTGCCGTCCAGGCGGCCAGGGGCGGCCACACCAGACCCGTCCGCTCTCCCGTATAGACCAGGCCCAGGTCCCGGGTGGTGATCCGGCGCTCCAGTTCCGTCCACAACGATGCCGGATTGTTCCGATAGGCCGTCCGCTCCTCCGGGCAAAGCGCCTGTGCCAGTGCGCCGCGCCAGGCGGTCAGGGGCTCCAGCTCAATCCGGGGACTGAGGACATACGCCTGATACACCTCTGCAGGCAAGCCGTCATTGACGGCCACATGGAGCAGATGTTCCTCCAATACCGCCGGATTCACGTCCCGCAAGTCCTTATCCGTCAGCGTCTCCACCATGGCCTGCCGCAGCGGGTCGGTATCCTTCTCCAAAAAGGTCCGCAGCGCTGCCGCATTGCTGCGGGCCGTCCGGTACAGGGTTTCCCGCGGGCCATCCTCGGGACGCGTCGTATAGAACTGCGCCATCCGGTCTTCCCGCAGCGCGGCGCCCCGCTGGAGCTCCGCTGTTCTCCGGGCCTTCCCCGCTGCATCCAGCGACACGTCCCGCAGGACTGCATCCTGGGGCGCCAGCACATCCATGGTGACCCACTCAGTTTCCTGCTCCTGGGGCGGCGTCAGTTCCAATTCCACCCGGTCCCCTACCCGGTCGGCTTCCGCCCACAGGCCATTTTGCGTAGCCAGCACATGGAGATCTCCCTGCCCCAGCGAAATTTCCGCACAGCCCTGGCTGTCGGCAATCAATGTGGCGACGGTATAATAGGTGGCCTCATTGAGCACTTGCAACTCCAGCTTGGCTCCGGCAGCCGGCAAGCCGTCCCGCGTCACATGGAGGTGCAGCGGCGCCGTTTTGGCATAGCGGACCGTCTGGTTAAACCAGGAAATTCCGTCCACCCGGCTGATGGGCGTACCGTGGAGCGGATGATCTCCGGCGCCGAAAATCCGCGAATGCACCAGAATGGCGCGGGACGCCGCCGTGTTGAACCATCCCCGGTCCAGAATGGGCTCCGGCTCGCAGGCGCCCAGGAACCGCCACTGTCCGTTGCACAGCGCTTCCACCCAGGCATGGTTGTCGTCGCAATGGGCCCAGCGGGGCGAATAGACCTGACGGGCCGCAATGCCGACGCTGCGCAGCGCCGCCACCAGGAAGGCCGATTCCTCGCCGCAGCGGCCGCTGCCGTTGGCGTAAACGGTCCAGGGCGACGCGGTCCGGTCGTCCTGACTTTGATAGGAGGCGTTTTCATGACACCAGCGGTTGACCTCCAGAATCCGCTCCTCCATGGTGTCCATGGCGTGTACCCGATGCAGCAGGGCCTCGGAAAAGTGCTGCCGGTGGAAGGACAAGTCCTCGTCGTTGACTCTGGGAAACAGCACGTAGTGGTCAAACAGCTCCTCCGGCAGCTCCGCACACCAGGGCAGCGTCCGGCGCATGGTCAGGGCATGGTCGGCAAACTGTAAAAACAGCGCAGCCGGATAGGTGTCCAGGTCGCTCTGGGGCAAATGGGTGTAGAGAAACTCCATGGCCCGGCGCTGTTCGCCGTCCAGTGTCGACAAAAGTTGGCTCCAGGTTTCCACAGTTTATGCCTCCTTGGCCATGGCCTTGCACAGATGGTACAGCGTGGTCACCGCCGCACCGGTGGCACCGTTGGTCTGGTACTCCCACTTGGGGGAATCCACCCAGGCCGTACCGGCAATATCGATATGGAGCCAGGGATGGGACTCCGTAAAGGCCTCCAGGAACAGACCGGCGGTGATGGTGCCGCAGCCGTCATTGGAAACGTTGGACACATCGGCCACGGGGCTTTCGATCATCTTGCGGTACTCGTCAAAGGCCGGGAGCCGCCAATACTGCTCGCCGCTGACGGCGGCAGCTTCCATGAAGTCGGTGCAGTAGGCTTCGTCATTGCACAGGAATCCCGCCGTGGTGAAACCGAACATACCAACCACCGCGCCGGTCAGCGTCGCAATGTCCAGCACACGCCCAACGCCTTCCTTCCGCAGAGCATAGGTGATGGCATCCGCCAGAATCAGCCGTCCCTCGGCGTCGGTGTTGCCCACCTCGATGGTTTTACCGGACATGGAACCGATGACATCGCCGGGAATAAAGCTGTCCGGGGCGATGCGGTTTTCCACCGACGGGATCACCACCGTGGCGTTGACCGGCACTTTGTTCCGGGCCAGAGCCAGCAGTGCGCCGAATACGGCGGCCGCACCGGCCATGTCGCCCTTGATGCCCTTCATGGAGCTGGCCGGCTTCAGGCAATAGCCGCCGGTATCACAGGTGACGCCCTTGCCCACCAGACCAATGGGCGCCTGGTCCGGTGCGCCGCCCCGATAGCGCAGCACAATCAGGCACGGAGCGTGACCGGCGCTGTCGCCCACGGTCAGAAACGCCTCCATGCCCAGGGCACGGGCCTGCTCGGCGGAAATGATTTCCGTCTCCACACCATAAGTCCGGGCCGTCTCCGTCATTGTCCGGGCCAGGTCGGCGGGAACCAGATGATTGGCCGGGCAGTTGACCAGGTCTCTGGCCAGGCAGATGGCGTCGGTCAGGCTGTTGCACTCGTCCGACGGCAAAACGGACGCCATGTACAGGGTCATATCCGTCTGCTCCTCCGTCTTCCAGGAACGGGGCCGGTAGAGGGCCAGCGCCACGCCCTGGGCCATGGCGTCCACGCCGTCCTGCTCCAGCAGCGTCTGTGCCGCGGCAGGGTCCAGCACCACCGTTTTGGCGCCCAGGCCCTTGAGGGTCTTGATCCCCTTGGCCGCAGCCCGGCGAACGGTTTCCGCCGTCACCGTCTTTGCGTCGCCCAGACCAACCCACAGCGTGGCCGTTTTGCCGTCGGCCTCGACGGACAGCCTGGAACCAACGCCCTCCGTCTCCGTCCGCAGCGCCAGCCGCCAGTCGGCCGCCTCTTGATTCCACAATTTCAACATGATGAACCTCCGTTCAGAGAAAATAAAAACAACATGGGTCCGTCCGCCCGGTCCGCAGACCGGGCGGACGGACCCCCTTGTATTTGCGTATGGTGATCTGTATTTGCTCACTGCTCCGGATGCAGCTGAATCTCCAGGACCGTGTCAATGGGGTCCGGCAGCACTGGGTTTTCGCCCAGATCGGCAAAGGCCAAATCCGGATAGTCGCTGTGGACCCAGCTGGTGGACAGCTGGACCTCGCTGCCGTCGGCCAGACGGCGAATGGAGGCAATCTGCGACTTGGGAACACCAAACAGCGGCAGCGGGCCGATGGTGTTCTCAAAGATATGGGCGTACAGCGTATTGCCCCGGCGGGTGAACCGTCCGAAATCCGGTTTCTCCAGGCCGGACATGCCGCAGCCGTAAATGCTCTTTGCGTTGTCGTGCATCCAGGCGCCAATCTCCTTGAGAATGGCCAGGGATTCCTTGGGGAACTGCCCGGTGGCGTCGGGGCCCACATTCAGCAGCAGATTGCCGCCCTTGGATACGCACTCCACCAGCTTTTTGATGAGCATGGAGGCGGGCTTGTAAAAATGGTCCGTGGCGCAGTAGCCCCAGTGGTTATTCATGGTCACGCAGCTTTCCCAAATCAGCGGGTCGCCGTTGGCGTCCTGCAATCCGTTGGGCGGGATGATCTGCTCAGGGCTGACAAAGTCCCCGTGATACGGGGTGGGCTTGCAGGCCGCCAGGGAACCGAAGCCCTCGCCGCTGACCTCCAGGCGGTTGTCAATGATGACGTCCGGCTGGAGAGAGCGCACCATCTTCATCAGCTCCGTGGCCTTCCAGGCCTCTCCGCGGAGATTGTCGTAGGAGAAGTCAAACCACAGCAAATCCAGCTTTCCGTAGTTGGTGCACAGCTCCCGGACCTGGTTGTGCAGGTATTCCAGATAGCGGTCAAAGTTCCGGTTTTCGTTGGATTCCGCCGGGTTGTCCCGCATGGGATGGTACCGGTCGCCGTAGTGCGGATAATCCGGGTGCCGCCAGTCGATAAGGGAGAAATACAGACCGGCACGGAGCCCGCAGGCCCGGGCCGCCTCCAGAAATTCCCGCACAAAATCCCGCTTTGCCGGGCTGTTGGTCGATTTAAAGTCCGTATAGGCGCTGTCGAAGAGACAGAACCCATCGTGGTGCTTGGCCGTCAGCACCACATATTTCATACCCGCATCCCGGGCCGCCTCCATCCACTGGCGCATATCGCAGTGGGCGGGGTTAAACTCGTTCATCAGCGGCTCATACGCCTCGGTGGGGATGTTCTCATAGCTGCGTACCCACTCGTGACGGGCGGGAATGGAATAGACGCCCCAATGGAGGAACATGCCGAATCGTGCTTCGGTATACCAGGCCATGCGGCGGTTATAGGCTTCTCTGTCAAAGGTAAACGACATATGATTACTCCTCCATATGCAGGCAGGCCACCATATGGCCGCCGCCCACATCTACCGGCTCAATGGGTTTCAGTTTGCAATCGGCCTGGCACCGGGGGCAGCGGGTCTGGAAGGGGCAGCCTACCGGCAGGTCGATGGTACTGGGAATATCGCCCTCCAGCAGCGCATGGTCCTTCTGTACCGTGGGGTCGGGAATGGGAACCGCCGACAGCAGCGCCTTTGTATAGGGATGACGGGGATGGGCATAGAGCTCCTTCTTATCCGCCAGCTCCACAATGGAGCCCAGGTACATGACGGCGATTCGGTCGGAGATCATCTCCACCACGCTCAGGTCGTGGGAGATGAACATATAGGTCAGTTCGTAGTCCCGCTGAAGCTGCTGCATCAGATTCAGCACCTGGGCCTGGATGGACACGTCCAGAGAGGAAACCGGCTCGTCGGCAATGATCAGCTTGGGCCGCACCGTCAGCGCCCGGGCAATGCCGATGCGCTGCCGCTGTCCGCCGGAAAACTCGTGGGGGAACCGGTGGGCGTGCTTGGCGCCCAGGCCGACCACTTGCAGCAGCTCATGGGCCACCTTCATGCGTTCCGCCGGGCTCATATCCGTATGGATCAGCAGCGGCTCCGCCACCAGATCCTCCACGCGCATGCGGGGGTTCAGGGAGCCGTTGGGGTCCTGGAAGATCATCTGAATGTCTTTGCGGATGGGGCGCATTTCCTTGTCAGACAGCTTAGAGATATCGCAGCCGTCAAACCAGATCTCGCCGGAATCCGGCACCAGCAGATGGTCTACCAGACGGCCGGTGGTGGACTTGCCGCAGCCGGACTCACCCACCACGGAAAAGGTCTCGCCAGGATAGATGTCAAAGGAAATATTGTTGACGGCATGGACGCGGGCCTTTTTACCGTTCTTGCCGCGACCGGCCGGAAATGTCTTGGTGACATTTTTGACTGAAAGCAACGGGGTCATCCGATCTGTTCCTCCTTTTCCTCAGCAGGCTGCACGGCTTCGGATTCCGCCAGCCAGCAGCGGCTCTGACGGCCGTCTTTCAGCCTATAGAGCGGCGGTTCCGTCTGATGGCAGCGGTCACAGGCCTTGGAGCAGCGGGGCGCGAACTTACAGCCCGCAGGCATCATGGACAGGTCCGGCACGCTGCCGGGAATGGAAGGCAGGCTGGTGACGCCGGAGCCCAGCTTGGGCACCGAGGCGATAAGGCCCTGGGTATAGGGGTGCTTGGGCGCAGCAAACAGCTCCTGCACCGGCGCTTCCTCCACAATGCGGCCGGCATACATGACGATGACGCGGCTGCACATTTCCGCCACCACGCCCAGGTCATGGGTGATGAGCAGAATGCCCGTATTGTTGTTGTCCCGAATCTGCCGCATCAGCTGCAAAATCTGGGCCTGAATGGTCACGTCCAGCGCCGTGGTGGGCTCGTCGGCAATGAGTACCGTGGGGTCGCAGCTCATGGCCATGGCGATCATGACACGCTGGCTCATACCGCCGGAAAGCTGGTGGGGATAGCTGCGGATGGTGGTCTCCGGATTGGCAATGCCCACCTTGCGCATCATGGTCAGCGCATGGTCCCGGGCTGCCTTCTTGTCCATATCCGTATGGAGACGAATGGCCTCCACCATCTGGGCCTCAATGCGCATGGAGGGGTTCAGAGAACTCATGGGCTCCTGGAAAATCATCGAGATTTCCTTGCCGCGCACGGCACGCATTTCCTTTTCGGTGCAGTGCAGCAGGTCCTTGCCCTTGAGCAGGATCTGGCCGCTCACCACCCGGCCGCTGGTGTTTTTCAGCAGCTGCATGACGGAAAGGCTGGTGACAGATTTGCCGCAGCCGGATTCACCGACCAGGCCCAAAATCTCGCCGGCGCCCACCTGAAAGCTGATGCCGTTGACGGCCGTAACCGTTTTGCGCTTTCCCACCTGGAATACGGTGCACAGGTCGCGTACGTCCAGCAGAATTTCTTTTTCACTCATAGTCCATCCACCTCACTTGATCTTGGGGTCCAGGGTGTCGCGGAGTCCGTCACCGAACAGGTTGAACGCCAGCACCGTCAGGAAGATCAGCAGACCGGGGAACAGGATCAGGTGGTCTGCCACGCCGATAAAGTTCCGGCCGGAGGACAGCATGGCGCCCCATTCGGGTGCGCCCACATCGGCGCCGAAGCCCAGGAAGCTCAGGGAGGACGCAGCCAGAATGGCCGAGCCGATGCGCATGGTGAAGTTGACGATCATGGCCTGCACAGTACCGGGGAAAATATGCTTCCACAAAATCCGGCTGTCCGGGCAGCCCAGGGACCGGGCCACCTCCACATGCAGGCTTCCTCGTACCGTCAGCGTGGCGCTTCGCATCACGCGGGCGAAGGATGGTATGGTAAAGACGGTCACGGCAATGATAACGTTGATCAGGCCCGGTCCTATGATGGCCACAATGGCGATACAGAGGAGAATGTCGGGCATAGCAAACAGCACGTCACTACCGCGCATGACCAGGGATTCCAGAATGCCGCCGTAATAGCCGGCCAGAATGCCCAGAATCGTGCCCAGGGCCGCGCCCACCAGCACCGCCGCCAGAGCGGAGCCCAGCGACAGCCGGGTACCGGCCAGCAGACGGCTGAATACATCGCGGCCAAATTCGTCCGTCCCCATCAGATGCTGCAAGCTGGGAGCGGCACGCATATTGCTGTAATCGTAGACGTCCGGGTCATAGGGCGCAATGGACGGCCCGATGATGGCCAGAACAATCAGCAAAATAATAAAACATCCTGCAACGACTGCCGTCTTGCGCTGGCAGAACTTTTTGAAAAACTCCCGTGCGCGGCTGCGGTTCTGCAGCACCGGGTCGTCCATATACGCGCTGGATGCAGAGTTGACAGAGTTGTTGTTTTCAGACATGAAGAAGCGCCTCCTTTCCGTTAATCATAGCGGATCTTGGGGTTCAGTACGCCGTAGAGCAGGTCCACGATGAGATTAATGGTGATATACTCCACTGCGAAGAACATCAGCAGCGCCTGAATCACCTTATAATCACGGAACTCGATGGAATCCACCATGAGCCGGCCCAGGCCGGGAATGGAGAATACGGTCTCCACCAGCACCGAACCGGCCAGCAGACCACCGATTTGAAGACCCACCACAGTGACCACCTGCACCAGGGAGTTGCGGAATGCATGGCGCAGCACCACCAGGGATTCCCGCTGGCCCTTGGCCCGGGCCGTGCGGACGTAGTCATCCTGCAGCGTCTCCAGCATGGAGGAACGAGAATAGCGGGCCAGTGTGCCCATAATGGAACAGCCGAGCGTCAGGGACGGCAGGATGTAGCCCTTCCAGCTGTCCAGCTGGCCGGTTGGCAGCCATCCCAATTCCACGGCAAATATCTGTATCAGAATCAGGCCCAGCCAGAACGACGGGACCGAAATACCGGAGGTGGCAATGACCATGCCTAGATAGTCCAGGAACTTTCCTCGTTTGACCGCTGAGAGGATACCGATCAAGGTTCCCAGCACCACGGCCCATACGATGCCGGCAAAGGTCAGTTTCAGCGTGGCAGCCATGCGGTCGGGCAGGATCTCACGGATGGGCAGGCCATTTTTATAGGACTCACCGAAGTCGCCCTGGAAAATGCCCTTCATATAATCGAGATACTGGACCGGCAGCGGTTCATTGAGGCCCAGCTCCTCTTTCAGAGCCAGGTATTCTTCATTGGTTGCCTCTTTGGGCAGCATTTTGCGAACCGGGTCGCCGGGGATCAAATGGATAAACGCAAAGATCAGAATGGAGATCACGAACAGCAGTGGTATGACGCTGAGGATGCGCTTGACAACATAACGGCCCAAGCGTGTCGCCTCCTTTGTAGAGTGTGCGGGCAGCATGCCCGGAGAGTGTTGTTTAAAAAATCCGGCGGCAGCGCCGCTGCCGCCGGATTCTGCTACGGCCGCCAGCGGGACCGTTTCGGGATTACTGGGCCAGCGTGGCGTTGGTCACATCCAGGGAGCCGTCGGGAGCCATCACAATGCCGTCCACATAGGACTTGTGGGCAAATACCAGATCATCATTGCCCAGGAACAGCCAGGGGCACTCGTCCCACACAATGGCCTGAGCCTGTGCGTACAGGTCCGTCAGCTCCTGGGTATCGGTGGTCAGCTTGGCATTATCGATCAGCGTATCAAACTCCTCATTGCGGAAGAACGCAGTGTTGGCGCTGGTGGGAGGCACGTTGTCGCTGTGCAGGATGGAGCGCATGGAGCCGTCGGCGTCAAAGGAACCGGCGGACCAGTTGACGTACCACATCTGGACGTCGTTCTCCTCCTCGGGCATGTAGATCATCTCGCTGAGGGTGGTGGGCTCCATGGGAACCACCTCAACCTGAATGCCGATCTGGCCCAGCTGCTGGGCAATGAACTGCATACCAGTCTGCTCAATGGTCATATTGTCGCCCCACAGGGTGAGAGAGAAGCCATCGGGATAACCGGCCTCGGTCATCAGCTCCTTGGCCTTTTCCAGGTCATAGGTATAGGGGGTCTGCTCGGCGTAGTAGGACACTGTGGAGGGGAAGCAGGAGAGCACCTCTTCACAGAAGCCGTTGAATACCACCTGGGCATAGGCTTCCTTGTCGATGGCGTAGTTCATGGCCTGACGGACCCGCTTGTCGGACAGCTCCGGCACTGTGGTGTTCAGGGTCACATAACGCATGATATTGGAGGGCGTTCTCTCCACCACAATGCCGTCCTGGCCGTCCATCTCCTGGGCCTGGATAACGGGCATGGGATGGATGAAGTCGGCCTCACCGGTCTGCAGCATGGCAATACGGCTGCCGTCTTCCGGAACCGCACGGAAGGTCAGGCTGTCCACAGTGGCCTTGGTGCCCCAGTACTCGGTGTTGGGAACGACGGTCACATGGTCGCCTTCCACATGCTCCTTGAACACATACTGGCCGGTACCGGCGCTCTCCTTGTTCAGATCCACACCGTTCTCCAGAGCGGTGGGGCTGATCATATCAAACTGGGTGAAGCGGTTGAGGAACGAGGAATCGGGGGTCAGAAGTTTGACGGCCACGGTGTAGTCGTCCACCTTGGTCACAGACTCCCACTTCTTGACGTTGCTGTTCTGACGCAGCGTGGTATCAGCCAGGCATCGCTCGTAGTTGGCAATCACCGCGTCGGCGTTGAAGTCGGTGCCGTCGCTGAACTTGATGCCCTGGCGCAGGGTGAAGGTATAGGTCAGGTTGTCATCCTCCGCCTTGTAGCTTTCAGCCAGCAGCGGTACAATGTTCTGATTCTCGTCGAACGTAATCAGGCTTTCATACATGGTGTTGCTGATGGAAATGGAAAGCGTATCCGTGGTATTGTGGGGATCCAGACTCTGAACGTCGGTATTGAACGCAATCACCAGGTCATTGTCGGCAGCAGTTGCAGTATTCTGTGCGGTGTCCGTATTGGCCGTGGCGTCTGTGCTGTTGGTGTTGTCGGTGGCAGTTTTGCTGCCGCAGCCGGCAGCGGACATGGCCATAACCGCAGCCAGTACAAGAGCGGGAATCCTTTTGTTCATGATGTAAAGCCCTCACTTTCTAGTACATTTGTGAACTGTGTTCCGGGGTATCCTTAGTTAGTTTGTACCTGGTCCGAACATAATTCAGTTTACTTCATTAAATTTATCACGCTGTTCGACAAATGTCAACACTGGGTTTCGAAGTATTTTTTCTTTTTTTCACAAAAACTTTTCGAATATGATTGAATATTTTTTCATTACATGGTATAGTATATTCGGAGCTAGAACAAACTGTCGTTCTGCAAAGCAGGCGGCTGTGTATAAAAAAGGGGAGCATATGGAAAAAAACGATACCAATGCCGCGCTGCGGGCCCATAGCCGGCAATCCATTTTGCAGCTGATTCAGCAGAACGGCACCATTTCCAGGGCCGAACTGGCCCGCCGTCTGGAGCTGAGCCGCTCCACCGTTTCCGAGAATATCGCGCCTCTGCTCCAGTGCGGTGTGTTGCAGGAGGTCGGCACCGCCCATGCCCAGCGGGTTGGCGGACGCAGACCCGTACTGCTGCAAATCCAGGGAGACTATTGCTATTTTGTTGCGGCGGAGTTGGGCTTGGAGCAGCCCATTTTTGCTCTGAGTGATCTCAACGGGCGCCAGCTGTACCGGCAAATTCTCACCGTCCGCGACAGCGCACCCTATGAGGAACGGCTGCAGCAGTCCATTGCCGCCGTTTCCACCCTTTTGCGCCAGGGAAATGTACCGCCGGGCCATCTGGCCATGATTGCCCTCTCCTCCCCCGGTGCGTTCAGCGGTTCCGACGAGCAGTTCCTGCTGAATCCGGAGTTTGAAAACTGGGATGTCCGCCGTTTGATTGACGATCTGGAGCGCCACTTCCAAACCCATGTCCTGTGGGTCAACGACATCAACGCGGCCACGGTGGGAGAATACTACCAGGGCGCCGGACAGCGCGTATCCAACCTGTTGTTTATGGGCTGCGGTATGGGCATCGGCATGGGTATGATTTTGGACGGCAAGCTCTATACCGGCAGCCGCGGCAGCGCCGGCGAAATTGCCCGCGTTCGCGTGGGCCGGCTCAATACGCCCCTGCGAACCCAGGTGGAAATTCCCTCGCTGATGGACCGCATCCGGATGGAGGCCCCCCCTGCCACCCGCGCCGCCTTCCGCACACCCATGGAAACCTGGGAGTTTCAGCAGGTGGTCCAGTTGTGGCGCAATGGGGACCCGTTTCTGCACGCCCTGGTGGAGGACATCGGCCGGGCGTTGGGTGAAATTCTGATTACCGCCCTGTCGCTGCTCAACTGTGAGCGCGTCGTCTTCGGCGGAGATTACCTGGTCTTTGAGTCCCAGCTGCTTCCCCTGCTCAATCAGGCGGTGCAGCGGGAAGCCTTCGACCCGGTGGAGGTGGTTTCCTCCTCTCTGCGGCAGGAGGCCGGTCTCTATGGACTGATCTCCATGGCGGTGGAGCAGCAGCTCCAGCAGATTGCCATGGAGCGGTAAATTCGTGCATTCGTGCAGTTCTGTGACCGGACCTTGTCCGTTCACAACAGGCAAGATTGAATATAGTAGGTGATGAAACAATGAGTAAGGTAATTTTGGAAGTCTGCTGCGGCAGCGCCGATGATGTCATTCAGGCCCATAAGGCCGGCGCACACCGTGTGGAGTTGAACAGCAATCTGTTTCACGGCGGTCTGACGCCCACCATCGGCGAGCTCCTGGTGGCCAAGCGGGAGACCAATATGAAGATCATGACCATGGTACGTCCCCGGGAAGGCGGTTTTTGCTATACCGACGCCGAGTTTGCCACGGCCATCGAAGATGCCAAGCTGCTGCTGGCCAACGGCACCGATGGTTTGGTCTTCGGTTTCCTGCACCAGGACGGCACCCTGGACCGGGAGCGCACCAAAATCCTGGCCCAGATGGCCCAGGATGCCGGTAAGGAAACGGTGTTCCACCGGGCCATTGATGTGGTGGCCGACTGGAAAGCCGTCCTCGATGAACTGATTGATCTGGGCATTACCCGTGTGCTGACCAGCGGCCAGGAGCCCGACGTTTCCATGGGTACCGATACCGTCCGGGAGATGATCGCATACGCCAAGGGCCGCATTCAGATCCTGCCCGGCGCCGGCATTACGGCCCGCAACATGGACCGTATCATTGCCGAGACCGGCTGTGATCAGATTCATCTGGCCGCTCATCGTCCCTGCTCGGATACGTCGGTCTGCAACAACCGGGCCATCTATTACGGCGGCGCCCTGTATCCGCCGGAGGACCGTTTCAATGTCATCGACAGCGATTACATCGGTGGGATGGTCAGCCGTCTGGGCTGATGTCACTGCCCCTTTCCAGAACCAGACGATACAAGCTGCCCAGCTCCGCGTTCGGAGCTGGGCAGCTTTGCGTTTTATATGGAGCCGGGATGCAGCCCTGAATACTCTGCAAACCACCTATTGACAATGTTTCTTTCACCGCATATTATATAGATAATCTATATATAAAGGAGGTCAATATATGTCCGTAGACAAAAGCCTGTTGGCCGGCAGCACCACCACGCTGATACTCAAGCTGCTGGAGGAACGGGATATGTACGGCTATGAGATGATCGAAACGCTGGCGCTGCGTTCCGACCACACCTTTGATTTCAAAGCCGGGACGCTCTATCCCATTCTGCACACCCTGGAAAAGCAGGGATTGGTGTCCTCCTACGAACAGCGGGCACCGCAGGAGCGCATCCGCAAGTATTACCATCTGACGGAGGCCGGACGGGAGCGGCTTCAGGAAAAACAGCGGGAATGGACCCGCTTTGTGACTGCTGTGGAGAAGATTCTGAAAGGAGGCGGCGTCCATGCCTTCCAATGAGCACTTCACCGAATATTGTCAGCAGGTGTCGCAGCAAATCCGCTGGAAACGGGTGCGGGGCGTCGTGGCGCAGGAGCTGGAGCAGCACCTCTGTGACCAGCAGGACGCCTATGTGGAACAGGGCCACGATGCGGACGAGGCCGCCCGGATGGCGGTGGCCCAGATGGGGGACGCCCAAATGGTGGGACAGGCCCTGAACCAGACCCATCGCCCGCAAACGCCCTGGCTGCCCATGTTTGTCATTTTGGTACTTCTGGCCATGGGGCTGGTGCTGCAATCCGTGCTGTCACCGGACGCCATATGGGCGCTCCCCTATGGGATCGCCGCCGCTGCGTTTTTCCTCGGTTATTTTATGGACACTTCCCTGCTGGGCCGTCATGCCGGTAAGGTCTATGGTCTGGTGCTGGCGCTTTCTCTGCTGGCCTTATTCCGCGCCAATATTATATTAAATGTTGAACTGGCAGGGCATGGCTTTGTCTCTCTGTCTTTGCCGCCCTTCCATATCATGCTGGGAAATCTGGCGCTGATTTTCCCCATGGCCTACGGACTGTTCGTATACCGGATGCGGAACCGGGGCATGCTGGGTATCGTTTACTGTGGGCTGGCTTATCTGCCCTTTGCGGGGATTCTGCTTTGGATTCCCACCATTATCGGTTTTCTGCTCTATACTATCACCAGTGTATTACTGCTGTACACAGCCATCTGGCAGGGCTGGTTTCAGGTGCGCCGGGTCCGTGGACTGGCCCTGGCGCTGATTTCCCCGTTGATGTGTTGCGGCGTATTTCTGGTCACTTTGCTCTCCTCGGAAAATTTGCAGTTCCGCAGCTTCCGTATCGATCTGGACGGCCATCTCAATCATCAAGTGCGGGAACTCATCGCCCAGGCTGCTTTTTGGGGCGAGGGAAGCGGAGACCTTTCCACCATCCTCAATCTGGAAACGGATTACTCCTTGCTCTACGGTATCCACCACTTTGGTCTGGGGCCGTTTCTGGTGCTGATGCTGTTGTCTGTGGGACTATGCATCTTCTGTATGCGCCGCGGTTTGCGTCAGCAGAGCATGCTCGGGAAGCTGCTGGTTGTGGCCGGCAGCACCACGTTTGTTTTGCAAGTGGTGTCCTACGGCGTTACCAACCTGGGATATGGGTTGTTTGGCGCCATTTCCTTCCCGTTTGTGTCCTACGGCGGCACAGCTTTGGTGTTCAACGCCCTGCTTATGGGCTGTATGCTGTCGGTCCTCCGTATGGGGCCATGGGTGTGGGACTCGGTCGCCGCTGCACAAAAAGTTTGAACAATCATCTGTTACATACAAAAACACGCCCAACTCCCCGGGGAGTTGGGCGTGTTGTATTGTGCATGGTCCGGCGCTCAGGCGCGAAATCCCAGGCCGTTTTTGATGGCTTCCATGACCGCATTATCGAACTGATAGTTCAGGCCGCGCAGCGCAATGGCGCTGCCCTTTTTGGGATAGAGCCACAACGCGCCGGAATCTTTGATGGCATCCCGAAGCGTCATGGTATCCTCTGCCTCCAGCAAGACCACGTCTTTCAGCTGCGAATAGGGCAGCCGTTTGGCGCCAAGCACCACGCCTTTTTCATAAAAGCAGGCCGCGCCTCTGCCGAGCCGTTTGGGAATCTGGACAACCAGCCGACCGAATTCGCTGTCGGGTTCGCCCTGGGCATACGGTTCGGACCACTCCAGCACGCTTTCGCCGCCATGCCGTCTTCGCTGCTCCTCTGCCGCTTTCTGCTTTTCGGCGCGTCCCGCGTAAAAGGCTTTGAGATACCACACGCAAAACGCAATCAGGCCCACAAACACCAGCAAGAAGAAAATCACAGGCAGGTTTAAAAGAATTGTATCCAGCATAGTCAGTTCCTTTCTGTTCTCTCAGTTTAACAGCAAATTGCCGTTGGTTCACATTGGCGGATTCTCCCGCCGGTCAGGCGGCATCCGCGCCGAAGACCTTGCGGTTCAGAGCGTCGCCCTTCCGGGAATAGAAGAAGAATGTCACGGAGCTGAGGAACCACGTCAGCGGGTACACCCAGTACACCGTCAGAATGCTGCCGGTCAGCGGCACGGCGATGGACAGGAACGTCACCCGGATGGCGCACCAGCAGATCATCAGCACCACCATGGGTACCATGGCCTTGCCCGCGCCCCGCAGCACAGCGGCAGAGGCATGGGAATAGGCCAGCAGGAAATAGAACAGCGCCGCCGTCCGGGATTTGTCGGTACCGAAGGCAATGACCTCCGGCGTACTGTCAAAGGCGGCAATCAAATGGGGCGCCAGCAGGAAGATGACCACACCGATGAGCTCAGCCAGGAGCATGGACGTCAGAATACCGAAGCGGGCGCCTTTTTTTGCCCGTTCAAACTCTTTCGCGCCCAAATTCTGGCCGATAAAGGTGGTCAGGGCCATGGCGAAGCTGGTAATGGGCAGGAAGGCGAAACCCTCCACCTTGGTATAGGCGCCGTAACCGGCCATGGCCATTTCGCCGAAGGCGTTGACATTGGACTGGACGATAACATTGGCAAAGTTGATGATGGAGTTCTGGACGCCGGAGGGTACACCGAGGCGCAGCACCTGGCCCAGCATGCCCTTATGGAATCGGACCTCCCGCCACCGCAGGCCGTAGGCCTCCCGGGAACGGGCCAGCTGGAGCAGGCACAGGACCGCGCTGACAATCTGGGAGATCACCGTGGCCGCCGCCGCGCCGCCGACACCGCAGCCCAGTCCGGCGATAAACACCAGGTCCAGCACCAGATTGACCAGGGAGGAAACGATCAGATAGTACAGGGGGTGGCGGCTGTCGCCCACCGCCTGTAAAACGCCCACGCAGATATTATAGAGGACGTTGCCCAGGGAGCCCAGGAAATAGATCCGCAGATATACCACCGACTGCTCCATGACCGCCTGGGGCGTGTCCATCCACTGGAGAATCTGCGGCGACAGCACCATGCCCACCACAGTCATCACCGCACCGGCCACCAGGCCGAAGGCCACAGTGGTATGGACGGCGCAGCGCAGATTTTTTTCATCCCGTGCACCGAAGAATCCGGCCACCACCACGCCCGCGCCGGTGGATACACCCATCAGAAAGCCGATGAGCATGTTGATGAGATTGCCAGAGGAGCTGACCGCCGCCAGAGCGTTGAGCCCCAGGTAATTGCCGACGATCAGGGAGTCCACAGTGTTGTACATCTGCTGAAAAAAATTGCCCAACAGGATGGGCAGTGCAAAAAAGGCGATCCGTTTCCAGATGGAACCGGTGGTCATGGATTCCATGGTTTTGACCACGACGCCCCCTCCTCTCTCCGGCGGATTGCAGACCGCCGGTTCTTTCTTGTGGGTATATACTACACCAATATGGTCCCACTTGCAACCGTTGCTGTCAAAACCCTATGCAGCCAGGATATTGTTTTGTCGAAAAAAGTACGATATGCTTGGAAAACCAAGAAAAGAATGGAGGAAACAACCATGAAAAAGCAAATTGCCCTGCTGTTGGCCCTGCTGACAGCCCTGTCTCTGACGGTCTGCGGCTCCAAGACCGACAACACGGAGACGGCCAAGGACCCGGCGGAGGAGACCACCACCCAGACGCCGGAAACCCCCGAGGAGCCGGCGGAACCGGAAGTGCCCGAAGAACCTGAGGAGCCGGAAACGCCCGCCTTTACGCAAGTGAATATCGGTGACACCGTAGCGTTGAACGGTGTGGATCTGGAGCTGACCACAACGCAGTTCCTTTCCGGCGATAAGCTGGGAGACGGCATTTCTGTCTCAACCCACAGTGACAGCAACCAGTATTTCTGGCTGGAGGGTACCATCGTCAATGTCGGCACCGAAACCCTGAATACGCTAGGATTGGAATCCGCAGTCTCCATCGTGTTCGATGACACCTATACGTATACCGGCGAACTGCTGATCCGCAATATGGACGGACTTGGTCCTTTTGCCGAAAGTCCCGTCTATCTTTGGGCTGACGTACCGCCGGCAATGTTGGAGAAATACCAAACCGTCAAGGTCCAGCTGGGCTACAATGACGGCTTTGGTGATTACGACTGGACGGCCAACTCTGAGCGGGTGGTCACCGGCTATACCAATCGTTATGAATTCGTCCAGAGCGGCGCTGCCCCCTCCGCCAATGGCGCCAGTGACGCAGCCGCCGCAGATGCTACCGCTGCCGCAGACGGTACCGCCGAGCCTGCCGCCCAGCCCATTGCCATCGGTGATCTGATTACCACCAATGATTATGAATTCACTCTGAAAAAGGTGGAACTGTCCTACGAGGTGCTGCCTCCCAACACCAGCAGCGTTTACACCAGCTACCCCGCCGAGAGCGGCAAGGTCTTTGTTCATGTGGAAGCCGACGTAAAGAACACCATGCAGCGGGACCTGCGCATTGACGAGCTGTTTACCGCCTCGGTCCTCTATGACGGCCAATATCCCTACGACGGCTTTACCATCGTCAACGACGGCGACAACAGTTTTGACTGGGTGAGCAGCTATACGGCGGCCACGCCCCTGGAAACCTGCATTGCCCACGCTCTGGTCGAGTGCCCCGTCGAGGTGGATACCTCCGGCAAATCCATTCTGGTAACGCTGGACCTGGGCGGCACCCAGTACGAATACACTCTGCGTTAAACCCTTTCCTATGCATAACAAACGGTGCGCTGCCAACACAGCGCACCGTTTTGCCGTATTTTACAGGGGTTTGCCCGCCAGAACTTCCATATAGTCCCGGTAATTGTCCTCCAGCAGCTTGGGCGTATTCAGCTCATAGGGACAGTGGGCCGCGCATTGTCCGCAGTGGGTGCAGTCCTCCACCTTCTTCATCAGCGCCTGGCCTTTCTCATTGAGGTGTCCGGCGCTGGGGGACCGGCGCAGCAGCAGGGACATGCGGGCGGCGGTGGCAATGTCGATTTCCGCCGGACAGGTGGGCATACAGTAGCCGCAGCCGCGGCAGAAGCTGCCCGCCAATTCTTTCCGGTCCCGCTGAATGACCGCTTCCAGTTCCGGTGTCATCTCCGGCGGGTTGTGGATGTAGCCCAGGAACTCGTCCAGTTCCGTCTCCCGCTGGATGCCCCAGATGGGCAGGGTGTCGTACTGGGCCTGGAACGCGTAGGCGGCAGCACTATTGGTGATCAAGCCGCCGGACAGCGCCTTCATGGAGAGAAAGCCCACATTCTTTTCCCGGCACAGGGACACAAGCTCCAATTCCTGTTGGCCCGTCAGATAGCTGAAGGGGAATTGCAGTGTCTCATACAATCCCGATTCGACGGCCTCCCGGGCCACAGGCAACCGGTGATTGGTGATGCCGATATGGCGGATTTTGCCCTGCCGCTTGGCTTCCAGCATGGCGTCATACAGGCCCGATGCATCGCCGGGGCGGGGGCAAAACGATGGGTTGTGGAACTGGTAGAGGTCCACATAATCGGTTTTCAGATTGGTGAGACTGGTGTGCAGGTCTTTCCAAAAATCCTCTGCTGTCTCCGCCGCCGTCTTGGTGGCAATGTACAGCTGGTGGCGCACGTCGCTCAGGCCCAATCCGATTTTTTCCTCACTGTCGGAGTAGACCCGGGCCGTGTCGAAAAAGCCGATGCCGCCGTCAAAGGCTCGACGCAGCAGCTTTGCCGCGTCCTGATGGCTGATGCGCTGGATGGGCAGCGCGCCAAAGCCGTTTTTATTCACGGTGATCCCCGTTTTTCCCAATGTAATCTGTGCCATGATACACCCTCCTGTAGCCGGAGCCGCGCCCCGGCGGTTTTCTCTCAGTATACCGGATTTTTCCGGCTGGGGCAAGGGTTACGGCGCGGTCCGTTGCCGGTCATTCCGGGGCAGATACAGGAAAAAGGCGCTGCCCACGCCGGGGGTGCTGTCCACCTTCACATAGCCCCCCTGGCCCTGGGCAATCTGCCGCGTCAGATAAAGCCCTACACCCACGCCCTCAGTCTGCCACGCGCCGGGACACCGGTAAAACCGGCCGAAAATTTTGGACTGTTCCGCCTCGGCAATGCCCGGCCCCGTGTCCCGCACACAGATGGCGGAAAACAGCTCATAACTGCGCACCGACACAGTCACCGTGCCGCCGGGAGGCGTGTATTTCACCGCATTGTCCAGCAGATTACAGACGGCTTCCTCGGTCCACTTGGCGTCAAAGACAGCGTCTCCCGCCGTCTCCGCCACCGTCAGCGTGACCCCCTTCTCCCCTGCCCTGGGTCCGTACTGGGCCGCGGCCCGTTCCACCATGGGAGCCAGGTCCCCGGCCATGGGGTGCAGCGTCAGAATGCCCGTCTCCAGCCGTGAGGACTTGACCAACGCCTGAATCAGCGTTTCCAGCTTTTCCGATTGGGTATCGATGGCCGCCGCACAGTCCCGGCCCTGGGGCGAAAGGGGCTGCTCGGCCAGCAGTTGAGCATAGAGCCGCAGGTTTGCCACCGGTGTTTTCGTCTGGTGAGAGATGTCGGAGATCAGCGCGGCGATCTGCTCCTTTTGCTGCCGCAGATTTCGGGCTGATAAGGCGCTGGCTGCCAGATAGCGGGCCATTCTGGCTTCCAGGGCCGACAGCCGCGTTTCGTCAAAGTCCGATTCTGTAAAATCGCCGTCCATGGCCTGTGTCACCATCCGGTCCAGCCGGGCCATGATGCGGGCCGTCCGGTATCGGTCCACCGCCACAACCACCACCGCCAGCAGCAGGGCGGCGGCTGCAATCCAGCCGGTCATGGGGCCACCGCCCAGGTGTAGCCGATGCCGTAGACGGTGCGGATGTAGTCCGGCCGGGCCGGGTCGGCTTCCAGCTTGGCCCGCAGCCGCTTTACCGTGACGGACAGGGCGTTCTCCTCCACAAACTCCGCCCCGTCGCTCCACACCCGCTCCACCAGGGCGGTGCGGCTGACGGCGTGGCCCCGATTTTCCACCAGGACCCGCAGCAGCTTCTGTTCCGTCCGGGACAGTTCAATGGGTACGCCGTCCCGGCGGAACTCCATCCGGTCAAAGGCAAAGGTAAAGGGCCCCAACGTCACCACAGCGGCGGGAGCAGGACCGCCCCGCCGCAATTGGGCATTGACCCGGGCCCGCAGCACCGCCAGAGAAAAGGGCTTTGTAATATAGTCGTCGGCCCCGGCTTCCAGGCCGGTGACCTCGTCTAATTCCAAATCGTTGGCCGTCAGCAGAATCACCGGCGTTCCGTCGCCGCCGCTCCGCAGCTGCCGCAGCAGCGTCAAGCCGCTGCCGTCGGGCAGATTGACGTCCAGAATCAGCAGGTCGAACCGGTTGGCCGCCAGCCGGTCCCCGGCCTCGGTCAGCGTTGCGGCCCGTTCCACCACCCGCTCCGGTCCGGCCAGGGCCATGGCGACGCCCCGCCCCAGGGCGTCGTCGTCCTCCAAAAGCAATATCCGCTCCATAGGGTCCTCCTTGTCTCGCTGTTGGTCCGATTATATCACCTGCGGCGGGAAAAGCATAGGCCCCGCCCCTTGCCAAACATATCCGGTTGGGCTACAATCATAGTATCCAAACAGACCCACTTGGCGGCATTGGCGAAGGAGGCGGACTATGATTGATTTTTCCAAAATGGACCAATACCGGGAAAACAACCGGATTGAAGCCAAAAAGGCCCTGGGCGGTCTTCCTCACAGCATCTGGGAGACGTATTCGGCCTTTGCCAATACGCTGGGCGGCATTCTGCTGCTGGGGGTGGAGGAGCACCCGGACCACTCCCTGCATACGGTGGACCTGCCGGACCCGGCCCGGCTGATCCGGGAGTTCTGGGACATAGTCAACGACCCCAAAAAAGTCAGCGCCAATATTCTCACCGACCAGCAGGTCCAGACGGTCACCGTGGACGGCGACCATATCATTGCCATTACGGTGCCCCGGGCTCTGCGCCAGGACCGTCCTGTGTACATCGGCGGCGATCCCATGTCCGGCTCCTACCGCCGCAGCGGCGAAGGTGATTACCGCTGTACCCGGGACGAGGTCTGGAGTATGCTCCGGGACGCCGCTGTACAAACCCAGGATATGGACATTCTGGACCATGTGGACATGGACGCCCTGGACCTGGACAGCATTCACCGGTACCGGACCCAGTTACAGCGGCGGCGCACCGGCTGGGAAACCCTGCCGGACCCCGAATTCCTGGAGCAGTTGGGGGCGGCTGGCCGGGACGCCAGCGGCGTACTTCATCCCACGGCGGCGGGTCTTTTGATGTTCGGCACAGAACCTGCCATCGTCCAGCAATTTCCCAACTACGCCCTGGAATACCGGGCTCAGGCCGCCGAACCGGAAGGCCACACCGACCGGATTGTGTCCGATTCCGGGGACTGGAGCGGCAATCTGTACGACTTTTACCGTCTGGTGCAGGAACGGCTCTATGGGGCCTCGTCGGTGGACGCGGTGCGGGACGCCTTGCGGGAGGCCCTGGTCAACTGTCTGCTGAACGCCGACTACCATGGAAAACAAGGCGTGGTCATTGCCCGGCGTGGGGACCGTATTGTGTTTTCCAACCCCGGCGCGTTCCGTATTGCCGTGGAACGGGCCAGAAGCGGCGGCGTATCCGACCCCAGAAACGCAGCTCTGACCCGGATGTTCCATCTGGTGGACCTGGGAGAGCGGACCGGCAGCGGCATTCCCCGCATCTATGCGGTCTGGCAGCAGCAGGGGTGGGAACAGCCGAGAATTGAAGAGCGGTTTTCCCCGGACCGCACCATTTTACAGCTGGTCCTGGACAATACCCAGCGGGAGCAGCCCGCCACCCTCATGGGCGGCCGCCCGGCGGCCATGGGCCCCATCCGGAAGCAAATGATCATCGAGTATTTGACGGAACACATCCGCGCTTCGGCGGACGAGCTGGCCGAGAAGTTGCAGCTGGAACCGGACCGGGCGCTGGCGTTTCTGGATGAACTGATGGCCGAGGAAATTGTCATTGCCCACGGCGACGGGCTGGACCGGATCTACCAATTAAAGGCATAATGATGGAACAACAGCGGTGTCTCTCCGAAAAACCGGAGCGACACCGCTGTTTTCAACTGTGTTTCACAAACTCAGGCTGGAAACGACATGTTTTCCCAATCTGGGTACAGTCGTTCCCCCTGGGATATGAGCGCAGGGAACCGCCCGATTTTGCTTTCTGTTTACCAGGTCACAACTTCCTCACAGAACCGCATGAGCATAGCTGCCGCCTGGGCGCGGGTGGCGTCGCCCTGGGGATTCAGGTTTGCGCCGGAACCGTTGAGGATACCGGCGCCGCAGGCCCACTGCATGGCGGGTATGGCATACTCGGCCACATCGAAAGCGTCGGCGTAAGAAAGAATGTTGGTGTTCTCGCCCACGCTCACATCATAGCCCTGCTTCTGGGCGAACCGGTACAGCATCACGGCAAACTGCTCCCGTGTAATGGGGTCATCGGTACCAAATGCGCCGTTGCCGTAGCCGCCCACGATGCCCTCGGAAGCCGCCCAGCGGATGGCCTCGGAATACCACTGGCCCTGAGTGACGTCGGAAAAGTCCATGGTGTAGTTGACCACAGGACTGCCCGCCATGCGCCACAAAATGGTTGCAATCATGGACCGGCTGGTGGTGCTGTCGGGGCTGAACTGGTCCGTATCCGTGCCGTTCATCAAATCGTGCTCATAGACGTACCGGACCGCGTCGGCGTACCAGGCAGTTTCCGCCACATCCGTAAAGGGCAGAGGTTCCGGTTCTGCTTCGATTTTTGAAAATACGGCTTTTACGGTAACCGCACCGGACGGCATGACAAAGGTATACTGGCCGCCGCCCTTTTCGGTGAGCTTGAGTTCATTGCCTTTGCCGTCGGTAACGGTGAGGGTGTCCAGCTGGTAGCCCTCGTCGGGGATGACCGTGATGGTGACGGCAGCGCCGGAAACCGCTGCGCTGTGGCTGAGCTTTACCGTACCGTGGGCAGGACGGGACACGGTGATACCATAGTTACCGCTGCCGGAGCTACCACCGGAACCTCCGCTGGAACCGCCGCCGCCCTGCTGGGTCACAGTGAAGCGGAGTGCCACATCCGCCCGGACCGTATAGCTGTCATTGGAAACGGTGAGGGTTTCGTTGTAAGTTCCCGCAGCCAGGCCCGTGTTGGGCCGGACGGTAACGGTGGCTGTTTCACCCACGGCAAGCTCCGTGCTGGAAAGGTCGCCCACTGTAAAGCTGGCAGTGTCCATGGGCTGGGTCAGGGTAACCGGCTGATTACCCGTGTTGGTGACGGTCACAGTCTGTTCCGCCGGGGCTTCATAGCCCTCGGTTACGGTTCCGAAGTTCAATACCGTTGTATCGGCGGAGATCCCATAGGCCGGTGCGACATAGGCAGGTATGGTAACGTTTAGAATGTTGCTGATATTCCCCACCGCGTCTTTAGCCACAACCGCCACATACTGGGCGCTTGCGGTGGTGATGTTGCCCAGCTTGATCTCGTTTTCGCCAACCTTGCACGCCTGTGGCGTACCCTGTGCGGCAATCTCCGTGTTGGTCAGCTTGAGTTCCGTGTCCTGCGCGATATAGTAGCAGGTGCCCGCCTCGTCGCTGGTAAACTTCACCGTCGCATTGGTTTCGCTGTCGCGGGTCGCGCTGCCATTGCTCAAAGTCGGGGCGGTATCGTCAACGGTAGGATTTACTACTTCAATTCGCTGACCAGCATAATCGGTATGATAATCACCGTTGTATTGCTCGTTGAATACGTACAGCTTTGTATCATTGTCCAATGTTACACCCGCAGGGAGCGTAAAGCTTGCCGTTCCATTTGCGCCGTTCGTCGTACCGTCCAGCTGCAAAATACGTCCGTAATGGGTAATCGAACCGTTGTCCTCGATCATAACGGAAATGTATTCATTCGTCCCCGTCTGTGCGTCGGAGTAGGAAAATGCGATTGTGTCGCCGCTGCTGTTCGTCGTCGCGTCGGAAATGGAAAAATTGCGGCTGCTGTCCAAAAGCGTCAGCTTCCATTCGTCGCCCTTATAATCTGAAATCGCCTGCAATTTCTCTTCCGGCTTACCGCCTGCGGCGGCAGATGTGATGTGAAGAGGATAGAATTCAGATTTAAGTTAAAAGCAGGACGAGCAGCCAAAGCGGATTGCACAACGCTTCCATACATTTTACCATCACTGCCGATCGTACCTACAAAGTTCGTAATGAATTTGCTCGGTGAACAGAGCCACCACATATCGGCACTTCCGTCCACGTATGTCGCCTTCATCTCGGGAGCGCCACTATAATCTCCCACATAATCCGCAAGCTCCCATACGGAAAGGAAAAACATCTTATCCGCATCTGTCAAGCTGCTTTCGCCCCAATCCGTCCCATATATATTTCCTGCGTTGTCTATCTTTGCAACACCCAGCATGGCGTTTTGCTCTGCTGTGGTAAAGTTCGACAAATTGGACGCAAACTCGCTGCACCACGCCTGTGCGTCGCTGTGCTGCCACTCATTGGGGTTGGTCTGCCCAGCATTTGGGGCTTTGTCGATATCAAAACTTACACCACCTCCAAGCAGATACTCCGAAAGCAAAAACATTCCGTCTGTACTTTTGTCATTTGCTTTGTCCGCGTCCAGCACCTGCCACTTAATTGGGTCTGACCCGTTCACACCAAAATAAATGTAGCTGTTGGGGGTGTAGAATTTTCCCTGGGTGTCCGTGTTTTCCGTTGGGTCTTTGATTCCGCTTGTCCCCAGCATGATGGTTTGGCTGCTGTTGCCCGGCAGGGCCCCATAGATGACGGCGGCGATCTTGTCATGACCGGCCTGGTTGGGGTGGAAGTCCAGGCTGGCGTTTTTCAAATCCGACATACTGAACGCGGCGTTGGTGAGCTGCCCCCCATCGTCCCGGAACGCCGTATACACGTCGGCCACAGGCAGGCCCTTTTCTCCCGCCACCTTTGTGAGCCGTTCATTCAGATGCACCACGCCGGTTTCAAAGGCGGCGACGATACCTTGGGCGTTCTGGTCGGTAATATGGCGGTACGGATTATATTGGGTAGCAATCACAATGGGCGCCGACGGATTCTCCTGCCCAATCTGGTCGATAATCTGGCCCAGGTTCGCTTCAAAGGTATTCAGGGCGTCCGTTTCCGCGCTGGAGCCGTCAAACCCGCCGATATACGAGATGACCTGCATCAGCATCAGCTGATTCCCCAGCTGGGACAAATCCATCAGGGCGGCTTTCAGCGACTCCAGTGTAATGGGCTTGGTGGGATTGTTGGTATTATACGACTCCACCAAATACCCATACAGAGCGTCCATCAGATCGTTGCCGCCGATGGTGATGGTGATGAGACTGGCCCCGGCAATGTCGCTGCGCAGACCGGGCAGTTTGTCTTTTAATGTCTGCGTTGTCTCACCCTCAGCGGCGCGGTTGGAGAGGGAAGCGTATCCCCCCATCGCTTGCACCTGCCCGGCAAAGGGGCTGGCGACGGTGGTATTGCCCGGCGCATACCCCGTGGTGATGCTGTCTCCCAGGGCCAGATACGTGCCGCCGGCCGCCAGAGCCGTCGCCGGCAGCAGCGTCAGGCACAGGGCCACACAAATTAAAAGACTGAGTATTCGTTTTTTCATATGGTACCTCCTTATCCGGGTATGGCGCTCTGCTTTGCTTCTATTGAATACTGTACCATAAAGAATCCGCCTCCGCTATTCTCCCTTTCGGCCCCTGAAATGGCCCATTTTTTTGAACAGGCGTGGCCGTAAACCGGATTATGCAGTAAAAAAATAACGGGATATACCGCTTTTACGGTATATCCCGCTGTGTTTCTGCCGCGTTCTACTGTGCGCGACTGCGCACAGTAGAACCCTAGACAAGGATCATTGCAGCATATATTTTTTCAGTTCATTTCGGTTGGAAATGCCCAGCTTTTTCTTGATCTCCGCCAGATGCCGTTTCACCGTGTTGGGGGAGATGTTCATATGGGCGGCAATCTCCTTTCCGGTCCATCCCTGGGCGGTGAGCATGGCCACGGAAAATTCCGTGGTAGTCAGATTGTCCGCCACATCGTGGCCTGTATCCGGGTTGTGAATGCGCCGCCATCCCCAGGAAAAGCGGTAGGTCACATCCAGAATCCGCCGCAGATCCTCCGGCCAGTGTTCCTTGAATACCGACTCCAGCATTCCGTCCATGAGGCCGTGATGTTCCCCAAAGCCTTCAATCAGGTCATCGGGCCGGGCCAGGTCCCAGGCGGCCAGCAGATGGGCCTGGGCCTGGGGCAGCTGCCGGAGGCGCATATAGTCCATCACCGCCGCCAAGTGGAGATAGATGGCCGAAATAGGATAATCCTCCGCCCCCATGGCAAGCGCCGCCTCCACCATGCCCACACTCTTGGCATAGTCCTCCCGCAAGTAGAGGGAATGGGCCTGGACATACAGGGCAAAGGCCCGCAAACCGGCGGGCAGAAGCGGAAGAAACTCCCGGGTGGAGGGCAGGCCCTCCGGCAGGGGCAGATGGAGCAGCACCGCCGCTCCGGCGGCTACAAAGGACACCGCCGCCCGCAGATTGGGGGGCAGTGCCTCCCCTTCCGCCAGGGTGCGCTGTACAGTCTCCAGGGCATGGCGTGCCTGCCGGATCTGGCCGGTGGTGAGATTGGCGTAACCATAGATCCAGCAGGCGGACAACCGCAGGCCCAGGTCCGGGCTTGTAAGATAGGGGTTCGCTGCCTGGGCGGCCCGCTCCGCCTGTCCGCTGAAATAGTAATATTCCGCCCAGGCCATATCCTTTTGGGGCCCTTCCATCATGGCCTCCACGGTCTTCCTGCATTGTCCCGGCCGGAACGGCGTGTTCATCAGGGGCATCATGGTGAACGGTGTGTCCGGTACAGCCTGGACCGGTAACCGCGCTGCCGGCTCCTTTTTCTTCCGGCGCAGGTCCTCCGGCTTGTCCGCGTCTGCGGGAATAGCCCAGGTGGAGCCAAATTTCTGCGCACCCGGAATCCGCCCTTCGGTGCAGAATTTTTGTGCCAGACGGAGGGAGATGTTCCACTTCTCCGCCGCTTCCCGTACGGTGATGTAGTCCATAGGCACCTCCACAAATCACGGTTTCTTTTCCTTATTATAGAAGATGGACGGTCAACGGGTCAAGGTGCAGCGCGGCTGGTGTATTTACCATAATCCTCAGAATTTCTAAAAACGCAAGAAAAACACCTGATTTCATACGAAATCAGGTGTTTTGGTGGGGGATGGTGGATTCGAACCACCGAAGGCATAGCCAGCAGATTTACAGTCTGTCCCCTTTGGCCACTCGGGAAATCCCCCATATCAACTTGTGTGTCAGTCTAGCTTTTGGAGCTGGTAGACGGACTCGAACCCCCGACCTGCTGATTACAAATCAGCTGCTCTACCAACTGAGCTATACCAGCAATCTCAAGAGCATGGGTATTATATCTCGTATAGAGCCGATTGTCAATAGCTTTTTTAAAATTTTTCATTTTTATTTTTTTGCCGCATAGAGTACCATCGAAAGGCGGTGGTTTTCTTGCCATGTATCTATCTCCATGATCCCTCCCGCTTCCCCAATTATACAGTGGCCCTTGCTCTGGCCGGGCTGTCGGTGGCCGCCGATCCGGACAAGGCCGACGGCCTGTTGCTGCCCGGCGGCGGCGATCTGGCCCCGGAGCGGTTGGGCTGTGACAGTGCCCTTTACCTGGATGTGGACCGGAACCGGGACGAACGGGAGCTGCAGCTCTGTGATCAATTTTTAAAGCAGAACAAGCCCATCCTGGGCATTTGCCGCGGTGCCCAGGTGCTGGCCTTGGCCCTGGGCGGCAGCCTGACGCCCCATGTGGACGGCCACGGCGGCAATGACGACGGCAGTGACCGTTTCCATGACACCCGGACCGCCGGACTGCTGACGTCCCTTTACGGTCCCTGCTGCGTCGTCAACACCCATCACCATCAAGCTGTGGCCGCACTTCCTGAGGACTGCGCCATTTTACAGGTGTCTCTGGACGGCGTGGTGGAAGCCTTCGGCCACCGGCAAAAACCGGTATTGGCCGTCCAATGGCATCCTGAGCGGCTCTGCGGCCCCTATGCCCGGGCCGACGCCGCCGACGGCGCCTTGATTTTCGGCTGGCTGCGGTCAGTCTGTGGAGGTAGTCTATGAGAGTTGCAGTTTCCCACGACGATTTCCCGGCGGTGCTGGCACTGCGTCGGTCCGCCGGAGACTGCGGGTATCTCCGTTCCTATTATTTGCCCCGGTTCCGCCACGCCGGGGCGGAATTGGTGATCGGGGCTGTATTTGTCCATCCGTCTACACCGCCGGGGGCGGCTTTGGAGAACGCATTGGAACAGCTGGCCGCTGTGGAAGCCGAGGTGGCGGTATGCGGCGACGCATTCGCCCTGGTGACCACGTCGAACGAATTGGAAGACGCCCGGCGGCGGGGGCAGATTGCCTTGGTGCTGTCTCTGGAGGGCGCGGACCCCTTGGGTGGCACGTCCGTTTTACTGCCCATTCTGCACCGGCTGGGAATCCGGCTGCTGGGGCTGACGTGGAACGGCCGCAATGCCTTTGCCGACGGCTGCACGGAGTCCGGCGGGCTGACGGTGGCAGGCCGGGACCTGGTCCGCCATGCCTGGGAATTGGGGATGGCCATCGATGTGAGTCACCTCAGCGACGCAGGGTTCCGGGAGTTGTTGTCCTTGGGCCAAGGGCCGGTACTGGCGTCCCATTCCAACTGTCGGTCCCTCTGCCCCCACTGTCGGAATCTCACCGACGACCAGTTGACGGCTTTAGGGCGGCGGAACGGTGTGGTGGGACTCAATCAGGTGTCCTTTCTGGCCCGGCAACCGCACAGCCGCGACGGTCTCGACGACCTCTGTGCTCATCTGCTTCACCTTTGGGACCGCACCGGCGGCCGGGCCTGTCTCGGCCTGGACTTTGCCCGGGAGTATGCGGAATCTATATCCCGCCGTCGTTCGTACTGGCTCCACTGGGACCCGTCTCAAGAGGACCTGCTGGACGGTTGGGGCGGCCTGACCGCCCTGGAAGACCGTCTGCGAGAGCGGGGCTTTCCGCCGGAGGCGTTGGAGGCGGTTTTTTTCGGGAATCTATGGAATTTTTTACATAGGGTTTTACCGGGTGGACCAGTTGCCTCCAACAAATAGCACGCGGCCCTTGTTTCCATACTTTAACATGGTAAAAAAGTGTTGCAAATAGTACAATCCCTGTTATAATCAATATCCGCAGGCATCTGCCTGCGGATATTTTGATGGATAAAGGGAGCGTTGCTATGGCTCTTTCATATCACCGGCTGCTCCACGCTATTCTGGACATCGGAGAGGCCATGCAGAACAGCGGCGCGGAAATCAGCCGCGTGGAAGACAGCATCAACCGCATGTGTATGGCCTACGGCGTCCGCCGGGTCAATTCGTTTACCATCACCGCCAATATGTTGGTCTCTCTGGAAGTGGACGATGACACCGTCATCACCCAAACGCGGCGGCTGCACCAGGTCTCCACCGATATGACGCGGCTGGACCGGCTCAACGACCTGTCCCGCTATATCTGCGCCCACAAGCCGCCGGTGGAGGAAATCCAGCGGCGGTATGCGGAAATCCAGAATCTCCCCCGGCTGTCCAAGCTCATGACGTATGTGGGCGGCGTACTGACGGCGGCGGGTTTTACCGTGTTCTTCGGCGGCAACCTCTGGGACGCTCTGACTGCTTCCCTGCTGGCCCTGCTGGTGGAATCCATGATGCTGCTGCCCATCCGGCGGCAGATGAACCCCCTGTTCTACCTCTTCGGCACGGCTTTCTGCACGGGTCTGGGCGCCTTGATTCTCTACAGCATGGGTCTGGGCAATCACCTGGACGCCGTGCTCATTGGCTGTATTATGTTGACCATTCCCGGTTTGGCCATCACCAACGCTGTCCGGGACCTGCTCAGCGGCGACACCTTTTCGGGCCTGTCCCGTCTTTGTGAATCGTTGTTGCAGGCCGGCGGCATCGCCTGCGGTTTCGCCCTGGCCATCTATCTGCTGGGAAGGGGGATTTACGGATGACGGGTATGGAACTGTTCTGGCAGCTGGCCTCCGCCTTCCTCGGCTCCTTCGGCTTTGCCATTCTCTTTCACGTGCGAGGGCTGAAACTGTTCGTGGCTGGTCTCGGCGGCATGGCCACCTGGGGATTCTACCTGCTGATGCACGCCCACATGGAATCCCTGCTGGTGGCCAATCTGTTCGCGGCCCTGTTTGGCGGTCTATTCGCGGAAATCATGGCCCGGCTGCTGCGGGCTCCGGCCACAGTGTTCGCGGCCCCGGCCGTCATCACCATGGTCCCCGGCGGCTCCTTGTATTACACCCTCTATAATGCCATCGCCGGCAACGCCGAAGCGGCTTCGGAATACGGCCAAACCACCTGGGATGTGGCCGTGGGCATTGCCATCGGATTGGCTGCCGTCACCAGCGTGTTCCATCTGCTGACGGTGCTGCGGCGGAAATATCAGCCCAAGCCGCAATGAACCGCCGGAAGCTCCGGGGTATCCGAGCACAGGGGCAACAGCAAAAATTGATTTTGCGCATTAATATGGAGGCGTCTGCAAACGTTGCAGGCGCCTCCATTTATTCTATCCTGTTTAAAATGGGATGCACTGGTAATCCACGACAGCGCAGGCCATGAACAATACCTTGTCTCAGTATGGATACGGATAGGGCGGGCTGATTTCATACTGTACCTGAAATTGGGCAAGTCGATTCAACAGTTCCCGCATATCATAGGCCGTTCCCACAGCAACTAAAACCCGTGTATCGTTTAAGATCCGTTTGGCTTGAATATAGTTTACACCCTTCAATTTGGAGAACGCCCTGATTGCTTCTAAATCGCTGCGGTCTTGCTGCAATATAAAATAAAGGTGATACGTTGTCTCGTCATACAGCATGGGGTCATAACAGGTTACAGGAGCTTCAAACTCTGCAATGTTGCAAAAGCAGGACATAAATATTTTCTCAGCCAATACTATGACTTGTCCCAAATCGTCCAATATCTTGACCGCGTCAATGATGTACTCAAAGAGGTATTCTTGTCCAACCGTAAACGTTCCTTCGGGTGGCAGCTGAGCGCAGGAGCACAGGAGTGGACAGTAGATTCTGTAGAAGTCTCTATGGGCTTTCATATGGACAGTTCTTCCTTTCCGCTGCGTTCAGGCAGTACCATACCGTTATACCTGCGGCTTTGGTTGCCCGGTTGCCGCCGCCAATTCCCCGTCGTTAAAGGTCTGTCTAACGTAATCCTACGCTCAATCACCCAGGGCTTTCGTCTTTTCGTAAGCCGCCACTACAGCTTCAAAGGTCGCTGAGCGGAAGCCGCCCCGCTCCAGAGCCCGGACGCCCTGTATGGTGCTGCCTGCCGGGGAGCAGACCTCATCCTTGAGGACGCCGGGGTGCTTGCCGGTTTCCAGCATCAGCTTGGCCGTGCCGATGACCATTTGGGCCGCATACAGCAGCGCCTTCTGCCGGGGCAGGCCGCAGGCCACACCGCCGTCGGCCAGGGCCTCCAGAAACAGATTGCAGAACGCGCCGCCGCAGCCTGCCACCGCCGTGCCGGAGTCCAGCATGGGTTCCGGCAGCCGGTCCAGGAGACCGCCGGCAGCCAGAATGGTGCAGAAGTCCTGGACCTCCTCCTCGGTCATCTGGTGGTTGGGGGTATAGAAGATCATACCCTCGCCAATGGCCGCCGGGGTATTGGGCATAATCCGCAGAATCGGATAGTTCTCCCCCACCATCTGCGCCAGCGTTTCCAGCCGCAGACCCGCCGCCATGCTGACGAGGATAAACCGGTCCTTCCGGGCCGCCAGCACCGGGGCAATTTCTTTCAGAACACCGGCCATCATCTGGGGTTTGACCCCCAGGAAAATCCACTTGGCGTTCTGGGCCACCTGGCTGTTGGAGGTGGTCACCTGACAGCCCAGCCGCTGGGCCAGCACCTCCGCCTTGGCGGCGGTGCGGTTGGTCAGCAGAATGGCCGCCGGGTCTACGGTTTTACAGGCGGCTTCCACCAAGGCCCCCGCCATATTTCCAGTGCCGATGAATCCCAACTGATACATACTATCGCGCTCCCTTATCGAATCTGTCCGTTGCCGCGGATGATATATTTATAAGATGTCAGCTCCCGCAGACCCATGGGGCCTCTGGCGTGGAGCTTCTGTGTGGAAATACCCATTTCACAGCCCAGGCCGAACTCTCCGCCGTCGGTGAACCGGGTGGAGGCGTTGACGTAGACGGCGGCGCTGTCCACCAGGGACGTAAACAGCCGGGCGTTCTCCTCGCTCTCGGTGACGATGGCCTCCGAATGGCCTGTGGAGTGGGCGGCGATGTGGTCAATGGCCGCGTCCACGCTGTCCACCACGGCCACAGCCAAAACATAGTCGAGGAATTCCGTATCAAAGTCCCTGGGACCGGCCACCATGCCGTCCAGAACGGCGGCGGCCCGCCGGTCACAGCGCAATTCCACCGGCTGCAAGCCCCGCCGCACCCGGTCCCGCTCCAGGCGGAACCGCAGCTTAGGCAAAAATTCGGCGGCGATCTTCCGATGGACCAACAGCACCTCGGCGGCATTGCAGACGGAGGGGCGGCTGGCTTTGGCGTTTTCGATGATGTTCAGCGCCATGTCCTGGTCGGCGCTCTCATCCACATAGATATGGCAGATGCCGGTACCAGTCTGGATGCAGGGCACCAGGGCATTCTGGACACAGGCATTGATGAGACCGGGACCGCCGCGGGGAATCAGCAAATCCACCAGGCCCACAGCCTTCATCAGCACGTTGACGCTGTCGCGGCTGGTGTCCTGAATCATGCTCACGCAGTCCTGGGGCAGTCCTGCCGCCGCCAATCCCTCCCGCAAAGCGTTGGTGATGGCGTTGGCCGTGGCGAAGGCTTCCTTGCCGCCCCGGAGGACGCAGACATTACCGCTCTTCAAGGCCAGGGCCGCCGCGTCGGAGGTGACGTTGGGGCGGCTTTCGTAGACGATGGCCACCACGCCCATGGGGACGGCGGTTTTTTCAATCCGCAGGCCGTTGGGCCGTTCGACGGTTTCCAAAACCCGGCCCACCGGCTCCGGCAGCGCCGCCACCTGGCGGATACCCTCCACCATGCCGTCAATACGGGACGGGTCCAGCCGCAGCCGGTCTATCATAACCTCAGACACGGTCCCTCTGGCGGCGGCCACATCCTTTTGGTTGGCCAGCAGAATGTCCGCCTCATGGTGCAGCAGCGCGTCGGCCATGGCGGAAAGGGCCTGATTCTTCTGTTCCGTGGTGGCCCGCAGCAGGGCCGGACAAGCAGCCTTGGCGGCTTTTAATTGGTCCAAAGTGGTCATTTGTTTCGCTCCTTTGCCACAAATCGGGTGCCGACGGCGTTTCCGTCGGCAATCTCATACAACAATTCGGGGTGCTGGCCGTTGGCAATGATCATATCGGTACCGGCTTCGGTAGCCAATTTGGCCGCTGACAGCTTCGTGGCCATGCCGCCGGTCCCCAGCGCCGACCCCTTGCCCCCGGCCAATGCTTCAATTTCCGGTGTAATGGTTTCCACCCGGTCAATGAGCCGGGCGTCTGGGTGCTTGTGGGGGTCCGCCGTGTAGAGGCCGTCGATATCCGACAGCAGCACCAGCAAATCCGCCGCCACGCTGACGGCCACCACGGCTCCCAGGGTGTCATTGTCGCCCACAGCGATTTCGTCGGTAACAACGGTATCGTTTTCATTGACAATGGGCAGCGCCCCCAACTCCAGCAGCCGGAACATGGTGTTTCGGAAATTGTCATGGCGCTGGGGGTTTTCCACGTCAGAGCCGGTCAGCAAAATCTGTGCCACCGTATGGTGGTACTCGGAAAACAGTTTATCATAGACGTACATGAGCTCGCACTGGCCCACGGCGGCGGCGGCCTGTTTGGTGGGCATATCCGTGGGGCGGCTGGTCAGCATCAGCTTGCCCACGCCCATGCCGATGGCGCCGGAAGACACCAGAATGATCTCATGGCCCGCGTTTTTCAGGTCCGACAGGACCTTGCAGAGGGCTTCCACCCGGCGGATGTTCAGCCGCCCCGTGGCGTGGGTCAGGGTGGAAGTGCCCACTTTGACGACAATGCGCATGGTATCGTCTCCTTGTTTGATTTAATTGATTACTGTATTATATCACAGTTTTTGTCAAAATGGTATGAAGTTTTTGGAGATTGTCGGCGGAGTGCTCCACCTGGCGGCTGTAGCGGTGGAGCAGGTCCATGCGAATTTCCATGCTCCATCCATGGTGTGCAAATTGGGCCAGTTCCATGCGCCGCAGCCACAGAACACTGTACACCGCCAGCCGGATTCTGGGCAGCACCTGCCGGTCGTTGACGGCTTTGAGGACATACCGGTAGAGGAAGTACATTAAAAGGTGTTCCCATTGGTGGTCCCAGGACGCCGTGGCCTGATGATATGTGGTTTCCACTTCCTCTGTGGGGACAAAGTCCCGGGTCTGCCGCCACAAGGTGTTCCATGTGGCGTTGATGGGTTCCAAAGTGTCCAGCAGGGACCAGTCCGGCGTGTTCAGAGACAGATGGTTAGGATACCGGCCCTCGGCGTACCGCCGGATCACGCCGTCCAGACGGGACAGACGGTGCTGGTCCAGGTTCCGCTGGTATGCTTCCGCTAGGGACAAAAGCCGGGCCGCCCGGGTCTGCCAGTCCACCGACCGGTCCTGTACGATACCATAGGCCGTCTTCCGCAGAGACACCAGGGAGAAAAAGAGACGCGGGTCCAGATCGTTGCAGCCGGACACCGGTTCGTCGGTCTGTTCCTCCACAAAGGTCACCGGGGCCGGGTCCGACAGCAGGAGTCGGGCCGCCTCGGGGCAGGCCATGGATACCACCCATTCCCGTAGGGAGCCGTATTCCTCGGCAAAGCGGGGGTGCAGGTCACAGGAACGGCTCAGATGTTCCTCCCCCAATTCCAGCTGAATGCGGCACAGGCCCTGTGCATTGAGCAGGGGACATAGCCCATCTTTCAGGTAAAAGCAGGGCTCGCCGTCCAGTTCCGTCATGGAAGCACGCAATAAACCGCCCAGTTCTCCCGGCACGGTTCGATAAAAAGCGGCGCTCTCCTCGTCCAGCACCACTTCCCAGTCCCGACAGCAGGTGTCGGGGCAGTCGCCGCCGATACAGTGGAACTTTGTCATATAGAACGGTCTGCGCTCCCGCATAGAAATTCCTCCTTCTTCGTTGTCCCTACCATACCACGACGGCGGCCATTTGACAAGGAAAAAGGGCCTGCCGCTTTGGCGGCAAGCCCCGGTCACGTTATGATTGCAATGCTTCGTACAGGCGGCAGACGGTCAGATACGCCTGCTGCCGGGTATAGCTGCCCAAGGGGGAAAACGTATCGGCAGAAGTTCCATTCATGACGCCCAGGGCGCTGACATAGTCCACGGCCTCCCGGGCATATCCGGCGATGGCATCCCGTTCAGTGAACGCTGCGGCAGTGCCGCCGGTCTCCGTCCTGCCCAAATACTGGCCCGTCCGCATGAGGATGGCGGCGGCGTCCTGCCGGGTCAGCTGGCCGTAGGGGTCAAACATGCCGTTGCCCTTGCCGTTGATGATGCCCAGAGCGTTGGCCACCAGGACCGCCGTGCTGTTGGCATCGGCAAAGGGATACGTGGTCACCAGTTCCGTCATGGTCTTGCCGGTGGCGTCCAGTACCAGCTCTTCAGTGGTTTTTCCGGTCTCGGTGGTAATCAGCTCCACGGCCAGGGCTGCAAACTCGGCCCGCGTGATATTGGCCTGATACTGATTTTGCAGGTCCATGGGAATGAGCCCTGCCTCAATGGCCTGGACGACTTCCGCATAGGCCCAGCTGTCCATTTCCGACGGCTGGGGCAAGTCGGCAGTGTAGTCCATGGTCATAAACCCATAGTTTCCGTCCTGTTCCACCACAACAATCTGCTCCGGCGTAAAGACGGCCATACTGTCCGTACCCTCAGGAAAATAGATGGAGGTATCCACGCTGTCGGAGCCGGGAACCTCGTTGCCGTACCGGTCGATGCAGAAGGCGCGGCCATCTTTCACCGCCACGCACAGCCCCTCGTTGTAGCCGCTGAGGGTGTCGTATTGGAACGGGACCACCACACGATCGGCCGTGTCAATGACGCCCCATTTGCCCCCCTGCTCCGCCGCGGCCAGGCCCTCATGGAAAACCCGTAGGGAATCGTAGGCAAAGGGAATCACCGTGGCGCCGTTTTTGTTGATGCCGCCCCACTTGCCGTCCATGCTCTGCACCACGGCAATACCGTCGTTGAACACCTTGTATTCCGTCAAAGGACCACTGACATAAAAGTCCTTGTATTGGGCAGGAATGACCATCTTGCCGCTGCGGTCCATAAAGCCCCAGGCGCCGGCGAAGTTCAGCGCTTCCGGATAGCACAGGGCCGGGGCCATACCCTGGTTGAAAGGCCGGAGGGCGGCCACCTGGGAATTATCCTCGCTGCTGAGCACCACCTGGCCGGTGGCGTCCAGAACACAGAACCCCGCCGCGCCCTCGGTATATCCCACAAATACGCCCTCATTATAGGCCAGACTGGCCATATTCCATCCGAAATCCAGGCGGTTGCCCTGGCGGTCATAGACCAGATTCTCCGGTTCCTCCAGATGGACATAGCCCTCCAGATTCAGATAGCCGTTGTAATAGCAGGCCTCAAAAGGCTGCTGATCGACGGAACTGCAAAGGCCGAAAGCAGGCCGTTCCTCGTAGCCGCTCTCCTGGGTCTCCTCGTCGTAGACATAGGCGGGCGCCGTCAGGGGCGTTTCGTTGCCCTCATCGTCGATGATGTACCACACATAGACATCGGTGGGACCATCCTCATAAACACGGTTGCCCCCCTGGTCCAGTTCACCGGTGGGATGCCACACGTCCCGCTGCTCCAGCTTGCCCACCAGGGCCAGCCCCTCCCGGAACAGGTACGCCTTGTCGTATTGGAATGGAATCACCGTCTTGCCGGTCTCGTCGATATATCCCCACTTGCCATTCTCCTTGACGGCGGCCAATCCCTCATTGAACTGTCCGGCATCCTCATATTGGGCCTCGATGAGGGTGGTAAAAGTCACCTGGGACGCCGACACCGACAGGGCCGACGAAGCCAGTGTCCCCACGGCCAACAGCAGCCCCAAAAGTTTGCGGAGGAGTTTTTGGTTGCACATCAAAATTCCACCTTTCCTTTTCGTTTCAACTGTCCAACGCACAGCACGCAATGATAGTATATGATACTATATGCACAGTCCCGGCGCAATCCCTACGGCATACCTGTCCAACTGTGTGCATAGGCTGTTGCAAACACCTTTCGGGGAGGTACTGTCTATGGAAATGAGTTCGCGGCCGGGACTGAGCCGCGCCCAGGTGGAGGCCGCCCGGCGGCGGTACGGCTCCAACGCCTTTACGCGGCAAAGCCGCAAGACGTTTTTCACCCGGTTTTTCGAGAGTTTTTCCGATCCCATCATCCGTATTTTATTGGTGGCCCTGGGGCTGAATCTGCTGGTTTCCCTGGGGGAAGGCTCCTGGGCCGAACCGGTGGGCATCGCCGTGGCGGTGTTCCTGTCCACCTTCGTCTCCACCGTATCCGAATGCGGCAGCGAACGGGCCTTCGCCCGCTTGCAGCAGGAGGCCGACGCCGCCGTCTGCCGCGTCAAGCGGGCCGAGGGCGTCCGGCTCCTGCCCGTTTCTGATGTGGTGGTGGGCGATCTGGTGCTGCTCCAGGCCGGGGAGCGGATTCCCGCCGATGGCATTCTGCTGTCGGGCAGTCTGCGGGTGGACCAGTCGCCCCTCAACGGCGAGAGCAAGGAGGCCTGCAAGGTCCCCGCCGGGGACGCCGCCCCCAAGGACTGGTCACCGTCGGTGAAAAATCAACTGCTGCGGGGTACCGTCATCACCGAGGGCCACGGCATTTTGCTGGTGTGCCGGGTGGGCGATCACACCCTCTACGGCACGCTGGCCAAAGAGCTCCAGGCCGATGCGCTGGAAAGCCCCATGAAGGCCCGATTGGGGCAGCTGGCCCGCTCCATCAGCCGTCTGGGCTACACGGCGGCGGGACTGATTGCCTTTGCCGATCTGTTCAACGCCATTCTGCTGGACAACAATTTTTATATGCCCGCCATTGTCTCCTGTTTGCAGGACCCGGCCTTTGTTCTGTCCCGCCTGTTCCACGCGGCTCTGCTGGCCATCGCCATTGTGGTGGTAGCCGTACCGGAGGGGCTGCCTATGATGATCGCCGTGGTGTTGTCGGCCAATATGCTGCGGATGAAGCGGGACAACGTCATGGTCCGGAAGCTGGTGGGCATCGAGACGGCGGGCAGCATGAACATCCTGTTCACCGACAAAACCGGCACCCTCACCGCCGGGACCATGGCCGTGGACGCCTTTTACTCCGCCGACGGCCACAGCAGTTCCCGCCTGTCGGACATTGCCGACGGCGGCCTGCGGCAGCTGGCCGTCCAGGTCTGCGCCGGATGCAACGAAGCGATGCTGGTCCAGGGCCGTCCCACCGGCGGCAACAGCACGGACCGGGCCGTGCTGGCCTTTGCCGCCGACGGGGCCGGGACCGTCAAGGCGGAACCGGTTTTGGCCTTTGACAGCAGCCGGAAATACGCCTGCGCCCGCCTCAGCGGTCCCCGTCCCCTGCTGCTCTATAAGGGTGCGCCGGAGGTGCTGCTGCCCCGGTGCCGGGAGTATTACGACCGGCGGGGCCGCCGGTGCAGCGGCGTTCCCGGCTCCCTGTCCCGGACCATGGAACGGCTGACGGACCGGGCCATGCGGGTGCTGCTGCTGGCCGTGGGGTCCGGGGACCCGGAAACGTGCCCCTTAACGCTGGTAGGCCTGCTGGCCATCCGGGACCCCCTGCGGCCCGGTGTCCGGGAGGCCGTGGCCCAGGTCCGGGGCGCGGGCATTCAGACCGTTATGATTACCGGTGACAACCGCCGGACCGCCCGATCGGTGGCCATGGAGGCAGGCATTGCCCAGGAGGGCGATCTGATCCTCACCAGTGAAGAGCTGGGCCGTCTCAGCGACGAAAAACTCCGCGCTGCTCTGCCGAAGCTGCGGGTGGTGGCCCGGGCGCTGCCGTCGGACAAGAGCCGTCTCGTCCGGGCAGCTCAGGACCTGGGGCTGGTGGCCGGTATGACCGGCGACGGCATCAACGACGCCCCCGCCCTGAAGCTGGCCGACGTGGGCTTTGCCATGGGCAGCGGCACGGAGGTGGCGCGGGAAGCGGGCGACATCGTCATTCTGGATGACAATTTCGCTTCCATCGCCAAGGCCGTCCGCTATGGCCGGACCATTTTCAAGAGCATTCGGAAATTCATCACTTTCCAGCTGACCATGAACCTCTGCGCTGTGGGCGTCTCCCTTTTGGCTCCCTTTATCGGCATCGACACGCCGGTGACCGTTACCCAAATGCTCTGGGTCAACCTGATAATGGACACCCTGGGCGGTCTGGCCTTCGCCGGGGAGCCGCCCCTGGAACGGTATATGCAGGAACCGCCCAAGGGCCGCGACGAACCCATTCTCACCCGGGCCATGATGGGCCACATTCTGACCACAGGGCTTTATACGGTGCTGCTGTGTACGGTCTTTCTGCGCCATCCCTGGTTCCGGCTGCGATTCGGCTACCTGGACAGCTATGTGGGTTTTCTGACGGCCTTTTTCACCCTGTTTATCTTCTGCGGCATCTTCAACGCCTTTAACGCCCGGACCACCCGGCGGTATTTGCTGGCCAATCTGCGGCGCAATCCGGCCTTTGTGGGGATTTTTGCCGCCGTATCGGTGATTCAGCTGCTGTTGGTGTTCTTCGGCGGCACCGTCTTCCGCACCACGCCCCTGCCCTGGCAAGACCTGGCCGCCGTTATCCTTTTGGCAGCCACGGTAATTCCCTTCGACCTGCTGCGCAAGTGCTTCCGCAGTGCGCCCAAGCCCGCCGCCGCCCTGCCGGACGCAAAAACCGGGCGCACCGCGTAACACGGTGCGCCCGGCCTGGGGTCACGATTTGCTGGATGCTCAGTGGAACAGCTCTTTGCTCATCTTGTCGATTTCCTCCGTCACGGCCTCGTAGACGCCGGGGAAGGTGCTCATGGCGCCGCCCTGGGAGGTGTTGGGGATGTAGAACTTGGTGCCGAACTTCTCGCAGGCCTCCCGGACCTTCTCGTTGACGATCTCACGGGTCCAGCCGGGGAAGTCCACGGTGGCGCTGTCGATGCCGCCCATGAAGGTGATCTTTCCGCCGTACTTCTCAATCAGCTCGGGGATGTTGTTGCTCTGCATAACGCCCTGCCAGATGTCAATACCCATGTCGATCATGGCAGGCACCAGAGTGGCGGCGTAGGAGTCGGAGTGGTGGCAGATGACCTCCACGCCGTTGGCCTTGTAGTAGCCGTACAGCTTCTTGTAGGCGGGGGCGTAGAACTCCTCAAACATGGCCGGAGACAGGAAGGTGGAAATCTGGCTGCCCCAGTCGTCGTGGTGAAACACGGCGTCGGGATGCAGGTGCTTGACCAGCTGTTCGGCGTAGCGCAGCTCCCACTCGGTCAGGTAGTCGATGAGCTCGTGCATGGCTTCGGGCTCCTCATAGAAGTTCACCAGGCAATCCTCCATACCCATAAGGTAGTGGCACTGCTCAAAGATGCCGGGAATCATGCTGACGGTGACAAAATATTCGCTGCGGTCGATCTGGTTGGCCGCCTCCACGAAGGGCGCCCAGGCCTCGTCGGAGAACTCCACGCTGGGAGCCTTCACATAGTTCCGCCACTCGGTGATGTCCTTGCACACTGTGTGCTGGGCGTCGTGGATGGGGAACGGGCCAGGGGTGCCTTCGGGCCAGGACCGGGTGACGCCCCACAGGTTGGTCACCATCTCCTGGCCCGGCTTGGGGGCGGGGTTGGTGGCCACGAAGGGATTGCCCACCATGGCGAAGGCTTCAAACTGGTTGACATAGCGGTCGGGCTTACCGCCGCGAAGGGTTTCCAAAAGGTTTTGACGTTTGCTCAGCATGGGATCAAAACCGCCTTTCTCTGTAAATTCCGCCAGGCAATGGCCGCCCGGCGGCTCTTCCATTGTACCGCTTTTTTCGACCAGGTGCAACAGGCAACATGAAACTTTATACATATTTTATGGCATTCCCGTTTTCCGCCGCCCGACGGATGATGGTTGCATCTTCCTGTTTCCCGCAGTACAATGGTAGTCAAAGTGCAACGCCATGAAACCTGCAAAGGAGGAATCCCATTTTGGATGAGCAACGGTATTGTGTAACCTTTCCCGAGGACGCCGTCTCCATCTCCGTCACCGCCGGAATCACGGTGCTGGCGGCGGCCATTGCCGCCGGACTGAAGCCCGACGCCCCCTGCGGCGGCCGGGGCACCTGCGGCAAATGTCTGGTGCGCATCACCGCCGGACGGGACCATCTGACCATGGCTGGCGGTCCAGTGCCCGGTGATGAGCTGCTGCCCGCCTGTCAATTGATAGTGGGCGGCGACGTGTCCGCCGTCTTCCCACGCCACGGGGAAAACCGCATTCTCACCGGCGGCATTTCCATGGCCGACACCGCCGCTGCCGCGGGCGGCGAGTTTTTCGCCATGGCGGCCTTCGATGTAGGCACCACTTCCCTGGTGGGCTATCTGCTGGACGGCCGCACCGGCGGCCAGCTGGCCGTGGACAGCCGCCTCAATCCCCAGACCCAATTCGGTGCCGACGTAGTGGCCCGCGGCAGCTACGCCATGGAACACGGCGTGGAGCCTCTGACGGTGGCCATCCGGGAGGCCCTCAATGAAATGCTGGGCAACCTCTGCCACGCGGCCAAGTGCCGTCGGGAGGATGTGCGTCTGATTTCCGCCGTGGGCAACACCTGTATGCACCATCTGCTGCTGGGCTACTCCCCTGCTCCCCTGATGGTGGCCCCCTATATGCCCCAGCACCGGGCCGCAGAGGTCCGGCCCGGCAAGGAACTGGGCTTCCACATGGCCCCTGACGGCCGCGTGCGGATTCTGCCCTGTATCGCCGGGTTTGTGGGCGCGGATACGGTGGGCTGTCTGCTGGCCTGCGGCTGGGACCACCGGGACCCCCTTACGTTGATGATCGACATCGGCACCAACGGCGAAATGGTCCTGGGCAACCGCCGCCGGTCCGTCACCTGCTCCACGGCGGCGGGTCCCGCCTTTGAGGGCGCTAAAATCCGCTTTGGCATGCGGGGCGCCGACGGAGCCATTGACCACGTCTTTACCGGCGCAGACGGTTCCATCGGCTACAGCGTTGTCGGCGGCGGCGAAGCCCAGGGCATCTGCGGTTCCGGTCTGCTGGACGCCGTGGCCGTGCTGCTGGAGCTGGGCGTGGTGGACGAGACGGGCCGTTTCGATCCGGACGGTCCCGCCGCCCTGGGTCTGGCCGACGGCAAGCCCGCCTATTATTTCAACGACACGGTCTGTCTGACCCAATCGGATATCCGGGAGGTCCAGCTGGCCAAGGCCGCCATTGCCGCCGGTATCCGGCTGCTGTGCGACCGGCTGGGGGTGGCCGTTGCGGACATCGAACAGGTTCTCATTGCCGGTGCCTTCGGCAACTATATGTCCCCCGACAGCGCCTGTGCCATCGGACTGCTGCCGAAGATTCTGCGGGAGAAGATCATCCCTGTGGGCAATGCCGCCGGTGAAGGGGCCAAGCTGGCCGTCCGGGAGGACTTCCAGTTTGAGCTGGCCAGCCGTCTGGCCGATGAGGTGGAATTTCTGGAACTGGCCAATGACCCCCGATTCCAGGATATTTTTGTGGACGAGCTGTCCTTTGACAGCGACGAGGAGGAGGACTGACCATGTACAACGAAGCCCTTGTGGCCCTGGCCCTGGAGGCCGGGTTCACCCATGCCGCCGTGGCCGACGCGGCCATTCTGAAACCCATGCAGGAGGTCCGGGACATGTGCGCCGCCAACACTTGCCACCGCTACGGCGTGTGCTGGTCCTGCCCGCCGGCCTGCGGCGAGCTTTCGGAATGCGCGGAAAAGCTCTCCCACTACAGCCACACCCTGGTGGTGCAGACCGTGGGAGAGCTGGAGGACAGCTGGGATTATGAATCTATCCGGGACACGGAAGACCGGCAGAAGGAATCTCAGCAGAAGCTGCTGCCTATTCTGCGGGAAAAGCTGGGAAATGTCATGCCCCTGGGCGTGGGCAGCTGCCGCCAATGTGAGACCTGCTCCTATCCCGACGCCCCCTGCCGGTTCCCCGACAAGGCGTTCTCGTCCATGGAGGCCTACGGCCTGCTGGTGAGCCAGGTCTGCACCGACAGCGGCCTCAAGTACAACTATGGTCCCAACACCATCGCCTATACGGGGTGTTTCCTGTTCTGATCGCTGTGCTGTCCGGCGGGCCTGGACGGGTCCGCCGGCGTCTCCCGCTCCATAAGCCGGAAGGACAGCATCAGATAGAGAATCTCGTCCGGGTCCGTCAGGTCGGTGCCCAGCACCGCCTTGATGCGTTCCAGGCGATAGAGGAAGGTACTGCGGTGGATGAACAGCTCCCGGGCCGTCTGCACCGCGTTTAAATGATTGTCCAGATACAGGCGCAGAGTACGCAGGTACTCTGTGCCGTTTTCTTCGTCGCCGTATTTCAGCCGCAGGAGCCGTTCGTGGCTCAGCATATAGCCCGGCAGCTTCCGGGTGGCCTGCTCCAGAATGTAGTCAAAGGCGATATCGTTAAACCGGTGAATCCAGAAGGACGGGTTGCGCCGGGTGCCCACCTCCAGGGCAATGGACGCCTGGTCATACTGGCGGCGGAAATTGAAATGGCCCAAAAGCACCCGGCTGTAACCGGCTTTCAACAGGCTGTCGCGGACGAAGCAGCTCAGCCGGGACGAGATATCCGTCTGGCTCATGGAGGACAGGGTCAAATCCACAAACACCACAATATCGTCTTTATATTGAAAGGCACAAGAGCCGGACAGGATGTTCTCAATATAGCTGCAAATGGCGTGAATGGTCAGGTTTTTCTGATCCAGATAGGACAGCTGCAAGACAATACACAGGTATTCGTGGCTGCTGTGCCAGCCGCAGCCGTCCAGCCGCTGGCTGATGGTCACATAGTCCGCCGTCCGGTCGCTGATGGCCGTGTGGAGGATGGTGCGGATGGCGTGGCTGCCGCCGGACACGGGGGCCGTGTTGTGGAGCAGAGCGTGCTCCACCATAGCCGCCAGATGTTCCAGCAGAAAGCCGTAAATGGGCTCCTGCTGCTCCTCCGTGTCAAACATCATCAGCCGGTAGGTGGTCTGGCCGTATTTTTTGATGTTGACGCACATACAGCTGCCCATCTCCTCTTCGGAGTAGAAGTGGAACCAGCCGTCCAGCTGCCGCACGGCCTCATATTTGCCGCTGTGCTTCAAGGTGGTCAGCACGTCGTAGGTGTCCTCCGTGGCGCCGAACATGCCCCGGGCCATGCCATGGGATTCGCCCTCCACCGAGGCGATCACCGAAAAGTCCATTCCGATGACCACCAGGGGCTTGCCCAACAGATTGTGGCTCAGCTCCAGCAGCGTCTGGATGGACTGGCCCTGGAGCCGGGAATCGCTGAGGTCGCTGTACCAGCCGTCGAAGCGGTCGAACACCGCCTGAATGGCATTGTACACAGCGGCGGTGGAGGGCGCATCCACCACGGCCTGCCGTCCCCGCGGGGTGCCGCTGCCCACGGTCAGCACCAGTCCCGCCCGGTCGGCGGCGGCGCTCCAGTCCTCTCCGGCCGGCGCCACGCAGAGGGCCCCTTCGGCAGGAGCGGCGCCCGGTTCCAGCAGCTGGGGCCGGGTCAAAACCGGCTCCACAGACAGGGGGCCGTCAGTGGCGACGGGATACAGCTTGGAGAGCTCCCGACACAGCAGAGCGGGGCTGAGTTTCATGGTCATGACCTCCCAGATAATATGAAAATCGCACCGAAATACGATGCTGAAGTTTTCCTGTTTACCATCATACATATTGTAGGAAAAATCATGATGATTTGTCAATAGGTTGCTGGATTTAAAACCATAGAGATTTGAGATATAATACCAATATCGTAGAAAAAACATTGCGTTTTTCAGCAATTTGCACAAAATGAGGAGGTAGCTTTTCATTGATTATCATTGGTGAGAAGATCAACGGTGCCATTCCTGTAGTGGCCAAGGCCATCGCCGAGCGCGATGCCGAATTCATTCGTGAGCGCGCCAAGGCACAGATTGCCGCCGCCCAGGACGAGGACTATTTTGAGGAGCCCGTGCCCCTGTACATCGACGTGTGCGCCTCCACCGATCCCGCCGTTGAGGTGGAAACCCTGAAGTGGATGATCGAGGAAGTGGAGTCCGTCATTCCCGACGAGCTGGAGAATGTGGCCATCGCCGTCGACAGCCCCAGCGCCGCCGTCTGCGCCGAAGCCTTCAAGTTCTGCAAGCGCACCGGTATCGTCAACTCCGTCTCCATGGAGAAGGATGAGCAGGGCCGCGTGAAAACCGACATCGTCTTCCCCGCCATTGCCGACACCGACTGGGGCTGCATCGCCCTGCTGTGCGAGAGCGGCATTCCCCAGAGCGTGGAGGACCGCATGGCCGTGTTTGAGAAGATCATGGCCAAAGCCAAGGAGTACGGCATCGCTCCCAACCGTCTGTACATCGATCCCCTGGTGGAGGCTGCCGCCACCAACCAGGCCGCCTTTACCCTGTTCTCCGAGTGCTGCCGCCGCATCAAGGCCCAGTACCCCGATATCCACATCACCAGTGGTCTGAGCAACATCTCCTTTGGTTTCCCCGGCTTCCGCAAGCCGCTGAATATGGCCTTTATGGCCCTGGCCATGCAGGCCGGTATGGACAGCGCCATTGTGGACCCCACCAACAAGGATATGGTGGGCCTCATGTACGCCACCGAGCTGCTGACCGAGCAGGATGAGGACTGCATGAATTACATCGCCGCCCACAGACAGGGCCTGCTGTAATCCATTGCCTGTAAAAAGCAAACCATTTCAATTTCATTTTTTAGGAGGTTTTTCCCATGAACGAGAAGATTCAGGAAGTATTTGCCGCTGTTGAGGCCGGTAAGGCCAAGAAGGTTCCCACCGCTGTGCAGGAGGCTCTCGACGCCGGCTGCGATCCCACCGCCATCCTGAACGAGGGCATGATCGCCGCCATGGATTCCGTCGGCGCCAAGTTCAAGGCCGGCGAAATCTTCGTTCCTGAGATGCTGGTTGCCGCCCGCGCCATGAAGAAGGGCGTCGACGTTCTGAAGCCCCACCTGGCCTCCGGCGAGACCAACGCCGCCGGCAAGATCATCATCGGCACCGTCGCCGGTGACCTGCACGACATCGGCAAGAATCTGGTCGCCATGATGATGGAGTCCGCCGGCTTCGAAATCATCGACCTGGGCGTCGACGTTCCCAAGGAGAAGTTCGTGGAGATGGTCGAGGCCAACCCCGACACCAAGATCGTGGCTTGCTCCGCTCTGCTGACCACCACCATGCCTTCCCTGAAGGAGACCGTGGCTGCCCTGAATGCTGCTCCTTTCCGCAGCAACATCAAGGTCATGGTTGGCGGCGCCCCCATCACCCAGGCTTTTGCTGACGAGATCGGCGCCGACGCTTACACCGAAGATGCCGCTTCCGCCGCTCAGAAGGCCAAGGAGCTGGCCGGCGTGTAATCGCGGGTTACTTCCTACATAGCCAAATCGCCCGCCCCGAACGCGTTCGGGGCGGGCTTTTTTCGGCGTCTTTTGTACTATTGCTGTGCAAGAACTGGGAGAAATTCCGGTTCTTCCCAAATTGGCAGCTGCATGGGCTGATGGAAGCGCGCCAATTCCGACAGAGTGACGGAACGAATGGCAGGATTGTCGTAGGTAGTCCAGCAGAAACGGCCCGTCTGGGCACAGGCCGCCACGGTGTAAATGGTGTAGTCCCAGGGCTGAATATTCTGGTCCAGCTCCGTGGCTTCACCGGGCTGGCTAACCCGCACCATGCCCAGGGGAAAGGCCGCGCTGCCCATGATGCGCAGGAGCCGGGCAATGCCCTGTTTTTCATCCTTGCCACGGACGGCGAACTTCCGCAAATAGGCCAGACGGACAAAGCGGGACGGGGCGCTCCAATCGCCGGGCAGTCCCTGGGCGCCGCTGCCAGAGAAGCACTGTTCCAGCCGTTCGCCGCCCAGTTCCACCGTGTCGTAGTCCAGATCCCGGATGGCGGCGTAGTTGAGCAGGTTGGTCCGGTGCCAGTCATAGGACGGGCTGTTGGTCATGACGCCCACGGTGTTGCGGTAGATGTGCAGGCCGTTGGCGTCGGATTCCACCACCATGACCTCGCCGGTGCTGTCGGAGAAGGACCAGTGCAGCGGCGACACGGCCCCCAGCAAAGGCGTATTGACCAGGGTGAATTCCTGCTCCAGCGCCTGGGCCACCTGGTCCAGGGTGGCGCATTGGCTCAGCATCCACCCCACCAGCAGGGGCGGCTGCATGGGCTGTTTGCCCGGCTCGGGGCCGTCGGCGTATCGGGCCAGGCCCCGAAAGTAGAGCTGGCCGCCCATCAGCCCCGCCTCGTTGATGCCGTCATAGAGCAGGGGCAAACCGGGCACGGCCAGCAATCCCATGCCCACGGCGGCGTATTGGGCCGGAGCCGTCACCCCCTCCGCCGCCGTCATCACCGTGCCTTTTGGCAGATACGTCGGAGCGCTGCCCGCAGCCATGCGGTTAAAATCCATATTGCGGGCCCACAATGCGTTGCCGTCCTCGGTCTGCCATCCCACGGCGCTGCATCCGCCCCGCAGCATCTCCAGTCTCTGATCCATGGTCAGTACCTCCTTGATTGGTTTTATCCTTGGTTTTATCCGTAGTATACCCCTGTTGCCGGCGGAATGCAACACGGCCTGGAATCCCGCAGGATTCCAGGCCGCCAGCCTTTATATATTTTACATTATCCATTCTGGGCCATATCCCGATAAAGAAAAGTGACGATTTGACCGCGGGTACAGGTGCTGTCAGGTGAAAAGGTCGTCGCACCGGTGCCGCCGGTGATCCCCTGCTCCACAGCCCAGGAAACGGCCTTGATCCCATCTCCGTCTGCGGACAGGTCTGTAAACGCTGCGATTCTGTCTGTGGCGGGCTGTCCGGCCAGCTTCCACAGATACATCACTGTAGTCAACCGGGTGCAGGGGGTATTGCCGCCAAAGGCCGTACCGGAAACCAGTCCCTTTTCCGCAGCCCAGGCAGCGGCCTTTGCATAATAGGCATCTGCGGGAACATCGGTAAAGGACGCAGCCGCTGTGGGTTCCGGAGAACCGTTGGCACGCCACAGGAACGTCAGAATCTGCGCTGTGGTACAGGTGGCGTCGGGGCTGAACGTGGTGGCGCTGGTGCCGCCGGCAATTCCCTCTTTCGCAGCCCACTTGACGGCATCAGCATAGTAGGCGTCGGCAGACACATCCGTAAACGCGCCGGTGGGTTTGGCCGGCTGCTCCGGCTCTGTCGGCGTGCTGCCATTGGAAGTCACATGGAGAACGCGAGCCATCTCACCGACATGGTACATGCCATCATACGTCCATGCAGAAATTACATAATATCCCTCTTTGTCCAATGTCACAGAGCCATCAAACTCTGTAAGAGCAATCGAGGGGTCGCTGGGGTCCATGGGATTTGGAACTGTCTCCCATTTGAGATTGCTCCAAGGGTCTGTTGTAGTCCAGTCAAAGCTATCATTGGGATAAATCTTCCCATTTTCCAGCTTTACGGAGACAACAAAGCATCCATTGGTACCAGTTATATCCGCTACTTCACCCGGATGAACCACATAGATGTCAACCGGCTCTGTTTCAGACAGATCAAACATAATGTTCTTATCGCCGGTAGAATCATCATAGATTTCTGCTCCAATCTGACAGGTTTCCCTGCCTATGATTCCGTTGATTGTGTAGGTGTCCTGCAAACCCATAGGGGTATTCTGCTGAATGGCAGCGGTATCCGCCGCCAGGGCCGGTACCGAAAGTCCAGCGGACAGCGCCAGGGCCAGAGAGAGTGAGATTGCCTTGTGTGAGCGTTTCATGTCTTTTTTCCTCCGTATGTTGTTTTCTCACGGGAAGGGCAAGGGGGCTTGCGCCCCCCTGCGCCTGTCCGTGAGGAAAACAAAATCGTGCTGTGCGGGTAAAAATACCTCCACACAGCACGAATCATACGGCACAATAGCAGGATACCACTTGCAAAGTTGTGGTCAGCAAGGGTATAATAATACTGTGGTACGGATATCCGTTGTGTGGGTGGTCCTAGCACCCGCGCAGGGCCATAGGTGTTGCCGCACCTATGGCCTGCCGCACTTATTCCGTTTTCCTCAAGACTGATTATAATCAATTTTCTCTGGCTGCGCAAGTGGTTTTCAAATTTTATCCTCTATCCTCGAACTTGCCAAAGATACGGTACGCGTAAGGTTTGCGGCATTATGCGCATAAGGGGCGGCGTTCTGGAATGTTGTGCACCATTGGTGCCCTCTCCGAACGGCCGCCCTTTTTCCATTCTCCGTCCGGTCTTGACACCTTTTTGACTACCTCTTACAATAATCTTTAATAAGAGTTGTCAAAATCGGTCCCACGCCGGCGTCCGCGCCCACGGGACCGCTGCACCAAGGAGGTTCCATGGAGCATTCCACTTCCACCGTGCCCCAGGGACGCGCCCCCATGTCCCCTATCCGAAAACGATATTGGATTGAGTTGGTGATCCGCTGTATCATCTTTCTTTTTTGCGTCCTGCTGTGGCTGCGCCATCCGTCATCCTTTGATATTCTGTACGGTATGCGCTTCTTTTCCCACATTTCCGTGCTGCATCTGCTGTGGCTGGTGTGGGTCCTCGATATGCTGTGCCAGCTGATTCCCGCCAAGCGGCAAATTGCCCTGGGGTCCCAAAAGCTGTTCCAGCAGCGATTCCGGCCCATTCGGGAAAAAATCAATCATCAGGCTTTACGGGAGTATATCGTCTCCACCACCAAATCCGCCTACAAGGTGATGGTGCTGTGGGTGGCCTTCGGCGCGGTCCAGGGGCTGCTGTACCATCTGGGGATTCTCAGCCGCAGTATGATGTTTTTGCTGTCAGCGGCGTTTTACGTCTGCGACCTCATCTGTGTTCTCATCTGGTGCCCGTTCCGGCTGATGATGAAAAACCGCTGCTGCACCACCTGCCGCATTTTCAACTGGGACCATCTGATGATGTTTACACCCCTGTTTTTCGTCCCCAGTTTTTATTCCTGGAGCCTGTGTTTTCTGTCGGTGGTGGTCTTCTGCATGTGGGAATTGAGCGTCCTGCTGCACCCGGAGCGATTCTGGGAGCAGTCCAATGAAGCATTGAAGTGTTCCAACTGCACCGACAAACTCTGTACCCAATATTGTCAGAAATTACGGAAATAGCAAAAATCGGGCGCACTGCCGCGGCAGTGCGCCCATACTGTTTATTGTTCGTCAATGGTGGACACGGAGAAGGAAATCTCCTCCAGGGTCCCCAGGAGCATCCGCACCGTGTCGAGAGACGTGAACATGGTCACATTATTTTCCACGGCGCAGCGGCGGATGGCATAGCCGTCCTGGTAGTGGATGCCGGAATTGATGGCACGGGTGTTGAGGATATAGCTGGCCTCACCCCGGCGGATGGTCTGCAAAATCTCGTCGCTGCCCTCGCTGAGCTTGCCCAGAACCCGGACACGGATGCCATGGGCTTTCAGCTTTTCGGCGGTACCAAAGGTAGCGGCGATATTGTAGCCCAGGCGGTAGAACCGTTTGACCAGGGGCAGCACTTCGTCCTTGTCCTCGTCGGCCACGGTGACCACCACGGTGCCGTGGTCCTTGACGCTGACGCCGCTGGCCTTGAGGGCCTTATACAGGGCCCGGTTCAAGTTCACATCGTAGCCGATGGCCTCGCCGGTGGATTTCATTTCCGGGGACAGGTAGGCGTCCAGACCGGCGATTTTGGAGAAGGAGAACGCCGGGACCTTCACATAATAGCGCTGCTTTTCTCTCGGGTACAGCTCCCGGAAGCCCTGCTCCTTGAGGCTGTGGCCCAGAATGACCTTGGTTGCAATATCAGCCAGGGAATAGCCGGTGGCTTTGGACAGGAAGGGAACCGTCCGGGAGGAACGGGGATTGACCTCGATGACGTAGACGTTCTCGTTCTTGTCCACAATAAACTGGATATTATACAGGCCCACGATGCCGATGCCCAGGCCCAGCTTGCGGGTATAGTCCAGAATGGTGTCCTTGACCTTCTGGGAGATGGAGAAGGTGGGGTACACGCTGATGGAGTCGCCGGAGTGGATGCCGGTCCGTTCCACCAGTTCCATGATGCCGGGGACAAACACATCGGTACCGTCACAGATGGCGTCCACTTCCAGCTCCTTGCCCACAATATATTTGTCCACCAGGACCGGCTGTTCCTCGTTGATGGAAACGGCGGTTTGCAGATACGTCTTCAAATCCTGATCCTTGGAGACAATCTGCATGGCCCGTCCACCCAGGACGTAGCTGGGCCGCACCAGCACCGGATAGCCGATGCGGTTGGCCACCCGAATGCCGTCTTCGATGTTGGTGACAGCCTCGCCGGTGGGCTGAGGAATCTTCAATTCCTGCATGACCCGCTCGAAGGCGTCGCGGTTTTCGGCCTTTTCAATGGCGGCAAAGTCGGTGCCGATGATCTTGACGCCCCGCTTCATCAGGGGTTCCGCCAGATTGATGGCCGTCTGACCACCCAGAGAAGCGATGACGCCGATGGGCTGTTCCAGATCGATGACGTTCATGACGTCCTCCACCGTCAACGGCTCAAAGTACAGCTTGTCAGAACAGGTGTAATCGGTGGAGACGGTCTCCGGATTGTTGTTGATGATGATGGCCTCGTAGCCGCTGGCCTTGATGGTCTGAACAGCGTGGACCGTAGAGTAATCGAACTCCACGCCCTGACCGATACGGATGGGGCCGGAGCCAAGAACCACAATCTTCTTGTGATCGGAGACAATGGACTCGTTCTCCTGCTCATAGGTGGAGTAGAAGTAGGGCACATAGCTGTCAAACTCGGCGGCGCAGGTGTCAATCATCTTATAGACAGGGACAATACCGGCGGCTTTGCGCTTTTCGCAGACGTCCAGCTCTGTGGTATCCCACAGCTTGGCGATATACTTGTCAGAAAAGCCCATGCGCTTGGCGCTCCACAGCACATCCAAATCGCCCACATTGGACTTGAGAGCATGCTCACAGTCAATGATGTTCTTGATTTTATCCAGGAACAGCATATCGATCTTGGTGGCGTTGCAGATGACGCCCAGATCAGTGCCGTGGTAGATCAGCTCGGCAATGGCAAAAATCCGGTCATCGGTGCCGATCTGGATATACTCCAGCAGCTCCTGGGGTCCCATGGTGTCGAACTTGGCCATATGCAGATGGCACACACCGGTCTCCAGGGAGCGGACGGCCTTGAGCAGAGATTCCTCAATGGTGCGGCCCACGGCCATAACCTCGCCGGTGGCCTTCATCTGGGTGGACAGGGCGTTGGAAGCGTCGGCAAACTTGTCGAAGGGGAACCGGGGCATTTTGGTGACCACATAGTCCAGGGACGGCTCGAAGCTGGCGGGGGTGTTAGCCAGCTGAATCTCGTCCAGGTGCATACCCACGGCGATTTTAGCGGAGACCCGGGCGATGGGGTAGCCGCTGGCCTTGGAAGCCAGGGCCGAAGAACGGGACACGCGGGGGTTGACCTCGATGAGGTAATAGCGGAAGGAAGCCGGGTCCAGGGCAAACTGGACGTTGCAGCCGCCCTCGATTTTCAGAGCGCGGATCAGCTTCAAAGCGCTGTCGCGGAGCAGGTGGTATTCCTTGTTGGTCAGCGTCTGGCTGGGAGCTACCACGATAGAGTCACCGGTGTGGATGCCCACGGGGTCAATATTCTCCATATTACAAATGGTAATGGCCGTGTCATTGGCGTCGCGGATGACCTCATATTCGATTTCCTTGTAGCCCTTGATGCTCTTTTCCACCAGGACCTGATGGACCGGCGACAGGGACAGGGCGTTTTTCAGGATTTCGCGGCATTCCTCTTCATTGTCGGCAAAGCCGCCGCCGGTACCGCCCAGGGTAAAGGCGGGGCGCAGCACCACAGGGTAGCCGATTTCCTCGGCGGCTTTCAAGCCTTCGTCCATGGAATTGGCGATAATGGAGGGCAGGACCGGCTCGCCCAGCTGCTGGCACAGCTCCTTGAACAGCTCTCTGTCCTCGGCCTGACGGATGGACTGGCTGGAGGTACCCAGCATTTCCACGCCGCACTCCTTGAGGACGCCCATCTTTTCCAGCTCCATGGCCAGATTCAAACCGGTCTGGCCGCCGATGCCGGGAATCAGGGCGTCGGGCCGCTCCACCCGGATAATCCGGGCGGCGTACTCCGCCGTCAACGGCTCCATATAGACCTTGTCAGCAATGGAGGTGTCGGTCATAATGGTGGCCGGGTTGGAATTGGCCAGCAGAACTTCGTAGCCCTCCTCTTTCAGGGCAAGGCACGCCTGGGTGCCGGCGTAGTCGAACTCGGCGGCCTGTCCGATGACGATGGGGCCGGAGCCGATGACCATGACTTTGCGAATGTCTGTTCTCTTAGGCATTGGGCTTGCCCTCCTTCATCATAGCAAGAAACTCATCAAACAGGTAGCCGCTGTCCTGGGGACCGGGGGCGCTTTCCGGGTGGTACTGGACTGAAAAAACCTTGTCCTTGGGGCAGGCCACGCCCTCCACGGTGTTGTCCAGCAGATTGATGTGGGTGACCTCCAGGCCGGTGCCCTTGACGGAGTCGGCGTCCACGGCGTAGGAGTGGTTCTGGCTGGTGATTTCGATTTTGCCGGTCCGCAGGTTCTTCACCGGATGGTTGCCGCCCCGGTGGCCGAATTTCAGCTTGTACGTTTTGGCGCCGTAGGCCAGAGAGATCATCTGGTGGCCCAGACAGATGCCGCAGATGGGGTACTTGCCCCGCATCTCCTTGACCAGCTCAATGACCGGCGTCACATCCTCCGGGTCGCCGGGGCCGTTGGACAGGAAAATGCCGTCGGGATTCATACCGGCGATGACCGACGCCGGGGTGTCATAGGGCACCACGGTGACGTTGCAGCCCCGGGCATTGAGGGAGCGGATGATATTCAGTTTGATGCCGCAGTCCACGGCCACCACGTCAAACTTGGGGTTGGAGGTCCGGGAATACCAGCGCTTGCGGCAGCTGACCCGCTTCACCTGATCGTGGGGCAGCTCCGTGGTATTCAGCAGCTCCAGGGCCGCGCCCAGAGGCAAATCGGCGTCGCAGAGCAGCACCTTACGGCTGCCGTGGTCCCGGATGGACCGGGCCAGCAGCCGGGTATCCAACCCCTCGATGGCGGGAATGTGGTTCTCCTCCAGAATCTCCGACAGGGTCTTGGTATAGCGGAAGTTGGAGGGGTTGTCGTTATACTCCCGGACCACCAGACCGCCGATGGTGGGAATCTTCGTCTCAAAATCGTCGTCGGCGGTGCCGTAGTTGCCGATGAGGGGGTACGTCATGACCACAATCTGATCGGTGTAGGAGGGGTCGGAGACAATCTCCTGATAGCCCACCATGGAGGTATTGAACACCAGTTCACAGACCCGGGTATCCTGGCTTCCAAAACCCCGGCCATAGTATTCGCTGCCGTCCTCCAAAACGATCTTCCGGTTAAAACCTTTCGCCATACTGCCATCCTTTCCTGTCCGTGGGCCGGATTCCGGCCGCAAAAAAACGGCTTGCAGGTAGCGTACCCGCAAGCCGATCCGTAAAAGCACTCCGCCGGGCCGTCTGGTACGCCCGACAGCCCTTGTCGTTTCCATTAAGATATCATGTTTTTTTCTTCGGTGCAATAGACGAAGCCCATAAACATCGCCGGATTTTGGCATTTTGCATTGTATATCTTGAACATCGCCCATTCGGAACCTAACAAACTTTTAGGCTTACAAAATTTTATTCGGATTTTTTGAGTAAAAACGCAGTTTTTTCATGGTTCTGCCGTGATATTTCATCAATATACACCCCTTTTTGTATTTGTTGAAAATGACGAATCTATGCACACTGCATCGTCTTTCCAAATGATACCGCATGTGATACACTTATAAATAGAAAATTAAAAGAAGGAAGTGGCATCCATCATGAAACGATTGCTTTCCCTGGCACTGGCCGCCGCCATGACGCTGGCGCTGATTCCGGCGGCCCATGCCGCCAGCGGCGTCACCACCGGTTCCGGCGTGGCCTCCGGCAGCCAGCTGGTCTATGTGGACATGACCGGCCGCACCGGTGACGTGGTCATCGGCTCCGACGGTCTCCACACCGACACAGCGGCCTCCTCCATGGTCACCGGCAGTGTGGCCGCCATCAACGGCGGTTTCTTCAACTCCTATTACTCCGGCGCCGGCAACATCTTCCCCTCCAACTGCGCCGAAGTCTACGGCGCACTGGTCCGGGACGGCCAGGTACTCCACGCCGGCGACGCCAACAACGTCATCGGCTTCACCTATGACGGCAAGGTGGCCATTGACCGGGTGACCATCCAGACCACCGCCGTCATCAGCGGCAAGGGCACGGCCACCGTCTGGGGCGTCAACAAGCTGTACAACGACTCCACCGGCATCATGCTCATGACCGATGACCTGAAGCTGGCCTACACGGTCCCCACCTCCTCCAAGGTCTTCACCATCAAGGACGACAAGGTGGTGTCCGTCAACGGCGGCGGCACCTACACCACCCCCGCCGGATGCAGCGTGCTGATCTACAATTCCGGCGCTGTGGCCAACGTCAGCCAGTGGAACAGCCTGCCTGCCGTGGGCGATACCATCCGGTTTGCCTACAACTACACCGCCACCCGCACCGCCGATCAGGCCATGTGGGACAACATGAAGACCATCGTCACCGGCGGCCGTATGCTGGTGCAGAACAAGCAGAACGTCACCGCCAACAGTTCCTATAACTCCCAGTACGACAGCGACCCCAAGCAGTCCAACACCAGCTCTTCCCTGCGGTCCTTTGCCGCCGTCATGGGTGACGGCCGCCTGCTGCTGGGCACCGCCTCCGGCACCTTCCCCCAGATTGCCAATGATCTGATTGCTCTGGGCGCGGTCCACGCCATCAGCCTGGACGGCGGCGCGTCCTCCATGCTCTACGCCGACGGCAGCGGATTCCTGACCCCGGCGGGCCGGGAGCTGGCCGTGGTCCTGACCATCGTTCCCCAGGACCCCAACGAAAAGCCCTATGAGAACCCCGAATCCGGCGGCAGCGGCTCCAACGCCATCGACCCCGGCGTGGCCGATCCCCATACCCCCTCTTCCTGGGCCGCCGCCGATGTGGAGAAGGCCCGCTCCCTGGGTCTGATCCCCTCCTGGCTCACCTACGGCTACAAGGGCCCCATCACCCGCGCCGAGTTTGCCGCCACGGTGCTGCAGCTATTCCCCGCCTGCCTGGGCAAGAGCGCCGATACAATCCGCGATGAGATGGGCATTTACGGCGACGAGTTCGCCTCCTACAAGTTCTCCGACTACGACAACTACAACGTCCAGCTGGCCGCCGCCCTGGGCATCGTTACCGGTTACGAGGACGGCACCTTCCGCCCCAACAACTCCATCACCCGGGAGCAGGCCGCCATTATGATTCAGCGGGCCGTGAAGCTGCTGGGCACCGTAACCCCCACCAAGAACCCCACCTTTACCGATGCCGCCAAGGTGTCTCCCTGGGCCGCTGAGGGCGTCCAGTTCGTCACCTCCTGCGGCATTATGAACGGCAGCAATAACGCCTTCAATCCCCAGGGTACCTACACCCGCGAGCAGACCTACATCACCATGCTCAACGTCTACAACGCCATCAAGGGCAGCTGACCCGTCATAAACACCCCCTTCCCACCATAGGATAACGGTGTGAAGGGGGTGTTTTTTCAATGATTAAAAAACCGTTGCTGTGGGCCTTTGTGCTGTCGTCCCTGGCCGGTACGGCCATGCACTTTGCCTACAATGTATTGCCCATTCCACTGGTGGGGCTGCTGGCCCCGGTCAGTGAAAGCGTCTGGGAACATTTAAAGCTGCTGTATTGGCCCTTTCTGGTGGCTTCGGCCCTGGTGGCCCGCCGGAAAGCAGACCCGCTGCGCTGGTGGAGTGGGGCGCTGGCGGCGTTGCTGCTCCAACCTCTGGTGCTGACGGGTCTGTACTACCTGCTGAAAACCGGCTTCGGCGTGGAATCCCTGTGGGTGGATATCGCTCTCTATTACGCCGTCATGGCCCTGGGCTTTTTCACGGCTTACCGGCTGGAGCGGACGTGCCGGGCCATGCCCTTTGTGGGACTGCTCATCGTTCTGGCCGCCGTCTACGGCGTCAGTCTCATGGCCTTCTCCCTGGCCGCCCCCAGTCTGCCCATCTTTACAGCGCCTTGAGCAGCGCCCGCAGATAGTCCCAGGTCCGGGCCACGGAGGCAATGCTCATGCGCTCCTGGGGCGTATGGACATCAAAGAGATCGGGGCCCAGACTGACACAGTCCAGTCCCGGCAGCTTTTTGCTGAGAACGCCGCATTCCAGCCCCGCGTGGATAGAGACCACCTGGGGCTCCCGGCCATACTGCTGGCGATAAACTTCCACGGCGGTGTCCCGCAGGGGCGACGTCTCCCGGTACTCCCAGGCGGGGTAATCGCCCAGATCAAAATACAATCCGCCCGACTGCTGGGCGATGCCCTGGAGCACGGCGGTCAGATACCGCTTGTCCCGCTCCAGGCTGCTGCGGATGGCAAAGGTCAGTTTCACCGTATCGCCGGCCACCCGGAGAATGCCCAGGTTCAGGGACGTCTCCACCAGACCGTCCATGGAGCGGCTGCGGGACTGGACGCCGTTGGGTACCTCCGTCAGCAGCCGAAGAAAGCGCTGGGTGCTGGCCCGGTCCCAGATTTCCGCCACACCGGTGTTGTCGGGGGCACAGGTGATGGTCAGCCCCGTCTCCACCGGATACGCCTCCCGCAACTCGGCGGCAAAGGCTTCGGCAGCGGCGGCCAAGCTCCGCTCTTTGTCCGGCGGCGCCACAAACAGCGCCTCGGCCTCCCTGGGAATCACGTTGTCTCTACCGCCGCCTCGAAGGCTTGCCACTCGCAGGGGCGTCAGATGGTCCAGGAGCCGCAGGGCCTGCCCCAGCAGCAAAATGGCGTTGGCCCGTCCCTTGTCGATGTCGCTGCCGGAGTGACCGCCCAGCAGACCCGTCACCCGCAGACGGTACAGATATCCCGCGGCGGGGGCCGTGTCATAGGGCAGGGCGATGGTGGCTGTGACACCGCCTGCACAGCTGACCGTAAACACGCCCTCCTCCTCGGAATCCAGATTCACCATACGCCGTCCCTGGAGCAGCGACGGGTCCAACCCCTCGGCCCCAGCCATGTCCGTTTCCTCATCGGCAGTCAGCAGTACCTCCAGAGGCGGGTGAACGGCGTCAGGGTCCTCCAACAGGGCCAGGACGTAGGCAATGGCGATGCCGTTGTCACCGCCCAGGGTAGTACCCTGGGCATAGATGCTGTCGCCGCCCACAGCCAGCCGCAGTCCTTGGGTGCGGAAATCCAAATCACAGTCCGCCGTCTTCTCCCAAACCATATCCAGATGGCCCTGGAGAATCACGGTGGGGTGGTCCTCATAGCCGGGAGAAGCGTCCTTGTAAAGGACGACGCTGTTGGTCCGGTCCCGGCAGCACCGCAGGCCCCGCTGCGCAGCAAAGTCCACACAGAACTGGCTGATGGCCGCCGTGTGGCCGGACCCTCTGGGGATGGCGCTGATCTGTTCAAACCAGTGAAAAACCGCCGCCGGTTCCAGACCGGACAGCACGGTGGAAGTCATGGAATCATCTCCTGTATCAAGATACCGTGATTATACCACAGGAGATAAAAGATTTGTGAACTTTTTTCCCGCTGCCTCTTGCCTTTTGGCGAAAATTCTGTTATGTTGGGAACGAGCAGTCGGGGTGCGCCCCGGCTCTTTTTCCGCCCCATCCAGACTATCAGGAACAGGAGATGACGGCCCGCCATGGGAACCACCGTACAGAATAACAAAATTGTCAACGGCGTCGTCTGGAAACAGATGCTGCTGTTTTTCTTTCCCATTTTCCTGGGGACGCTGTTCCAGCAGCTGTACTCCATGATTGACGCGGTCATTCTGGGCCGCTTCGTGGGTAAAGAAGCATTGGCCGCCGTCGGCGGTACGGACCTGGAAGTGATCAATCTGCTGGTCAACTTCTTTGTGGGCCTGTCCTCCGGCGCGTCGGTGGTCATCTCCCAACACTACGGCGCCCGCCACCGCATGGCCCTGCGCTGTGCCGTCTGTACGGCCATTGTGCTGGCCGTGGTCTGCGGCGGCCTGCTGACGCTGGTGGGCGTCTTCGGCTCCCCCATGATTCTACGGTGGATCAACACCCCCGACGACATTTTCCACTATGCCGAAGACTATATGCGCTTCTACTTCCTGGGCATGATCCCCTCCATGATCTACAACATGGGCTCCGGTATTTTCCGGGCCGTGGGCGATGCCCGGCGGCCCCTCTATTTCCTGGCCGTCTGCTGCGTCCTCAACATCGTGCTGGACCTGCTGCTGGTAGTGGTCATTCCCCTGGGCCCTGCCGGTGCGGCCATTGCCACCTCCATCGCCCAGGTGATCTGCGCCGTGCTGGTGCTGGTCTCTTTGTGCCGCACCAAGGACATCTTCCGGCTCCATATGAAGCGGATTTACTTTCAGCCCTCCCTGCTGTCCCACATGCTGCGCATCGGTCTGCCCGCCGGTGTCCAGTCCTCCATGTACAGCATCTCCAACGTCTTTATCCAGGCGTTCATCAACGGTCTGGGCACCGATTCCATTGCCGCCTGGGCCGCCTTCCGCAAGGTGGACAGCGTCTACTGGCCCATCAGCTCGGCCCTGGGTATCACCGTCATGACCTTTGTGGGCCAGAACTTCGGCGCCCGCCGCTATGACCGGCTCAAGTCCACCATCCGTACCGGCTTCATTTTGCAGTTCTCCATCACCGCCGCCATTGTGGCCCTGATGGTGCTGTTCCGCAATCCCCTCATCTCCATTTTCAACGAGGACGCCGCCGTGCGGGAAATCGGCGGCGAAATCCTGCTGACCATTACGCCTTACTACTTCCTCTATATCTGCATTGAGATTCTCTCCGGCGCCATGCGCGGCGTGGGCGAAAGCCTCAAGCCTGCCCTGCTGACCGTGGGCGGCATCTGCGCCCTGCGTCTGGTATACCTGTTCCTCTTTGTGGGCGACACCCCCACCAACAGCGGCATTGCATTCAGCTATCCTCTGACCTGGGGCGTCACCACCGTTCTGTTCATCATCTACTACCTGCGGGGCCGCTGGCTGCGCCAGCACATCCGGGAGCAGCAAGCTGCATCCGCCTAAGTCCCTTCGATCAGGTCCGCCAGACCATCGGCCAACAGCTCCGCCGCCGCCAAGGCCTCTTTCAGCGTATTGCCCGAAGAGCCCACCTCAATGAGCAGAGACCCCGGCGTCATATGCTGATTGAACCGCTCGGTCCGCAAATCCAGATTGCGGCAAAGGCCCGGCCACCGGCGTTCCAGTACCGCCTGCAATTTCAGTGCCCAGCTCAGATTGTCCTGCCAGTTGGGGTGGCTCAGACCGCCCTGGTCGGTGCCCACCACCAACATCAGCTGGGCCGTCTCCTGTCCGTCCAGGGTGACGGCGTGGCGCACCGGTGTGCCGTCGGCATTGGCACCGGCGTCCCGATGGATGTCAATGACCATCTGAATGGTCGGGTACTCCTCCACCCACTGTTCAATCTTTTTCAGTGTGGAATTATAGGCCCCGTTATAGCTGGGATAGTCGTTGAACGATGTGTCATGAAGTACGGAGATTCCCCGCGCTTCCAATCCCTCCGCCAAGACCCGCCCCACCCGTACCACGGAGTATTCCGTGTCCTGGGTGCGGGCGGTTTCGTTTTCGTCGTATTCCCATCCGGCCTCCATGGTGTAGGCTTCGGAGGTGTGGGTGTGGACAATGAGCACCGTGGGGCCGTCCTGGTCAAAATCCAGAACGCTTTCCCGCTGCAGCAGTTCCCAAGGGTCCACGTCATAGGTACAGGCCCCGCCAATGGTAATGGCCGCCGCGTCCGCCTCGGTAAACACCAGCTTGTCCCCTTCCAGGGATGGCGGGACAGACAGTTCCTGCTGTGCCGGTTCCGGCGTCTTCTGCTCCGGTTCCTGTGTTTCCTCCGGCGCTGTGGCAGCTACAGCGGCCGCCGGTACCGGCGGTGCCAGCCACGCTTCCAGGGTGCGGGCGGTCCACTCCTCCACCCCCAATGCCATCATCAGCCGCAGGGCCAGGGCCATGGTGAGCATGGACGCCGCCCGGCGGCGGACCCTCAGTTTGTCGCTCTGCATGGCAATCCCTCCCTATAAGGTATCCTATGCAGCCGCGTCAATCCTTAGAACTCTTTTATGCAAGGGGATTTCACGCAAAAAACAGGAGCGCCGCTGTGCAACGCTCCTGTTTTGATATTGGGATTATTCCAGCACGTCGGAACCGTTGCCGGTCTCCGTGGTCGTTCCACCGCCGGTGCCCGGGTCCGTTGTGGTGCCACCGCCCGTACCGGGATCGGTGGTAGTGCCGCCGGTGCCGGGGTCTGTCGTGGTGCCGCCGCCCGTACCGGGATCGGTGGTCGTACCACCACCAGTGCCGGGATCGGTGGTGGTGCCGCCGGTGCCGGGATCGGTCGTCGTACCACCGCCCGTACCGGGATCGGTGGGATTGTTGGGATCGGTCGGCGTCGTCGGCTCCTCCGGTACCTCTTCCTCCTGCTTGCCGATGACCGTCACACGGTCCCGCTTCTGATAGGTGCTGTTGGGGAACTGGACCTTCTCCCAATCGGTGACTGGGTTGTCGTCGGCATCCAGATACCGCTTATAGGTGACGGTCTTGTAACCGGTGTAAGGCGTGACTGTAACCTGCTTGTAGTCGGCAGGCTTGGACTCGTCTACCTGGGTCACGTCCTTCCACTGGGTGGTGGAAATCGTTTTGAAATCCAGATCCACCGTGTACTCGCCTTCCTTGGTACCCACCAGACCAATATGCACCTTGCCATCCTGCAAATAGGCGTCAATGCGAATGGGGTTATTGGTGGAGTTGGAGAACTTGAAGTCCACATTGCTGCCCCAATAGATGGTGGCGTCCATACCCAGCGGCACATAGTCCACGGTGTACATATGCTCCAGCCGCTCCACAATGTTCAGATCGGCCAGCAGGGCCGCATGGTAGATGGTGGAAGCCACCTGACAGATGCCGCCGCCTACCTCAGGCGTGGACGTGCCATTGACGAAAGCGATGGCTGCCTGATAGCCCTTGGCCGCCGTCCGCTCACCGACAATATCATTAAAAGAGAACACATCGCCGGGGTTCAGAATGGTGCCGTCGATGGCCTTACAGGCCAGGTCCAGATTGGTGGTACGGCCGGGATTGTAGGGGTACGGCGTGTCGGACGAGCCCAGCACGTCATGGAACAGGGTCTCTTCCAGCTTGGCCCGGGTGACCTCCGGTTCCACCGCCGACAGGGTGATGGACAGATCGGTGCCCTCCTCGGCCATATCCTGCTTCTGCTTGGCCGCAGCCAGATCGAAGCCGTAGCCCTCTACCTCATCGACAATTTCCTTTTTGTCCTTGTCGTAATAGGCGTCGGCCATGTCGGTGCACATCTCTTCATAGAGAGCGTCCAGATCCACCTGGGTATAGCGGGTTTCCTCGTAGCTGTACTCCAGGGGCGTAAAATCGTTGTTCATATAGGCGGTCATGATGGCGTCATAGAGGCCGTCGGCGTCCAGGCTTCTCTCGCTGGTGCCCACATGGATGATGACCTCCGTGGGGATGGTCTCCGTGACGGTCTCACCTTCTGCGCCGCCCTCCGCAGGCTGCGCCACCTCGGACTCCACCACTTCATAGGTGGAATCCTTCCGCTCCGACTTGACTTCGGCGGCGGTGGCATCGATGGTGGAACGGATATACTCCTCGTCAATGTTCAGGGCGCTGCCCATGTCCACCGTGTGCAGAACCTCCGTGGCGGCGGTGAGAGACTGTTTCAGCGTCTGGAAAATACCGCCGTCGCGGCCGTAGTTCCAGGCAGCTTCCACGGCTTGGTCCACGTCCACGCTAACCTTGGTATCGGCAGGTGCAAAGGACAGAGTACGATCCGGCAGCGTCACCGTCAGCGTCTCGGTGCCGTAGGTGGCATCCACGGCCTGCTGGACGGCAGCCTTGGCCTCTTCGCGGCTCATACCGCCTACATCCACACCGGCCACACTGACGCCGGGCAGAATATCGCCGCTGCTGTGGACCATCAGAGCATAGCCCAGACCGCACAAAATCACCAGAGCCACCAGCGTGGCAGCCGTAATGGCAGCAATCTTTCCCTTGTTGCCGCTCTTCTTTTGGGCGGGCTTAGAGGGCTTGGCCGGCTGGGCAGCTTTATACGTCTGAGCGGCTTTGGGGGCTTTGGATGCCTTGGTCACTTTGGCCGTATGCTTCTGGGCAGCCGTGGGTTTCGATTGGACAGGCTTTTGATTCCTCGGTTTTTCAAATTTTCCCATGGTCGTCTCCTAAATACGCAATGTTGTTGGCATTGTAGATTTTTGTCTTATTATATCCCATGACGGCCCCTTTGCCAAGGACATTTCTGTTACGGTTTTATTACAAATTATCCCCATAAGTTACAAAACATTCCCATTTGAACAAAAGCCGGCATATTTTGCCACAAAGTTTTGGGCAACTCGCAACGGGTCATCCGTTTTGGACAGCTTCCAGGTCAGCAGAGGGATGGAACCGGCAGAGAAAAACAGTTTATTGTGGAAAGACGGTTCGGCGCAGATGGCCGACACAGCGGAAAAATCCAGGCTGGACAGGGTGAAGTTGACCCGTCCGTCCTTCTGGGAAATGTCGATGACGCCAACAGCAGCGGCTCTGGCCCGCAGCAAAGCGATATCCACCAGATTCATGACGCCCTTGGGGGGATCGCCGAAGCGGTCCACGATTTCGTCCAACAGCTCGTCGGCATCCTCCTGGGTTCGGATGGCAGCCATCCGGCGGTACAGGTCCATACGCTGCTCTCCGGCGGGGACGTAGTTCTTGTCAATATTTGCGGTGACGGAGATATCGCAGGAGCATTCGGCCTCCCGGGGCATCGGTTCGCCCCGTTCCTCCAGCACGGCCTCTTCCAGCAGCTTCAAATACATATCGTAGCCCACGCTCATCAGGTGGCCCGACTGTTCCGCGCCCAGCAGATCACCGGCGCCGCGGATTTCCAGGTCCCGCATGGCGATTTTGAAGCCGGAGCCGAAGGCGGCAAAATCCCGGATGGCCGACAACCGCTTATCAGCCACTTCGCTGAGAACCTTGCCCCGCCGGAACGTCAGATAACAGAACGCATGGCGGTTGGACCGGCCCACCCGGCCACGCAGCTGGTGGAGCTGGCTGAGGCCAAACCGGTCGGCGTTTTCAATAATCAGTGTATTGACGTTGGAGATATCAATGCCGGTTTCGATGATGGTGGTGCAGACAAGAATCTGAATCTCGCCCTCGTCCATCTGCTGCATGACGTCGCCCAACTGTTCCTGGTTCATCTTACCGTGGGCCACGGCCACCCGGGCGTCGGGAAATGCCTTTTGCAAATCGGCGGCACAGCGGTCGATGCTCTCCACCCGGTTGTGGAGGTAAAACACCTGCCCGCCCCGCTCCAGCTCCCGGCGGATGGCCTCGTGAATGACAGCCTCGTTGTGTTCCAGGACGAAGGTCTGGACCGGATAGCGATTCCGGGGCGGCTCCTCAATGGTGGACATGTCGCGGATGCCGCTGAGAGCCATATTCAGCGTCCGGGGAATGGGCGTGGCGCTGAGGGTCAGCACGTCCACATTGCCGCACAGCTCCTTGAGCCGCTCCTTGTGGCTGACGCCGAACCGCTGTTCCTCGTCCACAATCAGCAGGCCTAAATCCTTGAACGACACGTTCTTCTGCAGCAGCTTGTGGGTGCCAATCAGCATATCCACCTGTCCCGCCGCCGTGCGGCTCAACGTGTCTTTCTGCTGCTGGGCCGTGCGGAATCGGGAGAGCACGTCGATATTGACGGGAAAGCCGCTGAATCGCTTTTTGGCCGTCACATAGTGCTGCCGGGCCAGAACGGTGGTGGGCACCAGCACCGCCACCTGTTTGCCGTCCAGCATACACTTCATGGCGGCACGCAGCGCCACCTCCGTTTTTCCGAAACCCACGTCGCCGCAGAGCAGCCGGTCCATGGGCTGGGGCGATTCCATATCGCCCTTGATCTCCGCCACGCACCGCAGCTGGTCCTCGGTCTCGGCGTAGGGGAACGCGTCTTCAAATTCCGTCTGCCACGGCGTATCGGCGGAAAAGGCATAGCCCATGCGCCGCTGGCGCTGGGCGTACAGCTTGATCAGGTCCACGGCCAGCTTTTTCGCCGCCGTCCGGGCCTTGGCTTTCGTCTTCTGCCACTGTTCGCCGCCCAGCTTGTTCAGCTTCACCGGCGTGTCCTCGCCGCCGCCGATGTATTTGCTGACCATGTCCAGCTGGGTGGCCGGAACATACAGGGCGTCGGTGCCCTGATAAGCAATTTTCACATAGTCTTTCAAGGCCCCGTCCACTTTGATCTGTTCGATGCCCACATACCGGCCGATGCCATGGTGCTCGTGGACCACCAGATCACCGGGGTGCAGATCCGTAAAGGAGTTGAGTTTCTGGCGGTTGGTGGCCTTTTTCTTCTTCTGTTCCGGCGCGGCGGCAGCCTTGCGCTTCTCCGCCTTCTGGACCAGCAGCTGGCCCTCCGTGAGAATGGCCAGCTGTAACTCCGGATACTCGATGCCGGCAGGCAATGCACCGTCAGTCAGAAAGATTTGGTGGGCCTTGGGCAGAGATTCCGCCGGATAGTAGAGGCTGGCTTTGATGTCCTGCCCCTGGAGCAGCTCCTGCAAAATCTCGCCCCGGCGTCGGTTGCCCGTCAGCACCAGAACGCCGTAGCCGATATTCTGATAGTACCGCAAATCCTGGGCCACCGTGTCCAGGCTGGAACCGTAGGGCGGCAGCTGCTTGGCCGTCACCGACAGCAATTCCTGGGGCGGGCGGTTTTTCGGATAGGAGGTGGCCAAAAAATTGTCGAGAAACACCACCGGCTGTTCCCGGAACCGGTCGAACACATCCTCATACTCCGTCACATAGTCGCACAGCTCTCCGGCCACCAGACCGCTTTGGAGCATACCGTCCAGCTCCATGCCCAACTGCTCCTGGCGCAGCCGGGCGGCCCGCTGGAGGTTGCTGTGGTCACAGAAGATCACCAGGGCATCTTTGGAAACATAGTCCGCACCGCAGCTGTTGTCGGGATAGAGCAGGGCCAAATATCGGTCGGCAGCTGCCAGGGGAACGCCGCTTTCCAGCCGGTCCAAATCCCCTTGCAGCGTCTCCACCAAGGCTGTGTTGACAGTCTTCCGGCGCTTCTGTCTGGCGATCATGGCCCGCAGGTCGTCGCACAGGCCCGACAGACCGCCGGGGTGGAGATGGGGCTGGGCCTCGGCCACCGGCAGGATGGGGGCCTCGCCGGCGTTTTCCGTCCGCCGCTGGGTCAGCACGTCGAAAAAGCCCATAATATCCACTTCATCGCCGAAAAACTCCACCCGCAAAGGGTTTTCACAGGCCGGGGAAAACACGTCCACAATGCCGCCCCGTAAGGCATACTGACCGGGGCCCTCCACCAGAGAGGTCCGGGCATACCCCGCCTGTTCCAGCCGCCGGGCCAGTTCCTCCGGCTCCAGATTCATGCCGGGCCGCAGCGTCAGGGACGCGCCGCAGAGGATTTCCTTTGGCATGGTCCGCAAGGTCAGGGCTTCCAACGAGGCAATTTGCAGCCGCGTCTTGCCCATGGCTAGATCGTACAGCTGCTTGAGTCGCTTCTGCTCCCAGCCACGGGACACGGCGGCCGTGTCGTACAGCGTCAGTTCCCGGGTGGGCAGAATGGGGGCTTCCTCCCCCAGAAAGGCCCGCAGCTCCTCCTGAACCCGGCGGGCAGCCTCGTCGTCCTGACAGACCACCACCATGGGCCGGTCACTGTGACGGTACAGGGCGGCAATCCAATGGCCACGGGCCACCTGGCCCGTACCCGATACCGCCGCCGCCTGGTTTGCCGCCACAGCGGTCAGGAGCTTTTCATATTCCGGCAGGCCCCGCAGGGCGGAAAGTAAAACGTCCATGGCTCACCTCTCACAAAATGATGATTGTAAAAAATGGTATCCCATAACGACCGAAGGGGCAAAGGTGGGCCAATACCCCCCTTTGCCCTGAAATTCGGCAATTATTTACGGTTAAATTGGGACGACGCCCGCTCGATGCCCTGAGTGAAGATCACCGGCACGGCCTCGGCGGCATGTTCGATGGCCGGGTCCAGCAGCTTCTGCTCGGCCAGCGTAAAGCGGCTGAGGACCCAGTCGGCCAAATCGTAATCGGGATGGGGTTTGGCCCCCACGCCGATTTTAATGCGGGGAAACTCCTGGCTGCCCAGGCTGGAGATGATGGACTTGATGCCATTGTGACCACCGGCGGAGCCGTTTCTGCGGATACGCAGACGGCCCACGTCCAGGTCGATGTCATCGAACAGCACCAGAACCCGCTCCGGCGGCACCTTGTAGAAATCGGCGGCCTGTTTGACGGCCACGCCGCTGAGGTTCATATACGTCTGGGGCTTCATCAGCAGCACCCGGACGCCGCCCACGGTGGCCTGGGCCGTCAGGGCCTGGAACTTGGCCCGGTCGATTTTGACGCCGGCCTCCTTAGCCAGGGCGTCCACGGCCCGAAAGCCCACATTGTGACGGGTGGCCTCATACTGGCTGCCGGGGTTGCCCAGGCCAACCACCAGATATTCACAGGGAGAAGACTTGAACAGCATACAACCTCTTAGAACAGGGAGGAGATGGAGACCTCGTCGAAGGTACGGCGGATGGCCTCGGCAAACAGGGGCGTCACGTCCAGCTGGCGGATCTTGGAGCCCTTGGCCTCCTCGGGCAGCGGGATGGTGTTGAGGAGCATCAGCTCTTCAATGCAGCTGTCCTGGACGCGCTGCACAGCGGGGTTGGACAGGACGCCGTGGGTGGCACAGGCCAGGACCCGGGCAGCGCCGCCCACTCCCTTAATGGCGTTGGCGGCATTGCACAGGGAACCGGCGGTATCCACCATGTCGTCGAACAGGATGCAGGTCTTGCCCTTGACGTCGCCGATGATGTTCATGACCTCGCACTGGTTGGCTTTCTGGCGGCGCTTGTCGACGATGGCCAGACCCATGTGGAGCTTAGCGGAGAAAGCGCGGGCACGGGCCACGCTGCCCACGTCGGGGGAGACGACCACCACGTCGTCGGTGTTTTCAAACATGTTGCGGTAGTACTGTACGAATACGGGGTTGCCCAGCAGGTTATCCACGGGGATGTCGAAGAAGCCCTGAATCTGGGATGCGTGGAGGTCCATGGTCAGCACGCGGTCGGCGCCGGCGCAGGTGATCATGTTGGCCACCAGCTTGGCAGAGATGGGATCACGGCTCTTGGCCTTGCGGTCCTGACGGGCGTAGCCGAAGTAGGGCATCACGGCGGTGATCCGGCCTGCGGACGCGCGGCGGCAGGCGTCGATGGTCACCAGCAGTTCCATCAGGTTGTTGTTGACAGGCTTACAGGTGGGCTGCACGATGAACACATCGCAGCCGCGGACGGTCTCGTTGAGGGTGACGGAGACTTCGCCATCGGCAAAGGTCGTGACGGTGCCTTCGCCCAGGGGCACGCCCAGAGCGCGGCAGACGCCCTCCGCAAAAGGACGGTTGGCGTTGGCGGCGAACACCTTTACTTCTTTACCATGTGTGATCATTTGTACTGTACCTCTCTACACGTTTTATGGTTGTTTTTGTCAGGCGCCGCCGCACAACTGTGTCTGCGGCCCCGGCCGGCTCTTTTTCCCCAACTGTGCAGTTTGAAACTCTTGCAATACATCTAGTATTCCAGCGACTTTCAAACTTTCATTTGGGCCAAAATAGCTCGCCCGGTCCTCTTGTCAAGTTATGCGGCGTTGCCTCGTACGAATCAGCACCTGCTGAACGATTACACGGTTATTTGGATTCCTTGAGCTTGTGGCGGTTGGCCCATTCGCGCTTGTTGGTCTGGCGGGCCCGTGCCACGGCCAGGGCGCCGGACGGCACATTGTCGGTGATGGTGGAACCGGCGCCGGTGTACGCGCCGCGGCCCACGGTAACGGGGGCCACCAGATTGGTATTGCAGCCGATGAAGGCGTCGTCCTCGATGATGGTGCGGAACTTCTTGGCCCGGTCATAGTTGACGGTGACGGTGCCGCAGCCGAAGTTGACGTTGCGGCCCACATCGCTGTCGCCCACATAGGTGAGGTGGGACACCTTGGTGCCGTCGCCGATGGTGGAGTTCTTGACCTCCACAAAGTCGCCCAGCCGCACATGGTCGCCGATGTGGGAGTTGGGACGGATATAGGCAAAGGGGCCTACGGTGGTATCGCTGCCCACATGGGCGTCGTACAGCTGGGAGCTGTTGACGGTGGTGCGGTCGCCGATGATGGTGTTTTCCAGCAGGGCATTGGGGCCGATAACGCAGTTTTCACCGATGACGGTGCCGCCCCGGAGGATGGTGCCGGGCATCAGGACTGTGCCCTTGCCCACGCGGACCGTGGGGTCCACATAGCAGTTCTGATAGTCCCAGATTTCCACGCCGCCGCGGATGAGATCATGGAGATGCTGGAGGTTCAAGGTGGGCTGCCAGGCGGCCAGCTCCTCGCCGGAGCGGATGGAGTAGACGCCGTCCCGGTCGGCATAGGCTTTGCCCCGCTGGCGCAGGAACTCCAGGAAGCTGAACTTTTCGTCCAGGGCGTCCATGAGGGCCGCCCGGTCCACATGGTAGACACAGCTGGGGGCGGGAATCACATTGGCCTGGGCGGCCAGGCGGGTGGAGATAAAGACCGCCGGGCCGGTGACCACTACGGTCTCCCGGTCGTCATCCTCCGCCGTGGACAGAAACACATGGAGCAGGTCACCGGCATCGTCGCTGCCGGCCACCATCAGGTCCACCGACGCGGGAAAACAGGCTCTGGCCTCTCCGGCCCACCGCTCATGGCAAACGAGAAAAAAACGACCGGCTCCGCGGGCGATGAGTGCCGACACCAGCCAGGAAAGCAATGGGCTTCCCATAATCCGCGACAGCATCAACGGCCGGCCATAGCCGGTCTTATTGGTATCATCCGGGACGAAAATGACCGCAGAAGTTCCTCCCATACAAGTTCCTGCCTTTCAGAAAAAGATAAAGCGCCACAGGAGGGCGCACCATTGGTTTTATACCAGTATAGCAGATTGCCCTCCGTTTGTATAGCGATTTTCACAGGTTTTTTCCATCTATGCGCCAAAAGCACGCCGCCGGAGGCAGCGTGCTCAGGAAACTCACATCAAGGGAGATAACAGCCGCAGGAACGCACCGGCCAGCCGCCGGTGGAGGGGCCAGGAGCGGACCTCCGCCAGACTCATGCGGTGGCACAGCTGGAACGTCTCATCAAAATCCCTTGCAACCGCGCCCACACAGTCAGCCTTGTAGAGCCAGACGCCGTCCTCAAAGTGGAGGTACAGGCTGCGGAAATCGAAATTCACCGTGCCCACTACGGCGTATTCCCGGTCCACGCAGACCACCTTGGCATGGACAAAACCGGGGCTGTACTCATAGATTTTCACGCCCTGGCTCAGCAGGTCGGCGTAATGGGCCCGTGTCACAGCAAAGACCATCTTTTTGTCGGGGATGCCCGGCGTGATAATCCGCACGTCCACGCCGTTTTTGACGGCCACAGTCAGGGCGGAAATCATCTTGTCACTGATGATCAGATAGGGTGTCATGATATATACCGACCGCCGGGCCTTGGTAATCAGGTTGAAAAACACCGTATCGCCCACCGGCTCATTGTCCAGGGGGCTGTCGGCAAAGGGCTGGACAAAGCCATGGGGCCGCTTGCTGATGGCAATGGGCCGGGGCGGCTTGTAGAAGGATACGGTCTCCTTCCATCCTTTAATTTGGGCCCACATGGCCAGGAACATGACGGTCATGGGCCAGACGGCCTCGCCTTTCAGTCGGATGACGCAGTCCTTCCAGTAGCCGAATCGCTCTTCCAGATTGATATACTCGTCAGCCAGATTCATACCGCCGGTGAAGCCGATCTCCCCGTCCACAATGAGGAATTTCCGGTGATCCCGGTTGTTGAGCCGGGAGGACAGCACAGGGACGTAGGGGTTAAAGGGACAGGCCTTGATGCCAACCTTCTCCAGCTTTCGCCAGTATCCGCCGGGCAGCGTCATAATACAGCCGAAATCGTCATAGATGACCCGGACATCCACACCGGCGGCGGCCTTTTTCCGCAGGAGCCGGAGCATCTGTTCCCACAGCCGCCCGGTCTGGATGATGAAATACTCCAGGAAAATATACCGCTCGGCCCGGGCGATAGCGTCCAGCATGTCCCCCACCGCCGCCTCGCCGCAGGCGTAGTAGGTGCTCTCTGTGTTCTCGCAGACGGGGCACCCGGCCACCCGAATCAGGTAATTGGACTGCAACGCCGCGTCGGGGCTCAGCGCCTGCTCCCGCTCCAGCACCCGCATGTCCTGGGTCAGGTTGTCCATATGGATTTGCTGCACCGTCTGCATCCGCCGTTTCAGCCGCCGGGACAGACGGTTGCCGCCGAAGAGCAGATAAAAGGAGATGCCGAAGAGGGGCAAAGCCAGAATGGGGATAATCCAGGCGATTTTATAGGTGGGTTCCGTGCGGCACGACACAATCCAGATGACGGCCAGCCAGGCCACAATGTCCATGCCGATGTTGAACCAGACCGAGTAGCCCGACAGGTAGTGCACGCCGAACACCAGCACACCCACCTGAATCAACAGGCACAGGGACACGACCACCGCCCGCTGGAACAGCAGCTTGAAATAACTCTTCATGGGGCACCTCCCCTTCCATGACGATATATGGGTTTTATTATACTCGCTTTCCCCAACCGGCGCAAGCCCCGCCGGTCTATTCTCCCGGCGGGGGCCATAGACTGTAGCAGCGCTCCAGCGCACATCCAACAAAGGAGACGATGCACCATGGGAATGCCACAGATTCCACCGGCAGAACACCGGCCATCCTTCCGTCAGACCCGCATTGACTTATTGGAGTCGGCGGCCCTGGAGGCCATGTCCGCCTCCCACATCCTCAACGCCCAGGGCGAACAGACCCACGCTGTAGTACGGCGGTACGCCGCCGGAGAAATCACCTTTTGTCAGCTGCTCACCAGCTGCCGCTGCACCCGGGAGCTGCTCCAATCGCTGATTATGAAACAATGGCTCTTGCAGCAAAAGCTGGAAGCCGTGGCGGAACTGCGTGACAGTCCCGAAGACTGTGTGGGCCGCTCGCCCTGCGGGCCGGACCGACCGACGGTTCCCGGCTGTCCCTGTTGTGTACCCCATCCGGAGTAATGACAGGAGCCAACCGTTTCCATTGGCGTAGGGGCCGGCATCCCTGACGGCCCTGGATGGAATGCGCCGCGGACGCATCAAGGATGCCGCGTCCTGCGAAACGGTTACGGGTTCGCCCCAATGCAGTCGATCGATTGGGCCGCACTGCGGGGCGGGACACACAGATCCCGCCCTACGTCCCTTGTCGGCAGTCCGTTCGTGTTCGTAGGGCTGCACCTGCGTGTGCCGCCGTGCATCCGCCATTACAGAGTGCATACCATGCAGCATACGGGCCATTCCATAAAAACGGGCGCACCGCAGCATGGTGCGCCCGTATCAAACGATCTATTATGCCTGTACCTTTTCCGCGCTTTCCAGCAGCCGCCCGTAGGCGTCCGCCCAAGCCTGGGTATGATGGGGCTCGTAGGTGACCACGGTTTCCGAATTGCGAACCACCTGCCGGACCTCGTCCAGGCCCTTGAGCTCGCCCAGAGCCACGGCCTGCATCAGCAGATTGCCGATGGCGGCGCCCTCAATGGGTCCGGTGACCACCGGCAGATTGATGGCGTCGGCCACCATCTGATTGAGCAGCTTGTTCTGGATGCCGCCGCCCACAATATTCAGGGCTTCCAGTTTTGCGCCCTTGATCTCCTCCAGCCGCTCCAAAGCCCAGCGGTATTTGAGGGCCAGGGATTCATAGATGCATCTCGCCACCTGTCCCGGCGTCTCAGGGATGGGCTGGCCGCTCTTGCGGCAGTAGTCCCGGATTTTCTCCTCCATGTTGCCAGCGGAGAAGAAGGGGCCATAGTTGGGGTCGATGACGGAGCGCAGCGGCTCTGCTGCCTTGGCCATCTCCACGATCTCATCCCAGCTGTATTTGCTGCCCGCCTTGGCCCAGTCCCGGCGGCACTCCTGAATCAGCCACAGGCCCATAATGTTTTTGAGGGGCCGGAAGCCGCCCTGAACGGTACCCTCATTGGTAAAGCCCGCGTCACGGACAGCGTCGGAGAGAATGGGCCGGTCCGTTTCAACGCCGAAGAGGGACCAGGTGCCGCTGGAGCAGAACGCGAAGTTACCCTGACCGGGAATGGCTGCCACGGCGGACGCCGTATCGTGGCCGCCGACGGCACAGTGGGCCGCCTGATTGATGCCCACCTCCGCGGCAATGGAGCGCAGCAGATGGCCGCGAACCGTGCCGGGCCGGTCAATCTTCGTGAAGATGCGCCGGGGCAAACCCAGCTCGTCGATGGAAGCCCAGTCCCAGTCCCCCGCCACCGGGTCATAGAGCATGGTGGTGGTGGTGATGGTGTATTCGCTGGCCTTTTCGCCGCTGAAGAAATAGCCGATCAGGTCCGGCGTCAGCAGCATGGTCTCCGCCTGTTCCAGAGCCACGTCGCCCTCGGCCTGACGGCGGCACAGCTGATAGACGGTGTTGTAATTCTGGGCGGCAATGCCCGTGCGGCGGAACTGGGTCTCAAAGGGGACCTTCTGCCAAACCCGCTCCATATCCGCATCGCAGCTCATGCGGTAGGAACGGCTGCTGCCCAGCAGATGGCCGTTTTTATCCAGCAGACCGTAGTCCACGCCCCAGGTGTCCACGCTGAACGAGGACAGGTCCCCCAATCCCGCCCGCTTGAAGGCATAAAGGGCCTGCTTCGTCTGGTGGAACAGATTGAGGCTGTCCCAGTACAGGACGCCGCTGAGGTCGATGTAGTCATTTTCAAAGCGGTGCAGCTCCTGCATGGTGATCTTCTCACCGTCAAAGGAACCGAGAATGCCGCGTCCGTTGCTGGCGCCCAGATCAAAGGCCAGCATATGTAAAGGATGTTTCATGGCGTAGCCTCCTGTCAATCTCTGCGAGAGTGAAACGTTTCGTTCTTATATAGTATAGCAGATTCCAGCGGAAAATGCCACGGTTTTTTTCCAGAGGTTAGCATTGACTAGCCCCCTGCTGTCGTGATATGGTATACAGCAGAATTTTGGGAGTAGTCGGCGCGATGACTGCGTAGCATGGTCAACAGACTGAGGGATGCCCTCTGGCCATGCTTTCAATGACGAGACGAGTTCGCCTTGGGCGGATTTCGTCTTTTTTTGTTGTTTTGGGAGGTACATATGGGAATCATCGAACTGTTTCTGATCGCCGTGGGACTGTCCATGGATGCCTTTGCCGTCTCGGTCTGCAAGGGCCTTTCCGCCGGTAAGGTGCGGCTGCGCCATGCCCTCATCGCCGGACTGTGGTTCGGCGGCCTCCAGGCGCTGATGCCCTTTCTGGGCTGGCTGCTGGGCGTCCGCTTTCAGTCGCTTATCACCAATGTGGACCATTGGATCGCCTTTGTGCTGCTGGCCGTCATCGGCATCAATATGATCCGGGAATCCCGGAAGGAGGACGAGGAGTGTGTGGAGGCCGATTTCACCTGTAAATCCATGTTTCCTCTGGCCATCGCCACCAGCATTGACGCCCTGACCGTGGGCATTACCTTCGCCTTTTTGCAGGTGGATATCGTCCCCGCCGTCAGTTTTATCGGTGTAACCACCTTTGTCCTGTCGGCCATCGGCGTGCGAGCCGGGGGCATCGTGGGCGAAAAGGGCAAAAGCCGGGCGGAGCTGGCCGGCGGCGTGGTTCTGGTGCTGCTGGGCTGTAAAATTCTTTTGGAGCACTTGGACGTGTTGTAAAACAGCTCCCACAAGACGCGCCCCCCATCGTTGCAATACATTCTCTGTGCGCAGAAGACCCCCGGCTGCCACCCGTTTTGGGTGACGCCGGAGGGCCTTGGCCGTTGGCCGGAGATTCCGCCATCTGTGGATGGCGGTTTGGGACGCCGGGGTATTTCGCCCGCTGCGGCGGGTAACCAAAGGCTCTGCCTTTGGAAACCGCGATTTTTTGAAAAAAACGAGTAAAACTTTTATATTTATGCTTTTACGTTACTTTTTCTCGCACCGAGCAGCTGCGACACCAGCAGGCCCGCCGCGATGACCAATCCGCCCCGGAACGACGCGGCGGAGGCCGTCTGGCCCAATGCCACATCCAGCGCCACACCGGTAAACACCTGTCCCACAAAGGACAGGAGCGTCAATCGGAATGCCGACACCCTGGGCACGGTGATATTGAACAACAGAACTGTGGTTACGCCCAGCATACCGCCGCAGTACATCCACGGCTCCATGGTACCCGCCGCCGGTGTAGTCCACTGGCCCACCAGGAGCAGCAGGACCACGCAGATGGGCAACCCCACCAGATGGTTGACAAAGGACCCGGCCAGAGGGCTGGTCTCCGACGCCAGACGGGCGTTGACCATCCGGGACAGGACCACCGTCACACCGGCCCCCAACGACAGCAGCACCGCCAGAATCGATTGGCTCACACTGCCGTCCAGCATCAGGAAAATGCCCACAGGGGCGCTGATCAGAGCCACAGCCACCGACCGGTCCACCCGCCGTTTGGGTGCGCCCAGCCAGCCGAACCGGTCCAGCAGCACCGAGGTGATGGTCTGGCCCAGGAGCCCCAGCGCCACAATGCTGGTCATGGTGATATGACCAAACGCATAGTTATTAAAAAGAGTAGACAGTACGCCGATGGCGCCACCCAAATAGGCCCAGAACGGAGCCTTGGCAAACACTTTGCGCCGTCCCGCCAGACAGAGGACGCCGGAAAGCGTCGTACCAACCACATGGATGATAACGGCGGCGGCGTAGTTGCCGTAACCGGCGGTCAGCTGGCCGTTCCATAGAATCATCACAGCGATGACCACACCGGTCAGCAGGGAGAGAATGGTATCCATGTCATCACCTCCTGAGAATTTGGCCCCATTGTACCACAGCCCTGGCACCGGACAATAGGACACTTGTCATATGGTGTCGGGGCGTGTACAATGGAGCCACAAGGAGGGGTATGCCATGCGGGAAATCCAGCAAAAGGCCCACTATGCCGAACGGCTGCGGCCCTATGATATCGATGCCGCCGACTGCCGCTGTCTGTTTTTTGCCGCCGGAGAGACGTTGATCCGTCAGGGGGAACCGGTGGAAAGCCTCTATTTTATTGTAGAGGGCCGGGTGGAAGCCCTGGTGCTCCAGGGAGACGGGCGGCGTCTGGCCCTGTGCTACACCGCCGAAAGCGGCGCGCTGGGGGATGTGGAGCTGATGCAGGAGTCCGACGGCGCTACGGCCACAGTGGCCGCTCAGACCGATGTGATCTGTCTGGCCTACCCTTACGCCCGCGCCCGGCGGAAGCGGGATGAAAACCTGGTGTTTCTGCGTCAGGTGGCCCGGGATTTATCGTTGAAGCTGACCCGCAGCACTGACCGTCTGGTAAGCGCCAGCCTGTCCCCTGCCCGGGAACAGGTGTGCCGCCATCTGTTGCAGCACCGGCGGGGCAGCCGTTATATTGGAACGCTGACGGATATTGCCGCCGCTACCGGCGTCAGTTACCGCCATATCCAGCGCATTATCCAGAAGCTGTGCGCCGACGGCGTCGTGGAGAAGACGCCCCAGGGCTTCTATCTCTTAGACGTAGAACGTCTGGCAAAATTCTGCCCATAAAAATTGAAACGATGCAAACGGGCGTACCGCCGCGGCGGTACGCCCGTAATTCCTATTTCTTAACCGGCGGCGTCTGTGCCGCTGTCCTCATAGGTTTCAATGCGGCGAATGTCCGCACCGATGGCCCGGAGCTTGCCGATAATATCCTCGTAGCCCCGTTCGATATAGTGGATATCCTCCACCGTCGTATGGCCCTCGGCAGCCAGACCGGCAATGACCATGGCCGCACCGGCCCGCAGGTCACAGGCTTTGACGCTGCACCCGTGGAGGGCCTGCACGCCATCCACCACGGCAACGCCGCCATTGACCTGAATACTGGCCCCCATGCGCATGAGCTCCGCCGTATAGCGGAACCGGTTGTCATAGATGCCCTCGGTAATGATGCTGGTACCATTGGCCAGCGCCAGACACACGGCAATCTGCGGCTGCATATCCGTGGGGAAGCCGGGATAGGGCATGGTCTTTACATTGGCCCGGCGCAGGGGACGCTGACGGGTGATGCGAATGGCGTCGTCGTACTCGGTGACCTGCACGCCGATTTCCCGCAGCTTGGCAGTGATGCAGTCCATATGCTTGGGGATGATATTCTCCACCACCACGTCACCGCCCACGGCAGCCACGGCGGCCATATAGGTTCCAGCCTCAATCTGGTCGGGGATAATGCAGTAAGTGCCGCCCTTGAGCTGCTCCACGCCGCGAATTTTGATGACATCCGTACCAGCGCCGGAGACCTTGGCGCCCATGGCGTTGAGGAAGTTGGCCAGATCCACAATGTGGGGCTCCTTGGCGCAGTTCTCAATGATGGTGGTGCCCTTGGCCAGAACGGCGGCAATCATGATGTTCATGGTAGCGCCCACGCTGACCATGTCCAGATACACATGGCCGCCGGTGAGGCCGCCGTCGGGAGCGTCGGCGCAAACATAGCCGTCCAGCTGATCGACACAGGCGCCCAGGGCTTCAAAGCCCTTGATATGCTGGTCAATGGGGCGGACGCCGAAGTTACAGCCGCCGGGCATGGCCACTTTGGCCTGACCGAACCGGCCCAGCTCCGCGCCGATGAGGTAGTAGGAAGCACGGATACGGCGCACCAGATCAATGGGCGCCACAATATTGCGCACGCGGGTGCAGTCCAGCTCCAGCGTGTGGCGGGATTTTCTGCGAATGGACACGCCCATGTCGGCAAGAATCTGCAGCAGCAGGCGTACATCCGAAATATCCGGCACGTTTTCAATACGGCAGGAACCGCTTACCAGCAGCGCCGCCGGCAAAATGGCCACAGCAGCGTTTTTCGCACCGGAGATGGTCACGGTGCCCTGGAGGCGTTTGCCGCCGTTGATCTCATATTTGATCAATGTCACAGCCCTCTTCAATACAGGATCGATGCTCCGGACACGGTCCGGAGCCGGGAACGGTTCCCGGTACTGTCAGCATTCCCCGTCACGGAAAAACAATACCCGCATGGGACTGCAGGATGATGACAGGCCGGTTCTGGTTAAAAAGGCAGATTCCGGCACACAACAGTATAGCACACACTCCGTAGAATGTAAAGAAAGTTTTAAGAATTGAAAACAAACGGAAACAAATTTCCTTCCACAATTTTCCTATCCCTTACTGGACCAGCGGACTGACCATCCGGGTGATGCCATTGACCCAGAAATCGCCGGTGTCCGTGTAGATGGCCCAGCCGGGTACCAGCCGCACCACCGCCGCCGACGCCGTATCGGCCCGGCAATAGCCCTGTTCCACTTCGTTCACCGTGGCGCCCACCCATCCCAGGGTGTCGCGGCTGGCCAAGAACGCCACCAAGGCGTCGGCGGCGGTACAGCCGATGACGTCGTCCGTACGGACCAGACCGGTGGTGTCGAAATACAGCGTTCCTTCCAGTTCTGTGAGGATGTTGTTTTCATAGGTGGCCGTAACGGCGGCAGTAAACACCGGCACCTCCAACAGCTGCTGCACCGCGGTCAGCTGGTAAATGCCGGCCCGGACCCGCTGGGGCGTGGACACTCCGGCCGGTTCCAATCCCATCCGGACCAGCAGGCCCGACAGATCTTTGGTCAGATCGGCCACAGGCTCCTGCTTCTTGAGCTTGGCCGTCAGCACGTTGCCCCGGGACAGCTGGCAGGAACCCGCCGCCGAGGAATAGGTCTGGATATAGCGGGTGGAGTCATGCTCCATCAGCACCATCTCCCCCAAAAGCGCCTGCATGGCGGGCAGTGCGCCGCTGTCGTCCGGAGTAAACTCCAGGGTATAGAGGGGCCGGGTATCGGGCAGCTGACCGGCGTTGAGCTGGACACCGGCCTGGGCAAACAGCGACTCCAATGCTTCCTGGGCCTGGGCCTGCTGCTTCTGGCGCTGACGGGCCAGGGGAACCAGCAGTACCAACAGCATGATATTGGCCACCAGGAGAATCAGAATCACAATGTTCTTGATTTTGGATATGGGCATGGTTCGCCTCCTTAGGAACGAAGCCAGTCGGCCTGCAAGGTGTTCTCCCCCATGTCGGCGTAACCGGGCCGCAGCCGGGTCCCCGCCGGGGCGATGGCGGCGGCCTGCCGGGGCGGCAGCAGGGCCGTGGAATCTCCGGTGACCGTATAGGTCCGCAGGCGCAGCGTCAGTTCCGTCAGGATGTCGCCCTGGAAGCGAGCCTCCACGGCTGGGCCGTCGGCCCGCAGGACCTCCAGCCCCTCCACATAGCAGGAAAATTCCACCGTAGACGTCTGGCCGTCGGTCTCCAGGCCCGAAAACCAGATACAGCTGTCCCCCAGCCGCCCGGCGGCAAGGGTATCCACCAGGGAGCGGACCAGCTCAATGCGCTGGGCGTCGCTGTCTCCGGCGGCGGCAAACCGCCGGGACAGGCCCGTGTTTTCCAGCTTCAAAACGCCGTCGGCGCCAATCCGCAGCGAGGCGTCGCTGTCGGTATAGGTGGTGCTGCTGTCATCCCGATACACGCTGTCACCGTAGGGATTGAATCCCAGCGTTGTGGCGGCGGTTGGGGCGGTGGTCCTGAGGAACAACTCGTCCACCGGGTTGGAAGCCTGGACGGCAGGTACCGCCGTATAGGACGGCTGGATGACAGTCATGGGGTCCAGATGGCCGTAAGACCCGCCGCCCTCGGCGGCCAGGAACGAGCCGTCGGTCCCCAAGGTCTCCAGGACCTGGCCAAACGTCGTGCTGTCCACCTCGGTTTTCATAGCCCGGTACGTGCCGTCGGCCTCCACCAACAGTTCCACGGCGTCGCCGCTGCGGCGCAGGCAGAACAGGCGGCCGCTGCCGGTGCATTCGCTGCCGGTGGCGTCCAGCCATTGGGCCAGCACGTCCAGGGGAACCGCGCCGGGATAGTAGAAATACAGTTCCGCCTGGGTGGCCCGGCTGAGAAAGGCCATGCGGGTCAATTCCTCTGCCGTTCCCGCCGTGTCCAGCGCCGCAGCCAGCTGGCCGCCCAGGGCGGCAAAGGCATTGTCCAACGCTTCCTGACTGCCCAAATAACTGATCCGGCCCGCCGGTCCCACAGCGGAAATGACCACCGGCAGAGCCGCGTCCGTATAGGTGGGGTCCTCGGCCTTTTTGGGTGGAGTGGATAATTTCCCGGACAGCGTCTGCATCATGCCGGAGAGGCCGTCGGCGCCGCTGTACTGAATGGCCGTCAGAGACAGCATCACCACGGAGAGCAGCAGCAGGACAATGAGAATGGACTTGCACACTTCCTTGGTGCGTGGACGCACGATGGGTCCTCCTTTCACGCTTGGGATTCGGCGGCGGGCAGGGTGACAGTGACGGTGGTACCCTTGCCGTAGACGGAATCGATGGCGATTTCGCCTTTATGCTGGCGCAGGATTTCACTGGCAATGGACAGGCCCAGGCCCGTGCCGCCGGATTCTCTGGAGCGGGCCTTGTCCACCCGGTAGAACCGTTCAAACAGCCGGGGCAGGTCCTTTTCGGGAATGCCAATGCCGTTGTCCCGGACCTTGGCCCAGACCATTTCGCCGCTGACACCGGCCAGCAGTTCAATGCGGCCGCCGTCGGGGGTGTACTTGATGGCATTGGACACCACGTTGATCAGGACCTGCTGGATGCGGTCCCGGTCGCCGTTGACCTCCGGCAGATTGTCAGGAATGCTCACCGTCAAGGTATGGCCGTGGTTGCGGGCGTCCATGGCCACGGCTTCGGCCACATCCCGGATGGCCCCGGCAAAGGAGAATCGGGAGATGTTCATCTCCATTTTGCCGTAATCAAACTTGCTGAGGGTCAGCAGGTCCTGGACAATGCGGGTCATGCGGTCGGCCTCGTTGATGATAACGCCTAGGAATTGCTGCTGCAATTCCGGCGGCAGGTCACTGCCGGCGTCGGCCATGGTCTCGGCGTAGGATTTGACGTTGGTCAGGGGGGTACGCAGCTCATGGGACACATTGGCCACAAATTCCCGGCGGGTCTGCTCGCTCTTGCGCTGCTCGGTGACGTCGTGAATGACAACGATGACACCGGCCGGGCTGCCCTCGGTGGTAAAAGGGGCCATAAACAGTTCCAAGCTCCGGTCTCCCACGGTCTTCTCCGTCTCCACAAACTCCGGGCTCTCCAGGGACAGCACCAGGGACAGTTGGGTCTCCTGGCCAAAGATTTGATCAAAACCGCCGGATTTGGCCGGATCGCAGCCCAGCATCTGGACGGCGGCGGGGTTGGCATGGATGACACGGCCCTGGGCGTCGAAAGCCACCACGCCGTCGGTCATGTGCAAAAACAGGGTGGAGAGTTTATTCCGCTCGTTTTCGGCGGCGGCCAGGGTGTCCCGGAGGACCCGGGACATGTCGTTGAAGTCCCGGGTCAACGCGCCGATTTCATCCCGGGAGGTGACCTCCAGCTTTTCCGAAAAATCCCCGGCGGCCACCCGGCGGGTGCCCTTGGACAACGCCCGCAGGGGCGTAATGAGAATCTGGGCCAGCAGCACCGACAGCACCAGACAGATGCCCATGCCCATAATCAGGGACTGGACAATGATATCCATCACATTGGCGGTCAAGTCATTGACGGTGGATTTGTTGTCCAGCACATAGACGATGTACGAGGCGTTGTCCCCTGTGATGGGCACCGCCAAATCCATATAGGGGCTGGTGATGGAGCTGTCCTGGCCCACGCGTCCATTGAGGGCCTCCAGCAGATTGCTGGTGGTGGAAACGGCGGCAGTCTGGTCGGAGCCCGCAAGCACGGCGCCGCCACTGTCCAGGACATAGACGTTGCGCCCGGTGATATCGATGCCCAGGTCTGCCTTGGCCATCAACCGTTCTTTCATCTCTTCGGGGCCCTCATCGGCGGTGTCCTGCAATTGCCGGATGAATTCCTGTGAGAAGGTGCGGCCCATCTCATCGTAGAACTGATCGATATAGAAATTTCCGACGCCATTGATGAGGAAGGAGCCGACGACAGTCATCAGCGCCAGAATCAGCAGCATCATGATGAGTACCAGTTTTGTGCGGATGGAACCCATGTTGCACCTCGTTTTTCTGTGCCGTTACAGCACGAAGTAGTAGCCTGCGCCCCGCTTGGTGAGGATATGGGCGGGCTTGCCGGGATCGTCCTCGATTTTTTCACGCAGACGGCGCACCGTCACGTCCACCGTGCGCATATCGCCGTAATAATCGTAATTCCACACTTTTTCCAGCAGCTCCTCCCGGGTAAACACCTTGTCGGGGGCGGCCATCAGGAAGGAAAGCAGGTCGAATTCCTTTTGGGTCAGCTCCACCAGGACGCCGTTTTTGCGGGCGGCAAAGCCGTCCGGGTCCAGCACCAGTCCCGTGGACGGCATCTCCTGGGACGGTGCAGGGCCATCGGCGGAATCCAGGGTGCGGCGGCGGATGTTGGCCTTGACTCTGGCCATCAGTTCCCGCATGGAAAAGGGCTTGGTGATGTAGTCGTCGGCTCCGGCTTCCAGGCCGAACACCTTGTCGTTTTCCTCCTCACGGGCGGTCAGCATAATAATGGGCGTGCTGACGCCGCCCTCCCGCAGCTGGCGGCAGATGGAAAAGCCGTCCAGCTTGGGCAGCATCACGTCCAGCAGAATCAAATCCGGGTCGGCAGTGCGGGCCAGCTGAAGACCGGCTTCGCCGTCCAGCGCCTCCAACGTTTCGTAGCCCTCCCGGGACAGGTTGAATTTGAGAATCTCCACAATAGCCCGTTCATCTTCCACAATCAGGACTTTGGACATGAGGGTTCCTCCTTTGATACACGTTTCATAAGGGTCTGTAGGGGACGATGTCCACATGGTCCCGCACAAAACCGCATACGAGTTCGCATTGAGATGGGGCAAATTCGTACCGCATCTCTTGGCCGTTACCGGCGCAGCCCCTTGGGATAATGGTTTTTCAGCACGCCGCCGCTGCCTTTGGCCCATCCCAGAGAAAGGCCGTCCACGGTGATCAGCGTCCACCCGGTCTGAGGGGCGGCAATCGTCTGGCCCGAAAGATAGGCGGCAATCTCCGGGCTGTCCACAGGAAAGTCCGCCACAGAGGCGGCGGTCTTCAGCCACAGGGCCAGGGCGTGGGCCGGTTCAAATCGGTTTTTCAGCAGTTGCCCCAACTCCAGGCCCGGGCGGATGACCTTGAGACCCCGCAGTTCCGGCATGGTGGGCGGCGTCAGCCACAGGGAGTTTCCAAAGGGCAGCAGCGCTCCCTCCGGCAGGGTGATATCCAGAGCTGTGAGAAACTCCTCCAGTTCCTTGGGGACGGTCGGGGCAATTCCCCGCTCCCCACGGCGCGGGTTCCCTCCATTGGACCGGGTCCATGCGTTCTCAGCCATAGGGCGGAAGCTTTCCCCCGCCAACAGGACCTCGTCCCCCAGCTTTTCCAACACAGCAATATAATGCCCCTCGCCCTTCAACTTATGGGGCCACAGGCGGAAGGTCTTTTCAAGGCCTGGGGCCGGGTCGTCAATCCAGTCAGGGCGGCCGAGGGCAAACCAGGAGGCGTCCACCTTTACCACATGAAAGTCCGGGTGGGTGTGGAGGAACCGGGACACAGTGCCCTCATTTTCCTCCGGGGCAAAGGTACAGGTGGAGTAGACCAGACGGCCGCCGGGCCGCAGCATCACGGCGGCGGATTTCAGAATCTCATCCTGCCGCCGGGCGCACATCAGCACCGTCTCCACGCTCCAGTCGGCCACGGCGGCGGCCTCCTTGCGGAACATGCCCTCACCGGAACAGGGCGCATCCACCAGAATGCGGTCAAAATAGCCGGGGAACCGCTCCTCCAGCCGTTTGGGGTGTTCGTTGAGCACCAGGGCGTTGGCGCAGCCCATGCGCTCCAGATTCTGGCCCAGGATTCTGGCCCGTTTCGGCTCGATCTCATTGGAGATCAAAAGCCCCTGACCGTCCAGCAACGCCGCCAGCTGGGTAGACTTGCCGCCGGGGGCGGCGCACAGGTCCAGGACAGTCATACCGGGCCGCACATCCAGCAGCCCCGCCGGTGCCATGGCGCTGGCCTCCTGCAAGTAGTATGCGCCCGCATCGTGGTAGGGAGACAGACCGGGGCGGGCGTTGGGATCATAATAATAGCTGTTCGGCGACCAGGGCACCGGCTCGCCGCCGGTGACCGTTGGCAGTTTTTTCAGCGTGTTGAGCCGCAGAGCCACGGCACGGGGCCGCTTGGCGGCGTCCAGAAACGCCTCCAGACCTTCCGGCCCGATGAGCCCCTCCATACGGCTTAAAAATTCCTTGGGAAACATGGGGTTCCCTCCTTGGGGATAGATAAGAGTATTGTACCGCATGGATGAAAAAAATGCAAAGAAAAACCGCTTTTCCCCGTATTTCCCCGACGGCAATCCCCAGGCCGCTCCACCTATACCAACTTTCGTTCGCAACTTTCGACGGCTGCCGGGAGCCTGCGGGGGCCTTTGCTTCCCTTCCGCTCCCCTCTGCATTTTCCGACCCCTTCCGGCCAGTGGACAAATCCGGCGGCCTCCGCTATGATATAGCCAAAATTTACCAGATACAGAAGGAGGTCCTGTCCATGCTGCCATGGAATCGCGGCGTCCCCATGGGCCGGGCGGTCACCACGCCCCCCACCAGTCTGCCGCAGCAAGAACGTATCATTCTGCCCCTGCCCCGGGGGGAAACGCCCCTGGTCCGGGTCGGGGACCCCGTCTCCCGGGGCCAGCGGGTGGCCGACGGCAACGGCGATCCCCTGCCCATTTACGCCCCGGTCTCCGGCACCGTGGCCGCCCTGGACACCATGGAATTGGCCGCCGGCGGCTCCTGTCTGGCCCTGATTCTCCAGAACGACGGGCTGGACACGGCGGCGGACCCGCTGGAATTGCCGGACGATGAAGATGCCCTGTGGGACAGCGGTGTACGGCTGCCTGGCGGCCGTCCCCTGGCCCAAGCCGTCACCCAGGCCGCACCAGGGCTGGATACGCTGATTCTCTCGGCCATGGACCGGGAGCCGTGGCACTGCACCGAGGACGCGGCCCTTTGTCTCGACGCCGACGCCGTAGGGGCAGGGCTGGCCTTTTTGAACCGGCTGCTGCATCCCCGGCGCACGCTGCTGGCTGTGGGGGCCGGGCAGCATCAGGCGGCCCACGCCGCCGCACCCCTGGACTGCACCGTGATGACGGTGCCCCAGCGCTATCCCCTGTCTCATCCCCAATTGTTGGCGGAATCCTTGGGCCGTCTCCCTCCCGGCCAGCCGCCCCAGGAGGGCGACGTGTTGGTGCTGCCCGTCAGCGCCGTGGCCGCCTTCGGCGCGGCGCTGCAAGGGACGCCCCCCATCCGCCAGCGGGTCAGCGTGGCATGGAAGCGGGGCCACGCCCTCATTGACGCCCCCATGGGCGCCCCCCTGTCTGCCATTCTGGAAGCTGCCGCCGCCCCGGACGGTCCCCTATTGCTGGGCGGGCCCATGACCGGCTCCCCCCTGCGCCACGCCGACGGTCCCCTGGTTCCCGGCATCACATCTCTGTGTGTCCTGCCGCCCCGCCGCCACCGCAACGGCACCCCCTGTATCCGCTGCGGCCGCTGCGCCGCCGTCTGCCCCATGGACCGCCAGCCCTGGCTGGGCATCGGTCACTGTCTCCACTGCGGCGCCTGCCGCTACGTCTGTCCCGCCGCCGGGTACACCCCATCCAAAGAGGAGGTTTTATTATGAATACCGCACCGTACATCCACTGTGGCCAATCCACAGCCCTGCAAATGCTGGACGCCGCCATCGCCCTGCTGCCTGCGGCAGCGGGGGCCGTCTGGTTCTTCGGCCTGCGGGCCGCCGCCATGCTTCTGCTGGCCGTGGCTGCCGCCTTCGCCACCCAATTTCTATGGGACCGCTTCACCGGGCGGCAGGAGCTGCGAACCCTGACCGTGCTGGTGACGGGCCTGCTGTCGGCCCTGCTGCTGCCCGCCCGGGCCGCCCTGTGGGCCGCGCCCCTGGGAGCCTTTCTCGCCGTGTCCGTCAAGGTTCTCACCGGCGGTATCGGTCAGAACTGGTGGAACCCCGCCGCCCTGGGCCGCGCCGCCCTGCTGCCCCTTTTGTGCCCTCTGGCTCTGAAAGACTGCCAGGGCACTTTCCTGATGGCTTATCTGGACGGGGCCATGGGAGAGGCGTCCACGCTGCTGCTGTTGGTGGGTGCTGCCTATCTGGCCATGCGCCATCTGCTGCCCTGGGCCGTGGCGGTCCCCTATCTGTGCGCGTCGTTCCTGACGGCGGCAGTGCTGCCCCACTGTGATCCGTTGGCCGTCGTCTGCTGGGGTGGTACCATCCTGGGAGCCTGCTTCCTGTCCGCCGACCCGGTGACCACCCCCATGGGGTTGACCTTCCGGGTGCTCTACGGCGTCTTTACCGGCGCCGTCGCCACGGTATTTTCCTTTTACGGCTGGGGCATGGGCGGTGTGGTGGTGGCCACCCTGGCCGCCAATACGGCATTCCGCGCCGCGGAAACCATCGCCGCCCGGTTGCAGAACACCGCAGAATTGGAACAGGTTTGAATCCCGCCCATTCCTTCCAAGGGGGGCGCTGCCATGGGCAGCGCCCCCCTTGCGCTTCTTTTCCCCAACTGTTACAATATAGGCTAGAATATTCTGCACTTGGGAGGAATCCCCCATGGAAACTTACGATATCGCCGTCATCGGCGCCGGTCATGCCGGCATCGAAGCGGGTCTGGCCGCTGCCCGGCTTGGCCTCAAGACGGTGGTTTTTACCATCAATCTGGACGCCGTGGGCAATATGCCCTGCAACCCCGCCATCGGCGGCACCGGTAAGGGCCATCTGGTCCGGGAGCTGGACGCATTGGGCGGTGAAATGGGACGGGCCGCCGACGCCTGCTGCATTCAATACCAGATGCTGAACCTGGGCAAAGGTCCCGCCGTCCACTCCCTCCGGGCCCAGGCTGACCGGCGGCTGTACCAGTCCCATATGAAGCACATTCTGGAGCGGCAGGAAAACCTCTATCTCCGCCAGGATCAGGTGACGGCCATCGAAGTGGAACACAACGCCGTCTCTGCCGTAGTGACGCGGCTGGGTCTGCGGTTCCCGGTCCGGGCCGTGGTCATCGCCTCAGGCACCTATTTGGAGAGCAGCGTCATCACCGGCGACGTCTCCTATGATTCCGGACCCGACGGCATGCACGCTGCCCACGGTCTTTCCGATTGTCTGCGAAATCTGGGCCTGCAGCTCCAACGGTTCAAAACCGGTACGCCGCCCCGTCTCAACGCCCGCAGCGTCGATTTCTCCAAAATGGAAATTCAGACCGGCGACAGCGACCCCCAGCCTTTCTCCTTTACCACGGAACACCCCCTGAAAAACCGGGCCGTATGCTATCTCACCTATACCAATGAGGAAACCCACAAGGTCATCCGGGACAATCTCCACCGCTCCCCCCTCTATTCTGGTAAAATCACCGGTATCGGCCCCCGATACTGTCCCTCCATCGAGGACAAGGTGGTACGGTTCGCGGAAAAGCCCCGTCACCAACTGTTTGTGGAACCCACGGGTCTCGACACCGACGAACTGTATCTACAGGGCTTTTCGTCCAGTCTGCCCGTGGACGTCCAGTTGGAAATGCTCCACACCATCCCCGGATTGGAGCACGCCGAGATGATGCGGCCCGCCTACGCCATCGAATACGACTGCATTGACCCCACGGAACTGCTGCCTACATTAGAAACCAAGAAAATCCATGGTCTGTACGGTGCAGGCCAGTTCAACGGCTCTTCCGGCTATGAGGAAGCCGCCGTCCAGGGTTTTGTGGCCGGTGTCAACGCCGCTTTGCAGCTTTTGGGCCGGGAACCCATGATTCTCAAACGTTCCGACGGCTATATCGGAACGTTGGTGGACGATCTGGTGACCAAGGGCACCCAGGAGCCCTACCGCATTATGACCTCCCGCAGCGAATACCGGCTGCTCCACCGGCAGGACAACGCCGACCAGCGTTTGACGGCCATCGGCCACCGCATTGGTCTGGTGTCGGACGACCGCCTCCGGGCTGTGGAAGAAAAATACGCAGCGGTGGAGCAGGAAAAGGCCCGACTGGAAGCCAAGGGCGTTCCGGCGTCGCCGGAACTGTCGGCCATGTTGGAGCAGGCCGGAGAGGTGCCGGTGAAATCGTCGGCCCGGCTGGCCGATCTGCTGCGCCGTCCCGGCGTCACCTATGATATGCTGGCCCCCTTTGACCCGGAACGGCCGGACCTGCCCGCCGCCGTGACGGAACAGGTACAGATACAATTAAAATACGCCGGTTACCTGGAACGGCAGGAAAAGCAGGTGGCCGAATTTCAGAAAGCCGAGTCCCGGCTGCTGCCCGCCGATCTGGATTATGACCAGTTGGGCGGTCTGCGGTTGGAGGCCCGGCAGAAGCTCAACGCCATCCGGCCCCTCAACGTGGGCCAGGCCTCGAGAATTTCCGGCGTCAGCCCCGCCGATGTGGCGGTGCTGCTGATCTGGCTGGAGCAGAACGCAGGAGGAACCAACCATGCTCTTTGATACCCATGCCCACTACGACGCCCGCCGTTTTGACAGTGACCGCCACGAATTGTTGGCCTCCATGCAGCAAAACGGCGTGGGCCGCATTCTGAACGCCGGGTGTGATCTGGAATCCAGCCGGATGGCCATTGAACTGGCCCATCAATACGACTTTCTCTATGCTGCCGTTGGCTCTCACCCCGACGACGCGGACCATGTGGACGGCGCCTTGGTGGATACCTATCGGGAGCTGGCCAAAGATAAGAAAGTGGTGGCCATCGGAGAAATCGGCCTGGACTATTATTATGAAGACGTACCACGGGAACAGCAGAAAAAAGCCTTTCAAATGCAAATGGAGCTGGCCCGGGAGCTGAATTTGCCGGTCATCGTCCACGAGCGGGACGCCCACAGCGACGGTCTGGAAATCGTCAAGGACTTTCCCGATGTCACCGGCGTGTTTCACTGTTATTCCGGCTCCCTGGAGATGGCGCGGGAATTGGTAAAGCTGGGCTGGTATGTGGGCTTCACCGGTGTGCTGACCTTTAAGAATGCCCGCAAGGCGCTGGAAGTGGCGGAGAATGTGCCGCTGCACCGCATTGTGCTGGAAACCGACTGCCCCTATATGGCCCCGGAGCCCTACCGCGGCAAGCGCTGCGACTCCACCATGCTGCCCCGCATGGCGGAAAAGCTGGCCCAGCTGCGGGACAAGACCATGGAAGAAATCGAACAAATCACCTGGGAAAATGGCTGCCGCCTATTCCGTTTGAATCCTTGACAAATTTCGGTTGAATTTTTCACAGGAATCTGTTATACTAACGCTGCAAGAACATGCAGGGTTAGTACATCGGTAGTGCATCGGCTTCCCAAGCCGAGAAGGCGGGTTCGATTCCCGTACCCTGCTCCATCAAAAATGACAGGCTCATGGCCTGTCATTTTTTTGTTGCTCTAAAATTCGAAAGGACAGCTGCAAATGCAGCCGCGTCAGCGGGTCCTCCAAATCGGCGGTCAACGTCTCCTCCAGCTTGTGGAGCCGGTAAAAGAGCGTATTTTTATGGATGGACAGGGCCGCCGCCGTCCGGTTGGCCCCCCGTTCCAGATCGAGATACGCCCGCAGAGTGTCATACAGCATAGGTTCGCCGTCCTGTTTTTCCCGCCACAGACGGCGGGCATCGGGATGGCAGGCCGCCAGCACCTGGGCCGTTTCCCTGGTCCCCCACAGGAGATAGTCCACGGCACAGGCAGAAAACGGCTCCAATACCGCCGCTCCGGAACGCTCCATGGCGTAGCGGACCTGTTCCGCCCACTGGACCGTCTCCGCCACCCCGTGGCCCGGCAAACTGCACGCCAGGTGCAGCCCGTTGTCAGCGGCCAGCGTCTCCAATTTCTCCGCCAGCGTCCGGCCTCCTTGAGTTTCATTGGTCAAAACCCAAAGCTGCCCCTCCTCCGCCGTACAGATGGCCTGATGGACCGTGCGGCCCAGCGTCTCCCGCAGGGGTGACGCCTTCTGTCCGCCGCCGCCAAACGCCCATAACCGGTAGGTGTGCTCCGGCAGCCATCCTCTGGTGCGGTACAGGTGCTCCCAGGCCGTCTCCCCCAACGTCTGGCCCGCCATCAGCCGGTCCAGGTACGCACCGCCGCTTTTGCCGCCGGTCTGCTCCGGCTGCAAGTTCACCGCCAGCAGGGCTGCAATCTGCTGGACAATCTGCACATCACCCCGGTTCAGATGCCGCTCTCGCTCCAGCACCGTCAGGCGGCCCAGGGGCTGCCCGCCCCGGAACACCCGGGTGGTCAGTCCGGCGCTGAACCGCCCAGAGCTGCGGTGGGGCAGCCGGACCACCTCATTGGAGACGGCCACCGGCCCCAGCACCGTTTGGACATTTTCAATGCCCCGCATGGAGGCGTATCCATAGGTTTTCAAATAGCGCCATTCCCCGTCCACCTCGTCGGCGCCGTAACAGGCGCTGATGCCCAGCACACAGCCGTTTTCATCACACAGCAGCACTGGACTGTGGAGCACCACATGGCACCGATCCACCAGTCGTTGGTAGTCCCGAGCCTCCGCCGCCTCCCGTAAATCGGCATACCAATCGTTCATGGCATCGAAGACGCTCTGGACCAGCTCCACCCCCTCCAAGGCGTCCATATCGCGGATGCGGATAGAATCGCTTTCCCACAGACACAGGCAGTCGGGACCGTCCTGCCGGACCTGGACGCAGTTGGTGGCCCAGGCCAGCCGCCCGCTGCGCAGAACCATGGGGGAATCGGGACGGATGGACACCTCCGGGTCCAGGGCCGCCAGGGCGTTGGCCAGATTCCACATACTCAATTTCACAGGAACCACTCCTTTGCGTTCAGTCTACCATAGGGCGCGGTCTCTGTCCATGGCTCATTGTGCCGTTGGCACAATGAGCCTGTATTCCCCGCCGGAAAAAATTGTACCGTCAGCCTCTGGATATTCTTTTATATTACCGGTAAAATAAGGATATCCCAATGGTAATCATTCCAAAAACAGCGTTTTTTCTACGATATTACCCTGTTTTTCTGTAAAGGAGTTTGATGTCATGCTGACTGCAAAGGAAAATCTCCGCGAGGTCATCCGCGGCGGCAAGCCCGACCGCTATGTCAATCAGTACGAAGCCATTCAGCTTCTGTTCCATCCTTTCCTGATGCACAATCCTAAGCCGACCGCCGGCCAGGAAAATGTCGTCAACGCCTGGGGCGTGACCAACTCCTTCCCCGCCGGTACCCCCGGCCCCTTCCCCGTCCATACGCCGGACAAAATCGTGGTCAAAGACATTGAGGACTGGAAGGACTATGTCAAAGCCCCGCCCCTGGACTTCCCTCAGGCTGAGTGGGATATGTTCAAAGCCCAGTATGACGCCGTGGACAGCTCCAAAGCCTACAAGGCCACCTTTATTGCCCCCGGTCTCTTTGAACAGACCCACTATCTGTGTGAGATCACCAACGCTCTGGTGTACTACATCACCAACCCCGACGAGATGCACGATCTCATCAAGTATCTCACCGAATGGGAATTGAAGCTGGCCGAAGGCATCTGCTCCAACCTGCACCCCGACGCCATTTTCCACCACGATGACTGGGGCAGTGAGCTGAGCACCTTTATGAGCCCCGATATGTTTGCGGACTTCTTCCTGGATGCCTACAAGGAAATTTACAAGTACTACCATGACCACGGCGTGGAACTGGTGTTCCATCACTCCGACAGCTTCGGCGCCACCCTGGTGCCCTATATGATTGAAATGGGCATTGACGTCTGGCAGGGCTGCATGGAATCCAACAACGTACCGGAATTGGTGAAGAAGTACGGCGGTAAGATCAGCTTTATGGGCGGCATCGACAACAAGTCCGTGGACTTCTCCGGCTGGACCGACGAGGATTGCAATAAGGCTGCCCGTAAGGTCTGCGACGCCATTGGGCCCAACTATTTCATCCCCTGCATCACCCAGGGCGGTCCCGGCTCCGTGTTCCCCGGTACCTACGCCTCCTTGTGCAAGGCCATTGACGAGATCAACCGCGAAAAGTTCGGCACCACCGATCCCGACAGCGGCCGTCTCCCCTGGCAAATTCTGTTCTAACTTCAAATAGAATCGAAAAACCTGCCGTTGCGCAACGGCGGGTTTTTTAACGTGTTTCCATTAGGGTTCCGATTGATAAAGCGCCGTACAGGCATCGAGCCACTCCAGATAGGCCCGCTCCCGCATAATGGCGCCGGTGATCACCACATAGTCGCCAAAGGCCGGTATCCCCCGCTTGGGCGGCGTGGGGAAGCACCGCTGGACCTTGTCCTCCAGGTGCTCCAGCTTCTGCCGGTGGAGACACCGCTGGGCTTCAATGATATGCAGAGCCGCCGCCGGTTCCAGGTTGTCGCTGAAATACAGCTTGAGACGGAACACATCCCGCTGAAACGGAATGGTATCCACATCTTCCTCCACCCAGGCGTGGAACTCCTGCCGCCCCTGGTCGGTGATGGAATAGACCTTCTTTTCCAGCGCTTCGCCGGAAATCTGCACCTCGTAGGTGATCAGTCCCTCGTCATACAGTCTCCGCAGCTCCGGATAAATCTGGCTGTGCTTGGCGTCCCAAAACTCCGTCAGGCCGTTTTGGAACTCCTTGGTAATATCGTAGCCGCTCATGGGATGGCGCATGAGCAGGCCCAAAATAACGTATTTTAACGTGCGCATTACAATCGCTCCTGGCGAATCCAGGCGGCAATGTCCTGGATTTGTTGATTTTCGCAGCGGCTCAACGATTGGGCCATCTGCTGGGAATCCACCCGGCAGCCTGTCAGCAGTCCCTGCACCAGGGCGGGCAGTTCCGGGTCCATGGCGTCGGAGAACACCTCGGCCTTTTCCACGCAGCCCTCCCGGGAGGTCAGCAGAATCTGCACACCGCCCCAGTCAAACCGCCGGTCCAGTTCCAGGTCGAAGGCGGGCGTCTGCCCCACGCGCCACTCCCAGGAGCTGTGCTTCTCCCGATAGGGGGCCATGGCAGCCTCGTCGGCCGTGGTGGGGACCCACTCCGTATAGTCGCCGTAGGTCTTGCGGAACGCCTGCTTCAACGTACCAACCACCATGGGGATGGTCAAATCCTGGCGGAACTCTGTCAGGTTGCAGACGCGGCTGCGGACCGATTCGACGCCCTTGGCCTGGAGTTTCCGGGGGTCCACCTGGAGATAGTGCTGCAATCGGCTCATATCGGAGTGGATCAGCAGGGTGCCGTGATGCTGGCAGATCTTTCCCCGCTTGCAGAAGGCGTTGCCGGAAAACTTGCGGCCCTCGGCCAGCAAATCGTTGCGGCCGGAAAATTCACAGGGAATGCCCAGCATCCGAATGGTCTGCAAGATGGTATTCATCTGCTTTTCCACGTCGTACAGGTCTTCCCCGGCAATAAAGCTGAAATTCAGATTGCCCATGTCGTGGTACACGGCGCCGCCGCCGGTGATGCGGCGCACCAGCTGCACCTCGTCGGCCTCCATGGCCCCCAGGTTGCACTCCTTCCAGGGGTTCTGGTTCTTGCCGATGATGACGGCGTTGCGGTTGATATAACAGTAGAGGATCATCTCGTCCGGCGCCAGGTTGTCCAGGAGCCATTCATCGGTGGCCAGATTTTGCCAGCCGTCGGTGGAGTGGGACAGGTAAAACAAATTGGGCATAGAATCTCCTCCTGTTAAATTGTGGTCAAACTGCTTATGGAATCCATTATAAAGGCCGGAGATAGTTGTGCATATTGTCGGACGTCACAACTTTTGCCCTACCGCGTTCCTTGTTTTCATCAATATGCCCATTGAAACCGGTTACAACGGCTGTTGTTTGATTTTCGCGTACCGCCGTGGATACTGCTTGGGGGTGTTTTTGACCTTGCGGATGATGACCACCCGGTGGACCGCATCCCCCACGGTGTATTCATGAACCCGTTCCAGCTTGCCGCCCAGTTTGGCAATGGCCCCCTTGGCTTCGTCCAGCTCTTCCTGAGCCGCCGCGCCTTTCATGGCCAGGAATGCGCCGCCCACCCGGACCAGGGGCAGACACAGCTCACAGAGAATATTGAGCCGGGCCACAGCCCGGGAGGTAGCAAAATCGTACTGCTCCCGGTGGTCGGCAGCAAATTCCTCCGCCCGCGCCGTGACACAGGCAGCCTCCACCCCCAGCTGGGGCAGCACCTCCCCCAGCCACGTCATACGTTTGCCCAGGGAGTCCAGCAGCGTCAAGTCCATGGCAGGCTGGGCAATTTTCAGGGGCACGCCGGGAAATCCCGCGCCGCAGCCCACATCCACCACCCGCTTACCCGCCAGATCGGCAACGTCCAGCAGCGCCATAGAGTCGAGAAAATGGAGCCGGGCCACCTCTTTGGGGTCGGTAATGGCCGTCAAATTCATAACCTGATTTTTTTCCAGCAGTAGCTTGCCGAAGGCACACAGGGTGTCCACCTGCTGCTCCGAAAGCTCCAGATGAATGGCCGGAAGCCCGGCCAGAATGGTTTCTTTCAAAATGCCGTCTCTCCCTTCTTTTTGCGTCTGGCCATTGTGGAAACAATCGCCTCATGGGGACAGGCATCCAGGCACTTGCCGCAGCGGATACACTGGCTGTGATTGGGCGTTTTACTGGGGTCAATATCCAGACCGCACACCTTGTGGCAGGCCCCGCAATGGGTACACTGTTCCTCGTTCAGCGTAAAGCGGTACAGGGCAAACCGGTTAAAAAAGCCGTAAACGGCGCCCAAGGGGCAGAGATACCGGCAGAACGGCCGGTACAGGAACACCGACAGCACCAGTATGACCACTAGAATGGCCATCTTCCAGGTAAACAACCAGCCCACCGCACTGCGCAAGGCCGGATTCCCCGCCAGCAGCGGAATACCGCCCAGCAGGGTGCCGGAAGGACAGACGTACTTACAGAACCAGGGGGAGCCCTGGCCCACAATATCCACCACCACCATGGGCAGCAGGATCACCAGCAGCCCCAACATTACGTAGCGAAGCCACTGCAAATACGTTTCGCCGGGCAGGCGGCGCAGCTTTTTCACCCCGGGGATTTTATGCAGCAGATCCTGCACCAGCCCAAAGGGGCAGAGGAAGCCGCAAACGGCCTTCCCCAGGATGGCACCCACCATCATCAGAAAGCCCAGCACATAGAGCGATACATGAAACTTGCGGCTGCCAATGACAGCTTGCAAAGATCCGATGGGACAGGAGCCCAGGGCCCCGGGGCAGGAATAGCAGTTCAGGCCCGGCACACAAGCGTATTTTGTGGGGCTGTTGTAGATTTTCCCCTTAAAAAAGCCCTGGACATATCCGTTGGAAAGGGCTGTAAAGGCCACCTGACAGCCCAGGCGCAGCTGACTGCGCAATGTTTTTCTAGCCAATTCCAATACACTCCATACAGATGATGACGGCCTTTTGCAGCACCGTCTGGGCCTCGCCCCGCACGATGCCCAGGGTCAGCAGCACCGCCCCCAGGCAGAACACGGCCACCGCCGGAAGATGGCGCTTCACGAGTTGACCTCCTCCAGCTTCTGGTCCAGGATGGCCGTCCAGTCGTCATAGCTCTTGGAGCCGGTGACAATGCCGCCCAGCTGGTTGCCCTCGCTGTCCACAAAGAAGGTCGTGGGCACCACCTGAATGCTGGACAGCACCCGGTTCAGCAAATCCTGGGAGGGCAGCAGGTGGAGATACCCGGCCCCCGTCTCCTCCACGATTTCCTTGGCCAGTTCCACGGTCTCCTCCGGGTAACCGCCTTCGTAGTCGGTGGCGTCGCTGACAATGCCCACAATCTGCAATCCCTCGTCAGCGTAATCCTCCGCCAGCTGGCCCAGATCCGGCATCTCCTGGATGCACGGGCCGCAGAACGTACCCCAGACGTTGATCATTGTCACGTCGTAGTCGTCAAAGATAGAATCATCCACGTCATTGCCCTCCAGGTCCTGGGCCGTAAAGCCCGCCAGCACACCAGTACCACTGCCGGTTTCCTGGCTGCTTTCGCCGCCGCAGGCCGTCAGGCCCGTTGTCAATAACGCCGCTAATATCAACATACTCCACAGTTTTTTCACAGATATCCTCTCCTTATTCACAGGTATGGTGGTCACGACTGCATTTCCCGAATGGTCTCGGCGGCGCATTGAATCAATTCCTGCACCGCCGGTTTCAGCTCCCGGCGGCTGCGGACCACAATGCCCAATTCCCGGAAGGTCCGGGGTTCGATGGGCAGCACCTTTACCGTGGGGTCCGACCGACCGCTCATAATCAATTCCGTCATGATGCTGACACCCAGGCCATGGGCCACCATGGAAATCACCACCGGGTCGTCCACCGTGGTTTTCCGGATACGGGGGTGGACATGATGGCGGCGAAACATGGGCATAATGTCTCTGGTAAAACCCAAAGCGGGCATCAAAAACTCCCGGTCCTCAAAGGCCGAAACCGGGAAGGTTTTCCAACCGTCAAAGGCCGGTTCATCTGGCAGTACCGCCACCAGCGTATCCTCTTTCAAGGGCAGAAAATCGGCCTTTAAATCGTCCTGACGGCTGACAAAGGCCAGCTCCACCTGGCCGCTGTGGACCCATCCGTACAGCTCCTCAATGCCCGCCATCTGCACGTCCACCCGGACGTTGGGGCAGATATCCCGGAACCGCTGCAAAATGGCGGGCAGCCAATGGACCGCCATACTGGAATAGGCGCCCACCCGCACCGACTGGCTCTCCTGCCGCCGGACCGCGTCGATCTGGGCCTCCAGGGCCTTGCCCGCCTCCACAAATTGCAGAATGGCCGGTTCCAGTTCGGCGCCCCGCTCCGTCAGCCGGGTGCCGTAATGGCCCCGCTCCAGCAGCGGGAAGCCCAGTTCCTGCTCCAGGGCGTTCATCATGTGGGTCAGCCCCGACTGGGTATAGCCCAGCTCCTGGGCTGCCTTGGTAAAGGAGCCCAGCCGCGCCGACGCCAGCAACGCCTCATACTTTTTTGTATCCATGCTTTTCCCGCTCTCTCAAACAATTATGAAGAAATCTCATGGAGCCATTATAAGCGCTCACACCCTAAAGCACAAGCAAAATTTCACCCATTGCTTTTTTCCCATATCTATGCTATAGTATCTACCAAGAATCATTCTTATTATTGTCCAAAGTTACAAAGGAGAATCATTGTGCCCATTGAATTTCATCATCCCACCCTGGCCGACCGGGATTGGATGCAGCCCTACTACCATGCCGCAGGCTATCGCGGCTGTGAAGCCAGCTTCGTCAATATGTACCTCTGGGGCCGCGGCTACGGCGAAATCGCCCAGGTAGGTGACTATCTGGTGCAGTTCATCAAATACAACGGCATCAAGTATTACGCCTATCCCGCCGGAAAAGGTGATTTGCGGTACGTCATCGACCAGCTGATTGAGGACGCCGCCTATTACAACCACCCCATGCGGATGCTGTGCGTGGACTGCAGCCGCCGCCAGGAGCTGGATGCCCTGTATCCGGGCCAGTTCCGGTTTACGGAAAACCGCAACGCCTTTGACTATCTCTACGACATCAACCGTCTGGCCGACCTGGGCGGCAAAAAGCTCCAGTCCAAGCGGAACCACTGCAACCGGTTTGAGCAGAACCATCCGGACTGGACCGTGGAGCCCATCACCGCCGAAACCCTGCCTCTTTGCCGGGCCATGGCCGAGGACTGGTATGCCCAGTACGACGGCGAAACCTCCGACGAGCACGATTTCCGCATTGAGAAAATCGCCCTGGGCCGGGCCTTTGACGATTACGATGCCCTGGGCCTGGAGGGTCTGCTGCTGCGGGCCGAGGGACAGGTCATGGCCTTTACCATGGGTCATCACATTCAGACCGACACCTTTGACGTGAACTTTGAAAAGGCCTATGCCCATATTCAGGGCGCGTATCCCATCATCAACCGGGAGTTTGCCCGGTATATCCGCAGCAAATACCCGGAGGTGGTCTATCTGAACCGGGAGGATGACATGGGTCTGCCGGGTCTGCGGAAGGCCAAGGAATCGTATCATCCGGACCTGCTGTTGTGCAAGGGCTTCGCGGAGCTGGAGGCCACCCTGTGACCGGCCCGGCCCGCTCCGGCGATGTGCCCCGGCTGAAAGCGTTGTGGCAGTCGGCTTTTGGAGACGATCCGGCCGTCATTGACCGGTTTTTTCAGAGTTTGTTCCGCCCCGACAGTACCGTGGTATGCCGGGACGGCGACGATGCCGTGGCCATGGCCCATTGGCTGCCCATGACCGTCTGCCGCGACGGAAAAGGCTGGCCCGTTGCCTATGTCTATGCCGTTGCCACCGACGAGGCCCACCGGGGCCGCGGGTATTGCCGGGACATGCTGGAGTATTTCGCCCGAACGCTGCCGGAACAGGGTGTCCGGGGTCTGGTGCTGGTACCGGGCAGCGACAGCCTGCGGCAGCTGTACCGGCGGTACGGCTTTTCCGATTATACCGCCGTCTCGCTTCAAACTCTGGACGCCGGTTCTGCCGCCGGAACCTGGGAAGCCATCGAGCCGCCGGAGTATTTAATGCTGCGGGAGGAACTGCTGGCCCATACCGCCTACGTGTCCTGTTCGGTGCCCATTCTCTCCTTCCAACGGGACCTGGCCGCCCACTACAGCGGCGGCCTGTACCGGCTGGAATCCAATGGCGTCACCGGCGTCGGCTGCGGCGCGGTGGACGGTGACGGCGAGGGCGTGGTCTATGAACTGCTGTGGCCCGGCGACGGGCAGGCAGGCGCGGACCTGATGGCCGCCGCCCTGGGGGTCTCCCGTCTTCTGGTGCGGACTCCCGGCGAAGGAACGCCCTTTGCCATGGCCCGTTGGCTGACGGAGATGCCCCCGGCCGCTTCCCCCTATCTGGGGTTGGCATTGGACTAATTTTCCATCCATACCTTGTGCGAAACAGAGAATTTTACACGGTTTACTTTTTTTCCACATAATTCTGGAGTATAATACGGGGGATATGAATTTCCTGCCGATTCTCAGCAGGTTGGGAAAGGATGATCCCCAATGGTACGCCATATTGTATTCTGGAAACTGCGGGAGGACTACGCCGCCCCGGAACAGGCCGACTACGCCTTACAGGTGCTGACGGCCTCCACGGAGACGCTGCTGGGCATCGACGGACTGCAACAGGCCCGCATTGGCCGCAATCTGGCCGGCGGCGCCTATGATCTCATCTTTTACGCCGAATTTGCCGACGCCGACGCATTGGAACACTTTCGGGAGCATCCGCTCCATGTGGCCCATCGGGAGCGCTGCGCCCCCTATGTGACGGGACGGCTCACCGGCGATCTCATCGAGTAGGAGCGAATCGTTTTGAAGATTCTGTTGCACGCCTGCTGCGCCCCCTGTGCCAACCGGCCCATTGCCGATTTGCAGGCCCAGGGCCATGACGTGACGGCGTTCTGGTACAATCCAAACATTCATCCCTTTACAGAATACCGTTCCCGCCGCAACTGTCTGCGGGACTATGCCGCCGAAATCGGCCTGCCCCTGATCGAACGGGACGATTACGGCCTGCGGCCCTTTGTCCGGGAGGTGGCGGCCAACATTGACGGCCGCTGTCTCAAGTGCTACGAAATGCGGTTTTGGGAAACGGCCCGTCAGGCCGCCGAGGGCGGCTTTGACGCCTTTACCTCCAGTCTCTTTATCAGTCCCTATCAGCAGCATGAGCTGATGCGGGATGTGGCGGAGACTGCCGCCCGGGAATTTGGGGTATCCTTTTTCTATCAGGATTTCCGTCCCCTGTTCCGAGATGGACAAGCTTTCGCACGGGAGCACGGTTTTTATATGCAGAAGTATTGCGGCTGCATTTTTTCCGAGCAGGAACGGTATCTGAAACCCAAAAAGATTCTTCCCTGAGCGTCCCCCGCGCCGACGGCGCGTTGACAATTCTATCTATTGCAAAGGAGAATTTACTATGGAACTGAAAGGCTCTAAGACCGAAAAAAACCTGATGGCCGCCTTCGCCGGTGAGTCCCAGGCCCGCAACAAGTACAGCTATTACGCCTCCAAGGCCCGCAAGGACGGCTATGTCCAGATTGCCAACCTCTTTGAGGAGACAGCCAACAACGAGAAGGAGCACGCCAAGATGTGGTTCAAGCTGTTCCACGGCATCGGCTCCACGGAGGAGAACCTGCTGGACGCCGCCGAAGGCGAGAACTACGAATGGACCGACATGTACGCCACCTTTGCCAAGGAGGCCCGCGAGGAGGGCTTCGACCACATCGCCGCTCTGTTCGAGGGTGTGGCCGCCATTGAGAAGGAGCATGAGGAGCGTTACCGCAAGCTCCTGGCCAACGTGGAGGGTAAGCTGGTCTTCAGCCGCGACGGCGACTGTGTGTGGCAGTGCTCCAACTGCGGTCACATTGTGGTGGGCAAGGCTGCCCCCGAGGTCTGCCCCGTCTGCGCCCATCCCCAGGCTTATTTCCAGATCAAGGCCGAGAACTATTGATTTCTTGACGTAAAAACGCCCGCTTGCAGCCGCAAGCGGGCGTTTTTTTACTGGGGTTGCAGAACCGAGTTCGTGCGTCCTGCCGCCGTAGGGGCCGGCATCCCTGACGGCCCCGGACAGGATGCGCCGCGGGCGCGTCAGGGATGCCGCGCCTACAAAACATGGCATAAAAACGGCGCGCTGCAATGGGAATGCAGCGCGCCTGTTTTGTATGGTGGTTACATACCACCCATCAGCACCGCCATGACGGCCTTGATGGTGTGCATACGGTTTTCCGCCTCGTCGAAGACGATGGAAGCGGGGCTTTCAAAGACCTCGTCGGTGACCTCCATGGAGTCCCGGCCGAACTTTGCGCCCATCTCCGCACCGATGGTGGTTTTAAGATCGTGGAATGCGGGCAGGCAGTGCATGAATTTGCACTGGGGACCGGCGTTGTCCATAAGGGCCTTGTTGACCTGATAGGGGCTCAGGTCGTGAATCCGCTGCTCCCATACCTCCATAGGCTCGCCCATGGACACCCACACGTCGGTGTAGATGACGTCGGCGTTCTTGGTGGCCGCCATGGGGTCCCCCATAAACTCCAGCGTCGCACCGGTTTCGGCGGCAATGGCCTGGCACTGATCAATGAGCTTCTGATCGGGGAAATACGCCTTGGGAGCGCAGGCCACAAAGTGCATGCCCATCTTGGCGCAGCCCACCATCAGGGAGTTGCCCATGTTGTACCGGGCGTCGCCCATGTACACCAGCTTGATGCCTTTCAACTTGCCGCAATGCTCCTGGATGGTCAGGAAGTCAGCCAGAATCTGCGTGGGGTGGAACTCATTGGTCAGGCCGTTGAACACGGGGACACCAGCGTAGTGGGCCAGCTCTTCCACAATGTCCTGGCCGAAGCCCCGGTACTCGATGCCATCGTACATGCGGCCCAGAACTCGGGCCGTATCGGCAATGGACTCCTTTTTGCCGATCTGAGAGCCGGAGGGGTCCAGATAGGTGACGCCCATACCCAAATCCCGGGCCGCCACTTCAAAGGCGCAGCGGGTCCGGGTAGAGGTCTTTTCAAAAATCAGGGCCACATGCTTGCCGGGGCAGCAGGCATGCTGGATGCCCTGCTTCTTCTTGGCCTTCAAATCAGCGGCCACATCAAGAAAATGAGTGATCTCTGCGGGTGTAAAATCCAGCAGCTTGAGAAAATGCTTCTGTTCCATGGGAAACTTCCTCCTACCATACGATTTTGTGAAAAATCTGTTGACCTGGCACCAGGTGCATAGTGTATGATGGGGGCATCCAAACAGGAATCCGGAGGTGGTTTCCATATGAATGCCAAACAGGCCGAACAGTGTACCGGGATTTCCCGGCGGAATCTTCGATTTTATGAGCAACAGGGATTGATCCATCCGGCACGCAATCCCGCCAACGACTACCGGGACTACTCCCAGCAGGACATTGACACCTTGAAATTCATTCGCGCCCTGCGGATGCTGGACACGCCGTTGGAGGACATCGCCGCCTGTCTCCAAGGGAAGACCTCGGTTGCAGATCTGGCCGCAGCTCAGGAAGCGCGATTGCAGCAGCGACGAAAAGAGCTGGACCTCTCCATTGCCTTTTGCCGCAAACTGCAAGGGGCGGCCACGGTGGACGCGGCCTTTGTGGACGGTCTCCTGCAACAGATGGATACGCCGGAAGCGCGGTCCAGTCTGTTCCTGGACTGGAAGGCCGATTATCAGAAAGTGGCCGCGGCGGAGCACAAAAAATCCTTTTCCTTTACACCCGACGACACCATCACCACAGCGTCCGATTTTACCAATGTGCTTTTCGCCTACGCCAACGAGCACGACCTCAATCTGGTCATCACCAAAGAGGGGCTGGAGCCGGAATTTGAACTCGACGGTATCCCCTATCTGGCCATGCGCACCTACCGGCGCATGGGGCCGGTGCCTGTGATGGTCGTCCGGTGTGCTGCTAAATATCCAGATGCGCTGGAACCGGATGTGCCCCGGTTGCGGCGGTGGATTTTTCGGCTGCTGCGCGGCGGCCTGGTATTTCTGATTTTTGCCGTTCTCTGGCTGCCGCGAGTCTTCCAGGCCGAGCCGGGCCAGCGGTGGGAAGTCCTGCTGGCCGGTGTCCTGCTGTTAGCAGCCATCGGAAGCATGTACTGGGTATATCTGCGGAACTACCGGGACTGACTCACTTGATGGCGGCCCGGGTGTGGTCGATGTGCTTCTGGACCATCTCCGGGGCAGGACCGCCGGGGACCATGCGGCCCTTGAGGCAGGTGATGAGATCGATGGCCTGGTAGACGCCCTCCTCAAACACCGGGGAAACGGTGTGGTATTCGTCCAGAGAAAGGGTCTCCAGGGTCTTGCCCTGGTCGATGCAGTAGTGGACCAGCTTGCCCACACAGGTGTAGGCATCCCGGAAGGGCATGCCCTGCTTCACCAGATAGTCGGCGCAGTCGGTGGCGTTGATGAAGCCCTCGGCGGCTGCCCGGCGCAGTTTGTCCACCCGGACGGTCATGGTCTCGTACATGGGCGTGAACACATCCAGGCACAGGGACACGGTGTCCACAGCGTCAAAAATGGCCTCTTTGTCCTCCTGCATATCCTTGTTGTAAGCCAGAGGCAGGCCCTTCATGACCGTCAGCAGGCCCATGAGGTCGCCATAGACCCGGCCCGTCTTGCCCCGGACCAATTCCGCGATATCGGGGTTCTTCTTCTGGGGCATGATGGAAGAGCCGGTGGCGTAGGCATCATCCAGAGAGATGAAGCCGAACTCATAGCTGGCCCACAGGATGATCTCCTCAGAAAAGCGCGACAGATGCATCATCAAAATGGACAGAGCCGAAGCCAGTTCCAGGACGTAGTCCCGGTCAGAAACGCCGTCGATGGAGTTCTCTGTCGGCTTATCAAAGCCCAGCGCCTTGGCCGTCATAAACCGGTCAATGGGATAGGTGGTACCGCCCATGGCGCCGGAGCCCAGGGGGCACTGGTTCAGCCGTGCCTTGCAGTCGGAAAGACGGCCCAGGTCCCGGGTCAGCATTTCGGCGTACGCCATGGTGTAATGGGCAAAGGTGGAGGGCTGGGCCCGCTGCAAATGGGTATAGCCGGGCATGATGGATTCCAGATGGAGCTGGGCCTTGTCGCAGATGGCGGAAATCAGCTTTTTGACCTTTTCCTGCAACTCTCCGATCTCGTTGCGCAGGTACATCTTCAAATCCACGGCCACCTGATCGTTGCGGGACCGGGCCGTGTGGAGCCGCTTGCCGGCAGCGCCGATGCGCTCCGTCAGCAGGACCTCCACGTTCATGTGGATGTCCTCATTCTCCTCGGTAAATTCGATCTTACCGGCACGGCAGTCCTCCAGGATCTCGCCCAGGGTCTTGACGATGAGGTCGGCTTCGGACTGGGGGATGATGCCCTGGGCGCCCAGCATGGCGGCGTGGGCCATGGAGCCGGTGATATCCTCCTCATACATCCGCTGGTCGTAGGAAATGGAGGCGTTGAGACTGTCCACCAGCTTATCCGTGTTCTTTTCAAACCGTCCGGACCAAAGTTTCATGGTTCGTTCGTTCCTTTCTTCCCGTAGAAATCATCATTGCAAAGGAGGGGCAAACAGTCGTTTGCCCCTCGGAATCGTCATTCTTACAGCTTGCCCTGCTCGCGGAGCGCCTGCACCGTATCGGGCAGACCCCACAGATTGATGAAGCCGGTGGCCTGGGCCTGATCGTAGTCGCTCTCGTCAAAGGTCACCAGACTCTCGGAGTACAGGGTGCAGGGAGAGGACACGGAAGAGGTGATGATGTTGCCCTTGTAGAGCTTCAGCTTCACCTGACCGGTGACATACTTCTGGGTGTCCACGGCGAAGGCCGTCAGAGCCTCCCGCAGGGGGGTGAACCACTTGCCGTTGTACACCAGATCGGCAAAATCCACAGCCAGCTTGGACTTCATGTGCTTGGTGTCGCGGTCCAGGGTCAGCATTTCCAGAACCTCATGGGCCCGGTACAGGATGGTGCCGCCGGGGGTCTCATAGACGCCGCGGTCCTTCATGCCCACCAGCCGGTTCTCCACGATGTCCAGCAGGCCGATGCCGTTGGCGCCGCCGATCTTGTTGAGCTTGGCGATAATGGCGCTGGCCTTCATCTTCTCGCCGTCGATGGCCACGGGCCAGCCCTTCTCAAAGTCCAACGTCACATAGGTGGCCTCATCGGGAGCCTTGAAGGGAGACACACCCATCTCCAGGAACCCTTCCTTATCATACAGGGGCTCATTGGTGGGGTCCTCCAGGTCCAGGCCCTCATGGCTCAGGTGCCACAGGTTCTTGTCCTTGGAGTAGTTGGTCTCACGGGAAATCTTCAGAGGAACATTGTGGGCCTCGGCGTAGTCGATCTCCTCCTCGCGGGACTTGATATCCCACTCTCTCCAGGGAGCGATGATCTTCATCTCGGGGGCGAACCGCTTGATAGCCAGCTCGAAACGGACCTGGTCATTGCCCTTGCCGGTGGCGCCGTGGGCGATGGCGTCGGCGCCCTCCTTCTTGGCGATGTCCACCAGAGCCTTGCCAATGATGGGACGGGCAAAGGCGGTGCCCAGCAGGTAGTCCTCGTACTTGGCGCCCATCATCATGGAGGGGATGATGACGTCATCCACCATCTCATCGACGAGATCCAGCACATACAGCTTGGAAGCGCCGGTCTTGATGGCCTTCTCCTCCAGGCCCTCCAGCTCGTCGTCCTGGCCCACGTCGGCAGCCACGGCGATGATTTCAGGGTTGTTGTAGTGCTCCTTCAGCCAGGGGATGATAATGGAAGTATCCAGGCCGCCGGAATAGGCCAGGACGATTTTTTTGATCTCACTCATTGCAAATACGCCTCCGTAGATGTCGTTTTATTTTGTGGCACTATCATAGCACCGCAGCAGAGAAAAGGCAAGTGTAAAATTGAATAAAAATACATGATACTTTCACGCATATTTGGGAATATTCAGCTATTACCCATAAATATACGGTATATTACGAATATATGCAGCCTGTTTTTGCATAGACAGCCATTGACAGGCCGCCGGGCGGGATGGTACAGTGGGGGTACTTTTGAGAAGGAGAGAACACCATGACACTGCAAAAAGCCATCTTTGATATGGATGGAACCATTCTCGACTCCACGGCCATGTGGCGCAGCGCGGCGGCCCATGTGGTAACGACCCTGGGGCATTCCCCCAAGGAAAGCATTGGACGGGACACCCTGGCCTTGGGTATGCTGGAGTTTGCGCCCTTTTTAAAGAAAGACTATGATCTGCCCCAACCGCTGGAGGAAATTCACGCCATTCTAGAGCAGCGGGTACAGCAGTATTATACAAAGGAAGCGGAATTGAAACCCGGCGCACTGGACTTTCTGCGGATGCTCAAGGACCGGGGCGTAACACTGGTGCTGGCCACGGCTACTGAGCGCCGTTTGCTGCTGCCAGCCTTGGCATTGACGGGGGCCGACATGCTGTTCGACGAAATCTACACCTGCGGCGAAGTGGGCCACAGCAAGCACACACCGGAAATCTACCGGGCCGCGTTGGGCAGCACGCCCAAAGACGCCGCCTGGATTTTCGAAGATGCCTGTTACGCCATCCATACGGCGGTGAACGACGGGTTCCAGGTCTGTGCTGTTGCCGACCCGGCCACGGTGCACCAGTGGGATGAAATCACCGCCACCGCCGCCTGTACCCTGGAGGATTACCATCACTGGCAGCAGCTGCCCTTCCTGCGGTAGCAGGATTCCCGGACCGCTGACTGGACTTTCCCGCCGGATTGTGGTACAATGTACAAAATAGACAATCACCGTCGCCCGATGGGCGGATTTTCCGTCCGATGTGCCAAGCGCGAAAGGATGAGTCCTATGGCAAACACCAACGAAAGCTATTCCGGCAAGATCAACCGCAAGCTGCGGAAAAAGCAGCGGATCGTCCGCGTGGCCGCCGGACTGGAACCGGCCGACCTGGTTCTGAAGCACGCCACCTATGTCAACGTGTTTTCCAATGAGCTGTGTACCGCCGACATTGCCGTGGCCGAGGGGCTGATTGTGGGCATGGGTACCTATGAGGGCCGCCTGACCTACGACATGCACGGTAAAATCGTTCTGCCGGGTCTCATCGACGCCCATATTCATCTGGAAAGCTCCCTGGTCAGTCCCCGGGAGTTTGCTCGGGCGGTGCTGCCCCATGGCACCACCACCGTCATCACGGACCCCCATGAGATTGCCAACGTCATGGGCACCGACGGCATCGACTACATGCTCCAGGCCACCGAGGGCCTGCCGGTGGATGTGCGGTTTATGCTGCCCTCCTGCGTCCCGGCCACGCCCCTGGATGAGTCCGGCGCGGTGTTGGACTACCGGGCTATTGACTCCTTCTACGAGCACCCCAGAGTCAACGGTCTGGCGGAAATGATGAACTACCCCGGCGTCATCGCCGCCGACTCCATGGTATTGGAAAAGATTGTGGCGGCCCAGGCCCACCATAAAAAGATCGACGGCCACGCCCCCGGCATCCGGGATAAAGACCTGGCCGCCTATGTGGCCGCCGGCGTCTATTCCGACCACGAATGCTATGACATGGAGGACGCCCTGGCCAAGCTGCGTCTGGGTCAGTACATTATGATTCGGGAGGGTACAGCGGCCAAGAATCTGGACGCTCTGCTGCCCCTGCTGACGCCTCAGTATTATGAGCGCTGCATGTTCTGCTGTGACGACCGACACCCCAACGACATTCTGGAAGAGGGTCACATTGATCACATTGTACGGCGGGCCATTGCCGCCGGTGTGGACCCGATCATTGCCGTCAAGGTGGCCAGCCACAACGCCGCCCGGTATTATCAGCTCAACAACCGGGGCGCCATTTCCCCCGGCTATCTGGCCGACTTCTGCGTGGTGGACAGTCTGGAACACTTCCAGGTGGAAATGGTGTTCAAAAAGGGCAAGCTGTGGTATGGCGACGACTACTGCCGCGACATGCCGTGGCCCCAGATCGACCCCTATCTGCTGGAACGGGCCAGGGACACCTTCCACGTCCGAAAGCTGGAGGTGGACGATTTCCGCGACAAGCGCCAGCGCGGCATCATTGGTCTGGTGGACGGCGAAATCCTCACCACCGACCAGGGCTACGCCACCAAGGTGGATGTGGAGCAGGACATTCTGAAAGTGGCCGTGGTGGAGCGTCACAAGGGCACCGGCCACATCGGCTTGGGCTATCTCCAGGGCTATGGGCTCCAAGACGGCGCCGTGGCAACCTCCATCTCCCATGACAGCCACAACATCATTGCCGTGGGTACCAATTCCGCCGATATGGCTGTAGCCGTCAACCGGGTGGTGGAAAACCGCGGCGGCATCGTGGTGGTCCGGGGCGGCGTGATTCTGGCCGAGGTTGTGCTGGAAGTGGCCGGTATTCTCACCGAGCAGCCGGTGGAGCAGCTCAATGAAGCACTGGAGCATGCCAAGGAAGTGGCCTACAGCTTGGGCATCAATCCCGGTATTGACCCCTTTATGACACTGAGCTTCCTGGCTCTGCCTGTGATTCCCACCCTGCGCATCACCACCCGCGGCGTGGTGGATGTGAACACCCAGCAATATGTGTAATCTGTAACGCCTTTTCGGGGCCCGCTGCCGTCGGCAGCGGGCCCCTTTTTCGCCTGGGACGGTTCCAGGTTTGTTCCCAACCAGCCATGCGCCCGCTAACCTTTTGGAAAAATGTGCCGATAATAAAACTGATTGTAATTTGAACCGTTGGGTGTTGTATCCGGCCAGCACCGCCAATATCCGCACAGATTAAACTGATTTTGGAAAAAACAAGGAGGTCCTGAACATGAACGGCGTCAACTCGACCAATTACCCCGTCATTCAGAGTCCATATGGAACCCATTTGGATATCTCGAACGACCTGCAAAAGGTCCCGGAGGGCTCTGTAAACACCGATTCCTTTGTGCGCTTTGATTCCAATTTTTCCTACATTACCATGGAAGACGCCCTGCGCGGCGATTTTTCCGCAGTGAAAAGCCCCATGGACGCGCCCATTAACGCGTTTATGGACGGGAAGCTGTCTGAAACCGAATTGCAGGCCGAGTATGAACGGCTGCTGAAAAAGGAGCTGTTCGGCTCTGCGAAGAATCCCACCGGCCCCCTGACCGATGCACAGAAAGAGACGGCCAGCCGGTTTTACGACCTGTTCCGGGAGAAAATCCTGGCAGCCGCCGTGGAGCGCAACAACGCCGAGGGACAGCAGTACATCACCGGCAAAATGAACGCCCAGCGCGGCTGGAGTTATTACAACTCCGATTACTATTACGCCAGTGAATCGGCCATTTCCGCCATCACGGCGGGCGCCCAGGCTGTGGCCCAAGAGCACGATTCCACCTTTACCGTGCCCGACTATCTGGCCAAGGGCGAGACCCACCGCTATAATTTCAACTCCGCGCTGGCAGGTGACCCGTTTATTGTGTCTGAGAATCACTTTGTTCTGGACCCGGATATGGTGCCGCCGAAGAACTTCCAATGGTTTTTTGAAAGCGGCAGCAATGCCCAGGGCAGCATTCAGCTTACATCCATGACCGTGAGCAACGCCGACGGCACCAAAACCGTCACCGACTACACCACCGACGGCTTTGACCCCACCGACGGCTTTAAGGGCCGTACCTGGGTTTGTTGGACCGACGAGAGCGGCACGGAACACCGCCAGGAAGCCGAATTCCGTCTGGATGCCCAGGGAAAGCCCCGCAAGGTATCGGATTTGCTCTCCCCCTCCAAACAGGAAACCGAAAGTGCCAGTTTGCTGAACCGGTTTTTGTCCAATCTGCAATGTTCCGCCAAGGGGTATTTTGAACGGTTCGCCGTCCTGTCGCCCAATCTGGACCTCCGGATTTGACCGGGCCGGTATCGGAAGCAGATTCCCCGCATAAAAAACCGCAGCGACGCAAGAAAGCCGTTTTCTTGCGTCGCTGCGGTCATTTTTTGATATCCGGATGTTCAAGCGGTTATCGTCCGCTGTTGTCCATGCGCCGGAGCATATCCTGAAACGCCGCTGTAAAGCCGGGGGGCGTCTGGGGCTGCTTGCGGCGGGCCCGGAACCAGGGGCAGGGCTCAATCTGGAACCGGTCAACTCGGGAGGCCAGATCGTCGCTGAGCCCCATGGCCTCGGTAAAGGGCAGAAGATCATAGAAATAAAGCCCATTGTCCCGCAGCTGCATGGTCAGCTGATGGGTTGACAGATATTGGATGTACCGGCGGAAGCCCAACGCCTGGGCCGTGATATTCTGACCGGCGGCGCTGCGGCGTCCGCCGCGCATGGTGGCCACCGCACCGAATACCACCGTGGCAAAAGCGATAACCATGGGCAGCACGCCGCCCCACACCACGGCCAGCACCAGCGCCACCAGCGGCAAAAATACACCGAGAACCACCGGTTGAAATTGCCGCCGGGTGGCCATAATGGCAGAAACGGTGGCAGATACACCGGCGGCCAGACCCAGTACGGCCACCAGCGCCAGCAGCAGTCCCCGCAGCTTTCCGTCCGGCAGACCCGTGGAAGCCGCGCCGAACAGAGCCACGGCACAGGAGATCACACCCAGCAGATAGAGGATCAAGGGTGCGCCGCTGGTGCGGGAGAAGTAGCGGCGGCGGCAGCTGCGCTCCATATTGTGGGCGTACCAGTCCGCCAGGGCGGCAAACCGGCGGCCCTCGCCCTCACAGACCGTATTTTCTCCAAACAGCTTTTGGAAAGTCACCTGATCCGACTGGCGGCGCTCGGTGCCCATATCCATGGTCTTTTGGAGGACCACCCGGCCCCGCTGGTCATAACCCATGACCAGGTAGCCCAAGGAGGCCCATTGGGCCACCTGTAGCGACAGCCGGGGACGGCCGCCCATAAGCAGCAGAGGCAGTTCTCCGGCGCCCACGCCGTCGGGGGCCATGGTGCGGGAGACGATTTTCATTTTGCCATTGCTCAAGGTCTTGTACCAGTACAGAAGCGCCAGCACTGCCAGCAGAATCGTCACCGACAACGTCACCACCTGGGAAATGCCGCTGGCGCTGCGGATGGTGATGTACTCGACGGGCAGGTCCAGGGAAATGCTGAGGCTTTCGTGGTCCCGCAGCGGCTCCTTATAGGTGCCGGTGATGGTGGTATCCGTCTGCTCCAGAGTCATATAGTCGGCCACCAAATCGGCATAATAGCCGCCCACATAGGTGGGCTCTCCGGTGAAGACGGCTGGCATTGTCAGTGTAAAGGACGCCTGTTCCATGGGCCAGGCCCAGCCCGGCGCCATAAGGTCCAGTTCCAGCTTTTGGCCTGTCTCCGTGACCTTGATGGCGTTCTCCACCGCGTAGGACAGCGTAAAGGTCTGGACGCCCGTAAAGCCCGGATCAGCCACCAGCCGCAGGGCCTTGCCGTCGGTGATGTCCACGATCTCAACATCGCTATAGCCGCTCAGCTGTGCGTTCACGCCGTTGCCGATGGGAAAGTCCAGCTGCGTTACCGTGGAGGGCAGGTTCATGTCCACCCGGATAGTGGCCGTGGCCCGGCCCTTGGCATCCACCGCCCACTGGGCATTGAAATTGGTAATGGTGGCCGTCTTGGCATCTACGGTGTTGCCGGTGGTGCCGGTGGTCGTACCGGCGTTGGTGTTTGTGCCGGTGGTACCGCCGGTGGCCGTGGTGGAATCCGGGTCGGTGCTGGGAATGCGGTCTGTACCGCTGTCACCAGCTGCTGCGTCCGCATCGTCTCCGGTGGCATCGGCGGCGTTGTCGGCCGTTTCACCGGTGGTTTCTCCATTGGTGGTATCCGCGTCATTGCCCGTGCCGGTGGCCAGAACCGGCTGCACCAAAACCAGGGCGCAAAGCAATGCAGCAATCCATTGTTTCATGGCGATATGTCCTTTCGAACAGATTAGTCTTTATAAAATACCATAATTTCAGGAAAAACGCAACGCTTTCGCCAAACTCCGACAATTCTCCGCCGGTCTTACTTGTCATCGGGGGGAAAAAGGAGTATACTATGTGCTTGATATATGAAAAGGAGAGGATTGCATGTCTCAGGTCATCGCCGCCATTTCCACGGCGCCCCAGCCGGGGGCCATCGGCATTCTGCGCCTGTCCGGCGACGGCGCCATTGCCGTGGCCGACCGGGTGTTTACCGCCGCCAGCAGCAAGCCCCTGGCCCAAACGGCGGACCGCCGTCTGGTGCTGGGCAGTCTCCACGACGCCCAGGGGCGGGTGTTGGATCAGGTGTTGGCCACCGTGTCCCGTGCCCCCCACTCCTACACCGGCGAGGACACGGCAGAGCTCCACTGTCACGGCTCTCTGGCCGTTCTGGCGGCGGGACTGCAAGCGCTGTTGGCCGCCGGAGCCCAACAGGCCGGACCCGGCGAGTTCACCAAGCGTGCCTTCCTCAACGGCTGTCTCGATTTGAGCCAGGCCGAAGCCGTCATCGACCTCATTGAGGCCGACACCGCCGAAGCCGCCGCCAATGCCGCCGGACAGCTGTCCGGCGCGGTCCGCAGCCGCATTGACCCGCTGTATGACCGGCTGGCCGGACTGTGCGCCCACTTCCACGCCGTTTTGGATTACCCCGACGAGGACATTGAGGACTTCCGCAATTCGGAGATCACCGAAGCTGTCTCGTCGGCCCAGGCGGATTTGGCCGCCCTGGCCGCCACCTACCGGCGAGGTACCGTGCTGAAAAACGGCCTCGACGCCGTCATTCTGGGCAAGCCCAATGTGGGCAAGTCCAGCCTGCTCAACGCCCTGGCGGGCTATGACCGGGTTATTGTCACCGACGTGGCCGGTACCACCCGGGACGCGGTGACAGAGGTTCTGAAGCTGGGTTCCATCAAACTGCGGCTGACGGACACGGCAGGCATCCGGGATACAGATGACCAGATTGAAGCCATGGGCGTGGAACGGAGCCGGCAGGCGGCCAAAAAAGCCAAGTTGGCCCTGTGCGTCTTTGACGGCAGCCGTCCCCTGGACGATGAGGACCAAGCGGCCATGGCGGCAGCGTGGGAAGCAGAGCACGCCATCGCCCTGCTGAACAAACAGGATCTTCCCCAGCAGATTTCCCCGGCGGATCTGCCCTTCGACTGGGTGATTCCCCTGTGCACCAAAACCGGCGAGGGCCTGGATTCCCTGGAACGGGTAGTAGAAGAGCTGTTCCCCCTGGACCTGCCCTGCGACGGCACCCTTCTCACCAACGCCCGGCAGGCGGGGGCGGTGTTTCTGGCATCGGAAGCACTGGAACGGGCCACGGCGGCCCTGCGGCAGAGGCTGACGCCGGACGCCGTTCTGGTGGATGTGGAGGAAGCCATGGAGCTGCTGGGACAGATCAACGGCCGGACGGCTCGGACGGAGATCACCGATCAGATTTTCTCGCGCTTCTGCGTGGGCAAATAATCAGAAAATCAGAAAACGAATCAGACCGTACCGCAGCATTTGGCAAGAGCACGCAGTGAGAGAGTTTGTGTCAATTGAAAACGGAAAACTTGAAGGAAGACTGGATGTATTTCAAAAGTTTTCCGCTGCACAGTTGGCGCAAAAGATCCGTTGCGGGCTGCCGACACAATGATGCGGTATGGTCGTCAATAGATGGAGGAAAGAGAAACATGGCCGCGAAGAAGGTAGCCATTCTCGGTGTTGGACAGATTGGTGGGGCTCTGGCCCACCATCTGGTGTTGCGGAACCTGTGTGACGAGTTGGTTCTGGTGGACGCGGACCCGCGGCTGGCCCGGGCCCAGGCGGCGGATCTGCGCCATAGTCTGGGCGTGCTGGGAGGCCGGACCCGCATTCGGTCGGGCACCTATTACGACTGTGACGATGCTCAGGTGTGCGTGCTCACCATATCGGCCAACCCGGCGCCCAACGTGCCCCGGCTGGACCAGTTGGACCGGTCCGCTACCACCATTGGCCGCATTGTGCCGACGGTCATGGCCACGGGATTTTCCGGCGTTCTGGTGGTGCTGACAGACCCTTCGGACCTGATGGCATGGCTGGCCCATCAGCTTTCGGATTTGCCGCCGGAACGGGTCATCGGTCTGGGCACAGCCCTGGACGTGGCCCGTCTGCGGAGTCATCTGGCGGAGACGCTGGACACGGACCCGGCCGCTGTGGAAGCCTGGGTATTGGGTGACGCCGGAGAGGAACCGGTGATTCCCTGGAGCCAGGTGCGGGTCAACGGCAATCCCCTGCCGGAGACGCTGGACCGGGAAGCCGTGGCCAACACGGCGGCGGATACGGCTTACAATCTGATTCAGGGCAAGGGTTCCGCTGCCTTCGCCATGGCCGCCGCCGCGGCGGACATTGTGGACGCGGTGCTCCGTGACCGCCACAAGACCCTCTGTGTCTCGGCGGCTCTCCATGGCGAATACAGCCAGGATGACATTTTCCTCAGCGTCCCCGCTGTCATCGGCAGCGGCGGTGTGGAGCGGATTGTGGAACTGGAACTGACCCCTGAGGAGACCCGTCACATGGACAAGGCCGCCCGGGAGCTGTGCCAATATATGATTGACATTACCTGAGACCGTGCTCGCCACCGGCGGCGCTGCTCAGAACCATAGAGGAGCATACCATGATTTATTTTGACAATTCCGCCACCACGCGCCCCTGTGAGGAGACCGTGGCGGCGGTGACGGAGCTGCTGCGGGACTGCTGGGGCAATCCCTCTTCCCTGCACAAACTGGGCATGGATGCCGCCCGGCGGCTCAGTCAGGCCCGGCGGCAGGTGGCGGCGGCTTTAGGGGCTGAGCCGGACCGGGTGTTCTTCACCTCCGGCGGCACCGAGGCCGACAACTGGGTATTTCACGGGGCGGCAAAACGGCTGGGCAAGCGGGGCCGCCACATCATCACCACGGCGGTGGAGCACCACGCCGTCCTCCATCCAGCCAAGGAGCTGGAGCAGCAGGGCTTTGAAGTGACGTATCTCCAGCCCGACGAAAGCGGCACAGTCTCCGTAGAAACCCTGGAATCCGCCCTGCGGCCCGACACCATTTTGGTGTCCGTGATGATGGTCAACAACGAGTGCGGCGCGGTCATGCCCTTGCAGCAGATGATCCGGGCCACCCGCCGCAAAAGCCCCAACGCCCTGTTTCATACCGACGCGGTTCAGGGCTTTCTGAAAGTGCCGTTCAAGGCCAAAACCCTGGGCGCGGATCTGATTTCCATTTCCGGCCACAAGGTCCACGGTCCCAAGGGCGTCGGCGCCCTGTACATTAAACCGGGTTTGCCCCTGCCCGCCCTGATTCACGGCGGCGGCCAGGAGCGGAACTTCCGCAGCGGCACCGAAGGATTACCGGCCATCTGTGGGTTCGGCGCGGCCTGTGCCGTCGGCGCTGCATCGCTGAAAGCGGATATTGCCCACATGGAAGCGCTGCGGAACCATTGCCGGGAAGCCCTTTCTCAGCTGCCCGGCGTAGTGCTGTTCGGTGCAGCGGCCGCGCCCCATATTGTGGGTATGAGCCTGCCGGGCCACCGTTCCCAGGAGCTGATTAACCGACTCCAGGACCGGGAGATCTACGTCTCCGCCGGTTCCGCCTGTGCCAAGGGCCACCGCAGCCACGTTTTGGAGGCCATGGGTCTGCCCGCCGATGTCATCGACGGGGCTATCCGCATTAGCTTCAGCCACGAGAACACGATGGAAGATGTGGACGCATTGGTGACGGCCATCCGGGAGGATTTTATCGGGAAATAGTGAAAAAGGACGAAACCATACGGCTTCGTCCTTTTTGCTGCATTTTTTCTCAACCGTAGGGGCCGGCATCCTTGACGGCCCCGGTATTAGAGCGGATATGCCTTCAAAATTCTGGCGTGTGGATTGTTGTCAATGTAGGACCAATGTTTTTGGAAATCCAATTGATTCCGAATAATGTGATCATGATACCCAGATTGCCAAAGAGACTTCTGGAATTTTTTATTGGTAAACCGTTTCAATGCTGAAACAAATTTGGGGATCACAGCATTGGCCGGAACATTTGTTGTTGCTTCTCCATGAACCTGCACCAATATGTGAATGTGATCCGGCATGATGACATAATTAAAAATGGTAATTGAATCCCAGCTCGTATTCAAGTACTCCAATGTCTCTTGCACAAAGCTTCCGTAAGGGGACAGCCTCACCGCAGGCGCGTCAGGGATGCCGCGCCCTACGACAGCAGACTCAAATACGGAACATTCTGCCAAAATATTCTGCCGGTTATTGGTGCATATGGTCAGAAAATACGCATAGCCCTCGCTATAATCCCAAGAGTTCAGTCTGGGAGCAGTCATAACATTTCCAGTTCATTGAGCCACAAAGTGGCGCAGGCGTCCGACGGCATCCGCCAATCGCCGCGGGGCGACAGGCTGACACTGCCCACCTTGGGGCCGTCGGGCAAGCAGCTGCGCTTGAACTGCTGCTGGAAGAACCGGCGGTAGAAGGTTTTCAGCCACTTCAAAATGGTCTCATCATCATACCGGCCCTGCCAGGCGTACCGGGCCAGCCGGTAGACCTTGGCGGGCGGGAACGCAAAGCGGACGATCTGATAGAGGAAAAAGTCGTGGAGCTCATAGGGGCCCACCAAATCCTCCGTCTTCTGGGCAATCTCTCCGTCCTCCGGCGGCAACAGCTCCGGCGACACCGGCGTATCGAGGATATCCAGCAGCACCGCCGCCAAATCCTTATCGCTGTGGTCAGCCACATACCGGACAATATGGCGCACCAGTGTTTTCGGCACGGAACCGTTGACGCCGTACATGCTCATATGGTCTCCATTATAGGTGGCCCAGCCCAGGGCCAGCTCGCTGAGGTCGCCGGTACCGATGACCATGCCACCCTGGCGGTTGGCCAGATCCATAAGCACCTGGGTCCGCTCCCGGGCCTGTCCATTCTCATAGGTCACGGACCGGTCGTCCTCCGGCAGACCGATGTCTTTAAAATGCTGCTCCACCGCCGCGCCGATGGGTACAGTCAGAAAACTGACACCCAGCAGCTCGGCCATTTTGGTGGCGTTGTCCTTGGTACGGCTGGTGGTACCGAAGCAGGGCATGGTGACGGCCAGAATATCCTTCCGTTCCCGTCCTAAGCTGTCCATGGCCCGGACAGTCACCAACAGGGCAAGGGTGGAATCCAAGCCACCGGACAAACCCACCACACATGTTTTCGCGTGAGCATGCTCAATCCGCTTCCGTAAACCCGCCGCCTGCAAGCTCAGAATATCCTCGCAGCGTCCATCTCTGGCCGCCGTGTCGGCGGGCACAAAGGGCATGGGGTCCACAAACCGGGTCAGCACCGTCTCCCGCTCCTCCAGATAAAATGCGGCGCTCTCTCCCTTGCGGACGGCTTGCGCCGGGAAGGTGTTGCGGCGGCGGCGCTCGCCGTCCAGCTTATGAACGTCAATCTCCGTTTTCACCATGCCGGGAGTCCGGTCCCGCCGCTCAGCCAACAGCGTTCCATCCTCACAGAGCAGCTGGTGACCGGAGAATACCAGATCGGTGGTGGATTCCCCGTCGCCGCAGGAGCAGTAGAGATAGGCGCAGGACAACCGGGCCGACTGATTTTTCACCAACTCCCGGCGGTAGCTGTCCTTCCCCACCACCTCATTGGACGCCGACAGGTTGACGATGACTGTAGCGCCATCCAACGCCTGCTGCACCGACGGCGGATTGGGGGCCCACAGGTCCTCACAGAGCTCACAGCCCACCACCAATTCCGGCACGTTGAGACACGGGAAACTCTGGTTAGGCATGAGCAGCACCGCTTCACCGCCCAGGTCCAGCGTGACGCACAGCTCCTCCGTGGCCGGGGTGAACCACCGCTGCTCATAAAATTCGCTGTAGTTGGGCAGATGGGTTTTGGGCACCAGTCCCAGAATGGAGCCGTCATGGAGCACGGCAGCACAGTTGTACAGCTTGTGGTTCCACTGGACCGGCAGACCCACAAACACCACCATGGATTTGCCCTCCGTGGCCTCCTTGACGGTCATCAGGGCGTCCATGGCCCCGTCCAGCAGAGTTTTCTGCAAAAACAGTTCGCCGCAGGTGTAGCCCGTCAAACCCAGTTCGGGAAAGACCAGCAGCTGGACCCCCTGAGCATGGGCTTCTTCCAGCCATTTCACCGTCTCGGCGGCGTTGTACGCGCAGTCGGCCACCCGCAGAGCCGGGGCGGCACAGGCGCAGGAAATATATCCGTGATGCATGGCGCATCCTCCTTTTGATCGAGCCAGATTGCTCTTATCATACCCCATTTTCCCGGCTCTTGTAAAGGGCGGACGGCGGGCCGTTTGTAAGTTTTTGCTGAAAGACCGTTTTGATTTTATGTAAACTTTTTCTTGTGTCTTCTCTTTTCTCCAGACACTAAATATGGTATACTGGTTGACATATTCCAGAACCCCTGTTGTTCTCTGTATGAGAGGTTGATATAGATGATCGAATTGTTATCCCCCGCAGGCTCCATGGAGGCCCTGCGGGCCGCGGTCCAGAACGGCGCGGATGCCGTTTACCTGGGCGCCGGCGGCTTCAACGCCCGCATGGGCGCCCGGAATTTCACCCTGGACGACCTCCGGGAGGCCGTCACCTATTGCCACGTCCGCGGCGTCCGGGTCCACCTGACGCTGAACACCCTGGCCTCTGACCGGGAGCTGCCCGAGGCGGCGGAACTGATTCGCCGGGCGGCCCAGTTGGGTGTGGACGCCTTTATTGTCCAGGACCTGGGTCTGGTCTCCATGTGCCGGGAAATCGCCCCCACGGTGGAGGTCCACGCCAGTACGCAGATGAGCATTCACAACCTGGACGGCGTCAAGCTGGCCGCCAAGCTGGGATGCAGTCGGGTGGTCCTGGCCCGGGAACTGCCGGAAAGCGAAATTGCTGCCATCTGCCGGGAGAGCCCCGTGGAAATCGAGGTTTTCGGCCACGGCGCCCTCTGCATGTGCTACTCCGGACAATGTTACTTTTCCGCCGTCATCGGACGGCGCAGCGGCAACCGGGGCCAGTGCGCCCAGCCCTGCCGTCTCCCCTGCGGCTATGGCCGCTATCAGCAGCAGTACCCCCTGAGCCTCAAGGACAACTGCGCCATTGAACATCTTTTGAAGCTGGAAGCCATGGGCGTCCACTCCCTGAAGCTGGAGGGCCGTATGAAGCGGCCGGAATATGTGGCCGTGGTGACCCGCATTTACCGGGCGGCCCTGGACGGCAAGCCCGTCTCCCGCAAGGACCTGGAGGAGCTCCAGGGTATTTTCTCTCGGCAGGGCTTTACCGACGGGTATTTGCGGGATCAGGTGGACCGCTCCATGCTGGGCATCCGTACCGGCGAACGGGAAGACAAACAACTGTTGGCCAAGGCCCGCGCCAGCTACGAAACCGGCGAAGTATCCCGGGTTCCGGTGCGGTTCCAGATTGATGTGCAGCCGGGCCGCCCGGTGACGCTGCTGGTGGCCGACTGGTCCGGCCATGTGTGCCGGGCTGAGGGTCCCGTGCCCGAGCAGGCCATCAGCCGCCCTGTGACAGAAGAGGAATTGACCACACGCCTTTCCAAAACCGGCGGCACGCCTTATGTCTGCCGCCAGGTTCAGGCCCAGGTGGCCCCCGGCCTGATGGTTCCGGCCAGCGTGGTCAACGGCCTGCGTCGGGAGGCGTTGATCCGGCTGTCGGCCCTGCGGGGGCAGCTGCCCCGGGTGCCCATCCACGGCTACACCCCTGCCCATACCTGGCCCGCCCATAGCGGCCGTCCGGCGCTGACGGTACAGGTCCGATCTCTGGAGCAGGTGACGCCGTCTTTGTTGGCAGCCCGGCCCACGGTGCTCTATGTGCCTGTCAGCGAACTGGCCGATCACCCGGACCGGATAGGGGCATTGTGCCAGCGGACGGAAGTCTGTGCCGTACTGCCCCGGGTGGTCTGGGATCGGGAGTGGCGCAAGGTGCGCCGCCAGCTGGAAACCGTCCGGCAGCTGGGCGTCTCCTCCGTTCTGATTGGCAATTTGGGCCAGATCATCACGGCCCTGGAGCTGGGGATGGAGCTGCGGGGCGACTTCGGTCTCAACGTGTGCAACACCCTGACGGCCCAGCAGGTGCGGCGGCTCCATTTCTGCTCCCTGACAGCCTCTTTTGAACTGCGGCTGGCCCAGATTCGGGATTTGGGCAAGGCGCTGCCCACGGAGCTGCTGGTCTATGGCCGTCTGCCCCTGATGCTGACAGAGAGCTGTCTCATCCGCAACCGCACCGGCGTCTGCAACTGCCACGGCCAACCCACCAGTCTGGTGGACCGGACGGGGGCCGAGTTCCCCATTCTGCCGGACCCCGGCACCTGCCGCAGCGTGGTCCTCAATGGCCGGAAGCTGTTTTTGCTGGACCGTCATAAGGAATTGGGCGTCCTGGGCGTGTGGGCCCACCGGCTGCTGTTTACCACGGAAAATCCCAGAGAGGTGGATTTGGTGGTCCGTGCCTGGCAGAGCGGCGGCGTCTTTGATCCCGGCCAGCACACCCGCGGGCTTTATGTCCGGGGCGTGGAATAATGTAGTTTGCAGGGGGACAGTTGGTAGTCCCCCTGTTTTTTCTTGTGGGGCTTGCGTTTTCTGTTGCGTTTCGTGTATAATTCTATAGTTAAAGGTCTATGTAATACTGATAAGGAGAACCCTGCTGATATGGAACTGATTCTCGCCTCCCAGTCGCCCCGGCGGCGGGAGCTGTTGGCCCGTATGGGCCTTTCCTTCACGGTCTCGGCCGCCGATATCGACGAGACCATGGACGCCGAAAAGAAACCCTTTGACGAGGTAGCCCGTCTGTCGGCCCAGAAGGCCGCAGCCATTGCGGAAGCCGCCGGCGAAGACACGGTGATTGTGGCCGCCGACACAGTGGTGGTCCTGGAGGACCGGGTATTGGGCAAGCCCCGCACCGCTGAGGAGGCCGCCGACATGCTCGCGTCCCTGTCGGGCCGGGACCATCAGGTGATGACCGGCGTCACCGTCCGCCGTGGCTGCCGCACCATCACTGACACCGTGGTGACCCACGTCTGGTTCCGTCCCCTGTCCCAACAGGAAATCGCCGCCTATGTGGCCACCGGCGAGCCCATGGACAAGGCCGGCGCCTATGGCATTCAGGGACTGGCCGGTCTCTTTGTGGAACGGCTGGACGGCGACTATTACAACGTCATGGGGCTCCCCATCTGCCGCCTGTGCGCCATGCTCCGCCATCTGGGCGTGGAGATTCTGGGACAGGCCGACGTAACTTGAGTTCTGAGGTGCAAACGCATTGAAAAAATTCTTTTCCGGCCGGGTCAAAATGATTCTGGCCGCGGCCATGAGCCTGGCCATCCTCTTTGCTGTGGTGGGCGTCATCAGCGACGGTGCGACCCTGGGCCAACAGGTCACGGGGCTGGTGCTGTCGCCCTTCCGGGCCGCCGCAGCAGCGGTGGTGCGGCAGGTGGAGCAGTTCTACGACTACCTGTTCCGCTATGACGCCCTGGAGGCTGAGAACGAGCTGCTCAAGCAGCGGGTGGCCGAATTGGAGGAGGACGCCCGGGACGTGGCCCAGTATGAACGGGAAAACGAATACCTTACAGCCCTGCTGGGACTCCAGGAGGACCATCCGGATTTCACCTTCCGTTCGGCCTACGTCACCAGCTGGGAGTCCTCCAACTGGAAAACGGCCTGCACGATTTCCCGCGGCACCGAGGCCGGTATTGAAGAGGGCATGTGCGCCGTCACCGCCTACGGGCAGGTGGTGGGCATGGTCACGGAAGCCGGGCCCACCTGGGCCACGGTGACCACCATTCTGGACCCGTCCATGGAGATTTCCGCCTCCATCGCCGCCTCCGGCTACACCGGCGTGGTCCAGGGCTCCTACGATAAGGACGGCACGCTGCGGATGAATTACCTGTCCACCGGCGCGGTGCTCAAAAACAACGATCAGGTAGTCACCACCGGTTCCACCTTCTACCCCAAGAACCTGCTGCTGGGCTATATCTCCGACGCCGGCCACGATGAGACCGGCGTGGGCAAGTTTGCCAAGCTGACACCCGCCGCTGATCTGGGCGATCTGGAACAGGTGTTCCTCATCGCCGATTACCAGTCGTGAGGGACCGCCATGACACAACGCCAACGCAATTTCCTCCGCTGGAGTCTCTACAGCGCCGGATTCCTTCTGGTGCTGCTGCTGTCCACCTCGGTGCTGGGCAACCGCACTTTCTGCGGCACCAAACTGAGCCTGCTGCCCGTCTACGCCGCCTGTGTGGCCTGTCGGGAGGGCCATGAGCAGGGTGGGCTGTTTGCCTTGATCACCGCCGCGTTCTGGGCCCTGTCGGGCGCGTCCGGCGGCGCGGTGTTCGTGTTCCTCCTGCCCCTGGGCTCCATGGTGGCCGGATATATCACCAGCGCCTATGTGACCCGCTCCCTGATGCCCGCCGTCGGCGGCAGTCTGTTGAATCTGGTCCTCTGTGAAGGGGCCGTTTACGTCCAGCGGCTGTTTCTGGGCTCTCCCATGCCCGTGGATGCCTCCCGGCTGCTGCTGCTGCAAATTGGTTTTTCGCTGCTGACCACGCCCCTGTTCTGGTGGCTGACCGGCAAAATCGCAAAGGCAGGTGATCCCCATGGAACGTAAAGCACGATTTCGCGTCATTGTTACGATTGTGCTGATTCTGGCCTTGGTGGGCGCCTACGGCGCCCAGCTGTTCAAGCTCCAGTCCCAGGCCACCCAGGAGCCCGGCTCCTATACCTACCGCACGGTGGTCCAGGCGGCCCGCGGCCCCATTCTGGACCGCAACGGCAACGTCCTGGTGACCAACCGGGCCAGTTACAACATCCAGCTCAACCGTGTCATTCTCCTCAACGCCGACGACCCCAACCAACGGCTTCTGGAGCTGGGGGAGCTGTGCGAGAGTTTGGGCGCGGACTACGCGGACCATCTGCCCATCTCCCAAACCACCCCCTATGCCTACACCCTGGACGAGCTGGACTCCAACTGGCAGAACAATTTCCGCAAATTCCTTTCGGCCTACAGTCTCGACCCGGACATGTCCCCCCAAACCCTGATGAAGGAACTGCAAAAGATCTTCGGTATTCCGGCGGACTGGACCGATCACCAGAAACGGCTGGTGACGGGTCTGCGGTATGAGCTGGCTCTGCTGGCTGTGGAAGGCACCGGTCTGGAGAGCTACACCCTTTTGGCCGACGCCGACACCGACACCCTGTCAGCCATCATGGAGCTGGCCACGCCGGGCCTCAATGTGCAGACCTCCACGGTCCGCTCCTACAACACCGAATACGCCGCCCACATTCTGGGCTATCTCGGCACCATGTGGGCCGACGAGTACCAGTCCACCTATAAGGACCTGGGTTACCCCATGAACGCCACCGTGGGAAAATCGGGCATTGAGCTGGCCTTTGAGCCGGAGCTCCATGGCACCGACGGCACCAAGGTCACCACAGTCAACGAAGACGGCGAGGTTCTGGACGAATACTGGGCCGTGGAACCGGAGGCCGGAGACTGCGTGATGCTGACCATTGACATCAACCTCCAGGCCGCCGCCGAGGAAGCACTGGAGAAGATCATTCTGGACCTGCGGGAAAACGGTCTGTCCTCCTCTTCTTCCAGTGACAGTAAAGGTAAGGGCCAGGACGCCGAGGGCGGCGCACTGGTGGCCATCGACGTAAAAACCGGCGAGGTGCTGGCCTGCGCCAGCTACCCCACCTACTCCCTGGAGACGTTCTACGAGGATTACGCCACCCTCAGCGAGGACCCCTACAAGCCCTACTACAACCGGGCGCTGCAAGCCCCCATGCCCCCCGGCTCCACCTTTAAGATGGTCACCTCCATCGCCGCCATTGACAGTGCCGGTATCGGCCGGTTCTATGAAATCGACGACCTGGGTAAATACACCTATTTTGAAACGTATCAGCCCGAATGTCTGATCTACACCAATACCGGCACCACCCACGGCGTCATCAATATGATGGAAGCCCTGTCGGTATCCTGCAACTACTATTTCTATGAGGTAGGCCGCCGTACAGGCATTACCGCCATTGACAATGTGGCCAAGCAGCTGGGACTGGGAGAACCCACCGGCGTGGAAATCGGTGAGTCCATCGGCTACCGTGCCAATCCCGAGACCAAGGCCGAGGTTCATAAGGATAACCCGGACCTGGCCGGCTGGTACGACGCCGATACCATTGCCGCCGCCATCGGCCAGTCGGAAAACCGCTTCACGCCCATGCAGCTGGCCGTCTACACCGCTTCCCTGGCCAACCAGGGCACGCGATACAAGGCCACGTTCTTGAAGCGCATTGTCTCCTCCGACTACACGGAAACGCTGGTGGAAAATGAGCCTGTGGTGGCTAACGACTACACCTTCTCCGACGAGGCCATGGCCGCTGTGGAAGAAGGTATGCGTCTGGCCGTCACCGAAGGTACGGCTTCCACCTACCTCAAAAACTATGACATAGCCGTCTGCGCCAAAACCGGTACCGCTGAGCACGGTTCCACCGGCTCCGCCCACGGCGCATTCGTCTGCTATGCCCCCATGGACGACCCGCAGATTGCCATTGCCGTCTATGTGGAAAAGGGCGCCCAGGGCGGTAATCTGGCCCAGGCCGCCGTGGCCGTCATGGACGAGTATTTCAAGGCCGCTCCCACCGATGATCTGCCCGGGGAAACCGTGGTGGGCTGAGTGTGCCGTCTGTAAATTGGAAAAAACAAAAAGGAGTTTTTGTCATGACTTACGATGTAGCCATCATCGGCGCCGGTACCGCCGGCGTCTACGCAGCCTATGAGCTGCTGAAGCTGAAGCCCAATCTGAAAATCACCATTTTGGAGATGGGCCAGGACATCTACCACCGCAGCTGTCCCATTGTGGCCGGCAAGGTCAAGGACTGCATTTCCTGCAAGCCCTGCTCCATCATGTCCGGCTTTGGCGGCGCCGGCGCCTTCTCCGACGGCAAGTACAATTTCACCACGGAGTTCGGTGGCTGGCTGGGCGACTACCTGGACAGCCGGGATCTGCTGGACCTCATCGACTATGTGGACAGTGTCAATGTCCGGTTCGGCGCCACCAAGGAGATTTTCTCCACCGACACCCCCGCCGCCCGCGCCATTGAAAAGAAGGCGCTGGAGAATGACCTGCATCTGCTCCAGGCCCGCTGCAAGCACCTGGGCACCGAGCGCAATCTGAAAATCCTCACCAACATTTACGAGTATCTGCGGGATCAGAACTGCGAGTTCCGATTCAAGACCCATGTGGACAAGATTGAGGCCGTGGACGGCGGCTACCGTCTGACCCTGGCCGACGGTGAGACGCTGGACTGCCGCTTCTGCGTCAGCGCTCCCGGCCGCTGCGGCGCCGAGTGGTTCGCCGACCGCTGCCGGGAACTGGGTCTGGACATGACCAACAACCAGGTGGACCTGGGCGTTCGCGTGGAGCTGCCCGCCAAGGTCTTTGAGCACATCACTGATGTGGTCTATGAGTCCAAGCTGCTCTATCGGACCAAGCAGTACGGCGACACGGTCCGCACCTTCTGCATGAACCCCTACGGCCATGTGGTGGCGGAGAACGTAGACGGTCTGATTACCGTCAACGGCCACTCCTACGCCGACCCGGCTTTGCGGTCTGAAAACACCAACTTTGCCCTGCTGGTGTCCAACCGGTTTACTTCTCCGTTCAACCAGCCCTATACTTACGGCAAGCACATTGCCTCCCTCTCCAACATGCTGGGCGGCGGCGTTCTGGTGCAGCGGTTCGGCGACCTGATCAAGGGCGTCCGCACCAACGAGCACCGTATGGGCCACTCCTTCACCCGTCCCACCCTCAACGCCACCCCCGGCGATCTGAGCCTGGTGCTGCCCAAGCGTCACATGGACAACATCATTGAGATGATCTACGCCCTGGACAAGATCGCTCCCGGTACCGCCAACTATGACACGCTGCTCTACGGCGTGGAGGTCAAGTTCTACTCCGCCCGCATTCAGCTGACCGAGGAGCTTGAAACCCAGCTGCCGGGCCTGTTCGCCATCGGCGACGGCGCCGGTATCACCCGCGGTCTGGCTCAGGCCGGCGCGTCCGGCGTCCAGGCCGCTCGTGCCATTGCCAAGCGGCTGTAATCCCATAGGGTTCCATTGGCGTACTGCAAAAACCTTTGCAGTACGCCTTTTTCCCGGTATGGCGGTTATGCGACGCACAGTATGGAACCTGAATTGTATTTGTAGGGCGGGACCTGTGTATCCCGCCGTGCGGCACCCCCTGGCGGTTACTGGGCGGCCATGGGGCGAATCCGCATCCACCTCCGTAGGGCGCGGCATCCCTGACGCGCCCATGGCATAATCTGTCCGGGGCCGTCAAGGATGCCGGCCCCTACGTTGTTGTTGGTCGATGGAGCATACCGGCGGCGGGACACATAGGTCCCGCCCTACGAACATTCACAATCTGCGTCTAACCGCCATACTATGACGGAGCATTGATACCAAAGGTTTCCCCATTGCAACAGCAGGGCCGGATATGCTATAATCTAAGATACGAAATTTTGCCCAATTTGTCGGAAAGGAGCCGAGCGCCATGAATGAACCTGTCCTGTCCCTGCCCCTCTCGGAGGTGCGCCGCCTGTTGGGCGCAGGCTCCGGTGACGGGGCGCTGCTGTACCTGTATCTCCGCAGCGGTGCGGACCCGGCCGCCGCCGCCGAAGCCCTCCGCTGGCCCGCCCACCGGGTGGACGGAGCCATGGCCTCTCTGCGGCAGCTGGGTCTGTTGGAAGACCCCCGTCAACGGCCCATCGTCCGGGATCAGCCGCCGGTATACACGGAGGCCGACGTCTTACGGGCCACAGAACGGGGCAACAGCTTCAGTCTGCTGGTGGGCGAAGCCCAGCGGCGTCTGGGCCGGGTGCTGTCCACGGAGGAGCTGAAAATTCTGCTGTCCCTCCACGATTACCTGGGTCTGCCCACGGAGGTCATCGGTATACTGATTACATACTGCATTCAGCGCAGCCGGGCCCGCGGGCTTGTCCGGGCGCCGTCTCTGCGGACCATTGAAAAAGAAGCATACTACTGGGCCGACCAAGGCATTGACACCCTGGAGGACGCGGCCTTTTACATGCAGACCCAGCTCCAAAAGCAGACGATTGTAGCGCGGGTCCAGCAGCGTCTTCAACTGGGAGACCGGCGGCTGACCCGTGCCGAGGAACAGTACATCCGTCAGTGGCTGGACTGGGGCTTTGGCGACGATGTCATTGCCATGGCCTACGAAAAGACGTGTCTCAACACCGGGGCCATGAAGTGGCCCTACTGCAACTCCATTTTAAAATCCTGGCACGAGAAAGGACTGCACACGGTCCAGGAGGTGGAGGGCGGCGACCAGCGGAGCCAACAGGCCGCCTACTCGAACAACAACCGCCGTCCCCCGGCGGGCAGCGCCGGACAGGGGCCGCTGGGTTCCCTGGAGCAGGACGCTTTGCGGCGGCTGCTGAATCAGTAACACGGAGGTGGAACCATCATGCCCTATTCCGATCAGGTGCTGCGCCGGGCCAGAGCCCGTCTGGCGGCGGCCCGGGCCAACCGGGACCAGGAGAATGACCGGCGCATTGCCGCCATCTACGACGCCCATCCCCGGCTGCGGGAAATTGACCGGCAGCTCCGCGCCACGGTGGCTCAGGTCATGACGGCGGCGTTCCGACGGGGCGAGGACCCCACGCAGACTGTGGAACAGATGCGCAAAGCCAATCTGGAGCTCCAGCGGGAACGGGCATGGATTCTGGAATCCGAGGGCATCGACGAGGCCGATTTGAAAGCCGAGCCCATCTGTGCCGTCTGCGGCGGCACCGGATATGTGGGGGAGCGCATGTGTGAATGTCTTGCGGAATTGTGCCGTCAGGAACAGAAAAAGGAGCTGTCCAGCCTGCTCAGCGGCAACGAGCGGTTTGATGCCTTTCGTCTGGACCTGTACCCCGACACGGAGGATGCCAACCTGGGCGGTTACTCCCCCCGGGCAGTCATGCGCCATGTCTATGAACGCTGCCGCCGCTATGCGGCGGAATTTTCGGTGCAGTCGCCGTCCCTGCTGCTGTCCGGCGGCACGGGGCTGGGCAAGACGTTTCTCTCCGCCGCCATTGCCCGGACTGTTGCCGACGGCGGCTATGCCGTGGTCTATGAGACGGCGGGGCAGGTATTCTCCGATTTTGAAGCGGAAAAATTCGGCGGCGGCGGCCATGGAACCGCCAAGTATCTCCACTGTGACCTGCTGATTCTCGACGATTTGGGTACGGAGATGACCACCCAGTTCACCCTGTCGGCCCTCTACAGTCTGGTCAATGGGCGACTCATGGCCGGACGGCCCACCATCATCTCCACCAATCTGACCACCAACGAAATCCGCCAGCGGTACACGCCCCAGATCGCCTCCCGGCTCCTGGGGACCTATGAACTGCTGCTCTTTGCCGGAAATGATATCCGGCTGCTGAAAAAAAACTGAATGGGAGCGCTTCGGCGCTCCCATTTTTCGTTCTTGCCTGGAACCTGCTTTTTTGTTTGGTTGACACCGTCTGTCCCCTGTGTTATTCTCAATTCAGTATCACGATAGAACAGGCGGTGAGCGATTGGAATTCCTATTGACCGGCCCCGTACAGGTGGGCAAAACCACCGTATTGACGAAGGCCCTGGCGGCCCGACCCCTGTCCCTGGGCGGTTTTACCACCCGATGGGCGGGGGATGAACTGCGGCTGCGGCTGCTCCACGACGGTACGGAACGGACCGTGGCCCGCCGAACGGAACAGGGCGCGGTGGCCATTCCCCATGCCTTTGACCAAGCGGCGGCGGAACTGCGTCCCGGTGCGGTGACGCTGCTGGATGAACTGGGCTTTCTGGAGGCCCGCTCCCCCGCCTTTACCGCCGCCGTTCTGGCCTTGATGGACCGCAGCCCTCTGGTGGTGGCTGTGGTGCGTCAACGGGCCGACTGCCCCTTTTGGGCCCACTTCGCCGGACGCAGCGCCCTGCTGTTATCGGTGACGGAAGCCAGCCGCGACAGCCTGCCCATCCATTTGATCCGGCTGCTGGACAAGGCGGTGGGTTCATGAAGCGACAACGCCGCGTTTTCATCATTCTTTGGGCGCTGCTGCTGGCCCTGATCTTTCTGTCCATCGCTTTGGGCCGCTATGGCGTGGGCGTGGCCCGGTCCTATAAAATTCTGACGGACCCAATTTTCCACTGGGAACCCACCTGGGACGACAATATGGTCACCTCCATCTGGAATCTGCGGTTGCCGCGCATTTTTATGGCCTGTCTGGTAGGCGCTTGTCTCTCCGGGGCGGGCGCGGCCTATCAGGGTGTGTTCCAAAACCCCATGGCGTCGCCGGATGTCCTGGGCGCGTCCTCCGGCGCAGCCATGGGCGCGGCCATCGCCATTCTCCTGGGATTGACCCACAACGCCATTACTTTGGTATCCTTTCTCTGCGCCATGGGCACCGTGGCCGTGGTCTACGCTGTGGGCCGCCGGGCCCCCGGCAGCCGGATTCTCAATCTGGTCCTCTGCGGCATGGTCATCAGTTCCCTGTGCAGCGCCGGTACCTCCTATGTGAAACTGGTGGCGGACCCCAACAATCAATTACCCGCCATCACCTACTGGCTTTTGGGCAGTCTCAACGGCACCACCATGGATGAGGTGTGGCGCATTGCCCCCGTCATGGCCCTGGGGATGATTCCCCTGGTGCTGCTGCGGTGGAAAATCAATCTGCTGACGTTGGGCGAAGAAGAAGCCAGAGCGTTGGGCGTCCATCCGGGACGGCTGCGGCTGCTGGTGGTCCTCTGCGCCACCCTGATGACCGCCGCTTCCATCGCCGTCAGCGGCATGATCGGCTGGGTAGGTCTGGTCATGCCCCATCTGTGCCGCCGTCTGGTGGGCAGCAACTTCCGGGCTTTGCTGCCCGCTTCCATGGTGGCCGGGGCGCTGTTTCTGCTGCTGGTGGACGACCTTTCGAGAAATCTTCTGGCCGTGGAAATTCCCATCGGCATTCTGACGGCGGTACTGGGCGCGCCCTTTTTCCTGGTACTGCTGCTGCGGGGCGGGAGGGATGACGTATGCTGAATCTGGAATCCATCTCTTTTTCCTACGGCAACCGCCCCATTCTCAACGGCGTCAGCCTGTCCGCCGGTCCCGGCGAGCTGATCTTTCTGCTGGGCGCCAACGGTGCGGGCAAAACGACGCTGTTTCGCTGCCTTTTGGGGCTGCTGGACGGCTACACCGGCCGGGTGACGTTGGACGGCCAGGATCTTGCTTCCTGGTCCCCCCGACAGCGGGCAGAACGCATTGCTTACATCCCCCAGGCCCATCATCCGGCCTTTGCCTATACGGTGCTGGACGTGGTGCTCATGGGGACCAATCATCGTCTGGGCCCCTTTGCCGCGCCGGGCCGCAAGGAACGGCCGCTGGCCATAGAAGCGTTGGCCAAGCTCCACATGGAGGGCGCAGCGGGGCGAAACTTCTCTCAGCTGTCCGGTGGTGAACAGCAGCTGGTTCTGCTGGCCCGGGCTCTGGCCCAGGAGGCCAAAATCCTGATTCTCGATGAGCCCACCTCGGCCCTGGATTTCGGCAATCAGGTTCGGGTTCTGGAACAGATTGCCTCCCTGTCCTGGCAGGGCTACACCATTCTGCTTTCCTGTCACAATCCCCAGCAGGCCATGCTGTACGCCAGCCGGGTGATTGCGTTGGACGGAGGCCGCATTGTGGCCGACGGCCCACCCCGGGAAGCAGTGACCCCGGCCCTGCTGCGGCAGCTGTACGGCGTTCCGGCCCGGTTCCTGGAAACCGACGATGGTGTGCTCATTGCCCCGGTGCGGCGTTCCATGTTCCGCTGGACACCGGACATGATCCGGTTTATGGTGGACGCCGAGGACTGCAACGGCGCATCGGAAACCCTGGCCGCCGCCCTGCGGCAGCTGATACCGGGGGACGAAATCTGTGACGCCGGGTGCGGCGTAGGCGGTCTGTCTCTGGCCTTAACAAAACACTTTTCCCGTGTCATCGCCGCCGACCTGTCGGCGGACGCTCTGGCAGCCCTGGAGCAACGGCGGCAGGGAGAACAGCCAGAGATTTTGCACACCGATATTCTGTCCCGCCGGACGGACACGCCCTATGAAGCCATGGTATTTTGTTCCTTTGGACAGCCCGATGAGATTTTAACGGCGGCCCGCCGCCAGTGCAGCGGCACGGTGGCCGTAGTCCAGAAGGCCAACAAGCGCCATGCTTTCAGTCTGGACGGCGGACAGCGCCGGTTGTCGCCGGGACGGTTGGCGGAGCGCTTGGACTCCCTTTCCATTCCCTATTCCCAAACCGAAGTGGCTGTGGACAAGGGCCAGCCGTTCCGCAGTCTCGACGACGCGGTATTGTTTTTTCATATCTACAACCGCGGCGGCGACGCGTCCTCTGTGACGGCAGAGACGGTGCTGCCCCGGCTGGAACAGCGGGAGGATAACACCTTTCCCCTGTATTATCCCTCTCCCACCACCTATATCATCACCATATTGAACGCGCCGGACATTCCGGAGATTGGAGGAATCCCATGAAAAAACGCATTCTTTCCCTGTTTCTGGCCCTGCTGCTTTTAACCGGCTGTGCCGCCCCGGCAGCGGAGCAGTCGGAAGCCCCAACCCAGGACACCACAGTGGAGGAAACCACTCCCGCCACAGAGGAGACCACCGAGCCCACTGATGATGCCGCCGAGACGGTGGAATTCACCGACAGCGTGGGACGCACGGTGACGGTCCCGGCCAACATCACCAAGGTGGCCGTCTCCGGCCCCATGGCCCAGATTGTTCTGTTCGCTCTGTGCCCCGATCTGCTGGTGGGCATTGCCAACGAATGGGATGACAGTGCCGCCCAGTTCCTGGACACGGAATACTACAATCTGCCCCTGTTGGGCCAGCTGTACGGCGGCCAGGAGGCCATGAACGGCGAAGCGCTGCTGGCCAGCGGCGCCGAGGTGGTCCTTGACGTGGGCGAGCCCAAGGACACCGTTGTGGAAGACCTGGACACCTTGCAGGAGCAGACCGGCGTCCCCTTTGTCCATATCTCCGCCACCACCGAGACCATGGGCGACGCCTACCGCCAGCTGGGCAAGCTGCTGAACCGGGCCGACGAGGCCGATGTTCTGGCAACCTACTGCGAGGACACCTACACCCGTGCTGAGGAACTGGCCGCTTCCGTGGACAAGGTGGACGTGCTGTACATCACCGGCAGCCAGGGCCTCAATGTCATTGCCCAGGGCTCCTATCACGCGGAGCTGCTGGACCTGATGACCAACAATGTGGCCGTGGTGGAATCCCCCTCTTCCAAGGGTACCGGCAACGAGGTCTCCATGGAGCAGCTTCTGGTGTGGAATCCGGAAGTGCTGCTCTTCGCCCCGGACAGCATCTATGACACAGTGGCGGAGAACGACGGCTACGCCCAGATGACAGCCATTCAGACGGGCCGGTATTATGAGGCCCCCATGGGTCCCTACAACTGGATGGGCTTCCCGCCCTCGGTGCAGCGGTACCTGGGCCTGTTGTGGATGGGTGCGCTGCTGTATCCCGACGCCATCGATTACGATTTGCAGGAGGAAGTGACGAAATACTTCGACCTGTTCTACCACTGCGACCTGACCACGGAGCAGTATGAGGCCCTGGTGGCCAATTCCATCGGAAAACTGGAGGGTTAACCATATGCAGCAGATGTTCAACACCCTGCGGGACCGGGTGGCCGCCGGAGCGCGGGCGGTCCTGTGCAGCATCATTGCCAGCAGCGGGTCCACGCCCCGTGGGGCCGGGGCCAAGATGGCCGTCTTTGATGACGGCAGTACCGTGGGCACCATCGGCGGCGGCGCGGTGGAATTTCGCGCCACAGAAATCGCCCAGGGCTTTCTTCGCGGCGTGGAAGTGGGCCAGTACCACTTTGATCTGAGCAACCACGACAAGACGGACCTGGGCATGGTCTGCGGCGGCAAGGTGACGGTGTATTTCCAGCCCATGGGCAGCGAGAGTTTGCCCCTGCTGGATGCTGTGTGCGCCCGTCTGGCCGCCGGCGGCAAGGCGTGGCTGCTGACGCGGCTGGACGCCCCGGCCATGGGTCTCTATGAGGACAGGGAATTGAAATTCCTTACCCTGGACAGCCCTGTGGAGCCCCTGCTGGGTCCCCAGTCGGTTTTGACGCCCACCGTATACAGTGAACCCCTGACGATTCCCGGCACGGTGTACGTCTTCGGCGGCGGCCATGTGGCCCAAGCCCTGGTGCCCCTGCTGCACACGGTTCATTTCCGCACGGTGATCTATGACAGCCGTCCCCACGCCGTGGAAGCCCCGGCCTTTGCCCAGGCGGCCAAGATTTACATTGGCAACTACAACCGGGTGCTGGAACGGGTAACCATCACAGAGGAGGACTACGTGGTAGTCATGACGCCGGGCCACCAGAGCGACCGGGAAATTCTGGCCCAGGTCCTCAAGACCCCGGCCCGGTATATCGGCTGCATCGGCAGCCGCAGCAAAATCGCCATGACCAATAAACTGCTGCGGGAGCAGGGCTTTACGGACACGGACATTGCCCGGGTGTGGTCGCCCATCGGCCTGCCCATCGGCGGCGAGACGCCGGAGGAAGTGGCCCTGTCCATCGCGGCCCAGCTGGTGGCGGTGCGCAGCGGAAAAATGTAACATGGAATACATGCGGCGGAGGCTGGGCCTCCGCCGTTTCCGTTGACAACGCCGCTTTTTTTGGCTACCATAGTGGTATCGATTTTTTACAATGTGGAGGGAATACCCCATGGAAAAAGCCAAGGTATATTTTACAGATTTCCGTACCAGCAGCGACGAGAATTTGCTGCAAAAGCTCAAGCGTCTCATGGCCACGGCGGGCATGGACACCATCGATTTCACCAACAAGTATGTGGCCATCAAGCTGCACTTTGGCGAGCCGGGCAACCTGGCCTATGTGCGGCCCAACTATGTGCGGGCTGTGGCGGAGTTTATCCAGGACCTGGGCGGCAAACCGTTTCTGACGGACTGCAACACCCTGTATGTGGGCGGCCGGAAAAACGCCGTGGACCATATGATGGCGGCGGAGATGAACGGTTTCAACACCATCACCACCGGATGTCCCGTCATCATCGGTGATGGCCTCAAGGGCACCGACGATGTGGAGGTCCCCATTGTGGGCGGTCAGTATTTGCAGACGGCCCGCATTGGCCGGGCGGTCATGGACGCCGATATTGTCATTTCTCTGAACCACTTCAAGGGCCATGAGATGACAGGCTTCGGCGGCGCCATGAAGAACCTGGGCATGGGCTGCGGCAGCCGTGCCGGCAAGATGGCCATGCACAACGCCGGCAAGCCCAACACCACCGACGACTGTGTGGGCTGCGGCAGCTGCCAGAAGATCTGCGCCCACGACGCGCCCCAGCTCCAGGACAACGGAAAGATGTTCATTGACCACGACAAGTGCGTGGGCTGTGGTCGCTGCATCGGCGTCTGTCCTGTGGATGCCATTGTCTCGCCCCACGACGAGACGTGCGAGATTCTCGACGGCAAAATCGCCGAGTACACCAAGGCCGTAGTGGACGGCCGTCCCCACTTCCACATCACCCTGGTCAACAGCGTGTCCCCCAACTGCGATTGCCACCCGGAGAACGACGCCCCCATTGTACCGGATGTGGGTATGTTCGCCAGCTTTGACCCGGTGGCCATCGACAAGGCCTGCTGTGACGCAGTACTGGCCCAGCCGAGACTGCAAAACACCTGGATTGACGATCACGGCGACCCGTCCATCGAGGACGTGTTCACAGCCAGCCACCCCAACACCAACTGGCGGGGCCAGATTGACCACGGCGTCAAGATCGGCCTGGGTACCGACCAGTATGAGCTGATCCGCATCTGAAAAAACGCACAACGCCCCGACTGCCGTCGGGGCGTTGATTTTTTATCAAACGTTATTCCACGGAGAAGCGGTACACCGTCTCACTGCGGTACGTCTCCCCGGCCTTCAAAACTGCGCTGGGGAAGTTAGCATGGTTGGGGCTGTCGGGGAAGAACTGGGTCTCCAGGCAGAAGCCCCAGCGGGCGGCATAGGGTGCGCCGCCCTTGCCGCGGGGGCAATGGTCCAGGTAGTTGCCGCCGTAGAACTGGATACCCGGCAGGGTGGTCAGGGTTTCCAGGACCACGCCGGTCTGATGGCTCACAGCCCGGGCCGCCGGACGCAGGGTTCCGTCGTAGCCGTTGATGACCCAGTTGTGGTCATAACCGCCAGCCAGTTTCAGCTGTGCGAACTCATCGTCGGCATGGAGGCCCATGGGCTGGGATACCCGCAGGTCCATGGGCGTACCGTCCACCGGGGCGATCTCGCCGGTGGGGATGGAGCCGGGCAGGGTGGGCGTATAGCGGTCGGCAAAAATCTGAATCTCCTGGTCCGTCACCGGGCCGCTGCTGTGGCCGCTCAGATTGAAATAGGCATGATTGGTCAGGTTGCAGATGGTGTCGCCGTCGGTCTTTGCCTCATAGCGAATATGCAGGCCGTCGCCGTCCAGCAGGTACACCACCCGGACGCTCAGGTTGCCAGGATAGCCCTCCTGGCCGTCGGGGCTTTCCAGCGTCAGCGTCACGGAATCCTCGGTCTGGTTTTCCACGGTCCACATCTGGCGATCAAAACCGCCGGGGCCGCCGTGGAGGCTGTTGGGGCCGTCGTTGGCCGCCAGGGGGTAAATCTTGCCGCCCAGGTCGAAACTGGCGCCGCCGATGCGGTTGGCATAGCGGCCAATCAGCGCGCCCAGGTATTTATCCTGCTGCAAATAGTCCCCCACCGTATCCATACCCAGGAGCACGTCCACCGTGGAGCCGTCCTTGGTGGGCACCCACAGCGTCCGCAGAATGCCGCCCCAGGTGAGCACAGAAGCCGTCAGGCCGCCGCCATGGATGGTCAATTCCTCCACGGTCCGGCCGTCGGGCAGAATGCCAAAAGCCTTGCGTTCCATAGCCGTTCCTCCTTAGCCCTGGCCGTAGTAGGCGCCGGGGCCATGCTTTCTCAGATAGTGCTTGTCCAGCAATTCCTGCTGCATGGGAGGCAGACCGGGAGTCAGGGCCATGGCGTGGAAGGCCATGAAGGAGACCTCCTCCAGAACCACAGCGTTATGGACGGCATCCATGGCGTCCTTGCCCCAGGCAAAGGGACCGTGGCTGTAGACGAGAACAGCGGGCACCTGGGCCGGGTCAATCTTGCGGCTGTTGAACGTCTCAATGATGACGTTGCCGGTCTCCAGCTCGTACTTACCGCCGATCTCCTCTGGGGTCATCTTGCGGGTGCAGGGAATCTCCCCGTAGAAGTAATCGCCCTGGGTGGTGCCGAAGGCGGGCACGCCCTTGCCGGCCTGGGCAAAAGAGGTCGCCCAGCGGCTGTGGGTATGGACGATGCCGCCCAATGCGGGGAACGCGTTGTACAGGGCCAGATGGGTATCGGTGTCGCTGGAGGGCTTCCATTTGCCCTCCACCACAGCGCCGTCGCTGAGACGGACAACGACCATATCCTCGGCGGTCATGTTCTCATAGCTGACGCCGGAGGGCTTGATGACCATGAGGCCCTGCTCCCGGTCCACGCCGGAGACATTGCCCCAGGTAAAGGTGACCAGGCCATGCTTGGGCAGCTCCAGATTGGCCTTGCAGACTTGTTCTTTCAGTGCTTCCAACATACTTTTATCCTCCAATTCCATACACACACATTGCTATAACAATGGGCCTGCTTGTGAACAGGCCCATTGTAGCAGTATTCAGAGATTATTTCAACTTCCAGGCCAGGTCGTTGAGGAACAGTTCGTGCTCCAGGGACTCCACGGTGGTGTCCTTGGTGATGTGGACGAACTCGATGTCCATCATGGTGGCCCAGTCCTTCATCTGCTCGGCAGTAACGTCGTAGCTGAGGACGGTGTGGTGAGCGCCGCCGGCGGTGATCCAGCACTCGACGCCGGTGGTCAGGTTGGGCTCGGCCTTCCACATGACCCGGGCCACGGGCAGGTTGGGCATGGGCATAATGGGCTTGACGCAGTGGATATCCTGGCAGATCAGGCGCAGGCGGCCGCCCATGTCGATGAGGCTGACAACGATGGCGTCGCCCTCCTTGCCCTCAAACACCAGACGGGCGGGATCTTCGCGGTCACCGATGCCCAGGGGATGGACCTCGATGCGGGGACGGTCGGCGGCCACAGAGGGGCAGACCTCCAGCATATGAGCGCCCAGGGAATATTCGTTGCCCTTCTCCAGGTGGTAGGTGTAGTCCTCCATGAAGGCGGAAGCGCCGTTGCCGTTCTCACCCATGGCCTTCATGATGGCGGTCATGGCGGAGACCTTCCAGTCGCCCTCGCCGCCGTAGCCATAGCCCTGGGCCATCAGGTGCTGGGAAGCCAGACCGGGCAGCTGACGCATGCCGTACAGGTCCTGGAAGGTGTTGGAGTAGGCCATGCAGCCCTCGGCATCCAGCATCTTCTTCATGGCGATCTCCTCGCGGGCCTGATAGCGGACGGAGTCGATGTTGTCGGTGGCAATGTCATAGGACTTCTTGTAAGTCTCCATGAGGTCGTCGATCTCAGCCTCGGTGACGGCGTCCATGGTCTCCACCAGCTTGCCCACGGGCCAGGTGTTGACCTGCCAGCCCAGCTTGGCCTGGACCTCGACCTTATCACCCTCGGTGACAGCGACTTCGCGCATGTTGTCGCCGAACCGCATGACCTTCAGCTCCTTGGAGAAGGCCACGCCCACAGCGGCACGCATCCAGCTGCCCAGACGCTCCTGGACGTCGGCGTCCTGCCAGTAACCGGCGATGACCTTGCGGGGCATCCGCAGACGGGCGGCGATGAAGCCGTGCTCCCGGTCGCCGTGGGCGGCCTGGTTCAGGTTCATGAAGTCCATGTCGATCTCGTCGTTGGGGATCTCCCGGTTGTACTGGGTGGCGAAGTGGCAGTAGGGCTTCTGCAGGTTCACGAAGCCGTTGATCCACATCTTGGAGGGGGAGAAGGTGTGGCACCAGGTGATGATACCGGCGCAATTCTTGTCGTAGTTGGCCTCGCGGACCACTTCGGCAATCTCCTGGTTGGTCTTGGCGGTGACCTTATAGACCAGCTTGTAGGGCAGCTTGCCGGAGGCGTTCATCTTCTCGACCATCTCGGCGGCACGCTTGGCCACGGTCTCCAGGACCTCGGGGCCGTACAGAAACTGGCTGCCGACAACAAACCAAAACTCGTAATTTTTCATGGGGAATTTGCTCCTTTGCGATGTAGCTTAGATTGTATAGTGTTCCACCGCTGCCCGCTCTACAGGCAGATTGGCGCGGTAGCGCTCCATAAAGGCGTTGAAGCCGGTCAGATCCTCGGCCTGGGGCTCCACGGTGGTAACCTTCTGACCTGCAAACACACAGGTGTCCAGATAATTGTCCAAGGTCTGGCCCTGGGTCTTGCGTCCGGCGTAGGCCGCCAGAACCGCCATGCCCCAGGGGCCGCCCTCGCCTGCGGTCTCCATAACGGAGACGGCAGCGTTGGCCGCTGCGGCCATCATCCGCTGGCCCACAATCGGGGTTTTGAAGAAGCCGCCGTGACCCAGCAGACGGTCCACGGCCACCTGCTCCCCGCTGAGAATATCCATGCCCAGCTTCAAGGTAGCCAGGGCCGAATACAGCTGGGTCCGCATCAGGTTGGCGAAGCTGAACTCGCTCTCGGGACCGCGGACAAACAGGGGACGGCCTTCCTCCAGGCCGGTGATGGGTTCGCCGGACAGGTAGTTGTACAGCACCAGACCGCCGCCGTTGGCGTCGCCCTGGAGGGCGGACTCAAACATGGTGGTGAACAGCTTGTTCATGTCCACCGTCTGGCCCATGGCCTCCTGGAACTGAGCGAACAGCTTGGCCCAGGCGTTGATCTCATTGGTGCAGTTGTTGCAGTGGACCATGGCCACGGGCTTGCCGTCGGGGGTAGTGACCATATCGATCTCCGGATAGACCTTGGACAACGCCTTTTCCAGAACGATCATGGCAAAGATGGACGTACCGGCGGAAACGTTGCCAGTGCGCTCGGCCACGGCGTTGGTGGCAGCCATGCCGGTTCCGGCGTCGCCCTCGGGGGGACACATGGGGATACCGGCCTGGAGGTTGCCGCTGACATCCAGCAGCTTGGCGCCCTCCTCTGTCAGGCAGCCGGCATCTTCACCGGCGGACAGAACCTGAGGCAGCAGATCCCGGAGCTTCCAGGTGTAACCGCCCTCGGCAGCCAGCGCGTCGAAGCTCTGCACCATGGTTTCATCATAGTCGCCGGTGGTGCTGTCAATGGGGAACATACCGCTGGCATCGCCCACGCCCAGAACCCGCTTGCCGCTGAGTTTCCAGTGGACGTAACCGGCCAGGGTGGTCAGGAAGTCGATGGAGCCCACATGCCCCTCCCCATTGAGCATGGCCTGATACAGATGGGCAATGCTCCAGCGCTGGGGAATGTTGAAGTGGAACCGGCTGCTCAATGCCTCGGCGGCAGGGCCGGTGGTGGTGTTGCGCCAGGTGCGGAAGGGAGCCAGCAGGGCGCCGCTCTTGTCAAAGGGCAGGTAGCCGTGCATCATGGCGGAGAAGCCCATACCGGCCAGCTTGGTCAGGGTGACGCCGTACTGCTTTTTCACATCGGCGGCCAGTTCCGTATAGGCCGCCTGGATACCGGTCCACACATCCTCCAGATGGTAGGTCCAGTAACCGCCCTCATAGCGGTTTTCCCAGCCGTAGCTGCCGGTGGCCACCACCTGGTGGTCGTTGTCAATGAGCACGGCCTTGATGCGGGTGGAGCCCAGCTCCAGACCCAGATACGCGCCGCCGTTGGCGATGAGTTCTTGCACTTGCATGATAATCCTCCTAGATTATTTCTTCCGATCTTTCAGGATGGCAAAGACGCTCTGCAGGACGATGAAGAAGCACAGCAGAATGGCAGTCAGAATGTTGGGCCAGGAGCTGGCCAGCTTGCCGTTGGTCTGCACAATGCTGGAGATGGTGCCGTTGATGAGCACGCCGAAGAGGGAGCCCAGCACGTTACCCACGCCGCCGGTCAGCAGGGTGCCGCCGATGACGCAGGAGGAGATGGCGTCCATTTCCAGACCCGTGGCCTGGTTGACGTTGGCCGACATGGTGTTCATGGCATAGCAGATGCCGCCGATGGAGCACAGGAAGGAAGCCAGCACATAGGCCAGCATTTTTGTCTTCTTGACATTCAGGCCCATCATGGCTGCGGACTGCTCGTTGCCGCCCACCGCGTAAAGGGAGCGTCCGAAGCGGGTATACCGCAGGACCAGGAAAATGACAATGAGGACCGCAAAGGACACCACCACGCCCCAGCCGATGTAGGGCATGACCATTTTACCGGCCTTGTTCAAATAGCCGCCAAAGGGCAGGTAGATGCGGTAGTTGGCCAGATCGTAGAACCACTGGCTGCTCTCGGCGGTGATGGACAGCTGATCGGTGGAGATAACCGCCGTCATGCCGCGGGCGAAGAACATACCGGCCATGGTGACGATAAAGGGCTGAATCTGCAAATAGCCCACGCAGAAGCCCTGGAACAGACCAAAGGCAATGCCCAGTACCAGGACGAGGACCATGGAGACGACGGCGCTGAAGCCCCAGTCGCCCATGCCCATAGCCAGAATCATGCAGTCCAGGGCAATCAGGGAGCCTACGGAAATGTCGATGCCGCCGGTGAGCATGACGCAGGTCATGCCGCAGGTGACGCAGATCAGGCCCGCGCTGGAACGCAGAATGTTGAGGAACGTCTGCACACGGGTGAAGTTTTTGTCGGCGTAGGCGATGCAGCCGCCGGCGTAGAGCAGAATAAAGAGAACAATGGTAATGAGCATCAGCAGGGTGTGACCATTGATGGAACCGCTGCGGCGCTTGATGGCATTGGCGGGCGCTTTCATACGCGGGCCACCTCCTTCTTGGCAGCCTTGGCTGCGCTGTGCTTCTTGAACCAGGCCTTAACAGGGGGCGCCTGGATGGCAACGATGAGAATGACGATGACGGCTTTGAACACGGGGGTAACCTCCGTGGACACGCCCAGGTTGTACATAGTGGTGGTAATAGCCTGGATGGTGTAGGCGCCGATGATGGAGCCGGCCAGGTTGAACTTACCGCCGCCCAGGCTGTTGCCGCCCAGGGCCACGGCCAGGATGGCGTCCAGCTCCATGTTCAGGCCGATGTTGTTGGAGTCGGCGCTGGTGATACGGCTGGAGGCCACAATACCGGCGATGCCGGCGCACAGGCCGCAGAGCAGATAGCAGATGAAGATGATCTTGCGGGAGTTGAGGCCGGCGATGCGGCTGGCCTTCTTATTGATACCCACAGACTGGATGTACAGGCCCATGGCCGTCTTTTTCAGCACCAGGGACACCACCAGCACGCAGGCAGCGGCGATGATGATGGGGGTGGGCACGCAGCCGATGTAACCGCCGTAGATGCCGAACTCCGGCACACGGATATAGACGATCAGGTTGTTGCACAACAGCAGACCAATGGCACGGGCGGCGGACCAGAGAATCAGCGTCGCCACCATGGGCTGAATGCCCAGATAGGCCACCAGGGAGCCGTTGAAGGTGCCGCAAAACACACCCATAACCAGGGCGCCGATGAGACCCACCACAATGGGCATGGCGAACTGGTCGGCGCTCTCCACGCTGGACACGCCGAAACCGGCGATCAGCATGCAGCAGAAGGAGGCGCAAAGGCTCATGACTGAACCCACAGAAATATCGGTACCGGAGGAAGCCGACACCACCAGGGTCATGCCGATGGCCAGAATGGCCACTTCGCTGCCGCGGTTGAGAATGTTGATCAGACGGCCCTGCAGCAGGTCGTTCTGAATATAGATGTGGAAGAAGTTGAAGATGCCTGCGCCACGGGCTGCGTCATAGACCATATTGACGGCCAGCACCAGGATGACGCACACGATGGGCAGAAACAGCTGCTGCCGTGTGGCTTTCCGTAAGGTGTTCATTCCTTGCTACCTCCTGCAATGGCTTTCATTACGCGCTCCTGCGTCAGCTCGCCGTCCAGCTCGCCGACCTTGGCGCCGTCGCGGAGGACGGCCATCCGGTTACAGGTACGGATCATTTCCTCGATTTCCGAGGAGATGAACAGGATGCTCTTGCCCTCCTGGGCCAGTTTGATAATGAGCTTCTGGATTTCCGTCTTGGTTCCCACGTCGATGCCGCGGGTGGGCTCGTCCAGAATCAGGAAATCGGGATCTGTGGCCAGCCAGCGGCCCAGAATGGCCTTCTGCTGGTTGCCGCCGGACAGCTGCTTGATGGGCGTCTCGCGGCTGGCGGTCTTGATTTGCAGCAGCTGGATGTAGTGGTCCGCGATTTCCTCCTGCTTGGCCCGGGGAATCAGGCGGAACATGCCGCGCTTGGCCTGCATGGCCAGGATGATGTTCTCCCGGACAGACAGATCGCCGATGATGCCCTCGGCCTTACGGTCATCGGGCAGCAGGCCCATGCCCAGGTTCATGGCGTCGATGGGCTGGTTGATCTTGACTTCCTTGCCGGCCACCTTCAACGTACCGGTCTGGTTCTTGTCAGCGCCGTAGATGACGCGGGCCAGCTCACTGCGGCCGGAGCCCAGCAGACCGGTGAGACCCACAACCTCGCCCTTGCGGATATCTAGGTCGAAGGGCTTGATGGTGCCACGGTGGCTCATGCCGCGGGCCTCGATTTCCGGCTGATCGAAGGTGCGGTCGTTGTAACCCTCGGGACGGATGTCCACCAGATCGTCGAAGTCCTTGCCCATCATGGCGGAAACCAGCTCCAGACGGGGCAGATCGGCGATGGGATATTCACCCACCAACGTACCGTTGCGCAGAACCGTGATCCGGTCGCAGACGGCGTAGACCTGCTCCAGGAAGTGGGTGACAAATACTATACCAACTCCCTGTTCCTTGAGGTTGCGCATCATGGTGAAGAGCTTCTCCACTTCGCCGTCGTCCAGGGAGGAGGTGGGCTCGTCGAGAATCAGCACCTTGCAGTTCATGTCCACTGCACGGGCAATGGCAATCATCTGCTGGATGGCCAGGGAGTAATTTTCGAGATTTTGCGTGACATCCACATGGATGTCGAGACGTTTTACCAGTTCGTCGGCCCGCTTGAACATGGCCCGGCGATTGATGGTGCGAAAGGCTGTCATGGGCTCGCGGCCGATGTACAGGTTTTCCGCAACGCTGAGGTTGGGACAGAGATTGACTTCCTGATACACGGTAGAGATGCCGACCCGCTGGGCGTCCAGGGTAGAGCGGTTCTTTACCGGGCCGTCCACACCGTCCACACGGATCTCGCCGGCCTCAAAATCGTTGATGCCGGTGAGGCACTTGATGAGGGTGGACTTGCCGGCGCCATTTTCACCCATGAGGGCATGGATCTCACCCTTGCGTAGGGTAAAGTCCACGTTGTCCAGGGCCTTGACGCCGGGGAAAGTCATGCAGATCCCGCGGGCGGTCAAAACGATGTTGTTTTCCAAAACGGATCACCTCTACAAAATTTGAAGGGGAGGACCCCGGGAAACGCCGGGTTCCTCCCCTGGGTATAACACGATTTAGGGATATTCGAAAGAATTAGTAGGGACGAGCGTCCAGGACCTCCTGGGTCACAACCACCAGATCCTGCTCGGCACCGTCAACGGTGATGGTAGCACCGGCAACGTCCTCAGCAACGAACCAGGTCTCGTTCATGTAGATCTCCTTCTCGGGAGTCTCGCCGGCCTCCAGCTGCTTGATGACAGCGTCCACGTCGGGAGCAGCCATGGGGTTGCACTCGAAGTCAGCGTTCAGCTTGCCTTCCTTCACCAGTTCCAGAGCGGCCTTATTGGCGTCGAAGGAAACCAGGATGACGTCGCCGCCGACACCGTAGGTGACACCGGCCTGATCCATGGCGGTCATAGCGCCGTAAGCCTCGTTATCGTTCTGGCAGATAACCACGTTGAACTGGCCCTTGTAGCTCTGGCAGTAGGACTCCATGACTTCCTGGCCGCCGGCCTCGGTGAAGTCACCGTTCTGGGAGTCGAGGATGGTCCAACCCTCGCGGTCAGCGATCTCCTTGAAGCCCTCGGTACGGCCGATGGTAGCGGAAGCACCGGTGGAACCCTCGATGACCAGAGCGTTGATCTCGGTGATGCCCTGAGCAGCAGCGTAAGCCTTCAGCCACTCGCCGCAGGCCAGGCCCTCAGTCTTGAAGTTGGAGCCAACCCAGGAAGCGTACTTGTCGGAGTCGTCAACGGTACGGTCGATGACGATGACGGGAATGCCCTCGTCCTCACACTCGGTCAGAACGGTGTCCCAGCCGGTGGCAACGATGGGGTCGATGATGATGTAGTCCATACCCTGCTGGATGAAGTTACGGACGGCATCCAGCTGCACGGCGGAGTCGTTGTCGCAGTCAACGAAAGACAGCTCATAGCCGTTCTCAGCGGTGAAGACGTCCTGAGCGGACTTGGTGGAAGCGGTACGCCAGTCGGACTCGTGGCCAACCTGAGCGAAACCAACCTTGATCAGCTCGCCGTCGGCAGCGCCGGTATCGCCGGTGTCCTCAGTGGCAGCATCGTCCGTGGTAGCGGCATCGTCGGTAGTGGCGGCATCGTCCGTGGTGGCGGTGTCGTTGGTAGCAGTGTCCTCGGTGGTGGTGCCGCTGGAGCTGCAAGCGCCCATGGCGAGCACCATCATCAGAGCAAGAAGCAGAGCAACAAATTTCTTCATGATGAATTTTCCTCCATTTCATGATGGACCGGCAGCCTCTCTCAGGTAGTCATTCCCGATGCAACCGGCCGTTTGATGGTTCTTAGTATACGCTTTTCTCCGCAAATGTCAATAAGAGGTACGGACAATTTCATGTTTCTCATTTTGTAACAATACAAAAATTGGCGCACTTTGCTTCATAAAAGCAGATTTTATGTTTTTTAAATAAATTCTTGGATCGTTAACAGTTTTTTAAAAGATATCGCAACATTTTCTCAATTTTGTCCGTTATTTCTATTTGGGCATAGTGCACAGACAGTAAATTTGGACTGTATTTTGTTCGCTTTAAAATAAATTTGTACGGTCTCTCTTGCAGACTTTCCGGCAGTTCCGACGGCGTTCTTGCGGTTTCTCTCCAATTGGATTTCCAGTTTAATCCTTATTGTATGATACAAATATTATTTTGTCTTGCCATCATACTACAAGTGTGATATGCTTGGTCACAGAATGGCGCACGCCCGTGTGCCGCCGTGTCCGGCGGTGCGGACGTGCCAACAAGGAGAATCCGAGCCTATGCAACCAAAATACCAGTTGGTGGCCGGTACGCTGCGGGAAGAAATCCGCAGCGGCCGCTATCGGGACACCATGCTGCTGCCCACGGAATACGAGCTTTGCTCCCAATTCCATATGAGCCGTCAGACCGTGCGGCAGGCCCTGAGCCTGTTGGTCAGTGAGGGACTCATTGAGCGGCGGCAGGGCAGCGGTTCCCATATCCTGGCCACCCCCGGTCCGGCAACCACCCCCCGGCGGACCGTGGCCGTCGTCACCACCTATATCAGCAATTACATTTTCCCCAATATTCTGCGGGAAATCGAAACGGTGCTGGCTGCCAACAACGGCGCCCCCACCCTTTTCGCCACACAAAACCAAATCGGCAATGAGCGCCGGATTTTACAGACGCTGCTGGAGGGCAATCTGCCCGACGGTATTTTGGTGGAAGGTACCAAAACGGGCCTGCCCTCTCCCAATCTGGACCTGTACGAGCAGCTGCGCCGGCAGGGCGTCCCCCTGGTCTTTATGCACGGCATCTACCGGGAGTTGGCGGACAGCGCTGTATCCGTCATGGACGACAACCGCGGCGGCGGCCGCCAGCTGGTGGAGTATCTGCACCAGAAAGGCCACACAGCCATCGGCGGTTTCTTTAAAAGCGATGACATTCAGGGCGTGGAGCGGTACGCCGGTTACATGGAGGCTATGCGGGATCTGGGCCTGCCTCTGGAAGACCGCCACATTTGTTGGTATAACACAGAGCACCGGGAACGGCTGCTCAGCGACGACCAGTACTGCCAGCACATTGCCGGCATTTTCAAGCATTGCACCGCCCTGGTCTGTTATAATGATGAAATCGCGGCGCGGCTCATCGCCATGCTGCTGAAACGGGGCGTCCGGGTGCCGGAGGACCTGGCGGTGGTCAGCTTCGACGACAGCCCCTACTGCGACATCTCCCCGGTTCCCGTCACCTCTCTGTCCCATGGCCAGCAGAACGCCGGACGTATGGCCGCCGATCTGCTGATGCGGCTGATGCAGGGCCAGTCCTGCCAATCCCAGGTGATTCCCTGGCAGCTGGTTCCCCGGCAGAGCGGCTGAAAATACCCACGATAGAAGCCCACCGGATGTCAGCCGGTGGGCTTTTTGCATCGTTTCCTCTCACACGCCCTGGGCGATGGCGGCGATGGCCGCCCAGGTCAGGGGGCCTGTGATGCCCGTCACCTCCAGGTCCACCCGCTCCTGGACTGCTTTGACAGCGGCCTCAGTGGCAGCGTCATAGACGCCGTTTTCCGTCACCGCCGGAATAAACGTCACATTGAGGGCGGCCCGGCGCAGAAGCCGCTGCAAGCTGGCCACCTCCGGCCCCTCCTGTCCCGGCGTCAGGAACTTGCCCGGGTAAATCTCGTCGGACGCACTGAGATATTGCTCCGGCAGAGAGGCCCGCACCTGATTATAGGCATTGGTCAGGGCGTCCCAGGTATTCCGGCCCACAATGCCGTCCGCGGTCAATCCCTGCTGCTGCTGGAACACGCGGATGGCCCGCTCTGTCTCCGGGCCGAAAATACCGTCAATGACAATTTTGGGCAGTGTATCGTCAAAGAACCCCAGCACCGACAAGTAATATTGTATGGTGCGCACCGGGTCGCCCCGGTCGCCCTGGCGCAGAATCTTGGAGAAAATCCGGTCCACCTCATCAATGGTCAGGCCCTCGCCGGTCAGTTCGCCCAAGCCCTTGACGGCGTTGTAAATGGCCTTGATCTGATACCAGGTGGCCTTGCCCACCACGCCGTCCACCTGGAGATTGAAAATCTGCTGGAATTTCTTCACCATTTCCTCGGTGGCGGCGGAGAAAATGCCATTGAGGGGCAGGTCCTGGCCCAGGGCCGGATAGTTCCGGGCAATGCGGTTCAGCTCCCGCTGAATGGTCCGCACCTCCTCGCCCACGTCGCCCAGCCGCAGGGCCTTGCCGGGGTACGACGGCAGATTGGGCCCCGTGGGGGCGTCCCGGACGATGCCGATATCGTCGCCGTAGAACTGCTGCAAAATCTCATAGGGCACCAAACCCTGTTCTGCCAAATCCACGGTGCCCCACTGACTCAAGCCGTCACAGGTGACGGTGGTGCCGTTGCAATACTGGGTGAACAGGGGCTGTACGGTCCCCTGCCGCACCACATAGTCGTTAAAAATCTCATCGACAATCTGGCCAACGTTCTCAAAAATCTCCCGGCCGTGGATGTACTTCTGGTCATACTGGGTGGTAGAGGTGATATCGAAATCATATCCCCGGCTCCGGTACCACTCCGTATAGACCCGGTTCAGGGCAAAGGAAATCTGCGCCAGAATGTTGGCCCGGAGGGCCGCATCGGGCCAGGTGGGATAAATCTCACTGGACGCCACATTCTTGATGTAATCCACAAAAGGGACCCGGACATTGGGCGCCGTTTTGTCGTCGGGCAAGCCGAGATGGACCGTGATGGTCTCGGGAATCACAGGCGTCGACATGGCTCATTCCTCCCGCAGCTGTAGTTGAACCGGCTGCACCGTTTTGATGCCGGGAAAAATATTGACCGTAGCCGTGACGGTTTCAAATTCCGGATGGCGGGCCACCAGCTGATAGGCGGCGTCCGGGTGGGGTTCGCCCGGTTCCACCGACTGCTGCCGCTCCGGGGCGGGCAGGGCAATGGCATCCACTAGACCGCTTTCGTCGGTGGTGCCGGTGTAAAAAACGTAATTTGTGCCGTCCCGCAGCTTGCGACTGACGGTGACGTCGACGCCCTGCACCGGGATGGCCTGATTACCCCGGAAGGCCTGGACCCGCAGGACGCTGCGGCTGGGATTCTCCTTGAGAAAGTCCTCCAAGGCGGCGTTTTCAGACGCTGGAGCAGTAGAAGCTGCGGGCGGCGTAGCGGGAGCCGTGGGCGGCGCTGCGGGGGCCGTCGGCTCCACCGGTTGGGGCGCGGCGGCGCACTGCTTCCTTCTGGGGCAGTTGGCACAGCCGCCGGAGCATTGCAGGGGAGTATCGGATTCCATGGCGGTCACCTCATTTTTATAAAGATGGTCCATTCTATGCATTGGCCGCCAAAAGGGTGCAAAATGGCCGGGCCTGCGTCGCAGGCCCGGCCAATACTTTCTCAGAGTTCCATTATGACGGGGAGAATCATGGGATTGCGCTTGGTGGTCTTAAACAGGTAGTGGGACAGATCGGACTTGATGGCCGATTTGATGGCAGCCCAGTCGCGGGCCTGCCGGTTGCGGCACTTCTCCAATGCCCCCAGGGTGATCTCCCGGAGATTGTCCATCAGCTCCTCGGACTCCTTCACATAGATAAAGCCGCGGGTGATGATATCGGGGCCGGACAGGATGGAGCCGTCCTCGGCGCTGAGGTTCACCACCACCACCAGCATGCCGTCCTGGGCCAGATGCTTGCGGTCCCGCAGCACCACGCTGCCCACATCGCCCACACCGCTGCCGTCCACCAGTACCTTACCGGCGGGGACGGTGCCTGTCAGCTTGCAGGAACGGCCCGTCAGCTCAATGACGCGGCCCAGGTCCGAGATAATGACGTGACGGGGGTCCATGCCCATGGCGTTGACGGCCAGTTTGGCGTGGATGCGCAGATGGCGCTGTTCACCGTGGACGGGAATAAAGAACCGGGGTTTCAGCAGACCGTGGATGATCTTCAATTCCTCCTGGCAGGCGTGGCCGGACACATGGACTTCGGAGAGCTTGTCGCAGACCACATCGGCGCCCTTACGGTACAGTTCATTGATGATGTTGCCGATGGCCTTTTCGTTGCCGGGGATGGCGGACGCCGACAGAATGACCCGGTCACCGGCCTGAATCTCCACCTGCCGGTGGGACGCGTAGGCCATGCGATACAAGGCCGACATATCCTCGCCCTGGGAGCCGGTAGCCACAATGACCAGCTTTTCCTTGGGGATGGATTTGATCTGGTTGATGTCCACCACGGTTTTGGGGGGCAGCTTCATATAGCCCAGCTCCGTGGACACCTTGAGGATGTTCTCCATACTGCGGCCGGAAAAGGCAATTTTTCTGCCATACTTGTGGGCCACGGTGATCAGGGACTGGAGCCGGTAGGCGTTGGAGGCAAAAGTGGAGACAATAATTCTCTGATCGCAGTTTTTAAACAGCCGGTCAAAGCTCTCGGTGACCACCATTTCGTTGGCGGTGTAGCCGCCCCGTTCCACGTTGGTGGAATCGCACAACAGAGCCAGAACACCCTCCTTGCCCAGCTGGCCGAACCGGCCCAGATCAATCATACCATCCTCGGCGGTGGGGTCGATCTTGAAGTCGCCGGTCATGACCACGGTGCCGATGGGCGTCTTGATGGCAAAGGCCACGGCGTCGGCAATGGAGTGGTTGACGTGGATGAACTCCACCTGAAAGTTGCCGGCCTTGACGGTCTCCCCGGCCTCATGGGTGATGAGCTTGCACTTGTCCAGAATCTTGTGCTCCTCCAGTTTCAGCTTCACCAGGCCCAGCGTCAGGCGGGTGCCGTGGACGGGGGCTTTGATCTGCTGGAGCACATAGGGCAGGGAGCCGATGTGGTCCTCGTGGCCGTGGGTCAGGAAAATGCCGCGGATCTTGTTCTGGTTCTTGATGAGGTACGTCACATCGGGGATCACCAGATCCACGCCGTACATGTCGCCCTCGGGAAAGCCCACGCCGCAGTCCACAATGATGATGTCGCGGCCATATTCCAGCACGGTCATATTCTTGCCGATCTCATTGAGACCGCCCAGGCTCATAATTTTCAGTTTTTCAGCCAATGATAATCACTTCTCCTTTAAAATCACGCCTCCGGCGGCTTGTACCGGCAGGCGTCGGTGGTAAAACCGGTGAAAAACCGGCTGCGTTTTTTCGCAAATCAGCGACTGTAACCCATAGAATATGGCCAAAAAAGCGCACAAAAACCAAGACACCCGTTCATCCCGGTAATCGGCCCCGTTTCTCCGTCACCGGACGCCCGCCTGTTTCCACGCCGCGCCGTATTCATAACAACGTACAGTCTCTATCTATTGAAATGCGCCGTTGGGGCGCATAACGCACAATCCATGTCGCTGCAAAAAGCGATCCGTATGATACAGTATACCACAACAGGGGGAAAAAGTATACACATTTTTCTCCGGCGCCCCGGAACCGCCTCCGGCAGCCCGGAAAATCCCACGGATTTTCAGACAGTTTCCATTGAGTTTTACTAGGATTTTTGCTATAATACAATCTATCTGTACCCTGTGCAGATGATCCCCTGGAAGAGAAAGGTGTGAAGGCTTGTGAATAACCCGTTTCTGCGGTTTCTGGTGCCCGGCGCCCCCCTCTATTTTGTGGTTTTGCTGCTCCTGTCCGCCGTGGCGGCCCTCATGGGCCAGTATGTGCTGGCCGGTGTGGAACTGGCCGTAACGGCAGTGATGCTGGTGCTGTTCCGGATTTCCACGGCTCGGAAGAAAAAGGAAATTCTCCGGTACATTCAATCCACCACCGCCTCTCTGGATACGGCTCTGCGGGACGAATTGCCCCTGCCCATGGCCATTGTGTCCATTGCCAACAACGAGGTGTTCTGGTCCAACGACCATTTCAACCAATTGACCGGTCTCAAGCCCTCCACCTTCAGCCCCAAGCTGGAGACGGTGCTGCCCAAACTGTCCATTCGCTGGCTGGCCGAGGGTAAGCCCGAATGCCCCGGCGACTATGCCCTGGGCAATCGCCGCTATCGCGTGCTGGGCAGTCAGATTCACTCCGATCAGTATGACCCGTCCCTGTTTTTGGCCACCATCTATCTGGTAGACATGACGGAGCTGCTGCAGGTCCGGGACGAGTATATCCGTTCCCGTCCCATCGTATCCATTCTGTTGGTGGACAACTACGACGAATTGGTCAGCAACCTGCCCGACAGCGTGGTGTCTTCCATCAACGCCGCCATTGACAACCGTCTATCGGCCTGGACCGACAGTGTGGACGGCCTTCTGCGGAAGCTGGAGCGCAACCGGTATCTGTTCCTCTTTGAGGCCAAGGATCTGCCCAAATTTGTGGAAGACAAGTTTTCCATTCTGGCGTCCATTCGGGAGGTGGTGAACCCCTCGGGTATCGCCGCCACGCTGTCCCTGGGCTTCGGCAAAGACGGCGCAACGTTTGCTGAAAACTACAGTTTTGCCTCTTTGAGCATCGAAATGTCTTTGAGCCGCGGCGGTGATCAGGCCGTCATCAAGGACCGGTACAACTTCACCTTCTACGGCGGCAAGACCAAGGAGACGGAGCGGCGCACCAAGGTCAAATCCCGCGTCATCGCCAATTCCCTTTCGGAGCTCATCGCCCAGTCCAGCGAGGTCTTCGTCATGGGCCACAAAAACGCCGACATTGACGCCGTGGGCGCCGCCGCCGGTGTGGTGTGCCTGTGCCGCAAAAAGGGTAAGCAGCCCCACATTGTCATTGACCGGCAGGTTAACGCCGCCAAAGAGCTCATTGCCCAGCTGGAACAGCTGCCGGAGTACGCCGACGCCTTTATGACGCCGGATGACGCCATGCTGCTGGCCGACTCCCGGAGTCTGCTGATTGTGGTGGACACCAACCGGCCCGATCAGGTGGAATCGAAGCCCCTGCTGGAGTCCATCCCCCGTGTGGCCGTCATCGACCACCACCGCCGGGCCGCCGACTATATCGAGCAGGTGGTGTTGAACCTCCACGAGACGTATGCCTCTTCCGCTTCGGAACTGGTGACGGAACTGCTGCAATACGCCATCGATTCCAAGGACATTCTGCCCGGCGAGGCCCAAGCCCTGCTGGCCGGTATTGTGCTGGATACCAAGAACTTTTCTGTCCGCACCGGCGCCCGGACCTTTGAGGCCGCCGCCTTCCTGCGGCGCACCGGCGCCGACACGGTGGACGTGAAGAAATTGTTCCAGAACAATCTGAAAGACACATTGCAGCGCTATCAGATCATCCAGCGGGCCCGGCTCTACCGGGGCGATATCGCCATTGCCGCTCTGGACTACACGGCCAGCCGCACCATTGCGGCCCAGGCCTCCGACGAACTGCTGAATATCGCCGGTATTAACACCTCCTTTGTCCTCTACCCCGACGGGGAACGGGTTATTATGTCGGCCCGTTCCATCGGTGACACCAATGTGCAGATGATTCTGGAGCCCCTGGGCGGCGGCGGCAACGCGGCCACAGCGGGCTGTCAGATCACCGGCAAGGATATGAACACCGTGCTCCATGAGCTGATCGCGTCCATCGACAAATACTTCGAGGAGTGATGGCATGAACCGTGATTTGAAATGGATGCTCTTGGGCATCTTCCTCGGTGTGGCTGCCATCTGGTGTCTGATGTTGGGCCAGGGAAACGCGCCGTTTGCCATTGTGGGAGGGTATATTTTGCCCCTTGTGGCGGTGATCTGCTTCGGCACCGGTTTCTTCGGTGAGGGCGACAAGCCCCCTCCGGACGATTCTTCTCACACAGAATCTCAAAACGAGGAGACGGACAAAAAATTATGAAAACCAATCTGAAATGGATGCTGGCGGGCCTTTTGTGTCTGGCGGCAGCCGGTTGTTCCCTGGCCATCGGCGGCCTGACGCTGGGCGGTGTGCTGGGATTCTTCATCCTGCCGGTGGCGGCGGTTCTGTGCATTGCCACGGGGCTGTCCAACGGGCAGGACCAATAACGTACCAATACAGTTGTCCTCCGGGACTACGGAAAATAAGGAGTATCAAGCTATGAAAGTCATTCTCTTACAGGACGTCAAGGGCAAGGGCAAGAAGGGCCAGTGCATTGAGGCCTCCGACGGTTACGCCCGCAACTTCCTCCTGCCCCGCAAGCTGGCGGTGGAAGCCAACGCCGACAACCTGAACACCATGCGCATGAACGACAAGGCCGCCGCTGAAAAGGCCGCCAAAGAGCGCGCCGAGGCCATGGAGATTTCCAAGAAGCTGCGGGAGATCATCGTCACCGTGCCCGCCAAGGGCGGCAGCGGCCGTCTCTTCGGCTCCGTCACCTCCGCCGAAGTCTCCGACGCCCTCAAGACCCAGCACAACATTGCCATCGACAAGCGGAAAATTGTTCTGGAGGAGCCCATCAAGGCCTTCGGCACCTACACCATGAAGTGCAAGCTGGGCCACGAGATCACCGGCGAAATCACGGCCAAGGTGGTGGAAGCCTAAAACCACAAGGAAAGGAGTCCCAATATGGATGAACTGTTAGGGCGGCAGATGCCCCATTCCCTGGAAGCGGAGCAGGCCGTATTGGGCTCCATTTTAATTGACAGCCGCTGTGTGGCCGAGGTCATCGGCGCGCTGCGGCCCGAGGACTTTTATCAGGAGCAGAACCGGGTCATTTTTGAGACCATCTACTCCATGTTTAACTTCTCCCAGGTCATCGACCCGGTGACGGTGCTGGACAAGCTGAAAGAGCGGGGCGTCTATGACGAAAAAACGTCGGTCCCCTACATCATGCAGCTGATGGAGATCACCCCCACGGCTGCCAACGTCATGCAGTACGCGGAAATTGTCCGGGACAAGGCGCTGCTGCGCAATGTAGCCACCGCCGCCAGCGAGATCACCCAGACCGTCTATGACGGCGTGGGCACGGCCCAGGACATTCTGGAAGCCGCCGAAAAGAAGATTTTCGCCTTGCGGAAAGGCCGGGGCAGCGAAAGCCTGGAGCACATCGGTACCGTTCTTTTGAAAGTCTATGACCGGCTCAACGAGCTGGCGTTGTCCGGCAGCGACATTCCGGGCCTTTCCACGGGCTTCCGGGACCTGGACAAGAAGATCAACGGTCTCAACAAGACGGACCTGCTGCTGATTGCTGCCCGTCCCGGTATGGGTAAAACCTCCATTGCGCTGAACATCGCCCTCAACGTGGCGAAAAAGTATTCCGACCGCACCGTGGCCTTTTTCTCCCTGGAAATGTCCCGGGAACAGCTGGTCATGCGTCTGATGGCCACGGAGAGCTTTGTGGATAACCAAAGTCTGGTAACGGGTCAGCTGTCCGACGAGGAGTGGACCAAGCTGGGCATTGCCGCCACGGCATTGAGCCAGACGGACATCCGCGTGGACGACAACCCCTCCATCACCGTGGCGGAGATGAACGCCAAATGCCGCCGCATTGACAACCTGGGTCTGGTGCTGATCGACTACTTGCAGTTGATGACCTCCGCCGGCGGTCCTCAGCGGCCCAGCGACAACCGCGTACAGATTGTGTCGGAAATCTCCCGCGCCCTGAAGATCATGGCCAAGGAATTGAACGTCCCCGTTATCTGTCTGAGCCAGCTGTCCCGCGCCAACGAAAGCCGCGCCGACAAGCGGCCCATGCTGTCGGACCTCCGTGAATCCGGCGCCATCGAACAGGACGCCGACGAAGTCCTGTTCCTGTACCGCGACGACTATTACAACGAAAATTCCGAGGAGAAAAACGTGGCCGAGTGCATCGTGGCCAAGAACCGCCACGGTGAAACCGGCACCGTCAAGCTCCAATGGCTGCCCCAGTACACCTCTTTTGCCGACCGGGAGTGGAAACATGCTGACGGATAAGGTATGGAACTGGTGCCGGACCCAGCAGCTTCTGTCCCCCGGCGATACCGTCACCGTGGCCCTGTCCGGCGGAGCCGACTCGGTGGCATTGCTGCATGTGCTGCTGCACCTGCCCCTTTCCCTCACCGTCTCCGCCGCCCATTTCAACCACCATCTGCGGGGGGCAGAATCGGACCGGGACGAGGCCTTTTGCCGGGACCTGTGTGCAGCCTGGAACGTGCCCCTCCGCTGCGGCGGAGCCGACGTATCGGCTCTGGCGCAGCTGTGGGGAACCGGTGTGGAGACGGCGGCCCGGAACGCCCGCTATGATTTTTTCGGTTCGTCGGAAACCATTGCCACCGCCCACCACGGCGACGACAATTTGGAGACGCTGCTGCTCCATTTAACCCGGGGCAGCGCCTTGCGGGGACTGGGCGGCATTCCGCCCCGGCGGGACAACATCATCCGTCCCCTGCTGTGCGTCAACCGGCAGGAGATTCTCGATTACTTAACGTCGCACCATCTGCCCCATGTGGAGGACGGCACCAACGCCGCGCCCCTCTGCGGCCGCAACCGGCTGCGGCTGGACGTCATTCCGGCCCTGTACCGGGAAAACCCAGCGGTGAGCCGTGCAGCCTTGTCCACTTCCCTGCTGCTGCGGGAGGATGAAGCATTGCTGGAGGACCTGGCGCATAGGCTGTTGAAGACCGCCGCCGCTGCCGGGGGCTGGCAGGTTGCTCCTCTGGTGGAAGCTCCCCGTCCTCTACGGCTGCGGGCGTTGCGGCAGGTGTTGGAAGAAAGCGGCGCAAAGGACTTGTCTCTGCGCCATCTGGAAGCAGCGGAAGCCCTGCTGACCGCCGGGCCGTCGTCATCTCTCGATTTGCCGGGAGTGACGCTGCGGCGGCAGTATGGTCTGCTCTGTACGGCGGTTCCGGTGTCGGTTCCGTTGGAACCGGCACCGCTGCCCCTGGGCGGCGCTCTGCTCCTTCCCGATGGCCGGACCCTCCGCTGTGACGGTCCCCACCCGTATGTCCCCGGTCCGGGGCTCCATCTGGTGCTGAATACGCCGCCCCTGGTGCGAAGCCGCCGCAGCGGCGACCGGCTGCACCGTTCCGGCGGTACCAAATCGGTCAAAGCCCTGCTCATTGATAAAAAAATTCCCGCCCCCCTGCGCGACGGCGTCCCCGTTCTGGAAGTGAATGGTCGCATTGCCGCCGTATGGGGCGTGGGCGCGGACCCGGCCTTTCTGCCCCGGCTGGGCCAGCGCTGTTACACCATCAACCTGTATACAAAAGAAGGAGAGGTGCAGATACTATGATCCATCCCTTTGACATGTCCCAGGACATCGAGCGCGTGCTCGTGTCGGAAGCGGAAATCCATACCCGCCTGGTGGAGCTGGGCCAGGAGCTGAGCCGCGACTACGCCGGAAAAAAGCCCATTTTTGTGGGTGTTCTCAAAGGTGTCGTCCCCTTTTTCGCGGAAATGGCCCGCTGCATTCCCATTCCCTGCCAATGGGATTTCATGTCGGTGACCTCCTTTGAGGGTGGCACCCAGTCCACGGGCAAGCTGACCTTCCGCAAGGACATCGATCACGACATTGCAGGCCGCCATGTGGTCATTCTGGAGGATATTCTCGATTCCGGCCGGACGCTGTCCTACGTCTGCGACCTGCTGCGGCAGCGAGGTCCCGCTTCTCTGAAAATCTGCACCTTCCTCGACAAGCCCGCGGGCCGTACGGTGGATCTCAATGCCGATTATGTGGCGTTCACCATCCCCAATGCCTTTGTGGTGGGCTACGGTCTGGATTACGACGACTATTACCGCAATCTGCCCTATGTGGGCGTGCTGAAGCCCTCGGTCTACGAGGACTAATGCCATTTTGTTCGATCACAAGGAGAAAACACATTGAAAAGACAGTTCAAGCCGGTGGCGTTTCTGTTCTACGCCCTGATTCTGGTCATCTTCTTTGCCTCCCTGTCCACCCTGCTCCAGCCCCCCGGTCCACCGGAAATCAAAAACTACTCCGAGGTGGTGGCCCTCTTTGAGGAGGAACAGGTCCAGTCCTTTACCATTCAGGACGGGGTGCTCACCATGCAGCTGTACCAGCCCTATGAAGGCAGTGAAAAGGTCCAGCATGAGTTGGGCAGTCTCAGCATTTTCTACAACGATCTGGGCGATTTGATCTGGCAGCAGCAGGCCGACGGCATCCTGCTGGCTTACCAGTATGAGCCTGCCACGGAGCTGCCGTGGATCGTCACCATCCTGCCGTATCTGCTGCTGGGCATTTTGTTTATCGTGGTCTGGTTCTTTATGATGAACAGGGCCAACGGCGGCGGTGGCGGCGGTATGGCCCGTTTTGGCCGGGCCAACACCCGCATCGGCACCGATAAGAACGCCCCGGTCACCTTTGACGATGTGGCCGGCGCCGACGAGGAAAAGGCCGAGCTTCAGGAGCTGGTGGAATTCCTCAAGGACCCCAAGCGCTTTTCCGCCCTGGGCGCCCGCATTCCCAAGGGCGTGCTGCTGGTGGGCCCTCCCGGCACCGGTAAAACGCTGCTGGCCCGGGCCGTGGCCGGTGAGGCCAACGTTCAGTTTTTGTCCATCTCCGGCTCCGACTTTGTAGAGCTGTATGTGGGCGTCGGCGCCAGCCGTGTCCGGGATTTGTTCGATCAGGCCAAAAAGCTGGCCCCGTCCATTATCTTCATCGACGAAATCGACGCCGTCGGCCGCCGCAGAGGCGCGGGCATGGGCGGCGGTCACGACGAGCGGGAACAGACCCTGAACCAGCTGCTGGTGGAAATGGACGGCTTCGGCAAAAATGAGGGCGTCATTGTCATGGCGGCCACCAACCGGCAGGACATTCTGGACCCGGCATTGCTGCGTCCCGGCCGTTTTGACCGGCAGATTTATGTGGGCGCACCCGATGCCCATGGCCGTGAAGCCATTCTGAAAGTCCATGCCAAGGATAAGCCCCTGGCCGATACGGTGGACCTGGGCGTGATCTCCCGCGCCACCTCCGGATTCACCGGCGCGGATCTGGCCAACCTCCTCAATGAAGCGGCGCTGCTGGCCGCCCGGAAAAACCGGAAGGTCATCATTATGCCCGATTTGGAAGAGGCCATGATGAAGGTCATCGCCGGTCCCGAAAAGCGCAGCCGCGTCATCAGCGAGCAGGAGCGGCGGCTTACCGCCGTCCACGAGGCAGGCCACGCCGTGGCCATGTACCGTCTGCCCACGGCGGACCCGGTCCATCAGATCACCATTATCCCCCGCGGCGGCGCCGGCGGCATGACCATCAGTCTGCCCCGGGAGGACCGCAGCTACGCCTCCCGTAACGAGATGTACGAGGATATTGTGTCGTTCCTGGGCGGCCGCGTGGCCGAGGAGCTGTACCTGGACGACATCTCCACCGGCGCGTCCAACGATCTCCAGCGGGCCACGGCCATGGCCCGGGATATGGTGGCCCGCTACGGCATGAGCGGCCGCCTGGGCGCGGTCTCCTTTGCCGACGGCAACGAAATTTTCGTGGGCCGTGACTATGAGAAGCAGCGCAGCTACTCCGAGCGCACCGCCGGTGAGATTGACGAGGAAATTACCGCCGTCATGCACAAGGCCTATGCCCACTGCACGGAGATTCTCAAGGCCGAAGAGGGCAAACTGCTGGCTGTGGCCGACTTCCTGTTGGAACACGACACCATGAGCCGCGCCCAATTCGAGGCCCTTATGGAGGACCGTCCCATCCCCGAAAAGGACAGCGGCTTTACCTTTGCCGCCGAGGAAGACCGGCTGGAACCGGCTCCCGTTGGCGAGACAGCCCCGGCGGAACCGGAACCCCCTGTCGTGGAGGCGGAGCCGTCTCCGGACGGGGACGCATCCACCCCTGAATGATTGTCTGCCGCTCCGCACCGGGTCTTCCCTGTGCGGAGTGCGGCATTTTTCCGCGAAAGGAGATGGTCCCATGACCGTCATTGTCACCGACGTCCATTACCGCATGTCCCTGGCTGTGCTGCGGGACCTCCACGAAGCCGGGCACCGACTGATCTGCTGCGAACGGGAAGGCATTCCCGCCCCTCTGGGGTTTTCCAGCACCGCCGCTGACGAGACGGTGACGCTGCCCGCTGAAACCTGGCTGGACAGCCTGTATCACCTGTGTGAGCAGACCACAGCGGCAGACAGTGAAAAGCCTGCCCTGCTGCCTGTGGGCGCCGATACGCTGAACACGCTGGCCCAGCCGGAGACGCGGCAGCGGTTCGCCGCCGTCTGTGGCCTGTGGATTCCCACAGCCCAGCAGCTGGACGATTTCAACAGTAAAGCCAAAGTGGCGGAGCTGGCCCAATCCCTGGGGCTGCCTGTGCCCGCCGCCCATGTGCAGCGGGAAGGGGAAGCCGTCACCACCTTTGCCGCCCGTCTGCCCTATCCGGTGGTGGTCAAGCCCCTGTGCGGGGAAAAGCTGGGCTTGTCGGCGTCCCAGCGTTATGCCATTGCCCGAGATATGACGGCTTTTGTGCCCTTGTATGAGCGGTTCCGGCAGTTGGCCGGAGAGCCGCCTCTAGTGCAGACGTACCTGCCCGGCGGAGCCTTGGGCTGTTCGGTTCTGGCCGATCACGGGAACGTGGTCACCGCCGTGTGTCACCGCCGGGTCCGGGAATACCCGGTCAGCGGCGGCCCGTCGGCCTGCTGCGACTGCATCGACGCCCCCCAGCTGGTGGACATGGCCGCCGCCATGGTGAAAGCCACCCAGTATACGGGCCTTGCCATGTTTGAATTCAAGGAAGACGGCGACGGTAAGCCCCATCTGTTGGAAATCAATCCCCGGATCTGGGGCACCTATCCCCTGACGCGCCGCAGCGGCAGCCGCATGAGTTTGTTGTGGGCCATTCTGGCCCACAACGAGGGCAATCCGGACAAGCCCCTGCCGCTGCCCCCCGTCCCCAAGCCCCAGCCCTGCCGGATGCACTTTACGGCGTCAGATCTGTGCAGCGCCGTGGGCTACGCCAAACGGGGCCAGTGGGGCCGGGCGTTGGGTACCGTGGGCGATCTGCTGCGTCCTGCTGTCAAAGACGGTCTGTGGGAGTGGGGCGATGTGAAGCCGGGCCTGCTCTATTACCGGTCCCTGCTGCGGAGGTAACCGATGACGTTGCGCGTTGATCTTCATATCCATACAGACCGCAGCATCGATGGCCGCCACAGCCTGGAGCGCATGGCTGCCGCCGCCAAACAGGCGGGGCTGGACGCCATGGCCATTACGGACCATGACCAGTGTACGCCGCTGCCGCCGGAACTGGAGGGCGTACTGCTGATTCCCGCCTGTGAGATTTCCACCCAAGTGGGTCACATCACCGGCCTGTTTCTGGACCGGCCCGTTGCGTTTGATACCCTTTGCAAAGATGGCCGTCCCACGGGACAAGCCGCCGTGGCGGAGATTCACCGCTGCGGTGGGCTGGCCGTGGCGGCCCACCCCTTTCAGAAACCAGGCGTGGACGGCTCCCGGCTGCCGCCGGGACTGGACGCCGTGGAGGGCGTCAACGCCCGGGCCAACTTCAAGGTTTCCGACGCCAACGCTAAGGCCCGCCAATGGGCCATGGACCACCATTTGCCTGCCGTCGGCGGCAGCGACAGCCACGGATTCCAGGAGGTGGGCAACGGTTATACCGAGGTGGATTGCCCGAAAAAAACCCTGTCAGCTCTCCAGGAAGCCATTGCCGCAGGCCGGTGCCGTCCGGTCCTGCGCCGTCACACCACCCATCGGGAAAAAGGGCTTTCCCAGCTGGCCAAGGCACGGAAGCGGGGCGACGTGCTCCGCACCGGCAAGGCTCTGGCCTATGTGGTTTTCTGCCTGTACCGCGATCTTTTACACGCTCCAAAGGAGGAATGAACCCATGTCTCTTCTGACCCAATCCATCGGTCTGGCCAAAAAGGCCAAGCACCGGTTCCAGGACCAGCTGCGGGTCCGCACGCCGGTCTATTTGTCGCCGGTCCGCCGCATTGAACAGGTGGCCCTCAACGAGCGGCTGTGCGCCATGACCTTTGACGACGGCCCCTGCCGTCTGCCTGCCAATCCCGACAACCACGACGGCAAGCCCCTGACACTGGTGCTGGCAGAAACGCTGGAGCAGTACGGCGCCCGCGGTTCCTTTGATGTGGTGGGCGACACCTCCAACAACTACCCAGACCACAAGGGCAAGCACGGCTCCGCCACCTGGGGCGGCGTGGCCTACGACCACTATCCGGACTTTGCCAAGGACGCCGACGGCGGCGCGGTCCACTGTCCCGAGCTCATTGACAGGCTGCTGCAGGGCGGCCACGAGATTACCAACCACACCTATTCCCATATTCTCTTTGGCCGGAAAAATCTCGTCTACGCCCAGCGCAAGCACCTGCCGGACCTGGAGTCGGCGGTGGAGGATGTGAAGCGGCTCAACCACTATTTGAAAGAGCACCACAACTACACCATGACCCTGTCCCGTCCGCCCCACTATGTGGACGGCATCGCCGGCGGCTTTGACAGCTACGACGCCTACGCCCTGGCCGGGGTTCAATACATGGCCGCCAGCTACGACGGCGCGGGCTGGCTGCCCCTGGCCACCTACGAGGCCGAAGTGGAAGCCATGTGGAAGCCCGTGGCCCAAAAGCTGGCGGAAAATCCCGACTACTTCTGCGGCCAGATTATCTTCCAGAAGGACGGCTACAACATGGCCCGCCGTTCTCCGGTGGCCGACGGTCTGGGCAAGCAGCTGGAACTGCTGACCCAACATGGCTATCAGGTGGTCACCGTGTCGGAGCTGCTGGAGCGTTCCCCCTTCCGGGACGTTCCCCAGAGTGACCGGCGGGCGGCGGCGGCCCGTGTTCTGCTGGAACACGGCTGGTGCCCGGCCTTCCGGGACAACAGTCTCCGGCCCAGCACCGTTCTGACCCGCGGCGCGTTGGCCATGATGGCCTTCGGCTGGGACGGCGCACCGCTGCGGGTGCAGCTGCTGCGCAAAGAGCGGGGACTGCCCTTTGATGACTGCAAGATCACCCACCCCTATGCGGCAGCCCTGATCCTGTCCCAGCAAAAGGGCTGTCTCACGGTGTCTCAGGGCCGGATTCGCCCCGATGACCCGGTGACTGCCGAGGAGCTGCTGCAATTCTTGGCGGCCAAACTGGGCAAGGCCCCGGAACACATTCCCGCCAAAGTCACCCATGGAGACCTATTTCTGCTGGTTGCAGAGCTGCTGCAAGCATAAAAATGGAGCCGCTGCGGATGTGTGCCGCAGCGGCTTTTTGGTATTGGTAACGTATTGTGTTGGCAGAGCAGCCCCGCCGTTGATATATGGTTCCCACCGTCCACCCCGCAGGGGCGGCGGCGGAAACCATGGCCAATGGCCGGGGATTGCGCCATCTGCGGATGGCGCTGGGAACGATTGGGGGATTTCGCGCCGTGCGCGGCGCGAACAAAGGCTCTGCCTTTGGAAACCGCGATTTGGGCTGTTCGCCGTCCGTTGGCAAGAGTGGTCGGCGAGAGATTTTTCGTCAGGACAAGATGCGGGTTCGCAGCCATACGTATGTATGGCAAGAAACCGCAGCGCAGTCCTGGCGGAAAAGATCCGGCGAGCACCGCAGACACACGGGCGGTGGACAGCCCTCACAAGAAAAAATCGAGTAAAACTTTTATTTTTGGGGTTTCCAGATTGTCGCCATTTCCTACTGGGGAATCAGTTTGGAGAGCACCTCCGTGAAATACTCCGGCAGCTCACAGCGCACTGTCACCGGTTCATCGGTACGGGGGTGCAGGAACGTCAATTCCCGTGCATGGAGACACTGGCTGTCCATGCCCAATTCCGGCTTTTTATGGCCATAGACCATATCCCCCAGGATGGGGTGGCCCTTATAGGCCATATGGACGCGAATCTGATGGGTCCGGCCCGTCTCCAGACGGCACCGGATATGGGTATATCCCCGATACCGGGCAATGACCTCGTAATGGGTCACGGCGTGGCGGCTGTTCTTCTCCGTCACAGCCATCTTTTTCCGGTCCGTGGGGTGGCGGCCAATGGGCGCGTCGATGGTGCCGCTGTCGGTTTTCACGCCGCCGCAGACAATGGCCTCATAGGTCCGGGCCAGGGTGTGGTCAGCCAGCTGGGCCGCCAGCTTCTGGTGGGCGAAATCGTTTTTCGCCACGATCAGCAGGCCCGACGTGTCTTTATCGATGCGATGGACGATGCCGGGCCGCAGTTCCCCGTTGATGCCCGACAAACTCCCGGCACAGTGGTAGAGCAGGGCGTTGACCAGAGTGCCGTCGGCGTGTCCGGCGGCCGGGTGGACCACCAAGCCCTTCGGCTTATTGAGGACAATCACATCATCGTCCTCATAGCGGATATCCAGAGGAATGTCCTGGGGCACAATGTCCACGGCTTCCGGCTCCGGCAGGTCCACGGTGAGCACCTGCCCCGCCACAGTCTTCTCGTTTTTCTTCACCGTGCGGCCGTCACAGGTGACGCGGCCCTCCTCCAGCAGCCTCTGGGCGGCGGACCGGGTCACATCCTCCAGCAGCTGGGTCAGCGCCACATCCATGCGCACGCCGGTTTCCGTACAGGTGACGGTCACAGTTTGTCCCCCTTTTTCCGGTCAAACACCAGGACCCACAGCACCAGCAGCGCCGCGCCGATGCACACAAAGCAGTCGGCCACATTGAAAATGGCAAAGTCCATAAACTCCAGTTCGATCATGTCCACCACATAGCCATGAACGGCCCGGTCAATCAGGTTGCCCACGCCGCCGCCCACAATGCAGGCCACCGCCGCAAGACCCAAGGGGCCGTGAATCCACCGCTTGCCCACGGCAAACAGCAGTGCCGCCAGCATCAGCACCGTCAGCACCAGAAACAGCCAGCGGGCACCCTCCAGCATGGAAAAGGCCATGCCGGTATTTTGAAAGTGAGTGAAGTGGAACACGCCGTCCCAGAACGGCACTTCACCGCCCAGGGGAATATTGGCCACGGTCAAAGCCTTGGTCCACTGGTCCAGCCCCACCATGACGGCGGCGGAAAGAATAATCCACAAAAAACGCACAGGCGATTCCTCCTTTTACAACTGAACCGCCGCCCAGTATCCACAGAGGAATTCCGGGGGCAGTTTCATGATTTTATCACAAAATCGCCCTGGTCGCAAGGCATCGGGGCCATTCGCCCAACTTTGCGCCCAAACTGTGCTATTCTGAAGGTACAGCTCTACCAATGGAGGCGTTTTGCCGCCCCCGACGGCCTGTGGATAACCGGCCGCCGGGGGCCTTTTTATTGGAATTTTTCGGTTTTTTCTCCACAGGCTTCGATTAGCCATTTCCCGACATTTCCCAACATTTCACAGTTGAAACACGGAATATAAACCCGTTTTTCTAACGACCGACAACTTTCGCGGGAATTTTTGGAAATAATTGTTATACTAAAATTATCGGAAATGGCGAGAAATCGGAGTGGGATTTCCCGCCCCTTTTGCAAAGGAGGAGAGCATATGCAAAAGCCGAAAACCCGTTCCTTTCTGGAGACAGGCCGGGTGGTGTGGCTGCCTATCCATGCCGTCCGGCCCAATCCGGCCCAGCCTCGGAAAATCTTTGACCCCCAGGGATTGCAGGAACTGGCCCGGAGCATTGCCCAGTACGGCGTGCTGCAGCCTCTGTCGGTACGCCGTCAGCCTGACGGCTATGAACTGGTGGCCGGGGAGCGCCGCCTGCGGGCCTCCAAAATGGCCGGTCTTTTGGAGGTGCCCTGCATTGTGCTGACGGTGGACGAGGAACAGTCGGGTATGTTGGCTCTGGTGGAAAATTTACAGCGCCGCGATCTGGACTTTATCGAGGAAGCCCAGGGCTTGGCCCAACTGATGCGGCTGTACGGTCTCAGCCAGGAGCAGGCCGCCGCCCGGGTGGGCAAAAGTCAATCGGCGGTGGCCAACAAGCTGCGGCTTCTGAAACACCCCCAGGCCGTTCTGGACGCCCTGCGGGCCAATCACCTGTCGGAGCGTCACGCCCGGGCCCTGCTGCGGCTGGAGGGCGAACAAGCCCGCATGGATGCCCTACAGGAAATCATCCGGCGGCAGATGAATGTGGCCGCAACAGAACAGTACATCGACCGGCTGTTGGAGCAGCAGAAGCACCCGGAGCCCGCACGGCGCAGTCTGGGCCGGTTCCTGCTGCGGGACGTGCGGCTGTTTCTCAACACCGTGGAGCACAATCTGGACCTGATCAAAAACGCCGGAATCTCTGCCGCCAAGACCCAGGAGGAGACAGACCAGGAGATTGTCCTCACCATCCGCATTCCAAAACATGCAGGATAAGCCGTCATCACAGCAAGGGCGCTGCCGTACGCAGCGCCCTTGCCGGTTTATTCGGCAAATTCCCGCTCCAGGGTGTCATACATCACCTGTATCGGCGCCTCCTCGCCGGTCCAGAGGGTGAAGTTCCGGGCGCCCTGCTGCACCAGCATTCCAATGCCGGTGACAATTTGCGCACCCCGCTTTTGCGCCTCCTGCAAAAAACGGGGCATAACCGGATTAAACACCACATCGCAGACCACCATCTCCGCCGTGATGGTGTCCAAATCCACTTCCGGCATCTGGTCGCCGTGGGGATGCAGTCCCACACAGGTGGCCTGAATCACAATCTCCGTCCCGGCGGGAATGGCGGCTTTTCCCACCCAGGGCTGAAAGCTGCCGGTGGCCGGTGTCTTTTCATCGATCAGCTGTGCCAGCTCCCGGCCCCGCGTCTCATTGCGGTTGACCACCGTGATGGCCGATGCGCCCGCCAGGGCGCACTCCACGCCGATGGCCCGGGCCGCGCCGCCGGCTCCCAGAATGGTCACCCGCTTGCCGTGCAGGTCCACGCCCTGAGCCGTCAACGCCTGGACAAATCCCTTGCCGTCGGTGTTCTCTCCCACCCAGTCGCCGCCGTCCCGATAGACGGTGTTGACGGCTCCAATGATAGACGCCGCTTCCGTCAGCCGGTCCAGCAGCGGAATCACCCGGATTTTATGAGGCATGGTCAGATTGAAGCCGTCGAAGTGCATGGCCTTGGCCCCCGCAAAGGCCGCTTCCAGGTCCTCAGCTTTTACCTGCATGGTGATGTACCGGAAGTTGAGACCTTTGGCGGCGTAGGCCGCCTCCTCCATAACGCCGGTGGGATTGCCGTCCACCGGATCGCCGAACACGCCGGTGAGATGGGCGCGATAATTCTTTTCCATGGTCCCTGTGCTCCTCTCAGTGGATTTTTCTCCATTGTAGCACAGGGGGTTGACAGCGGCAAGGGGGACGGTGTCCCCGTCCCCCTTGTGGGTGTCGGTCAGCAGCAGCGGTTGCCGCCGCAGCTGTTGTTGCCGCAAGTACGCATGACGCCGATACCGCCCCAGAAAAAGGGGTTGCAGCCGCATTGGCTGCGGCACTGGTTACAGATCTGACGCATCCAGCATTGTTGACACATAAAAAGTCCCTCCCGTTGGAAAAATCGCGGCGGCTCTTGCCGCCACGACTTATCCTATGCCCATGGGACGGCGGCTGTGTCACAATTCCACACGTTCCGTCGAAACCGGTCGGGGCAGTACGTTTTCCGCTGGCATATGGTCCGACAGGTCCACGGGCTGCTTCCACACCGGCGGCTCCGGCGCCGGGTCGTGGAGCTCCCAAGGCAGATTGTTGGGTCCCTTTTTCATATGGCATCGCCCTCCTCTGGTCTTAGTTTGACAGAGAAGGGCGATTTTCATACACGGTTATGGTTTCCGGCGGGTCAGTTCGGCAATCTCCTGGTACCGGCTGGTAATGCGGCCGAAATTCTGCCGCTGGTGGGGAATCAGGCAGTTGGTGCAGTCCTTATACCCTTTTTCCGTATAGCGGAAGTTGCCGCCGCACCGGTCGCCCAAGGCGTACAGGGGACAATAGCAGAATATACAGTTGAAGTCCTCGGGTTTGTCGGTCTTGTGACAGGGAAAATACTCGCACTGGGTATTCTGGAAAAAGCTGTAGTGCTTCCCCTCCCATTTTTCCGCCATGGGGACGCCTCCTTTGTTACTTGACCCGGAGGCGGTCCGCCAGGGCCGCGTCCGGTGTCACATACACGGTGTTATAGTGATCGTAGATGACCATACCCGGCTTTCCGCCGGCGGGCTTCTTTACGTTGCGCACTGCCGTCACATCCACCGGCACATTGTGGCCCTCCCGTGCCTGGGAATAGTAGGCCGCCAGCTGGGCCGCCTGGGTGACCGTCAGATCGCCGGGCTTCTCCTTGCCGGTGCAGTCGATGATGACGTGGCTGCCGTGGATTTTCTGGGTATGGAGCCACAGATCATACTTTTCCGCCGTTTTCAGCGTCAGCTGGTCGTTCTGCCGGTTGTTGCGTCCCACATAAATCGTATATCCCTCATCGGACTGGAACACCATGGGCTTGGACGGCTGCTGTTTCATCTGCTTTTTACCGCCGCTGCGCTTGAGGTAACCGCCGTCGGTCAGCTCCGCCCGGATATCGGCAATGTCCTTTTCTCCCTCGGCCCGGCTCAGGGCGTCGAGGACGCTGCAAAAATAGGCGTGCTCCTGCTCACCCTTTTCAATGAGCCCCGTCAGCATCTTTTCGGCGTTCTTGGCCTTGGTGTAGTCCTTGTAGAACTTGGCGGCGTTCTGCTGGGGCGACAGGGTGGGCGACAGGGGAATGTCGATTTCCTTCATGTCCGGGTCGTAGAAATCCACCGCCGTCAAACGGGGCTGGCCCCGGGTGATGGCGTGGAGGTTGGCCGTGACGATATCGCCCAGCTGCCGCAGCCGCTCCCGGTCGTAGGTGGCAGCCAGCTCTTTCCGCTGGATTTCCAGCTTCCGGGCCGTCCGGTCCCGGAGATTGGTCAGCGTCTTGTGGATGGCCTGGCTCTTCTGGCGCACCTGCTCGCCCCGCTCCCGGCTGGCGTAGAACCGGTCCAGCAGGGCCGAGAAGGTGGGGAACGTCTCATTCTCTCCCAAGGCTCCGTACTGCTCCAACGCGCGGTAAGAGTAGTCCTTGGGGCTGCCCTCCCGCAGCAGCAGCGTGGGCGTATAAGGGCCGTTGAGTTTGGCAAACTGTTGGGCCAGATTATCGGCCAGCGCTTCATACTCTGTTTCCGTCGGGCGGCACTCCGTATCGCCGCAGTAGCCGTAGGACAGCTCCCGGCAGATCACCGGCGGCAGGGCCGCAAAATGGGTTTGCAGCCACTTGTCCAACTGAATGTCTCCCGCTTCCCGGCGCAGCAGGGCCAGAATGGTATCTCGGTCCGTCTCCGCCGGGTTCCGCTTTTCCTGAGTGGGCGGGTACTGATAAAACAGGCCCGGCAGCACCTGGCGCTTTTCGCTCATCTCAAAATCCACCCGGCGCAGACAGTCGATGATTCTGCCGTCACCGCCGCAGAGAATCAGGTTGGAATTGCGGCCCATGATCTCAATGATCAGCCGTTTCTGCACCGGCTCGCCCATTTCATCGGTGCAGTCCAGAACAAAGTCCAGAAGCCGCTCCATGGGCGGCTGGCGAATTTCCGCAATACGGCCGCCCACCAGGTGCTTGCGCAGCAGCATGCAAAACATGGGCGGCTGGGCGGGATTCTCAAAGGGTTCCTCGGTGAACTGGGCCCGGGGAGTATTGGAGCTGGCCGACAGCAGCAGCTTTCGATTGGCGTCCCGGGTGCGTAATTGCAGAATCACCTGGTCCCGGGCGGGCTGGTAGACCTTGTCCACCTTGGCCCCCTGGGCCCCCTGCCGCAGCTCCTGGGCCACGGCCGTTAAAAATACAGCGTCAAATGGCATTGGTCTCCTCCATGGTCAGGGTGAACAGCTCCAGAATCCGGTCCCGCTGTCCCAGCAGATACAAGGCCCCGAACAGCGTTTCCAAACCAGTGGCCTTGGCATACTGGTCCCGGCTGGCATTCTTGGGGATGCTGTGATGGGCGTGGGCGTTGCGGCCCCGGCGGTAATAGGCCAGTTCCTCCTCGGTCAGAAGAGGCAGCATCCGCTCCATGCGGGCCGCCTGGGCCGGGGCGCTGACCTGGCGCACCGTGGCCTTGTGCAGACTGGTCTGGGTGGCCCGGCCGCCGGTGCAGAGGGCGGTACGGACCAGCAGTTCAAAGACGCCGTCGCCCACATGGGCCAGTCCCAGGGCGCTGATCTCGTTGACGGCCCGTTTCTCCATCTGCGGTTCAAAATAGTTTTCCAAAGGGGTTCCTCCCACATTCGTAATCCTGGCAATCAGTATACTATAAATTTTAAACCGGCGCAACAAAAGGCGGAACCAACCGGCAGTTGCAGCATGGCGGGAATGGGAAGTTTGGCAGGTACACCCGTTTGATCTCGTAGGGCGGGACCTGCGTGTCCCGCCGCTGGTATGCACCATCGACCAACAACAACGTAGGGGCCGGCATCCTTGACGGACCCGGACAAATTGTGCCAGGGGCGCGTCATGGATGCCGCGCCCTACGGATGTGGATACGGATTCGCCCCAGTGCTGTCCAGTAACCGCCGAGGGTTGCCGCATGGCGGGACACATAGGTCCCGCCCTACGAACACCAACGATCTGTGTCTAACCGCCATACTGTGCAACTGAGGCGGAGCCGACTGGCTCCGCCTCAGTTGCAGCGACATTTTTACTTGCGTTTGTTCTTCTGGTAGAGAATATAGAGACCCTTGAGGAGCAAATCCCGCTCCAGACGCATTTCCCGCTTGCACAGCGGCGCCACATGCTTGGCGATACCGCCGGTGGCTACCACCGTCAGGGGTTTTCCCAGCTCTTCCTCCATGCGGTCCAGCATGCCGTCCAGCATGGCGGCGGCACCGTACATGATGCCGCTGCGCATACACTCCACGGTGTTTTTGCCAATAACACGCTTGGGCTTATCCAGCTGGATCCCCGGCAGCTGAGACGCCCGGCTGGACAACGCTTCCGCCGACACCCGGACGCCGGGAATAATACAGCCACCCAGATAGGTGTTGTCATGGTCCACAATCTCAATGGTGGTGGCGGTACCCATATCCACCAGGGCCAGGGGCGGTTCGTACTCCTGCAAGGCTGCCACGGCAATGACAATACGGTCACTGCCCACGGAGGCCGGGTCGTCCATGTGGATGTTTAACCCTGTTTTGATGCCGGGGCCCACCACCATGGGCTTGCGGCCCGTCAGCTTGATGATGCCCGTATGCACGGCGTTGAACACCGGCGGCACCACCGACGAGATGATGCAGTCCTCCACGGTATCCAGGTCCACATGGAAAAACTCCAGCATATTGCGGATCTCCATGCCGTACTGGTCGGAGGTTTTTATGTGGTCTGTGGCAATGCGGGCCTCAAAGACGATGGTCCCCTCGTCAATTCCGCCCAAAACGATGTTGCTGTTTCCGATATCGATGGCCAGGAGCATCCGTTTCACCTCTTGTCTGTCTATACCCGCTTATGCCGTCTGGAGCTGGGTGCGGGTCACCCGCAGGAGCGCCTTGCCAATGGCGGCCACCAGCACAGCGGCGGCCAGCGCTTCAGGAATGCCGTTAAACGCCACGGTGGTCATAACCAGACCGAAGACGGCCTCCCGGGCCACGTCTTTGGCGGCGGCGTACTGCTGGGCAAAGAGCACATAGATGCTGCCCATAACCAGCACGGTGTTGACCATGGAGCCCACGAAGCCCACCAGGGGCAGGGAAGCCCAGCTGTTGACATTCCGCTTGCGGAGGAACTTCCACAGCCAACCGGCCACAACGCCGATGAGAATGCGGCAACCCACAGAGACCCAGAGGGCCTTCATGGCGCCGGGCACGCCGGTGGTGCTGAGAAACGGCGAAAAGGCAAAGGACGTCAGGGCCGGTGTCATGGTGTTGCTGATGACCGAACAGATACCGAAGACGCCGCCCAGAATGCCGCCGGCCGTGGGCCCCAGCAGAATCGCGCCCAGAATAACCGGGATGTGGACGGTGGTGGCTTTGGTGATGACCAGGGGAATCATGCCCAGGGGCGTGTTGGCCAGCACCACGATGATGGCGGCAAACATGGCTACCGCCGCCATCCAGCGAGTGTCTCTCTTGCGGGTTTTCATATGCAATTACCTCCTGCTGTCGCTCCCCGCCCTGCGGAGATGCAACGCAAAATTTTGGCGCAGAATCGTTCTGTCGCCGACAGCATATTATATCGCCGCTGTGTTGGTTTTGCAATAGATTCCGGCCACTTTACTTTGTGTTTATTCTGTGACATAATAAACACCGTCAAACCGATACCATTTTAAATTGGGGGAATTTCCGATGTTACAGGGAAAAACCGTCCTTCTGGGCGTCACCGGCGGCATTGCCGCCTATAAGGCCGCGGCCCTCTGCTCGGCCCTGGTCAAGCAGCACGCGGCGGTGGAGGTCATTATGACTGAGCATGCTACGGAGTTTATCGCCCCGCTGACCTTTGAGCAGCTGACAGGCCGCCGCACCATCGTCAACACCTTTGACCGGAATTTCACCCATCAGGTGGAGCATATCTCCCTTGCTCATCGGACCGATCTGGTCCTGATTGCCCCGGCCACGGCCAACATCTGCGCCAAGGTGGCCCACGGATTGGCCGACGATATGCTCACCACCACCGTGCTGGCCTGCAAGTGTCCCAAGCTCATCGCTCCGGCCATGAACACCAATATGTATGAAAATCCCGTGACCCAGGACAACCTTGATCTTCTCCGCCGCTACAGCTGGGAGGTCATCGAACCGGCGGCGGGCCGTCTGGCCTGCGGCGACGTGGGCAAAGGCAAGATGCCGGAGCCGGAGGACCTGTTGCAGCACGTTCTCCGCCATCTGGCCCTGCCCCACGACCTCACCGGCAAACGGATTCTCATCACCGCCGGGCCCACCCAGGAATCTCTGGACCCGGTCCGCTACCTTACCAATCACTCCACCGGCAAGATGGGCTATGCCATTGCCCGCATGGCCATGCTGCGGGGCGCGGACGTGACGCTGATCACCGGCCCCACGTCCATTGCACCGCCCCCCTTTGTCACCGTGGTCCCGGTGGTGTCGGCTCAGGATATGTTCGAGGCCGTGGCCGCCCACAGTCCTTCCTGCGACTGGATTATCAAAGCCGCCGCTGTGGCCGACTACACTCCCGCCGACTACAGCGATGACAAGGTGAAAAAGAAGGACGGCGATCTGTCCATACCCCTCAAACGCACCCAGGACATTCTGCAATACCTGGGCGATCACAAGCGTCCCGGACAGTTCCTCTGCGGCTTTTCCATGGAGACCCGGGACATGCTGGAAAACAGCCGGGCCAAGCTGGAAAAGAAGCATGTGGACATGATCTGTGCCAACAATCTCAAAGTGGCCGGGGCGGGCTTTGGTGTCGATACCAACGTTCTCACCCTGATTACCGCCGACGGTGTCGAAGAATTGCCTCTGCTGTCCAAAGAGGAGGCCGCCTGCCGCATCCTCGATACCATTCAAATTCGTTCTGGAAAGTAGTTACAATCCAGGAACAAATGTCTTGACAAGTTGGTTACAAAATGTTACTATTGGGATAGATTTTTGTGAAAGGATGACCAGCTTGTTCCATCGTCCCCGCTATCAGAGACTTGCAGCCGCCGTCGGCGGCGTCCTGCTGACCGCCGCCCTGGCCCTGCCGGCCGCCGCTGCCGAGGTCACGCTGGACTGTACATATGTTCCCATCACCGGCAATGAATTTGTGGCCGACACCATGAACGGTGTACCCGCTTACTATAACCTCACCGGCCCCACCTACTACTGTGCCGAACTGATTCCCCGGTACTTTGCCGAGGTCTACGGCCTGGAGATCCATTGCAGCGAGGGTTCCCTCACGGTCCTCAACAACGATGACTATTATTTTGTCAAGACCGACAACCCCCAGCCCGGCGACGTGCTCTACGGCAGCGCCGCCGCCCGCGGCAAGGGTTACAGCCATTGGGCCATCGTCAAGGAGAACAACGGCGACAGCCTGACGCTCTTCGAGCAGAACTGGAGCTGGAACGGCCAGGCCGGTATTGACCGGGTTCTGGAGTTCCCCACCACCGCCTATGAGTGCTACACCCTGGTGTCCCGCTCCGGCCAGGAGATTCAGCCCGTGGAGGGCTCCGTGGCCGCTGTCAGCGCCTGGGCTGAGCCCTATATTCAGCAGGCCGCCGAGGCCGGTATTGCCGACCTCAAGACCGATTTCGGTTCCACCGTCGACCGGGAGACCTTCTGCCAGATGGCCGTCAACATCCTGGCCAACTACGGTCTGACGGCCGAAGGCGATACGGCCTGTGAGCAGGCCGCCGCCCTGGGTTTGGTGGACACCACCGACGGCACCGGCGCCATCAGCCGCCAGGAAGCCGCCGTCATTGCCTCCCGTGTTCTGGAGGCCGCCGGTGCTGATTTGACCGGCAATACCACTGCGCTGTCTGTCTATACCGATGTGGAAGATATTGCCGATTGGGCTGTAGAGTCCGTGGCCGATTTGACGGCCTGCGGCCTGTTCAGCGGCAACAACGGCTGCTTCAACCCCACGGACCTGCTGACCAACGAGCAGGCTGTGGCCCTGATGGTCCGCGTCTACGACAACCCCACCCCCGCCGTCACCTATAACGCCGCCGGCACCACCGCCTGCGCCGCCGAGAGTGTCGTGGCCATGGCCGCCGGAGACATGATGCTGTCCCGTACCCTCCGCAGCGCCAACTGACTGCCAATAAAAAGTGCGCCGCATGGCGCACTTTTTTTCAAGCCTTTTTGTCGAATTTTGGCACTGTCAACAATACTACAGCTGAGACAGTGCAGCAAAGGAAGCCCCTGCCAATGCCAGCAGGCCGGAACTGCAGCTTTTTGGCAGCTGCAGTTCCGGCTGGAATGTTTCCTCAGTCCTCCAACAGCTGCCAGCCGTTGACGGCCAGCCAGAGGGCCAGGCCGCCGGTGGTGAGCCAGCGGACCGCTCCCATGTCCCCCAGGGACACCATGGCAAAGAAGCATCCGGCAAGACACCAGAACACCGTCTCGCGTCGGCGGCCCTTGTCGAAGCAGAAGCCCATGAGATTCACCGTGGCACAGACGGTGCCGATGGCGGCGAACAGGTCAAAGCAGTAGTCCAGCACCGTGGGGTCCACGCTCCAGCGGCGGAAATCCACAATCAGCGTCACAATGAGGTAGGCGCAGGGAATCAGATGGATCGCCGCCACTGGCACTACGCCCCGACGGCGCAGCAGCCCCACGGTACCCATGGCCAGTGCCGCCGCCACACCCAGCACTGTCACCGGCGCAGTCCGCTGCCCATTGGCCATGGCCAGGACGCATCCAGCCAGCACCAGCGCGGCGCTGAGCACGGTGACGGCCATCTCCGGCACGCCGGAGGAAAAGCAGTCGATATAGGCGCTGCGCTTGTCCAGACGGGCGGCCACAACGGCAGCCAGAACCGTCACCACCAAGGCGAATACGGACAGGACCCAGATGGACGGACTGCCGCTGAGGACCAGCCCCGTCTCATCAAAGGCCGTGGACAGCTGCCAGCGGCGCAGGAACCATCCGGCCGCACCGGCGGCAATCAGCAGACAGAGGATCAATGTTCGATTGGTTTTTGCTCTCATGGTTTGCCTCCGAGGTCGATACTTTGGTTTTCTGTGGTATTATATCATGCTGGCGCCGTGGTTGCAAACAGCCTTTCCAGATTTTTCACCGGCTGCGGCTATGGACGAAACTTTGAATTTATTGTATACTAAACTGGTTGACATATTCCCAATTACATGGTTTATCGGAAAGGAGTCTGTACATGAAACGATTTGCCGCCGTGCTGCTGCTGATTCTCACGGCTGTGGCACTGCTGGCGGTGACGGCCTCGGCCGCCACCACGACCACCGCCCTGTCGGTGCGCACCGGCCCGGGACAATTTGAGACCGTTACAGTCAATACGGCCTCCCTGGAGGTGGACGGACAGCTCCTGCAAACCGATGTCCCGGCCTTTGTCTACCGTTCCCGCACCATGGTGCCCATCCGCTTTATCAGCGACGCCCTGGGGGCCAACGTGGAATGGAACCAGGACGCGCTGCAAGCCACCATCACCACGGCGGATAAAACCATTGTTCTCACCATCGGCTCCGCCACGGCTCTGGTCAACGGACAGAGCGTGGCCCTGTATGACGGTGTTCCGGCCACCATGGCCGTGCTGAACGGCATTTCCCGGACGGTGGTGCCGGTGCGGTTTGTGTCGGAACAGCTGGGCGCGTCGGTGGAGTGGGACCAGCAGCAATATCTGGTCTCCATCACCAGCCCCCAGGAACCGGAGACGCCGCAAGAGCCGGAAACCCCAGCGGTTCCTGAGACACCGGAAGAACCGGACGTCCCCACAGAGCCGGAGACCCCTGTCGAACCGGAAACTCCTGTGGAACCGGAAACTCCCGCTGTGGAGCCGGACTATACGGTATCCGTCCCTCAGAAGTCCTCCGGCGGCGTTTTGTCCTGGGCTGCCAGCGACACCGGCGTGTCACCCAGGGTGTTCACGCTGGACGGCAGAGTAGTTTTTGACTATCCCGGCGGCAAGCTGGATAAGGCCGGCGGCACTGTGGCTGTCAACGGCCCCGTGGTCAAAACCATTCGCTATAATCAGTATGACCATGGCTATGACGATACGCCCTATGTGGCCCGCATTGTGCTGGATCTGCAAACCGGCATGACCAAGGATGATCTGGAAATCAGCACCGCCGGCGGTTCCGTTTCCATCCGTCAGGTGGGTGATCCCCGGCCCCTGGTGGTGGTGGATGCCGGTCATGGCGGCAAGGACCCCGGCGCCATGTACGACGGCTACAACGAAAAGGATTTTGTACTGCCCATGGCCCTGGAGGTGGGGCAGCGGCTGGAAGCCGCCGGATGCCGCGTCATCTACAGCCGCGACGACGACACCTACATTACCCTGTCGGACCGGGCTGATTTGGCCAATGAGCTGGGCGCAGACATCTTTATCAGCATCCACGCCAACGCCATGCCCCAGAAACCGGATATTAACGGTCTGGAGACGTACTGCTACAAACTGGGCGGGCAGGCGGAAGTTCTGGCCAACTACGTCCACGATGCCATTCTGGAAGCGGCGTCCCCCGAGGACCGGGGCGTCCGCACCGCCAATTACTATGTGCTGCGGGAGACGGATATGCCCGCCATTCTGGTGGAAACCGGCTACATGAGCAACGCCGACGAGTGTCAGATGCTGGCCGACGCCACCTACCAAAAGACTCTGGCCCGCGGCATTGCCAACGGCGCCATTGACTATTTGCAGGCCGCTGGACTGCTGTAATCCTTCGGATAAACCAAAGAAGCCATCCCGTGTTTGGGATGGCTTCTTGTTTGCTATATGGGAGATTAACCCTTGCCCTTGAGGGCCTTCATCCGTTCGGAGTGGTCCAGAATGCGCTTGCGGATGCGCAGGGTCTGGGGCGTGACCTCCAACAGCTCGTCGTCGGCCAGATATTCCAGGCACTGCTCCAGGCTCATGATTCTGGGCGGCGTCAGGCGCAGGGCGTCGTCGGAACCGGCGGCGCGGGTATTGGTCAGCTGCTTTTTCTTGCAGACGTTGACGGACATATCCTCGTTGCGGGAGCAGATGCCCACCACCATACCGGCATAGACAGGCGTGCCGGCACCGATGAACAGCTGGCCGCGCTCCTGGGCGTTGTACAGACCGTAGGTAACGGCCTCGCCGGTCTCAAAGGACACCAGGGAGCCGGTCTTGCGGCGGTCGATCTCACCCTTGAGGGGGGCGAAGGTCTCCAGACGGGAGGCCATAATGCCCTCGCCGTGTGTATCGGTCAGGAACTCGCTGCGGTAGCCGAAGAGGCCGCGGGAGGGGACCAGGAATTCCAGACGCATGCGGCTGCCCACGGGGTTCATGGCCATGAGCTCGCCCTTTCTCTGGTTGATCTTGTCGATGACAGCGCCCACGGCAAACTCGGGCACGTCAGCCACCAGCCGTTCAATGGGTTCGCACACCTTGCCGTCGATCTCCTGGGTCAGCACGCGGGGCGTGGACACCTGGAACTCGTAGCCCTCACGGCGCATGGTCTCAATGAGGATGGACAGGTGCATCTCACCACGGCCCGCCACGTTGAAGGCGTCGGCGCTCTGCTCGGTGACCCGCAGGGAAACGTCCTTCAGCAGTTCCTTTTCCAGGCGGTCGCGGAGATTTCTCGAGGTGACGAACTTGCCCTCGCGTCCAGCAAAGGGAGAGTCGTTGACGGAGAAGGTCATCTCAATGGTGGGCTCGCTGATCTTGACGAAGGGCAGGGGCTCCACCGTATCCGGGGCGCAGATGGTGCGGCCGATGGTGATATCGGAGATGCCGGAAAACGCCACAATCTCACCGGCGGAAGCGGACTCGATGGGGCTGCGGCCCAGGCCCGTATACTCGTACAGGGCCACCACCTTGGCTTTCTGCTTCACATCGGGGTCGTGGTAGTCGCAGACCACAATCTCCTGGTTCTGCCGGATGACGCCCCGCTCCACGCGGCCAATGGCGATACGGCCCACAAACTCATTGTAATCGATGGAGCTGACCAGCACCTGCAAGGGGCCGTTCTCGTCGCCCTTGGGGGGATCGATATACTCGATGATGGTGTCAAACAGGGGCTTCAAATCCGTGCCGGGCACATGGGGGGCATAGCTGCTGATACCCTGACGGGCAGAGCAGAAAATGGTGGGAGAATCGAATTGCTCCTGAGTGGCGTCCAGGTCCAGCAGCAGCTCCAAAACCTCATCGCAGACCTCGTCAATGCGCTGGTCGGGACGGTCAATCTTGTTGACCACAACGATGACCTTGTGGCCCAGTTCCAGCGCCTTTTGCAGCACGAAACGGGTCTGGGGCATGGGGCCTTCGGCGGCATCCACCAGCAGCAGAACGCCGTCCACCATCTTGAGAATGCGCTCCACCTCGCCGGAGAAGTCGGCGTGGCCCGGAGTATCGACAATATTGATTTTCACGCCGTTATAGTGGACGGCGGTATTCTTGGCCAGGATCGTGATGCCGCGTTCCCGCTCCAAATCGCCGGAGTCCATCACCCGGTCCACGACGGCCTGGTTCTCGCGGTAGACACCGCCCTGCTTGAGCATCTGATCCACCAGCGTCGTCTTGCCGTGGTCGACGTGGGCGATGATTGCAATGTTGCGAATGTTTTCCTGCGCCATATAAAACGGTCGCTCCCTTCGGTTGTTTCATTTTTTCAATAATCTCTCAATTTTATAATATAACACGGTTTTTCGGGAGTGACAAGGATTTTTTTCGCGGAATCTCTGGAAAAACCACTGGGAATCCGGTCATCTTCACCCCATCTTTTACAAATTGTTCACCCGCCGGAAGAGTCCGGGGGGTATAATGAAAAAAACGAATTCACAAGGAGGGGTTTTCCATGGCAAAAACCGTTCTGGTGGTAGAGGATGACTCCAACATCGCCGAACTTCTGCGTCTCTATCTGGAAAAAGAGGGGTACCGCGTTCTGACGGCCGCCGACGGTCTCAAGGGCGTGGAGCTGTTCCGCACCGGCGAGCCGGACCTGGTGCTGCTGGACATCATGCTGCCAGGCCTGGACGGCTGGGGCGTCTGCCGTACCATTCGTCAGTCCTCCCAGGTGCCCATCATCATGCTGACAGCCAAAGGCGAGACCGTGGACAAGGTCTCGGGCCTGAAAATGGGCGCCGACGACTATATTACCAAGCCTTTTGAAATGAAAGAGGTTCTGGCCCGCATTGAAGCGGTGCTGCGCCGCGGCGCTCTGCCGGAGGAGTCCCCCCGCAAGCGGCTGGTCTATGACAAGCTGATCATTGATTTGGACTCCTTTGAGCTGGTGGTGGACGGCAAAAAAGTGGACACGCCCCCCAAGGAAATGGAACTGCTGTACCATCTGGCCGCCAGTCCCAACCGGGTCTACACCCGCAATCAGCTGCTGGATGAGGTGTGGGGCTTCGATTACTTCGGCGACAGCCGCACCGTGGACGTCCATATCAAGCGGCTGCGGGAAAAGCTGGAAGGCGTATCCGATCAGTGGAGCCTCAAGACCGTCTGGGGCGTGGGCTATAAATTCGAGGCCAATACACAGTGAAAACGACCTTTGGCCGCCTGTTCGGCCTGATTGCCGGTCTGGTGCTGCTGTGCGTTCTCTTCCTGGGGGCGGGCTTCCGGGCCCTGCTGAGCAACTATCTGATCAGCGCCGCCCGGGAATCTCTGAGCAACAACGCCCAGGCCGTGGCGGAGCTGGCCTCCGCTTATGACACCACGGGCCAGCTGGAGGACAACTGGGATTTCCGCATGAGTCTCAGCTTTGCCTCCCTGGTGGCGGAGAATGATGCCGTCATCTGCGATGAAAACGGCCGGGTGATTCTCTGCTCCTGTGAAGACATTGCCTGTCCCCATCTGGGCACCCAACTGGACCCCGGTCTGACGGCAGCCGTCCTGCTGGGCGGCGAGACCTATGCCAAGGGCGACCTGGAGAATTTATACAGCAATACCCGATACTATGTGGCCACGCCGGTGGTGTCCCGCTCCACTGGCGAGAGCATCGGCTTTGTGGTGGTCTCCACCCCCGCCGAAGAAGCGGCCCAGCTCATGGGCCCCATGTTCCAGATCTTCCTCATTACCGCCGGTGTGGTGCTGCTGGTGGCTTTGGCCGCCTCGTCGATTCTGGCCAAATATGAGGCCCAGCAGCTGAAGGATTTGGCCGAGACGGCCCACCGCTTCGGTCACGGCGACCTGCGGGCCCGTGCCAAGGTGGATGAGGGCGGCACCGTGGAAATGCACGAGCTGGCCGCCGAGTTCAACAACATGGCCGCCTCCCTGGAGCAGTCGGAGATTCGCCGCCGGGAGTTTGTGGCCAACGTCAGCCATGAGCTGAAAACGCCCATGACCACCATTGCCGGCTTTATGGACGGCATGCTGGACGGCACCATACCGCCGGAACGCCACCGCCAGTACATGCAGACCGTATCCGACGAGGTGCGGCGGCTGTCCCGGCTGGTGCGGTCCATGCTGGATATCTCCCGGCTCCAGTCCCAGGGCATTCCCGAGCAGCGCAAGCGCCGCTTTGACATTGTGGAATCGGTGGGGCAGGTGCTCATTACCTTTGAGCAGAAGATCAACGACAAACACATTGATGTGGAGGCGGATCTGCCCGATGATGGTTTGATGGTCTGGGCCGACAGCGATTCTATTACCCAGGTCATCTACAACCTCACCGACAACGCCGTGAAATTCTGTCCCCAGGACGGTCAGCTGTGGGTCCGTGTCGCTGCCGAGGGGCAACGGGCCCGGGTCACCGTAGGCAACACCGGCCCCACCATTCCGCCGGAGGAGCTGCCCCTGGTCTTTGACCGGTTCCACAAGATGGACAAGAGCCGCTCCGTGGACCGGGACGGCTACGGTCTGGGCCTGTATATCGTCAAGACCATCATTGAGGGCCACGGCGAGGATATCTTTGCCACCAGCAAGGATGGACGGACGGAATTTTCCTTTACACTGCCCATTCGGAAGTGATCCGGCGGGCAAATTAACAGAATCTTAAACACTTTCCCCACTGGGATGGATATACTATACTCACAACTTTTCACCGTGAAAGGAGGGCCGCTTATGTCCATGTTATACCCTTATGGAGACCAACCAGACCCCACCCCAGAAGACCCCTATCCCTATGAAGACTACTATGGTCATGGCAGCGGCCGTCCTCCCCGCCGCTGCCGCCGCAACCGGGGCGGGTGGTGGCTGCTGTTGCTGCTGGTGGTGGTCATCGGCGGCGTGGTGGCCGTCCTCAGCCGCTTTTCCGTCAACCTGCGCCAAACCAGCAGCGGTGTGACCCTGTCCATCCAAAGTCCCTCCAGCAGCAGCGACGCGGAAACGCAGGCCGCAGAGACCGCCGGAGACGATCTGGCGATTTTGCAGCCCAGCGGAGACATCACCGGCAGCGGTGCACAGCTGATGGTCACGGAAACCCCCACCCCCTTGCCTGAAACGCCTTCCGACGGCGGCCAGGGGCTGAGCCTGCAAGCCATTTACCGCAAGTGCATCCCCAGCGTGGTCTCCATCATTTCCACCCAACGCAGCGGCTCCTCCAGCGGCACCGGCATCATTATGTCGGAGGATGGTTACATCATCACCAATGACCACGTTGTTGACGGCGCTGTCTCCATTGAGGTTCTGACCTCCATGGACGAAACCTATGCCGCCAGCCTGGTGGGCAGCGACGCCACTTCCGATCTGGCGGTTTTGAAAATTGACGCCCAGGGTTTGACACCGGCGGAGTTCGGTGACTCCAACAGCATGGAGGTGGGCGACATGGTGGTGGCCATCGGCGACCCCCTGGGCACAGAGCTGCGGGGCACCATGACCGACGGCATCATCTCCGCCATCAACCGGGATTTGACCGTCAACGGCCGCACCATGACGCTGCTGCAAACCAATGCCGCCCTGAACAACGGCAACTCCGGCGGCCCGCTGATCAATGCCTATGGGCAGGTCATCGGCATCAACACCATGAAAATGAGTTCCTACTACACCTCCGCTTCTGTGGAGGGCCTGGGATTTGCCATTCCCATCGCCACGGCCAAGCCCATCATTGACGAGCTGATCGACCAGGGCTATATTTCCGGCCGTCCCGCCATCGGCATCAACACCCGGGACCTGCCCGCCGCCGTCCGCGTCTACTACGGCATCCCCGAGGGTGTGTATGTGGACACGGTGGACCCCAGCAGCGACGCCTATGCCAAGGGATTGCAGCAGGGCGACACCATCACCGCCATCGACGGGATTGCTGTTTCCACCAGCGAAGATCTGGAAATGGCAAAAAATCAGTATAAAGCCGGTCAGATGGTGGAATTGACCGTCTACCGCAACGGCAAATATTATGTGGTTTCCATTCAGCTGATGGACGCTGCCGGTCTCTGATCTCTTCCTTTACTGTGAAAAAAGTGCGTGCTGTTTCGTACAGCACGCACTTTTTTATGGGGCAGTCACATGCCCCGGCTGTCAAAGATGCTGCGGGGCAGGGCGTCGGACAGTTCCAGCACATGGACGTCGTAGCCGCCGTGGTCCTCCATCTGGTGTATGGGGCTGCGGACCTGGTCGCCGTCGCTGGGCTGTAATCGCCGGGAGATGGACATGGTGACCGTGGTACCCTGGCCCTGTTCGGAGTTGACCACCACCGTACCGCCGTGGAGATTGGCAATCATCCGCACCAGGGGCAGACCCAGCCCCACGCCCCAGCGGTCATCTCCGAAGCCCGGCTCCCGGTCCTCATAGTGGTCAAACATGCGGGACAGCTGGGCCGGACTCATGCCCTCACCATTGTCCCGGACGGTAATATGGGCCGCGTGGCCGTAGTCCACCAGGGACAGGGTAATAACGCCCCCGGCGGGTGTAAACCGCATGGCGTTGGACAGCAGATTGTGGATAGCACGCTGGAGCTTCTTCCCGTCCACCGCCGCCATAACCGGGCCGTCCGGCAGCTGCAATTCCAGCGTCAGTCCCGCCGACCGCACCAGAGGCGACGCCGACCGGTGGAGCGATTGCAGCAGCTGCGCCAAATCCTGCCGGACGAAGCAGCCCCGTCCCTGACCGCTGAGATACGCCCCGGCATCGGACAGATTACCCGACAGCCGCAGCAGCCGGTACAGGCCCTGGTTGAAGCGGGCGGTCTTGTCCTGGATATCCGGGTCCTCCAGTTCCTCCAACAGGGGAAACAGCCCGGCAGCAGAGTCAAAGAGCGCCGTCAGATCCCGGCGCACGGCCCGGGCCACCGAGGTCATGGCATCGAACCGCAGGGCGTCGGACTGGGCCTTGGGCCGGACGGCGATGGTGTCATAGGACCCGCCCTTGCGGACCACGGCGCTGTGGGCGCCGTCCAGCAGCTCCACTGTCAGCTCCAGAGTACCGGGTTCGGCGGTGCGGTACTGTTCCAATGCCAGGGGCGGCAGATAGTCCGACAGGGACACGGCTTCGGGACGGCTGACGGTCATGGCCGCGTCGTTGCGGAAGATGATTTCCCCGCCCACCGCCAGCAGCACCGGCTGCTGCATCAGATTCAATATCTCCGCCAGTTCCTGCGGATAGATTCCGGACATATAGTACCCCTCCTTGCGCCGCTTTGCCGCGGCAGTGACCATAGTATCTGCACCCGGCGGCATTTTATCGCTTCCCGGGAAATATCCGCCGGCCCTTTTTTTCCACTATAGACGAACCGGCGGAAAATTGCAAGAACATGGGGGAATTTGTCCCATGGAGGAAAAAAGAAAATTTCCTATTGACATCGTCGCATTGCTGTGGTAAATTACAACCAGACAAACCGTTGAGAAAGCGTAAGTACCGCAGTTTCAACTCTTCAGAGAGCCGCCGGGTGGTGTGAGGCGGTGAGGGCAACTGATGGGAATGGGCTTTTGAGGGCAAGCCGAACCCTTTGGCAGTAGGCAAGCCGGAGAGGCACTCCGTTACCAACAGCAGCGTATGTTAGTACGCACAGAGTGGGCGCACTGCGCCAAGCCGGGTGGCACCGCAAGAGGTTCGTCTCTTGTCCCAGCAATGAACGTTTATTCATTGGGGACAGGGGCGTTTTTTTATACCTTTTTCCCTTCCCCCACAGAAAGGAGCCAACTACCATGTCCGACAACCACACCATCCCCTATAAGATCTACCTGGAAGAGCACGAGATGCCCAAAGCCTGGTATAACGTGCGGGCCGATATGAAGAACAAGCCCGCCCCGCTGCTGCATCCGGGCACCCATCAGCCCATGACCGCCGCCGACCTGGAGCCCGTGTTCTGCAAGGAACTGGTGCAGCAGGAACTGGACGACGTCACCCCCTATATCGACATTCCCCAGGAGATCCGGGATTTCTATAAGATGTACCGTCCGTCTCCTCTGGTCCGGGCCTACTGCCTGGAGGAAAAGCTCCAGACACCGGCCAAAATCTATTACAAGTTCGAGGGCAACAACACCTCCGGCAGCCACAAGCTGAACTCCGCCATTGCCCAGGCCTATTATGCCAAAAAGCAGGGCCTCAAGGGCGTAACCACCGAGACCGGCGCCGGTCAGTGGGGCACCGCGTTGAGCATGGCCTGTGCCTACCTGGGGCTGGACTGCCAGGTGTATATGGTCAAATGCTCCTATGAGCAGAAGCCCTTCCGCCGGGAGGTCATGCGGACCTATGGCGCCCAGGTGACGCCTTCTCCCTCCAACACTACCGAGGTGGGCCGCAAGATTCTGGCCGAACATCCCGGCACCAGTGGTTCCCTGGGCTGCGCCATCTCTGAGGCCGTGGAAGCCGCCGCCAATCAGGAAGGTTACCGCTATGTACTGGGTTCTGTTTTGAACCAGGTGCTGCTCCATCAGAGCATCATCGGCCTGGAAACCAAGGCGGCCCTGGATAAGTACAACATCACGCCCGATGTCATCATTGGCTGCGCCGGCGGCGGTTCCAACCTGGGCGGCCTGATCTCCCCCTTTGTCGGTGAAATGCTCCGGGGCGAGAAGCAGTACCGCATCATTGCCGTGGAGCCCGCCTCCTGCCCCAGTCTGACCCGTGGCAAGTACGCCTATGACTTCTGCGACACCGGTATGGTGACGCCCCTGGCCAAGATGTACACCCTGGGCAGCAACTTCATTCCCTCGGCCAGCCACGCCGGCGGTCTTCGCTACCACGGCATGAGCTCCACCGTGAGCCAGCTGTACCACGACGGCTATCTGGAGGCTGTCTCTGTGGAGCAGACCAAGGTTTTTGAAGCCGCCACCTATTTCGCCAAGGTGGAAGGCATTCTGCCCGCCCCCGAGTCCAGCCACGCCATCCGCGTCGCCATGGACGAGGCCATCAAGTGCCGTGAAACCGGCGAGGAAAAGACCATTGTCTTCGGTCTCACCGGTACCGGCTACTTTGATATGGTGGCCTATCAGCGGTTTAACGACGGCGAAATGACCGACCGCATCCCCACCGATGAGGAGCTGGCCGCCAGCCTGGCACAGCTGCCCAAGGTGGACTGAATTACAAACAAAACCGGCTGACAAATTTGTAATTTGTCAGCCGGTTATTTTTCGCTTTTCTTTGCTTGTTCTGCCAGTTTGTCCATACTGATATCCAGCGCGACGGAAATGCGATAAAACGTGTCCAGTGAGAAATTGTATCCCACTTTTTCACTTTCGATTTGTCGCATAAAATCGTGGGAACGTCCTATCATTTCCGCCAATTCTGCCGCAGTCAGCCCTTTTTCCTGCCGATATCGTTTAATATTACGGCGAATCGTATTATAGATGTTGCCATCAAAAACGAGCGGTTGTACTTGTCTTTTCATGTGAGCTATCACCTAACAAAATAGTAATGGAATATCCACCGGAAGTATGTTAGGTATTGCCTCACAAGACATTCTTGTACTTGTGAAATTCTTGTGCTAAAATTATCGTACAGCAGCACAGTTTCGTTGCAAGCTATATTTTAATTAGGAGGAGACACAATGAAAAAACTACCATCTCTTGCAATGGCCCTGATGTTATGTCTGGGGCTGGTTTTGCCTGCCGCTGCGAGCGACACCGCATCAGTGGAGACGCCCACCACCATCAGCGTGGGCGGTATCGTCGCCGTCGTCCGCTCTGACGGCTCTCTGTGGGTCTGGGACCAAGATTTGGACGCTCAGGGGCGTGAGCAGGAGGGCATTTTTGTCAAATTCATGGACGATGTGGTTTCTGTCAGTACCAGCGTTAACTGCAATGCTGCCATCAAAACCGATGGCTCCCTGTGGCTGTGGGGCAACCATGTTGTTCTGGGTGACGGGAGTCGTCCGACTCAGGTCCCCACACCGGTGAAGGTGATGGACGACGCAGCCGCCGTCCACTGCGGCTCCATCATTGTCGTCATCAAGACCGATGGTTCCCTGTGGGCCTGGGGATATGAGAACAGCTCTGGCACTGTCGGAAATGGCACCACAGACCCCGTCCTGTTTCCTACAAAAATTCTGGATGATGTAGTGGCCTTTAGCAGCAATTTTGGCAGCTCTGCTGCTATCAAGAGCGATGGGTCACTTTGGATGTGGGGGCGCAATGACGATAATCAGCTGCTCAACGGATACCAAGGAAACGCCTCCATTAACTTGGGACCTATGGGCATTCAGCCTCTCCAAACCCTGCCAGTGAAAGTAATGGACGGTGTGACTGCTGTCAGCTGCGGCACCCAAGTCGCCGTCATCAAGGAGGACCAATCCTTGTGGATGTGGGGCGAGGCCAAGCTGGGAAACGGTAAACTCTACACCCAATCAGATGAACCGTTGAAGGTGATGGACGATGTAGCCGCCATATCCAGCAGTAACGCCAATCTGGTGGTCAAGACCGACGGCACGCTTCTGTCCTGGGGTGAAAGCAGCTTTGGTGTAGTGGGACCTATGGGTTATACCTACACACCCGTCCAGTTGATGGACAATGTGGTGGACGTCAGCACCAATCTCCAGAGTGCCGCCCTACAGTCTGACGGCTCTCTCTGGCTATGGGGCTATGAGCTGCCTGGCGAGGCAGGCGTCTGGGGGGCATCCATGGGCGCAAGGCCTGCTACTCCTACAAAATTTTTCACCGGTGTGGCTGTTCCCACCCGCCCCTCCCCCACTGTAGCGGGCTTCTCAGATGTGCATGAGTCCGACTACTATGCCGATGCAGTCGTGTGGGCCAAGGAGACCGGCGTCACCGGCGGTACCTCCGCCACCACGTTTTCCCCTGGTTCTACCGTCACTCGTGCTCAGGCGGTAACGTTTCTGTGGCGCGCTGCCGGGTCACCGCAGCCTGCCGCCGCAACGTCCCCCTTTACGGATGTGACAGATACCGGCGCTTACTATTATGATGCGGTACTGTGGGCCACGGAGCAGGGCATCACCGGCGGCGTTGGCAATAACCGATTCAGTGTAGACGGCACGCTGACCTATGACCAGATGTTAGCTATGCTGTGCCGTGCCGCTGGTGATACAACCACCGGTGACGACTGGTCTGCGGCGGCTGTTGCCTGGGCGAAAGAGCACGGTCTTACCAACGGTCTGAACTTCGGAGCCAAAAACAGCTGTCCCCGGTCCGATGTGGTCTACTGCTTGTGGAAACAGCTGGCATAATAAAGACCAGACAGGGAAATAACCGGCTAAGATAAGGTAAAGAACGCAAAAAACCGTTGCAGAACAAATGTTCTGCAACGGTTTTTTAACAAAAGAATTAGCCGTTGTGGCTCTCGTCCAGCTCGCACAGGAAGCGGATCAGACGGGCCTCGTCTTCCTTGCTGTCAGCAAACAGCTCCAGGGTATCGCCGGACTCCTCGATCAGGCGGCCGATGGCGATATACTGGGACATGGAGGACTTCAGGTTGAACACGTCGCCCTCCTGGGACTTCAGGTACACATCATGCTCGCACTCGTTAACAACCTGGGTGAACTTCTGCACATCTTTGACATTGGTCAGTCTCATAATTTTAAATCTCCTTTTGGATGTGATAGATAAACACGGATTTTTCCGCCTACAGTATACCACAGCTATCGGGTATCATCAACGAAAATTGTGTCGTTTTACAAAAATTTTCCCCTGTCCGTCGGGGAGCAAAAAGGACGAACCGTTTCGCGGTTCGTCCTCAATACCTTATTCAGCCACGTAGGGCAGCAGGGCGATGTGCCGTGCGCGCTTGATGGCAGTGGTCAGCTGACGCTGGTGAGCAGCGCAGGTGCCAGTGGTACGGCGGGGCAGAATCTTGCCGCGCTCGGACAGGAAGCGGCGCAGCTTGGCCGTATCCTTGTAATCGATCTGCGTGACCTTGTCCACACAGAAGCTGCAGACCTTTCTGCGCTTACGGGGACGCATTCTATCGTTAGCCATGAGGAAACCTCCTTACTTCAAAGTCTTGTAGAAAAGGAATCAGAAGGGCAGTTCGCTGTCATCGTCCTCCATGATGGCGAAATCGCCGGGCGCCGCCGCCGGGGCCGGCTGTGCAGCCGGAGCACCGTAATTGGGCTGACCGCCGTAGTTGGGTTCGCCGCCAAAGGACTGTTGACCGCCAAAACCGGGATCACCGTAGCCGCCGCCGTAATTGGGCTGACCGCCATAGCCGGGGGCACCGCCGTACTGGGGCGCACCGTAGCCCTGCTGGCCGCCTGCAAACATCTGGCTGCCGCCATAGTTCTGCCCGCCGCCGTAGCTCTGGGCAAATCCATTGTCATTGTCCCGCTTGGAGTCGCCGAAATAGACGTTGTCGGCAACGACTTCCGCGCTGCGGCGCTTGCCGCCCTCCTTGTCGGTCCAGTTACGGATTTGCAGCCGTCCGGACACCACCGCCATGCGGCCTTTGGAGAAGTACTTGGAGACAAACTCCGCCGTGCCTCTCCAGGCGACAATGTCGATGAAATCCGTCTCCTTTTCACCGCCGTCGCGGCCGCCGAAATCGCGGTCTACCGCCAGGGAAAAGGAAGCCACCGCCACACCGGAACCGGTACGGCGCAGTTCGGGGTCACGGGTCAGGCGGCCCATGAGAACGATGTGATTCAACATAATGAGCCCTCCTATCGGGGGAAGCCGATTAGGCCTCCAGAGCGGTGATCAGGGAACGCATAACGCCTTCGGTGATCTTGAACACACGGTCCAGCTCGGCGGGGAACTCGGGCTTGGCCTCGCAGGTCATCAGGACGTAGTAACCCTCGGTCAGGTCGTTGATGGGGTAGGCCAGCTTCCGCTTGCCCCACTCGTCGATGCTGCTCAGCGTGCCATGGTCCTCGACAATGCCCTTGAACTTCTCCACAAGAGCCTGAATGCCCTCTTCGCCCACAGCGGGGTCGATGATATAGAGAACCTCATACTTGCCAGTAATCTTTGCCATGTTATTGCACCTCCTTATGGTCTAATGGCCGACGCGCCGCGCCGGCAAGGATGCCTGTGTTTCACAAGCTGTACTATTATATCCGAATTTTTCCCTTTTGTCAAGACATGTCCGTCAATTTCCCAGTGTTTTTCCCCTTTACGCTTTTAACGGAGAACTTATCGTCTGTAACACGGTAAAAATCGTCTAATACCTGCTTTTCATCGCACCGGAAACCGTCTACAATAGAGGTATCCACTATTCGGAGAAAGTGAGGCGGCGGCCATGGCCGACATCCATTTTGACAACCGGGAACGGTTTACCGAGCTGGGCTTTGCCATTGCCTACTACCGTAAACGGCGGGGTCTTTCCCAGGACCAGCTGGCCGAACGGGTGGGCATCAGCCGGCAGCACATGGGAGCCGTGGAGGCCCCCAACATGAATCGGGGCATCTCCCTGGAGCTGCTGTTCAACATCGCCACAGTGCTGAACATTGAGCCCTACATGCTGCTGAAATTCAATCCGGAAAAATAGTAGTCTCAGGCAGAAATTCCGCAAAGGGCAAACCGTCGGGCATCCGCTCGACGGTTTTTTCCGTGCCGTCGGGTAGGGGAAAGGTCAAGCATACGGACCAGAGCCCCAGCGGCCCGTTGCCGCCGCCGTAGGGGCCGTCGCCAACCAGGGGCAGGCCCCGGGCTGCAAACTGGGCCCGGATTTGATGGGTCCGGCCCGTCAGCAGCCGGACTCGCACCAGGGCTCGACCCTCCCGTTCCGCCACTACCCGGTATTCCAGCGCCGCCTCCCGGACGCCCCGGCGCTTCCGGTCCACCACATACGTTTTGTTGCGCCGTGGATCGTGGTACAGCAAATCCTCCAGCCGTCCTTCCACCGCCTCCGGCACGCCGTTCAGCAGGGCCAGATACTCCTTATGGACCCGGTTTTCCTGGATGGCTTTTCCGTAAAAGGCCGCGCTCTTGGCCGTTCGGGCAAAGAGCATGACCCCGGCGGCGGGCTTGTCCAGCCGGTGAACCGGGTAGATCTCACCGCCCAACTGCTGCCGCAGCGCATCCACCAGGCCCCCCTCCTGAGATGTGATACCCGCCGGTTTGACGCACACCACCGCGTCGCCGCTTTGCCACAGAATTTCAATCATGGAAGCTCCTCCATTGCAGTTTTTCCTCATCATACCGCAAATCACATCATTTTTCCACTGTTTCTTCCCCTCTACACCTCTAAGAGAAATTCCATGGGCCGCCCATTCTCTGAAACCAGCGGACGCATGTCTATTTAATATGTATACCACCGTCGTAGCTGTTATCACGGGCGCCAGTCCATCATGAGCCCATATGCTGAAAAAAGAGTCCCTCCGCAGAGGGACCCTTTTGGGCAGTTGGATATGGAATCAGCCGGCGTTGGTGGTCTCGGCAGTCTCAGGCTCCTCGGCAGCAACGGTGGAATCGGTCTCCTCGCTGTTGGCAGCGGTGTCACCATCGGTGGTGGTGTCGCTGTCGGTAGCCTCGTCGCCGCCGGAAGTGCTGTCGCCATTGGTAGTCGCATCACCGGCGTCGGTGTCCTCGGTGGGCGTGGTGGTCTCGTCGCCAGCCGTGGTCTCGTCGGTCTCCTGGTTCTCCGGAGCCACGTCCTCGGTGGTGCCGCTGGTGTCGGTGTTGGTCTCGCCGGTCTCGCTGGTGGAAGGCGTGGTGGTATCGGTGGTGTCCTCGTCCTTCTTATCGGAACAGCCTGCCAGCAGAGCAACAGACAGAACGGACACGGCGGCCAACATCAAGAAACGTTTGTTTTTCATTGTTATAATCTCCTTTTGAATCGTTGGCCCGAGGTCAGGGGGCCAGAAGTCCAGAAACGCCTTGTTGCGCTTCCTGTCTCCTTGGACGAGATTGCGGTTCCCAGGTTCCCGGATTCTAAAAAAGTTCATGGTTTCTTCTTGGAACATTCACAATTTCGGGAATAATTTCCGTTTTTTGCGGAAATCTAACGGTACAGCGTTTACAATCGCCGTCAGATGCGATATAATTTCTAGTAAATTCGACCCGTTTCTACAGAGGTGTTTCCGATGAATTGTATCAAGTGCGGCCGTGAAATTCCCGAAGGCGAGCTGTTCTGTGCCGCCTGTAGTCAGGCACCGGAACCGCGGGAGCCGGTTCGCCGTCCGGCCCCTGCCGCCCAGTCCCGTCCGTCGGACGCCCGGAAAACCAGCGGCGCCCGCAGCGCCGAACGGCGTTCCTCCAAAAAGGGCGTCACCGTGGCCCTGGTATTGGTATGCCTGCTGCTGGCGGGCGCCGTCGGTTATATTGCTCTGTCCCATGGCCGCCTGACGGTGGAGCAAAACCGGCTCCGGGAGCGGCAGCAGCAGCTGGAACAGCGAGAAAATGAATTTGCCGCCCTGGAGCAGAGCAAAGAAGCCCTCAGCGCCCAGCTGGAGACAGCCAACGATTCCATTGCCATTCTGGAGGATGAGATCAGCAAGCTGGAACGGCAGCTCAATGAATCCCAGAGCAACGTCTCCCAATCCCAGTATGATTTGACCTCTCAAAAGCAGCAATTGGACAAGCTGACGGAGGAAAAGGCCGCGCTGGAGGAAAAGGCCCAGTCACTACAGGAGCAGCTGACCAGTCTCCAGGCTTCCTATGCCGTGGCCAGTGAAAAGGCCAATTTCATGGACAGCTACGTTGTGTTTGTCAACAACGATGGAAGCGGGCTGTACCATACCTATGATTGCAGCCAGTTTAAGCGGGACAGCTTTTGGGCCTACAGCCGCAAGCTGGCCCAGAGTAATGGATACGACCCCTGTCCCCAATGTCAATAAGGTTATAAAAATCCACAATCGAGTGTTGCAATTTGGCCGTGGATACGCTATAATAATGCGGCAGGAAACATGCCGCTTACCACATGTCTTCTGCATCGGGGCCAAGGCTTCGCCGCCGACCAGGAATCGCTGCGGCAGGCCCGGCCACGGTCTATGGGCCTGTAGCGCAGTTGGGAGCGCGCACGGGCCAGTTATATGCCCCCGCATGGGGGCCGGTAACTCATGCGGTCCCCATGCGGTTCGCATCCCTTTTGGAAAAACTTCATATTGCCATCTATTTGGTCCGGTGACTCACTTGGTAGTCAGCCGTGACAGATATATGGGCCCATAGCTCAGTTGGGAGAGCGTTCGGTTCGCATCCGAGAGGTCGAGGGTTCAAGTCCCTTTGGGTCCACCACAAGCAGGCTTGCTTATGCAAGCCTGTTTTTTTATGCCGTAATATAGACCAAAGGTTGCTCATTTGCGCCTTGATCCCGGCATTCTGTTGCCATGGTTTGGAACTCCTCAAAGGAAACATTAAACTCGATTTCCAGTGTGTAATCTCGATAGACATAGACAGATTTGATGAATTGAGAAATAA
>CALWXC010000001.1 GCA_944385415.1 uncultured Oscillospiraceae bacterium | reverse complement strand
TACCGTTTTCTTTACAGTACATTCTGCAACTGCCACTGTTTCTGTGCTGAGAATCTTGTATAGCCGCCGGGACTGGAGAACGTTGTTGGAAAGCCGCTGACACGACAGCAATTTTTGACAATACCGACAGTTTCCAGTATACTGGCGACAGAAAGACCACCCGAAGAAAAGAGGAGGAATTCATAATGAAACGTATGGTAACGCTGCTGCTGTCTGTCCTGTTAACATTCACCCTGGCCATCCCTGCGCTGGCCGGGTCCCTGGACAGCGAGATTGCCACAGCCACCCAGTTTTTACAGGCAAAAGGTATCCTGCAAGGCAACGCATCCGGCGATTTGCAGTTGGAGAAACCTTTGACACGCGCGGAACTGGCGGTAATTTTATCTCGCTTAAAGGTCAATCAGGAACATCTCATGGCTGAAAAGACGTATTACTCCAATCAGTGTGAGTACACAGATGTACCGGAATGGGCCAGAGTATACGTCGGTTTCTGCACAGCCTGGAACATGGTTAATGGATATGGCGATGGTCGTTATGGCTCCAATGACCCGGTGACACCGCAAGTGGCCTGTACCGTCCTGCTGCGCGCCTGCGGAATGTATGTTCCGTTTGAATGGTCTTATGAGACGGCGCTGGATGCAGCTGTCCAGTATGGCATTGCTCCCAGAGAGGCATTGCAGGAGCAGTACATTTCCCGCGGCAATCTGTCCATCCTGCTGTATCGCACGGCGGAAAAGCTGGGATTCAATATGGAAGATGTGGATACCACGCCTGACACGGAACCTACACCGGACAACAGTGGCGTCAGTGATCTGGAGCAGCAGGTTGTGGACTTGGTCAACCAGGAACGTGCTGCCTATGGTCTTGCACCTCTGACCCTCAACACCGAGCTTTGCAATGGCGCACGGCTCAAGTCCCAGGATATGCTGGACAACGGCTATTTCAGCCATTACAGCCCCACTTACGGCGATCCTTTTGATATGATGGAGGCGCTGGGTTTTAACAGCTGGTACGCTGCCGCTGAAAATATCGCCAGGGGCCAAAAGACGGCTGAAGAAGTGATGAACAGCTGGATGAACTCCCCCGGTCATCGGGCCAACATTCTTTCGGAAAAATATGCAGAAATCGGTGTGGGATACGCAGGCGGTTACTGGACACAATGGTTTGTTGATATTTCATAATAGTTGTCCCTACTAATCAAATACGATAGTCATATTTAAGATATCGAACAAGGAGTATGCTTTTGCATACTCCTTGTTGCGTTTAGAGGAGGAACTTATGTTTTACAAACGACTTACGGCGCTTTTGCTGACGGTTGCTATGCTGCTAAGCATGCTGACCCTGTTTGTTGGCGCCGCCGACTCGGAAGAAGGCGCACTGACAGAAGCCAATATCTTTAACGGCGGTCATTCCCTGTCCTGTCTGGCGGTCAACGGCAAAGTACAGACGTTAAATTACGTCTATTACGTTCACAACGGCAAAGAAATCCCGACGTACTGTATCGACCCCATAGAACCGGGCGTACCGCAAAAGGTCGGCCCTGGCGAAAGTATCCAATACACTATTGGGGAACGGGCATCCGATCCCAAAATCATGGGCATTGTAGCCAATGGCTACCCCACCAAGGGACTGGGCGAGCTGGGCCTAAAAGATAAGTATGAAGGCTATTATGCCACCAAAATCGCGTTGTGGTGCCACATCATTCCCAAGTGGAACATCAATGCCGTTACTGTTAATCCTAATCTCGGCGGTGTGGAACTGGCTCAGGCCCAACGGGTGTTGGCCGCTGCCAAGAAGATTCATCAGTACGGAACATGGTGGACAGAGGTACCTACTGCAGCTCTGACCACTACAGTGGATCGGGAGTTGGCCTATCCGGTTACCATTGATGGCAAATCGTACAAGCAGCAGATTTTCACGGTGTCTTCACCAACATTTGTTTTCGACCGGATTGCCAATGTTTCTTTTGCGGACCCTGATTCCGTTCCCGCAGGAACCCGTATCGTCAACATGGCTAACGAGGACATCACCCAGGTGGCCATTGACGGTTCCGGCACGAAATTTTCCGGCCAGTTCAAGATTCTCTACCCCGCTGACGCCATAGCGGACCAGGAGGGCAGCGTCCAGGTAAAATTACAGGCAAAGACCTATCAGTACGGTGTCTTTTACGCCACCTGTGCTCAGACAGATGATTATGGAAAAATTCAAGACTATTTGTGCGACACTGAACCTACAAAGAGAGTTGCCGTGTCAGCCATCAGCAAGTACGGCACCAGTGAAATCCCGGATGACCCGGAAACCGGCTTGAAGATCATCAAGGTCCAGGAAGGCACACAGACACCGCTGGCCGGTGCGATCTTTGAGGTCAAAGGCCCCGGCGGCGACGTCATCGGCCAGTATTCCACCGACACCAGCGGCACCATCGTAGTGCCGTTGACTATTTCCGGCACCTATACCGTCACGGAGATCGTACCGCCGGAAAACCACACCCTGTCCAAGAATCCCACTCAGACAGTGACGGTATCCTACGGCAAGGTGGCCACGGTCACCTTTGAGAACGCTCCCTACGGCAGTCTGCGCGTCGAAAAAGTCTCCGACACCGGCGATCACCTGCAGGGCGTTACCATCCAGATCAAGCATATTGAAACCGGCACCACCTACACCCAGAAAACCGAGGCAGGCGGTGCAGCGGTTTTTACCGACCTCAAGCCCGGTGCCTATGAGGTACGGGAAATCGCCGGTATCGACGGCTGGGAGCCTGACATCGATACTGTGGTAACGGTTTCTGTTGCCACCGGCGAAACCGTCACGGCCACCCTCAAAAACAAGGAACTGCCCGGCCTGCGGATTCTCAAATACGACCGGCAGACCATGGCAGTTATGCCCAATGTGACATTCGAGGTGTTCAAGGACAACCAGTCTATCGGCACATACAAAACCAACCAGTTGGGTGAAATTCTGCTGCCTACGCTGACCATCCACAAGGTAGACATCAATGGCAACGCTCTGACCGGCGCGATTTTCGAGGTGAAAACCAAGGCAGGCGTGAAAATCGGTGATTTCCCCGTCGGCCCGGATGGCTCCATCACCATTGAAAACGTCCATCTGGACGAGGGCTATTACATTGTCACGGAGATTCAAGCCCCGGACGGCTACATTCTCGATTCCACGCCCCATGAGGTCTATCTGCGGCCCGGTATGTTTTTTCGTACCAGATCCTTCCTCGGTCCTCACTGCCCACCGGCGCAATGTCCGAAGCGGCAAACAGGCTGTACAAATCGGCGGCCCGGCACTCCAGTTTATAATATGCCCGGTCCGGCGGCGTGGACCCGGCATTGCACAGGGGCAGCGTCCCTGTTTTCCGGGCCATACTTAATATCTGCCGCCCCTTATCATCAAAGGCCAGCACTCTGGTATAGGGCGCGGGTCTCTTGAACTCCTCCGCCGTCAACCCCAGATAGGCACACAACACCATCCGCTGAATCCGGCTGTAGGCGTACCGTTTGGATTTGACGCCATGGAGAATCCCCGCCAACGTGGACTCCGTCTTGCAGGCCCGTGCCAATTTGCTCCACAAGCCTTCGGAACCGTAGGGCACCGTCCGGAACTCATCGTACTCCATGCCCCGCAGCCGGGCCAGAACGGCCCGCTCCCCGTGGGCCAGATCGTGGAACACCGCGGCCCGGAACAGGGACGCCGCGGCCTCCGGCACATAGGGCGCAATATCCTCCCCCGCCGCCAGCAGGCCCCGCAGGGCTGTGGCCGATGGATGGTCCGGATGGGGCGATGTGTCGTGGTAGCCGCCGGGGCGGTGGACGGCATGGGGCGTCATGGCGCTGCCCCGCTTTCTTATGGCCTTACAATATTCAATGGCCAGAATGTCATTGGGCCGCCGCAGCAACTCCGCCCGGCCCCCCAATTCCTCCAGGGCCGCCGTCCGGGCGGCGGCATAGGACAGGCCCCGGTCCAGGTACCGCCGCAGCAGCCCGTCCAGGTTCGGGTCCAGGAGACGCTTTGCCGTCTCCATCAGGGCGTCCGTCTCGCCGTGTTCGCTGCCGAAACACAGGACATCCACACAGCCCAGGCCGTCGGCCACCGCCACGGCCCCGTCGGCAAACCCCTCCGCCGAGGACAGGGCCGCCGTCAAGGGCAGTTCCAGCACCAGGCTGGCCCCGCAGGCCACGGCGGCCCGTGCCCGGACAGATTTTTCGTAAACCGCCGGTTCCCCCCGCTGGACGAAATTGCCGCTCATGATGCAAACAATGGCGGCATCGGGCCCGAAGTCCCGGCGCACCAGGTCCAGCTGCCGGGCGTGGCCTCGGTGCAGGGGATTGTATTCGCAGACAATGGCCACCACAGGCCCCATGGTATCCCTCCCATAAAAAACCGATGAAAAATTAGGAAAATGCCCTTGTGTATTTCCAAATCCTATTGTAGAATACTAGATGGTATGTAAGAGTTTAGCACAAACTACCCCAAAAGAAAACATTAGTTTTATAGGAGATGTGACACCAATGAAGATTCTGGTTATCAATGCCGGCAGCTCTTCCCTGAAGTATCAGTTCATGGATTCTGTGACCGGCGACGTCTACGCCAAGGGCCTGTGCGAGCGCATCGGCATCGACGGCCGTCTGACCCACAAGGTTCCCGGCCGCGACAATGTGACCCGCGATATCGCCATGCCCACCCACGGCGAGGCCATCCAGGCCGTTCTGGACATCATGGTGGACGCTCAGTACGGCGTCATCAAGAGCGTGGACGAGATCGAGGCTGTGGGCCATCGCGTCCTCCACGGCGGTATGGCTTTCACCGAGAGCTGCATCATCGACGACGCCTGCATTGCCGCCATTGAGAAGTGCATCCCCCTGGGCCCCCTCCACAACCCCGCCAACCTCATGGGTATCCGGGCCTGCCAGAAGATCATGCCCAACACCAAGCAGGTGGCCGTGTTCGACACCGCGTTCCACATGACCATGCCTGCCAAGGCTTACACCTACGCCATCCCCTATGAGTACTATGAGAAGGACGACGTCCGCCGCTACGGCTTCCACGGCACCTCTCACCGCTTTGTTTCCGCCCGCGCCATCGACATGCTGGGCAACCCCGAGCACAGCCGCATTGTCTGCTGCCACCTGGGCAACGGTTCTTCCCTGTCCGCCTGCGTAGACGGCAAGTGCGTGGACACCACCATGGGCCTTGGCCCCCTCGCCGGTGTTCCCATGGGCACCCGCTGCGGCGACATCGACGCCACCATTCTGGAGTACCTGATGGGCCGTTACGGCTACGACATCAAGGAAATGCTGAACATTCTGAACAAGAAGTCCGGCGTTCTGGGTATTTCCGGCGTTTCCTCCGACTTCCGCGATCTGGAGAAGGCCGCTGCCGAGGGCAACGAGCGTGCTGAGCTGGCTCTGGACAAGTTCCGCTATGAGGTCTGCAAGAGCATCGGTGCTTACGTCGCCGCCATGGGCGGTGTGGACGCCATCGTGTTCACCGCCGGTGTTGGCGAGAACGACGCCGGTCTGCGCGCCGCTCTGTGCCAGCAGCTGGGCTACCTGGGCATCACCATCGACGCCGAGAAGAACAGCCAGCGCGGCAAGGAGCTGGAGATCTCCGCTGCCGATTCCAAGGTCAAGGTCTTCGTCATCCCCACCAACGAGGAACTGATGATCGCCATGGATACCGCCGCTCTCGTCGAGGGCAAGTAATCCACAGCGCTTTTTGGGGCGTGCCGCCATCCGCGGCACGCCCTTTTTTATGGTTCTGCATCCGTCTGATGCAGCCAGCCCAGGTCCTGCAATTCATCCAGGATTTCCCCCGGTATATCGCGCTCCTCGCCGTCGGACAATTTCAAAAGGAAGTACACCCCCGTTTGTCCTGGATAGCTTGTGTCGATACCATCATGCACAATTAAAATTTTATCCGCTGTATCCAGGGCCGAGAACATCGTTTCGTTTCCCTGGTGCATGACAACAGGAGTTTGACCAAGAATCACAAGGTATGTTCCATTGTCTGCCGCAATATACGTTCCTGTGCTGATGCTGATTTTGTTTTTGACCAAAACCACAGCACCAAGCAAAAGTATGGCAATCACACAGAGTGCGCCAATGCGTATTTTCTTCTTTTTCATATGAAGTTCCCCCTTTTCTGTTTGCGATATTCCTTTTTGATATAGACGCAAAAACAGAAAGGTCGTTGCAGTCTTTACTTTGCTTCGTTCAATACAGGGGGGGAACGGTGCAAAAAAAGGCCGCCGTCCACCACCCGCAATGGGGTGGGGACGGCGGCCTTACGGCTGACGCCGTGGGGATTGCGCCATCTGCGGATGGCGCTTTGGGACGCTTGGGGTGTTTCGCCCGCTGCGGCGGGCGGGTGTTTCGTTGGCTGCGGCCAGCGGGAATTTCGCGCTCTGCGGAGCGCGACCGGGGGCGCTGCCCCCTGGACCCCTGCGATTTTTTGAAAAAAATCGAGTAAAACTTTTATCGTTTACTTCCTAAGAAGAACAGCGCCACGGTACCAGGGCCCGAATGGGCGCCGATGACCGGTCCAATGGGATTGAGAATGATATTCCGCGTTCCCAGCTTCTCCTGAATCAGCTTTTTTACATACTGGGCATCCTCGATACAGTCGCCGTGGCTGATGAACACCGTCTGATTCTCCGGGTCCGTGGCCGTGGCTTCCATCTCCTTGACCAGCTGGTTCAGCGCCGCCTTTCTGCCCCGGACCTTAGTCACGGGAATCAGATGGCCCTCGTCATCCACATGGAGCACCGGTTTGATTTGCAGCATGGTACCCACCAGCGCCGCCGTGGAGGACACCCGGCCGCCCCGTTTGAGAAAGTACAGGTCGTCCACCGTAAACCAATGACACAGCTGCAATCGAATGGACAGGGCGTATTCCTTTGTCTCCTCCAGCGTCGCGCCGCTCTGGCGCTTCCGGGCCACATGGTAACAGAACAGGCCCTCGCCCATGGACGCGCACAGACTGTCTACCACCTCAATGCTCCGGTCCGGAAACGCCTCCCGCAGCTCCTCCGCCGCCAGACAGGCCGACTGATAGGTGGTGCTCAGTCCCGAGGAAAAGGCCAGAATCAAAATGTCCTTGCCCGCCTCCAGATGGGGCCGGGCCAAGTCGCTCCACTGGGCCGGATTGACGGCCACGGTAGTGGCCACCTGTCCGTCCCGCAGCGTATCGTAAAACACCCGGTTGGACAGCTCCCGGTCATCGGGGTAGTTCTGGTAGTCCTTGCCGCCCAGATGGAAAAACATTGGAAACACATCCAATTCCAGCTGGGTAATCAGTGCCGGCGACAGGTCACCGCAGGAATCGGTAAGAATCTTAAAATCGGCCATAGCGCCACCTCGCTCCTTACAGTATGGTGTATCCTTTTATAATAGTATGCCCTGAGGCATGGGGTTTTTCAACGGCAAATCTCACAGAACTCAATGCTCTCGCCGTCGGGACCTTCGGTCTTGAAGAACCGGATTCCCTTCTCCCAGAACGGCAGGGATTCGATGCCGTTGGTGGTGATGGGATACCCGGCATTTTTCACATCCACATACAGCTCGTCGATGTTGACGGCATCCAGAGCGATGTGATCGATGGCGCCGGCCTTGCCCACGGTGTTGTCGTCCTGCCAGCACTCCAGCACACAGCTGCCCAGCTTGAGGAAAATCACCGGCACGCCATCCGGCGTGGCCGTCCGGTGGATGACGGAAAAGCCCAGACCCTCATAAAAACGAATGGTGTTGTCGATGTTTTTCACCGGCATACCGATGTGCTGTAAACCGGTAATATTGGATGTATTCATGTCGTATCCCTCCTATGGGCCAAGTATACTACAAACGGGTGAAAGATGCAAAAAAATTTCCGGCGGCTGCAACGTCCGCCGGAATTTTCCGTCTGAATAGGTGAACGACCAAATTCACCGAAAGGAGATGTCATTATGAAAAAGCAATATCGCCTGCTTGCCCTCTTCCTGTCTGTCCTGTTGATGCTCTCCGCCCTGGCGGCCTGCGGCGCCAAAAGCGCCACCAGCGACGCCGCCGCCACGGACACAGCCCAGAGCACCGGCTCCGCCGCCATGGGGGAAAGCGGCATGGCCATGGACATGGGAACCGCAGAAGCCGCGCCGGAGGCCCCGGCGGAAAACACCGATGGCAGTGACACCGGTGATTCCACGTCGGTCCAGCCGGACCTGTCCGAACAGAAGATCATCTACAGCGCCGATGTCACCGTGGAGACGCTGGAATTTGACAAGGCGCTGGAAGCCCTGGAGCAGATGATTTCCGAACTGGGCGGCTTTGCCGAAAGCGCCAACGTCAGCGGCAACAGCCGGTATGACAGCGACGGTGCCGTGCAGATCACCGACCGGGCCGCCTACTACACCATCCGCGTTCCCGCCGACCGGTTCCGGGAGGCATTGGACCGGACCGGCTCCATCGGCAACGTCATCAGCGCCACCGAGGACGCCCAGAACGTCACCTCCCAGTTTATCGACCAGGAGGCCCGCCAAACCTCCCTGGAGGTCCAGGAGCAGCGGCTGCTGGAGCTGCTGGCCCAGGCCGCCGATGTGGACACCCTGGTGACCCTGGAAGCCCGGCTGTCGGAGGTCCGGTACGAAATCGAATCCATCGAGCGCACACTCCGGAACATGCAGAATCAAGTGGACTATTCCACCATCACCCTGTCCCTCTATGAGGTGGCCGTCTACACGCCCACGGCGTCGGTCCAACGGACCTTCGGCCAACGGGTGTCCGACGCCCTTTCCGGCGGCTGGTCCAATTTCACCCGTACCATGGAGGACCTGTTGATCGGTATTCTCTATTCCCTGCCCGCCTTGCTGCTGCTGGCCGTTATCGTGGTTGTCGTCGTGGTAGTGATCCGCCGGGTCCGCCGCGGACGCCATGCCCACCGGCTGCCCCCGGTGGACAAGGACGACGGCGATCAATCCTCCCAGAACTGACGGAACGCCGTCGGCAGTCCCACTTCCTCCCGGATTTCCTCCGCCGTGACCCAGCGGAAGGGTCCCGCCGGTTGGCCGCAGGTCAGATAGACCCCGGTCATGTCCCACCGGACATGGGTAAAAATGTGGGATTTCTCCACCGTTTTCCATAATTCCTTGGGATGCACCCCCCAGGCGGCCGCCTGATCCAGCGCCGCCTGGGGGCTTTGTTTGCCGTCCACATGGGGAAAGGCCCACAGACCCGCCAGCAGCCCCGTCTCCGGACGGCGGGCCACGGCGTATTGGTCACCGCACCGCATGAGAAACACCGTTTTTTCCTCCACCCGCCGCTCCTTTTTGGCCGCTTTTACCGGCAATTCCATCTGACAGCCCATTTCATAGGCCAGGCAGAAGTCCCGGCAGGGACAGACGTCGCAATGGGGTGCGCCGTTGGGGCCGCAGACCGTGGCCCCCAGCTCCATCAGGCTCTGGGTGAAGTCGCCGCAGCGGCCCGCCGGATAGACGGCGGCCAGCTTGGAGGATACGGCCTTTTTTGTTTTAACGTCGGTGATGGGGTCATAACAGGCATTCACTCTGGATGTTACCCGTAAAACATTCCCATCCACCGCCGGGGTGGGCTGTTCAAAGCAGATGGAGCAGATGGCCCCCGCCGTATAGTCTCCGATGCCCGCCAGGGACAGGACCTCTTTGTGGTCGGTGGGAAAGACGCCGCCGTGGTCCTCGAGAATTTGCCGGGCGGCTTTCTGGAGATTCCGCACCCGTGTATAATACCCAAGGCCCTCCCACAGCTTGTGGAGCAGGTCCGGCTCGGCCTGGGCCAATGCGTCCACCGTGGGCAGGGCGTCGAGAAACCGCAGATAGTACCCTTTGACCGCTTCCACGCGGGTCTGCTGCAGCATGATTTCCGACAGCCAGACGTGGTACGGCTCCCGGTCCCGCCGCCAGGGCAGATCCCGCCGGTGGGACTGGTACCAATCGGGCAGCACCTGGGCCAGCTTCAAAAATCGTTCTTCCATGGACGCCTCCTATCCAAACCAAATCTTAACAGATTTCCTATATCCTTTTCACACAGCATGGAGTATAATACAGACTGGCTTGGTATGACAAGACCTTTTTTAAAGGATGGGAACGCTGTATGGCGGTTTTTTCCGGTTTATTCTATGGGCTTTTGGCCCTGATTCTTCTCTATCTGCTGCTGTTGCGGTGTAAACGGCGGCTGCGCCGTTGGCCCTTGTTGACCCAGTACCGCTACGCCCACCGGGGGCTCCACGATGAAGCGGCGGGCATCCCCGAAAATTCCCTGACGGCCTTTCGCCGGGCCGCTGAGATGGGTTACGGCGCGGAACTGGACGTGCATCTGACGCGGGACGGCCGTCTGGTTGTGATTCATGACAGCGATTTGACCCGTCTGTGCGGCGTATCGGGGCAGGTGGAGGAAATGACGGCGGCGGAACTGTCCGGCCTGCGGCTGCGGGGTACGGAGGAACCCATTCCCTTTCTGGAACAGGTGCTGCCCCTGTTCGCAGACCGGCAGCCACTGGTCATCGAAATGAAGGTGGTACAAAACAGCGTCCAGCTGGTGGATGCCCTGTGCGCGGCGTTGGAGGGCTACCGGGGCGATTACTGTATCGAGTGCTTTGACCCCTGGGCGCTGTACGTTCTGCGGCTGCGCCGTCCCGATTGTATCCGGGGGCAGTTGTCGAAAAAGTTTGCCGGAGACAAAAATATTCACCCGCTCCTGGGCTTTCTGGCGGGAAATCTGCTGTTGAATTGGCTGTCCAAGCCGGATTTTATCGCGTATCGCTATGGGGACCGGCGGAATCTCAGCCTGCGGCTGTGCCGGAAGCTGTACCGGGTCCAGGAATTCAGTTGGACCATCACCGATGCGCAGCAGCAGAAACAGGCCGAGGAAGACGGTGCAACCATCATTTTCGAGGATTTTCTCCCCCAGTAAAAAAGAAAAAGATAAAAGTTTTACTCGATTTTTTTCTTGTGAGGGCCACCCACCGTCCGTGTGTCTGCGGTGCTCGCCGGGCCTTTTCCGCCACACCTTGGCCTGACGCAGAATTCCTCGCCGACCACGCTTGCCAACGAACGGCGGGCAGCCCAAAATCGCGGGGTCCAGGGGGCAGCGCTCCCGGTCGCGCCGCGCACGGCGCGAAATCCCCCATCGTCCCAAAGCGCCATCTGCAGATAGCGCAATCCCGCGGCAATGCCGCAAGGCCACCGTCCCCACCCCATAGCGGGTGGCGGACAGCGGCCTTTTTTGTACCCCCACCGTAGGGCGCGGCATCCTTGACGCGCCCAAACCATAGCCCATCCGGGGCCGGCAGGGATGCCGGCCCCTACGTCCAGGATGGTTGATGGTGCATCCCGACGGCGGGGGCAAGCCCCCGCCCTACTGGGTGGAACCCACCAGTTTTGACAATGCGGCAGCATTCCCACGCTTTTTTGATAAAATCCAAAAAAAGATTGAGTGTTTTCCCAATTTGCGTTGTACTATAGATGACCGGTCATGATACACAGGAAAGGAGGAGGCCCTTTTGAACGATGAACGAACCATTCAGGCCATTGCCGCCCGAGATGAACGGGCCATTCGCCGTGTAATGGACCAATACAGCCGGCTCCTGTGGTCCGTGGCCGGAGGGGTGCTGCAAGGCGTGGGCACGGAGGAGGATTTGGAGGAATGCGTGGCCGATGTGTATGTCTTTCTCTGGATGCACCCGGAGAAATTCGACCCTCTGCGGGGCAGTCTCAAAAGCTATCTGGCCATGGTGGCCCGCAGCCGGGCCCTGAACCGCCGCCGCCAGCTGACGCGGCAGGATGCCCTGCCCCTGGAGGAGCTGTCCCCGTCCCAGGAACCGGCGGCGGAAGACCCGGACCGGACCGGGCCGCCGGACGAAGCCCTGCACCATGCCATGAACGCCCTGGGAGAACCGGACCGGGAATTGTTGGTCCGGCGGTACTACTACGACCAGAAACCAAAAGAAATCGCGGCGGTGCTGCGTCTGCCGGTGAAGCAGATTGAAAACCGTCTTTACCGTGCTAAGCGCTTTCTGCGCGACCGGCTCACCTTTTAAACAGGAGGTATCCCCATGAAACCGGAAAATCTGGTACATATTCGAGAGATTTTTGAAGAAAAAACCGGTGTCACCCTGTCCCCTGCCCGGCCCGCTGTCCGGCCCCTGCGTCGGGCGGCGCTGACCGCGGCCGCCGTTGTCTGCTGTCTGGGGGTCACGGCCCTGGCCGCCAATGGGCTGACCAATGGCGCGCTGATACAGTTTTTCCAATCCACCGACACGTTCCATGTGGAACGCACGCCGATAGATACGTCTGTACCCCTCAGCCATGCGCCGGAGGGCACCGCCGTGGATACCGTCCCGGATGCAAAGGAACAGGTCAACGGTATCCTGATGCAGTTTTTCCAGTCCGGCGGCGCGTTTGGGAATGAGGGCACACCGGAAGATGTGGCTGCCCCCCTCAGCAAAGACCAGCTTTTGACCATCGACCGCCACACCACGATGATCGGTCAGAGCCACACCGTAAACGGCACCACGGTCACCTTGCAGGCCGTCACCGCCGCAGCCACCGGCCACGATATCCTCACCTACTGCACCTTTTCGGTGGAAGCGCCGGACGGGACCTGGACGGAAGCAGACAACGAGGCCCTGGACTTTCAAGAGTATGGCTGTTTGCTGTTTGAGGGAGATGCCATCCAATATGGCGCCAACGGCTGGCTCCGTGTTCTGGATGACCCCCAGGGGCGTCCCAATGTCAAGACTGCTGTTATGGCTTTTATCATTCATGCCCATGGCGACAACAGCAGCGTACAGCTGCAAGTAACGCTGAATAACTTCCGGATTTTTGAGCGTTACTTGGAAAACGATGAGTGGAAGCGTAATATGGAGTACATCACCGAGGGTTCCTGGAATTTTACAATGCCGCTGGAACTTCCAACAGGGATTTCTCTGCTGGATGCCCCCATTACGCTGAACAGCGGTACCATGACCCTCCAGAGTTTGGAATTGACACCCCTGGGCGGCAGCTTTACCATCACCGACATCAACCGGCCCAATGTGGAATGGCAGCCGGAACGGGTAGTCTTTTCCGATGGCAGCGCTGTGGCTATTAACATGGACGGCGGCATACTGGACGAGGAGCACATGCTCCATTACAATTCTTTCACCCTCGCCGCCCCCACGGACCTGACCAACGCCGTGGCCCTGGAATTTGCCGACGGCACCCGCGTCGAGATCCCGCACGACCCCTCCGAAGCCACTCAGCAGACGCAGTCCGAATCGCCCAGTGCATCCCAGCGTTTGGACATTGAACAGTTCACCACAACGGTCAATCAGAGTCAGACTGTAGGCGACACCACCATTACCCTTCAGTCTGTCACCGCCGCCGCCGCAAACCGGGACAGTATCGTCTATTGCGTCTTCACGGTGGAAGCGCCCGATGGGGCATGGACGGAAACCGACAATGAATCCCTGGGTTTTGAATGGAGCTACTGTGAACTGGAAGGCACCGCCGATGCCGACGGAAATGTGCAATGGCTGGATGTTCAGGATGACCCCCAGGGCCGTCCCAACGTCAAGACGGTGGTAGCTGGTTTCCAGATTATAAATCAGGACAGCAGTGGTCAGAAGGAGTTGCACGTCAGTCTGGAAAACTTCTGGGTCAGCGCGGAGCGGCAATATATTATCATGGGACAGTGGGACTTTACGGTTCCCCTGGAGATTCCATCCGGTCTGTCTCTGGTGGAGGAACCGGTTTTACTGCTGGATGGACAGATGGAATTGGTCAGCCTGGGCCTGTCGCCCCTTGGCGGCAGCGTTGTCGCCTACGGCGATGTCTATTACGGCAATCAGTGGCAGCCGAAACAGGTGATTTTTGCCGACGGCAGCATAGAACCCCTCTATGCCACGTCCGGCCCCACTCTGGACGGGAACACGCTGCGTCAATGGCAGGGCTTCACCTTTGCCGCCCCCACGGACCTGACCGACGCGGTAGCCGTGGAGTTTGCCGACGGCACCCGCATCGATATCCCGTGAGTACAATTTAGCCCTATAAGTGCATGCAAAAAGGCCGCCGTCCGCCACCCGCTATGGGGTGGGGACGGCGGCCTTCGGCTTCGCCGGGAATTGCGCCATCTGCGGATGGCGCTTTGGAACGATTGGGGAGTTCGCGCCGTGCGCGGGGCGGGAATTTCGCTGGCTGCGGCCAGCGGGAGTTTCGCCCCGTGCGCGGCGTGACCGGGGGCGCTGCCTTTGGAAACCGCAATTTTTTGAAACTTTTACTTCGGGGTTAACTATTATTTTTCAGCAAACCGTACTTGATATCCCACAGCTTCTGGGACAAGTCCACATAATAATTATGGGGATTATCAAACCGCTTGACCTCGTCCCACAGAGTATCCACCTGCTGGAGACAATAGGTCCGGATATCGTCCAGGGCCGGTTTTTGGTACACCAACTCGCCATTCTTAAAAATAGGCACCTGCAATTCCCTGGCCGTGTAATTGGTGATCTCCTGGGCCTTCCAGGTGGCGTCGGGGTCAAAGAGCCGCAGGGGCTTCGATTCGTCCACGGTCTCGTCGTACACCGTCAGATAGTCGGCAATGGCCTTGCCCGTATCGTTGCCAAACAGGCGGTAGACCTTTTTAAAGTGGGGATTGGTGATCTTACCCACATTCTCACTGATTTTGATCTTGGGAATCACGTTGCCCGCTTCATCCTCCACGGCGGCCAGCTTATAGACGCCGCCGAACACCGGCTCGCTGCGGGCGGTAATCAGCCGTTCGCCCACGCCGAACAGGTCAATCTGCGCCCCCTGGCGCAGCAAATCCTGAATCAGATACTCGTCCAGGGAGTTGGAAACGGAGATTTTACAGCTTTCCCATCCGGCCTCGTCCAGCATCTTCCGGGCCTTGCGGGTCAGGTAGGCCATATCGCCGGAGTCGAGACGGATACCGCAATCCCGGATGCCCAGGGGTTTCAGCACGTCGTTAAAGGCCCGGATGGCGTCGGGAATACCGCTTTTCAGCGTGTTATACGTATCCACCAGCAGCACGGCGTTATGGGGGTACGTCTCGCAATACGTCTTGAACGCCTCATACTGGGTATCGAACATCTGGACCCAGGCATGGGCCATGGTGCCGCCGGCGTGGACGCCGAACAGCTGATCGGACACGGTGCAGGCCGTACCGTGACAGCCGCCGATATAGGCGGCTCTGGCGCCCAGAATGGCGCCGTCGGCGCCCTGGGCCCGGCGGGAACCGAATTCCAGCACCGTCCGGCCCTCGGCGGCCCGGACCACACGGTTGGCCTTGGTGGCAATGAGGCTTTGGTGGTTGATGGCCAGCAGCAGAAACGTCTCAATGAGCTGGGCTTGAATAGCGGGAGCCCGCACGGTCAGCAGCGGCTCCTTGGGGAACACCGGCGTCCCCTCGGGGACGGCGTAGATATCGCCGGTAAACCGGAAATCCTTGAGGTAGGTGAGAAACTCCTCGTCAAACAGCCCCCGGCCCCGGAGGTATGCAATATCCTCCTCGGTAAAATGGAGGTTCTGGATATAGTCGATGACCTGTTCCAGACCGGCTGCAATGGCAAAGCCGCCGTTATCGGGCACGTTGCGGAAAAAGACGTCAAAATAGGTGATGCGGTCCTTATAGCCGTATTTGAAATAGCCGTTGCCCATGGTCAGCTCGTAGAAATCGCAGAGCATGGTCAGGTTGAGATTGTCGCGTTTCAGTGTCATGGCGCACCTCGTTCGTATTCCCCCGCAGGGGCGTTCTTGTTCTCTATTATACTGCATTACAGTGGATTTGCAACGATTTTCTGTTGACAGTCAGATTAACACCGTACTTTACAGCCCCCTCTGTCTCTTGACAGGGACCGGTCCGTTTCTTAGAATGGAAGGAAATATTGCATTGTGAGGAATGACCATGGACCGTCAACAACTGGAGCAGCGGCTGGCATCGCTGCCCCTCTTTCAATATGAATTTATCATGCCGGAGGAATTGACCTTTTCCGACCGCATCCGCCATGTGTGTGAAAGCGAATGCCCCATGTACAATACCACCTGGGCCTGTCCCCCGGCGGTGGGAACGGTGGATGAATGCAAAACCCGCTGTCTCTCCTTCCCCCACGCCCTGATGATGACCTCCGTAGCCGAGGTCCAGGACACGGCCAACATGGCCGAAACTCTAGCCACCCGCGGCCCCCATGAGGCCCTGACCCATCAGGTGGAGCAACTGCTCCACGACTGCGGCGCGACAGAAACCTACGTTCTGTCCACGGAAGCCTGTGCCATCTGTGAACAGTGCGCCTACCCCGGCGGCCCCTGCCGCCACCGGGAGAAAATGTACCCCTGTGTGGAAAGCCACGGCATTGTGGTCACCGATATTGCCGAACGGTACGGCATCGACTTCCTCACCGGCTGCGCCGTGGTGTGGTTCTCTCTGCTGTTCTATCGATAAGGAGTGTTTCGTATGAATGAAGAATTTATGCAGAATTTGTTCCGCATTGCCGAAGAACTGTCCCGGGCCGGTTGGGCCGAGGCCAACGCCGGCAACATCTCCGTCCGGCTGCGGCCAGAGGAATACCCCACGGACCCGGCGGCAGGCCCGTGGCAGCCCCTGGCCATTGCCATTCCGGCGCTGGCCGGGGAGCAATTTCTGGTAACAGCCAAAGGCTGCCAGATCCGCAACGTGCCCCATTTTCCCCGCCGGGACTGCGGCGTGCTGGAGCTCAACGGCGACGGCACTGCCTACCGGGTGGTATGGGGTCTGGAGGGCACCGTCCCCACCAGTGAATTTTTCGCCCATCTTCTCTCCCACGCCGTCCGCAAGGAGCAATCCGGCGGTGCGGAACGGGTCATTCTCCACACCCACCCGGTGACGCTGGTGGCGCTGTGCCATGTGATGGAGCTGGATTCCGTGAAGCTGACGCGGCTCCTGTGGAGCATGCACCCGGAGGGCGTGGCCCTGTTTCCCGGCGGCATCGCCTATCTGCCCTTTGCCCTGTCGGGCAGCCGGGAAATCTCCGCCATGACCTGCGAGGCGTTCCAGAAGTTTCCCATGGTGCTGTGGGAATATCACGGCGTCTTTGCGTCGGGCCGCGATCTGGACCACGCCTTTGGGATGATTCAGGCGGCGGAGAAGTGCGCCAACATCTACAAGGCCGCCTGTGAACTGGGCGGCGTGACCCGTACCCTTCGGGACGAGGAGATCGCCGCCATGGCATCGTTCCTGCATCTGACCCCGGCGCCGGGGATTCTCAATCTGTCGGGAGGAGCAAACCATGCGCTTTGACGCCCAATGTATTGACTGTCTGGTACGCCGCCAGCGGAATCTGGCCGACGAGCGGGGCGAGCCGGAAAAAAGCTATCACTTCATGCGGGATGTGCTCCAGGCGGTGCTGGACGCGCCTGAGGGCGTGGCGGCCCCGTACCTTATTCCCAAATTTGACGAGGCGTTTCAAAAATACTGGCCCGGTACGGACCCCTATGCCGAGTTAAAGCGGGCATCCAATGACTTTATGATGGCGCGGCTGCCCAGACTGCGGGCCATGGTGGAAGCGTCGGCGGACCCGGTGCGGACAGCGCTCCAGCTGGCCCAGGTGGCCAACTACATCGACTACGGGGCGCTGTCGGAGAACGTGAACCCGGAAAAGCTGGAACAAATGCTGTTTTCCGCATCGGACAACCCGGTGGACGAAAAGACGTACTCCCAGTTTCTCACGGACCTGGAGGGGGCGCAGCGGCTGCTGTATATCGGTGACAACGCTGGTGAAATCGTGGCGGACCGGCTGCTGCTGGAAGCGCTGCTGCGGCGGTTCCCCCATCTGTCCATCACCTACGGCGTCCGGGGCGGCCCGGCCCTCAACGATGTGACGCGGGAGGACGCCGCCGCCGTGGGACTGGACCAGTTGGTACCCATTGTGGACAACGGGACCCGGATTCCCGGCACGGAATTGCATTACATTGGAGCAGAAATGCGGCAGGTGTTGGAAGATGCCGACATTATTTTGTCCAAGGGACAGGCCAACTTTGAAACGCTGGTTACCAGCGGCCGGAACATCTATTACATTTTTCTCTGTAAGTGCGTCCGGTTTACGCGGCTTTTTGACGTGCCTATGTTGACGGGTATGTTCTGCCGGGAGCGGGATATTCATATCGAAACTCCCTTCTATTGAGAAAAAAGATAAAAGTTTTACTCGATTTTTTTCAAAAAATCGCGGTTTCCAAAGGCAGGGCCTTTGGTCGCTGGCCGCAGCCAGCGAAATTCCCGACCGCCGCAGCGGGCGAAACACCCGCGCCGCGCACGGCGCGAAATCCCCAATCGTCCAAAGCGCCATCCGCAGATGGCGCAATCTCCGCGGCGTATGCCGCAAGGCCGCCGTCCCCACCCCGTCAGCGGGTGGGGGACGGCGGCCTTACTTTGTCCCGTTGATCGATGGTGCAGTGTGCAGGCCAGTTCACCTTCTGTGGACATCGGCCCCTACAGGGTGCAACACATCATTCGTAGGGCGCGGCATCCCTGACGCGCCCACAATGCCCCCCCCATCCGGGGCCGTCAAGGATGCCGGCCCCTACGATTCGGATGTTCGCTGGTGCATCCCGGCGGCGGGGGCAAGCCCCCGCCCTACGGGGTGGAATCCATCGGCCCGCGGAAACTGGAACGTGCCTGCCAGCGGCGGGACACATAGGTCCCGCCCTACGTTCCCTCTCGGCAGTCCGTTCATGTTCGTAGGGCGCGGCATCCTTGACGCGCCCACAATGCCCCCCATCCGGGGCCGTCAAGGATGCCGGCCCCTACGGTTTGCATGTTCGGTAATGCGTATCAGCGGCGGGAGACACAGGTCCCGTCCTACGCTCCCTGTCGGCAGTCTGTCCAGGTTCGTGGGCCATTGCGCAAATTGGTTTCCAATGCAATCACTTTTTTGTGTGAGCTGCATAAAATGAATCAAATATTTTTTACAGCCTTGACAATTAAATCAATTTCCGGTATTATGTAGCATGCTACCGAATATAGGTAGCATGCTACGCAAAAAAGGAGGCGGTTTCCCATAGAACCGGTCAGCCGTGATGCCCTGGGGCTGCAAATCAAGATCGTCAGCAAGCTGCTCAAACAAGCTGTATCCGACAAAATCGCATCTCTCGATTTGACCAGCTCCCAGTCCTTTGTGCTGGGCTACCTGTGCTACCACGCGCAGCAGGGCGAGGCAGTCTATCCCCGGGACATTGAAAAGCACTTTGATTTCAGTCACCCCACCGTATCGGGTCTGCTGCAGCGGATGGAGGCCAAAGGCTTCGTCCGCATGGAGCCCTCGGCAGAGGACCGGCGCTGCAAACGCATCGCCGTCACCGACCGCGCCATGCAGGTCAATCAGCAGGTTCTGGACCAGCTGGACGCCGCCGAACAGCTGATGATCTCCGGCTTTTCCCCGGAGGAAGTCGAGCAGCTCCACAACCTGTTCGCACGCATGATCCACAATCTCACCCCTACCACTGACGAAGGAGGAATAAACCCTTGATCAAAAAACTCATGCGAAGCATCCGGGAGTATAAAAAGGACACCATCCTGGCCCCGGTCTTCGTCACCTGCGAGGTCATCCTGGAGGTTTTGATCCCCTTTCTGATGGCAAAGCTCATCGACAACGGCATCACCCCCGGCGACATGGGCTACACCATCCGCATGGGCCTGGTGCTGGTTGTCTGCGCCGCCGCCTCCCTGGGCTTCGGCGCCCTGTCGGGCCTAGCTGCCTCCCGCGCTTCGGCCGGTTTCGCCAAAAACCTGCGTAAAGACATGTTCTACCATGTCCAGCACTTCTCCTTTACCAACATCGACCATTTCTCGACGTCCAGTATCGTCACCCGTCTGACCACCGACGTGACCAACATCCAGAACGCCTTTATGATGGTCATTCGTATCGCCGTCCGCGCCCCCATCATGCTGATTCTGGCCATGTTTATGGCGTTCCAGGTCAACAGCGAACTGACGCTGGTGTTCCTGTGCGTGGTGCCCATTCTGGCCATCGGTATGTATCTCATTATGACCCGCTCCTATCCCATCTTCCACCGGGTCTTTGAGACGTACGACAAGCTGAACAACGTGGTGGGTGAAAACCTCCACGGCATCCGCGTCGTCAAGTCCTTTGTCCGCGAGGAAAAGGAAAAGCAGAAATTCGGCGACGTGTCCCAGGCCATCTATGTGGACTTCTACAAGGCCGAGCGGCTTATGGCCTACATCATGCCCCTGATGCAGTTCTCCATCTACACCTGCATGATTCTCCTCAGCTGGTTCGGCGGCAAGCTGGTCATCACCACGGCCATGTCCACCGGCGAGCTGATGACCATGTTCTCCTACGTCATCCAGATTCTCATGAGCCTGATGATGCTGGCCATGGTCACCACCATGATCGCCATCTCCCGCGCCAGCGCCGAGCGTGTGACGGAGCTGCTGGACGAGCAGAGCGACCTCCACAACGGTTCCAACCCCGTTATGACCGTTGCCGACGGCTCCATTGAGTTCCAGGACGTGAGCTTCAGCTACACCGGCAAGACCAACAAGCTATGTCTGTCCGACGTGAATCTGTCTATCCGTTCCGGCGAGACCATCGGCGTCATCGGCGGCACCGGTTCCTCCAAGTCCACCCTGGTCCAGCTGATTCCCCGTCTTTACGACGCCACCTGCGGCAAGGTCCTGGTGGGCGGCGTGGACGTCCGGGACTACGACGTGGAAACGCTCCGAAACGAAGTGGCCATGGTGCTGCAAAAGAACACCCTGTTCTCCGGCTCCATCAAGGACAATCTCCGCTGGGGCAACCCCAACGCCACCGACGAGGAAATGCAGCACGCCTGCCATCTGAGCCGGGCCGACGAGTTTATCGCCACCTTCCCCAAGGGCTACGACACCCACATTGAGCAGGGCGGCGCCAACGTCTCCGGCGGTCAGCGCCAGCGTCTGTGTATCGCCCGGGCCCTGCTGAAAAAGCCCAAGATTCTGATTCTCGACGACTCCACCTCCGCTGTGGATACCCGCACCGACGCCATGATCCGTCAGGCCTTCCTGGAGGAGATTCCCGACACCACCAAGATCATCATTGCCCAGCGTGTGTCCTCGGTGCAGGATGCCGACCGGATCATTGTGCTGGACAACGGCCGCGTCAACGCCGTGGGTACCCACGAAGAGCTGCTGGCCACCAACCCCATCTACCGCGAAGTCTATGAATCCCAAGTGAAAGGAGACGACGACAATGCCCCCGCTGCCCAATAAATCCTCGGGCCACAAGCCCAAGCAGGTCAAAACCACCGCCAAGCGGCTCATGAGCTACATTGTGGGCCAGTACCGGGTCCGCTTTATCCTGGTGGTCTGCTTCATTCTCATGAGCTCCATTGCCAACGTGTCGTCGTCCCTGTTCCTGCAAACCCTCATCGACGACTACATTACCCCCATGCTGGGCGCCAGCGCCCCCGATTTCGCCCCCTTGCTGAAAATCCTCGTCACCATGGGCACCGTGTACGCGCTGGGCGTTCTGTCGGCCTTTGCCTACACCCGCATGATGGCTCGCATCTCCCAGGGCGTCCTCAAGGACATCCGCGATGAGATGTTCAACCACATGCAGACGCTGCCCATCCGCTACTTTGACACCCACTCCCATGGCGACATCATGAGCCATTACACCAACGATACGGACACCCTGCGGCAGATGATCACCCAGTCCATTCCCAACGTCATCTCCTCCGGCTCCATGATTATCGCCGTCTTCTTCTCCATGCTGAAGATGAGCGTCTGGCTGACACTGTTCGTCGTCGTTTGCCTGTTCCTGATGCTCCAGGCCATCAAGGCCATGGCCGGACGGTCCGCCAAATACTTTGTCAACCAGCAGAAGGCCCTGGGCGATGTCAACGGCTACATTGAGGAAATGATCAACGGCCAGCGGGTCATTAAGGTCTTCTGCCATGAGGAAGCCGCCAAAGAGGAGTTTGACCAGAAAAACGAGCAGCTCTGCGACCACGCCACCAAGGCCAACGGCATCGCCAACATCATGATGCCCGTTATGATGAACCTGGGCAACTTGCAGTATGTGCTCATCGCCATCGTCGGCGGTGCCATGGCCATTGCCGGTGTGCCCAACCTGACCCTGACCGGCATCGGCACCATGACCCTTGGTACCATCGCCTCCTTCCTGACCCTGTCCAAGAGCTTCACCCAGCCCGTGAGCCAGATTTCCCAGCAGATGAACTCTGTGATCATGGCCCTGGCCGGTGCCGAGCGTATCTTTGAGCTGATGGACGAGGAGCCGGAGCAGGACAACGGTTATGTCACTCTGGTTAATGCCAAGTACGACGAAAACGGCCAGCTCACCGAGACCAACGAGCGGACCCACCTGTGGGCCTGGAAGCATCCCCACCACGACGGCACCCTCACCTATACGAAGCTGACCGGCGACGTGCGGTTCTTCGACGTGGACTTCGGCTACACGCCGGAAAAGACCGTCCTGCACAATGTGACGCTGTACGCCAAGCCCGGCCAGAAAATCGCCTTTGTCGGCGCGACGGGTGCAGGCAAGACCACCATTACCAACCTGATCAACCGGTTCTATGACATTGCCGACGGCAAAATCCGCTATGACGGCATCAACATCAACAAGATCAAAAAGCCCGATCTGCGCCGTTCTCTGGGCATCGTGCTCCAGGACGTGAACCTGTTCACCGGCACCATCATGGACAACATCCGGTATGGCAAGCTGGACGCCACCGACGAAGAATGTATTGCGGCGGCAAAGCTGGCCAACGCCCATGACTTTATCACCCGTCTGCCGGATGGCTACAACACCATGGTCGAGGGCGACGGCGGACGGCTGTCCCAGGGCCAGCGGCAGTTGCTTTCCATTGCCCGCGCCGCTGTGGCCGATCCTCCGGTTATGATTCTGGACGAAGCCACATCCTCCATCGATACCAGAACGGAAGCCATTGTACAGCGTGGTATGGACCAGCTGATGCAGGGCCGGACGGTGTTTGTCATCGCCCACCGGCTGAGCACGGTCAAGAACTCCGACGCCATTATGGTGCTGGAGCAGGGCCGTATCATCGAGCGCGGCTCCCATGACGAGCTGATCGCCCAGAAGGGTAAGTATTACCAGTTGTATACCGGCGCGTTCGAGCTGGAATAAGGAGTAAAAAGAAAAAGTTTTACTCGATTTTTTCAAAAAATCGCAGGGGTCCAGGGGACAGCGTCCCCGGTCGCCCGCCGCAGCGGGCGAAACTCCCGCTGGCCGCAGCCAGCGAAACACCCGCGCCGCGCACGGCGCGAAATCCCCAATCGTCCCAAAGCGCCATCCGCAGATGGCGCAATCCCCACGGCAAAGCCGCAAGGCCGCCGTCCCCACCCCATCACGGGGTGGCGGACGGCGGCCTTTTGTGTACCATGGTACGATGGTGCGGTGTACGGGCCGATGTAGACATCGGCCCGTACAAGGTGCACCGCATAATTCGTAGGTCGCGGCATCCTTGACGCGCCCACACCGCACCCCATCCGGGGCCGTCAGGGATGCCGCGACCTACGCCGGTGGTGGTCGGCAGTTCGGTGCAACGGCAGGACACATAGGTCCCGCCCTACGTCCTTTGTCGGTAGTGTGTTCGTGTATGTAGGGCGGCACCTGCGTGTGCCGCCGTGCGGCAACAGTCCCCCATCCACCGCCATACCGGGGCGAAATCGCAGCCCGTGGGGCGGGGGCCTTTATGGCCGTGCAACATTTTCCTCGTTTGGGGTATCCTATTGGTCATACAAAATTCACAAATATATCCTTGCCTTTTCCGGTCGGTATGGTATGGTATAGACAGAAGCGTTCCACGCTCTGGGAAGGGAGGCCCCATGAAACGTCACCAGAAGCTCCATCTGCATATCGGTCTGCGGATGTTCAAAACCGCTCTGGCCGTCACCATCGCCCTGGCCATCGCCCGGCTGTTCCAGTCCTACAGCCCCATCTTTGCGGGCCTGGGCGCCGTGGTGGCCATGGCCCGGACCCTGCGGGAATCCCTGGACGCCGCCAAAACTCAATTCGTCGGCGTCATCCTGGGCGGCATCGTCAGTATGCTCCTGCTGGTCATCGACCCCACCCCGTCGGTGCTGCTCATCGGCGGCGGCATTCTGGTGGCTCTGGCCCTGTGCGGCATTTTCAAGCTCTATTATGCCGTGTCCCTAACGGCAATTATCGTGCTGTCCGTCTGCGTCAGCACCGGCGGCGACCCGCCGCTGGCGGCCCTGGGCTTCCGGCTCATCGACACATCCATCGGCCTGAGTGTGGCCCTGGCTGTCAATATGCTGATCAAGCCCTACAACAACCGCCACCGGGTGACCAATCTCCTGCACAAGCTGGCCGACGCCGTCCCCGCCTGTCTGGAACAGCGGTTCGTATACGACCTGACGCCGGACCTGACCCCCATGGTGACGGACCTGCGGGCGCTGGATGTGGAATTGGACATTTTCCGCCGCCAGCACTTCCGCCGCCGGGAGGCCCACGACCGGGATTTGTGTTTCCTGCGGGGTCTGTTCCAGCTGGCCGACCGCATGGAACAGGAATTATCGGCCCTGTGTACCCTGGACCTGCCGGGCATCCCCGACGAGGACAACTGCCGCCGTCTGGAAGAACTGGGCCTGACGCTGCCGGACTTTACCGGACGCAAGAGCACGGAGGAAATCGACTTCGTCTGCAATTACCACCTGAAAACCGCCCTGCAAGCGCGGGAATATCTGCTGGAACTGCTGGAATTGCCGCCGGAACCCCATTGAGGACTTGTAAAAACGTGCAGAATATCGTATACTAAGGAGAATGTTGGAAACAGCATTGCGGCGCTGCCGCGCTGCAAGTTTTTGTCAAAGGGGTACCGATTATGAGCAAACTGATTCTCCCGCAGGGATACCGGCCCCCGCTGTCCGGCTATGAAATGCAGCGGGCCATCGAATTTATCAAGAGCACCTTTCAGCAAAACCTCTGCAATGCCCTGAATCTGCGCCGCGTGTCCGCGCCGCTGTTTGTAGAGGAAAATTCGGGCCTCAATGACAATCTGAACGGCGTTGAACGCCCTGTGTCCTTCGACATTCCCGACGTCCACGCCAACGCCCAGGTGGTCCACTCCCTGGCCAAGTGGAAGCGGCTGGCACTGCTGCGCTACGGCTTCCGGGAGGGAAAGGGCCTCTACACCGACATGAACGCCATCCGTCGGGATGAAGAAGTGGACAATCTCCACTCCATCTATGTGGACCAGTGGGACTGGGAAAAGGTCATCACCGCAGAAGACCGGACCATTCCCTATCTGCAATCCACGGTCCGGTCCATTGTGGCCGCCATCTGCGACACGGCCGATTCCCTGGGAGTTGCGTTCCCCAGTCTCCGCAGCACCATCGGGCGGGATGTGACCTTTGTCACCACCCAGGAGCTGGAGGACCGGTATCCGGACCTGACCGGCTCCGAACGGGAAAGCACCTTTGTCAAGGACCATCCCACCACGTTCCTCATGCAGATCGGCGGCAAGCTGAAGTCCGGCAAGCCTCACGACGGCCGCGCCCCCGACTACGACGACTGGCAGCTCAACGGCGACCTGCTGGTATGGAACGACGTGCTGGGCCGGGCCTTTGAACTGTCCAGCATGGGCATCCGCGTCAGCCCTGAGTCTCTGGACCGCCAGCTGACGCTGGCCGGCTGCGACGACCGCCGGGAACTGCCCTTCCACAAGATGCTGCTGGAGGGCAAGCTGCCCCTGACCATGGGCGGCGGCATCGGCCAGTCCCGTCTGTGCATGCAGATGATCGGCACCTGCCACATCGGCGAGGTCCAGTGCAGCCTGTGGGACGAGGAAACCCGCAAGGGCTGCGAAGCCGCCGGGGTAACATTACTGTAAAAAATTATTACGAAAGTAAGGGTATATACTATGGAACAGTTGATTTCTGTCCGCGAATTATTCAAAAACACCGAAGCCTATGCCGGTAAGACCGTCAGCGTCGGCGGCTGGGTCCGGTCCGTCCGGGCCTCCAAGGCCTTCGGCTTTATCGTCCTCAGCGACGGCACCTATTTCCAGCCGGTCCAGGTGGTCTACCACGACACCATGGAGAATTTCGCCGAAATCTCCAAGACCAACGTGGGCGCGGCCCTGATTGTTCGGGGCACCCTGACGCTGACCCCCGAGGCCAAGCAGCCCTTTGAGATTCAGGCCGATGAGGTCGTTGTGGAGGGCGCTTCCACCCCCGACTATCCCCTGCAAAAGAAGCGCCATACCCTGGAGTACCTGCGGACCATCACCCATCTGCGGCCCCGGACCAACACCTTCCAGGCCGTGTTCCGCGTCCGCTCCCTGGTGGCCTACGCCATCCACAAGTTCTTCCAGGAGCGCGACTTTGTCTACGCTCACACGCCCCTGATCACCGGTTCCGACTGCGAGGGCGCCGGTGAGATGTTCCAGGTGACCACCCTGCCCCTGGACAAGATTCCCATGACCGAGGACGGCGCGGTGGATTACAAGCAGGATTTCTTCGGCAAGCCCACCAACCTGACCGTGTCCGGCCAGCTCAACGCCGAGACCTTCGCCATGGCGTTCCGCAACGTCTACACCTTCGGCCCCACGTTCCGCGCTGAGAACTCCAACACCACTCGCCACGCCGCCGAATTCTGGATGATCGAGCCGGAAATTGCCTTTGCCGATCTGGAAGACGACATGCGGTTGGCCGAGGATATGATCAAGTTTATCATCTCCTATGTGCTGGAGCATGCCCCCGAGGAGATGGCGTTCTTCAACCAGTTCATGGACAAGGGTCTGCTGGAGCGTCTGAACCATGTGATGAACTCCGAGTTCGGCCACATCACCTACACCGACGCCATCAAGATTCTCGAGGAGCACAACAGCGAATTCGAGTACCCGGTCCACTGGGGCAGCGATTTGCAGACGGAGCACGAGCGGTATCTCACCGAGCAGGTGTTCAAGCGCCCCGTATTCGTCACCGATTACCCCAAGGAGATCAAGGCGTTCTATATGAAGCTAAACCCCGACGGCAAGACCGTGGCCGCCATGGACTGCCTGGTGCCCGGCATCGGCGAGATCATCGGCGGCAGCCAGCGTGAGGACAACTACGATGTGCTGCTGGAGCGGATGCACGAGCTGGGCCTGAAGGAAGAGGATTACGGCTTCTATCTGGATCTGCGGAAGTACGGTTCTGCCCGTCATGCCGGTTTCGGCCTGGGCTTCGAGCGTATGATCATGTATATGACCGGCGTGGGCAATATCCGCGACGTGCTGCCCTTCCCCCGCACCGTCGGCACCTGCGAGCTGTAAGCATCCAAAGCGAAAAGTTTTACTCGATTTTTTTCAAAAAATCGCGGAGTCCAGAGGCAGGGCCTCTGGTCGCCCGCCGCAGCGGGCGAAACTCCCCATCGTCCCAAACCGCCATCCGCAGATGGCGGAACCCCCGGCCGCAAGGCCATGGCCCCCGGGCCCGCCCTTGTGGGGCGGTGTCCGGGGGCCATCGTCATTCTATAGAAGTCCCCACCCATCTCAGAAAAAAGAAAGGATGATTGGAATGTCCCGTAGCGTCAGCTCTGTGATTATCATGTGTGTCGCCGCTTTTGCAGGTTTCTTTCTGGGAATCTGTTTCAGCAACGCCGTGGGCGGCATGATTTTGGGCGCTCTCATTTCCGGCGTTGCCTGCATCATCCACGCCATAGACAGCAATCGGTCTTAAAGCGTCCCTGCTGCCCGACGGACTGCTGCATTGCTGTAGGGCGCGGCATCCCTGACGCGCCCATGCAGCACTACTTCCGGGCCCGTCAAGGATGCCGGCCCCTACGTACTCTTGGTATTCCATCCATACCGTCCCTACCGAAAGGAGCCAATTCCATGCCCACCCTTGCCGAAATCCAGGAATTTTTTAAAGCTGACCGGTTCGCCTCCGAGGTCACCGGCGTGACCATCGTCGACGCCGCCCCCGGCCGGTCCGTCTGCCAGCTGATTTTGGAGCCCCGCCACTGCAACGCCGCCGGAACCCCCCAGGGCGGCGCCATCTTCACATTAGGCGATCTGGCCTTTGCCGTGGCCGCCAACAGTTTCGCCGACCGGGTCACCATCTCCCTCCAGCACGATATTACCTATTTTGCCCCGGCCCGGAGCAAAATCCTGACGGCCACGGCCTCCTGTGTCCGCTCCGGCCGCACCACCTGCCACTATACCGTCGATTTCACCGACGATGTGGGCACCCATGTGGCTTCCATGACCGTCAACGGCTTTATCACCGAAAAAAAGACCGAGAATTTCTTTCCAGGCCATTGACTTTAGCAGGTAAATGTGATAAAGTCAATCTAATAGCAAAACGCGATGATGAAGCAAAGTACCCCTTCGAGGACCGTCCAGAGAGCTGCCGTATGGTGCGAGGCAGTCGGAAGCCGTTGGGGGAATACCCTTCGGAGCGGCAGCGTCGAACCGTTTTTCAGCAGTAGACGCCGACGGGTCGCCCGTTACAGCGCAGGGGCCTGCGGGGCTCCATGAGGCCGTCATCGACGGTAAATTGAGGTGGTACCACGGGATTTTCTCGTCCTCTGCTCTTGCGGCAGAGGGCGTTTTTTGTTCTCTGCCGGAACAACACTGGTAAGGAGACGAAAGCTTATGGTCATTACGGAATTTTTGGAGCGCAACGCGCGGCTCTATGGCTCCGAGGTCTCTCTGGTGGAGATCAACCCCTCGGAAGAACGGGACAAGGCCGTCACCTGGCGGGATTTCAGCCTGATTGAAAGCGCCCGCCCCGACGCCCCCTACCGCCGCGAGATGACCTGGCGGGACTTCGACCGCAAGGCCAACCGCTTCGCCAATCTGCTGCTGAGCCGCGGATTGCAGAAGGGTACGAAAGTCGGCATTCTGCTGATGAACTGCCTGGAATGGCTGCCCCTGTACTTCGGCATCCTCAAAGCGGGCTGCATCGCCGTTCCCATGAATTTCCGCTATTCCAGCGATGAAATCCAGTACTGTCTCGATCTGGCCGACGTGTCGGTGCTGGTCTTCGGCCCGGAATTTGTCAGCCGCATGGACCCCATCATCGACAGTATCCCCGGCGTCAAGCTGCTGTTTTATGTGGGCCGGGATGTGCCCCAGTACGCGGAGGACTGCTGCCGTCTGGTGACATTCTGTTCCTCCAGCGCCCCTCCGGTGGCCCTGGACGAGGACGACGATGCCGCCATCTACTTTTCCTCCGGCACCACAGGTTTTCCCAAGGCCATTTTACATAAACACCGGGCATTGGTGGCCGCCTGCCGCACCGAACAGGCCCACCACGGCCAGACCAGGGACGACGTGTTCCTCTGCATTCCGCCCCTGTACCACACCGGCGCAAAAATGCACTGGTTTGGCTCCCTCTACTCCGGCAGCAAGGCCGTTTTGCTCCGGGGCGTCAAGCCCGAGTGGATTCTCCGGGCCGTTACCGAGGAAAAATGCACCATCGTCTGGCTTCTGGTGCCCTGGTGTCAGGACCTGCTGGAAGCCATCGAATCGGGCCGCATTGACCTGGGCCACTACATGCTGGACCAGTGGCGGCTCATGCACATCGGCGCCCAGCCGGTGCCGCCCAGCATGATTCACCGTTGGATGAAGCTGTTCCCCCATCACCAATACGACACCAACTACGGCCTTTCGGAATCCATCGGCCCCGGCGCGGTCCATCTGGGCGTGGAGAACATCGACAAGGTGGGCGCCATCGGCAAACCCGGTTTCGGCTGGGAAGCCCGCATCGTAGACGAGCAGGGCAACGACGTGCCCGACGGCGAGGTAGGCGAGCTGGCCCTCCGCGGCGACGGCGTCATGGTCTGCTACTACAAAAACCCCGAAGCCACGGCGGAAGTCCTCCACGACGGCTGGTTGTGGACCGGCGACATGGCCCGCAAGGACGAGGACGGCTTCTACTATCTGGTGGACCGGAAAAAGGATGTCATCATCTCCGGCGGTGAAAACCTGTACCCGGTACAGATCGAAGACTTCCTGCGCCGCAACGAAAAAATCTCCGACGTGGCCGTCATCGGCCTGCCGGACCAGCGTCTCGGTGAAATCGCCGCCGCCATCATTCAGGTGGCCGAGGGCCAAAGCTGCACCGAGGAGGAGATCAACGCCTTCTGCGCCGAGCTGCCCCGGTACAAGCGCCCGAGAAAAATCATCTTTGACAAGGTTCCCCGCAATCCCACCGGCAAGATCGAAAAGCCGGTGCTCCGGGAGCGATATTGCAGCGGTCGTCTCGTAGAGGAACAAACCACCCATTAAACGAACCGACTGCTTTCCCGCTCCTGGAGGTACTGATTCATGGATTTATTCATTAAATTTGGTATGCTGGCGGTGTTCTTCGCCGTCATGATCTACATCGGCCTGTACTGCCGCCGCCACACCACCGATGTCAGCGGCTTTGTCCTGGGCGGCCGCTCCGTCGGCCCCTGGCTCACCGCCTTCGCCTACGGCACCAGCTATTTCTCTGCGGTGGTCTTCGTGGGCTACGCCGGTCAGTTCGGCTGGAAATTCGGCGTGGCCGCCACCTGGGCCGGTATCGGCAACGCCCTGCTTGGCTCCCTGCTGGCCTGGGCCGTTCTGGGACGGCGGACCCGCATTATGTCCCAGCACCTGGACAGCGCCACCATGCCCCAGTTCTTCGCCAACCGGTTCCACAGCCGGGGGCTGAAACTGGCAGCATCGGCCATCATCTTCCTGTTTCTCATTCCCTACACGGCGTCCCTGTACAACGGTCTGAGCCGTCTGTTCGGCATGGCGTTCCACATCGACTACGCCGTGTGCGTTGTGGTCATGGCCGTGCTCACCGGCGTGTATGTCATCGCCGGCGGCTACATGGCCACCGCCATCAACGATTTTATCCAGGGCATTATCATGCTGGTGGGCATCATTGCTGTGGTGGCCGCCGTCCTCAACAGTCAGGGCGGCTTCCAGGCGGCGTTAGATGGTCTGGCGCGGGTCAGCGATCCGGCCACGTCGGACACCCCCGGCGTCTTCGCCTCTTTCTTCGGCCCGGACCCGGTGGGGCTTCTGGGTGTGGTGCTGCTGACCTCCCTGGGCACCTGGGGCCTGCCCCAGATGGTCCAGAAGTTCTACGCCATTCAGAGCGAAAAGGCCATCGACAAGGGCATGATGATTTCCACCCTGTTCGCCCTCATTGTGGCCGGTGGCTGCTACTTCCTGGGCGGCTTCGGACGGCTCTTTTCCACGCCGGAGCTGGTGGCCCAGAACGGCTATGATTCCATCATTCCCACCATGCTGGAGGGGCTGCCCACCATTCTCATCGCCCTGGTGGTGATTCTGGTGCTGTCGGCCTCCATGTCCACCCTGTCCTCCCTGGTGCTCACGTCCAGCTCCACGCTGACGCTGGACTTTATCAAGCCCATCTTTAAAAAGGATATGGGGGAAAAACAGCAGATTTTCCTCATTCGCCTGCTGATTGTGGTGTTTATCGCCATTTCCGTGGTGCTGGCCATTATCCAGTACCGCTCCAGCGTCACCTTTATCGCCCAGCTCATGGGCGTCAGCTGGGGTGCGCTGGCCGGTGCGTTTCTGGCCCCGTTCCTCTACGGGCTCTACTGGAAGCGCACCACCAAGGCTGCCTGCGCCGTCAGCTTTGCCTTTTCCACGGTGGTCATGCTGGCCAACATCTTTTTCGGCAGCCATTTCCCGGTTCTGCTCCAATCGCCCATCAACGCCGGCGCGTTCTGTATGCTGGCGGGGCTTGTCATTGTCCCGGCGGTCAGTCTGCTGACCCGGCCCCCGCTCCCGCAGCATGTGGAGCAGGTCTTCGCCTGCTATGAGCAAAAAGTGGTGGTCACCGCCAAGGACTCCATCGGAAACCCACGCGACACTGTAAAGGAGGAACTGTAACCATGAAAACGCTGATGCTGGGCAACGAAGCCGTTGCCCGCGGCCTCTACGAGGCCGGATGCAGCTTCGTCTCCAGCTACCCCGGCACCCCCAGCACGGAGATCACCGAGGCCGCCGCCAAGTACCCGGAAATTTACGCCGAATGGGCCCCCAATGAAAAGGTGGCCATGGAATCGGCCTTCGGCGCGGCCCTGGCCGGTCACCGCAGCTTCTGCGGCATGAAGCATGTGGGTCTTAACGTGGCCGCCGATCCCCTGTTTACCATTTCCTACACCGGCGTCAACGCCGGTATGGTCATCGTCGTGGCCGACGACGCGGGCATGCACAGCTCCCAGAATGAGCAGGATTCCCGCCATTACGCCAAAGCGTCCAAAATTCCCATGCTGGAACCCGCCGACTCCGCCGAGGCGCTGGCCTTTGCCAAGCTGGCCTATGACCTTTCCGAGAAGTTCGACACGCCGGTGCTGCTGAAGATGTGCACCCGCGTTTCCCACTCTCAGAGCGTTGTGGAGACGTCCGACCGGGTGGAAGCCCCTGCCAAACCCTACGAAAAGAACGGCGCCAAGTACATCATGATGCCCGGCAACGCCAAACGCCGCCACCCAGTGGTGGAGCAGCGGACCGCCGATCTGACGGCCTGGGCCGAAACCGCTGAAATCAACCGGATTGAAGACGGCGCCGATCACAAAATCGGCATCATCACCGGTTCCACCAGCTATCAGTATGTGAAAGAGGTCTGCGGCGACACCTACCCGGTGTTGAAGCTGGGCATGGTCTGGCCCCTGCCGGTACAGAAGATTCTCGACTTTGCCGCCTCCGTGGAACAGGTCCTGGTGGTGGAGGAGCTGGACGGCTTCCTTGAAACCCATTGCCGCAATCTGGGCCTGGATGTGGTGGGTAAGGAGCGCTTCTCCTGCATCGACGAGCTGAGCCAGAACCTTGTGGCCGAGAAACTGGGCCGGGCTCCCAAGACGGGTACGGCTCTGGATGAGCCCATTCCGCCCCGTCCTCCCGTCATGTGCGCCGGATGTCCCCACCGTGGCCTGTTCTACACGCTGAAAAAGAACAAGCTGACGGTGATGGGCGACATCGGCTGTTATACCCTGGGCGCGGTGGCTCCCCTGGCCGCCATGGACGCCACCATCTGCATGGGCGCGTCCATTTCCGGTCTCCACGGCTTCCTCAAGTCCGGCGGCGACAGCAAAAACACCGTGGCCGTCATTGGTGATTCCACCTTTATGCACTCCGGTATGACGGGTCTGGTCAATGTGGCGTACAACGAATCCAACGCCACGGTCATCATCCTGGACAACTCCATCACCGGTATGACCGGCCACCAGCAGAACCCCACCACCGGCTACAACCTCAAGGGAAACCCGGCCACCAAGATTGATCTGGAAACGTTGTGCCACGCCACCGGCATTCGCCGCGTCCGGGTGGTGGACCCCTACAACCTCAAGGAATGTGACGAGGCCGTTCGGGAGGAACTGGCCGCCGACGAGCCCTCTGTGATTATCTCCCGCCGTCCCTGCGCCCTTCTCAAAACCGTCAAGCACGGCAAGCCCCTGTTTGTGGATCAGGACCAGTGCAAGGAATGCGGCATGTGCATGAAGATCGGCTGTCCCGCCATCAGCATGATCGGCGGCAAAGCCAAAATCGACAACACCCTCTGCACCGGCTGCGGCGTATGCCGTCAGCTGTGCAAATTTGACGCCTTGCAGCTGCCGAAGGAGGACTGAACATGGAAACGAAAAACATTATGATCGTCGGCGTGGGCGGTCAGGGCAGTCTCCTGGCTTCCAAACTCCTGGGCCGTCTGCTGCTGACCCGGGGCTACGACATCAAGGTGTCGGAGGTCCACGGCATGAGCCAGCGGGGCGGCAGCGTGGTTACCTACGTCCGCTTTGGCGACAAGGTCTACTCCCCCATCATCGACAAGGGCGAAGCCGATTACATTGTCTCCTTTGAACTGCTGGAAGCGGCCCGCTGGACCGAATACTTAAAACCCGGCGGCACCATCGTCACCAACACCCAGCAGATCAACCCCATGCCCGTTATCACCGGCGCGGCATCCTATCCGGAACATCTGGTGGCCAAGATGGAAGCCAAGGGATTGAACGTGGACGCCATCGACGCGCTGAAGCTGGCGGAGGAAGCGGGCAGCGCCAAGGCCGTCAATATCGTGCTCATGGGCCGTCTGTCCAAGTGCTTCGATCTGCCTTTGGAGGACTGGATGACCGCCATTGAGCATAGCGTCCCGGAGAAATTCCTGGAGCTGAACAAAAAGGCGTTCACCCTGGGCCGCAACGCCTGATTCATCGGAAAGAGAAAGGAACACCGCCCCATGGAACGATACTATCAACCCGAACTAGAATGTGCCAGCCGGGAGACCATCCTGGCGTTGCAGAATGAGCGTCTGGTGAAGCAGGTGCGCCACGTGTGGGACAACGTCCCCTATTACCGTAAAAAGATGGAGGAAAAAGGCCTTACGCCTGACGACATTCAGAGCGTGGCCGATCTCCACAAGCTGCCGTTTCTTAGTAAGGACGATCTGCGGGACGCCTACCCCTATGGCCTTTTAGCCAAACCGCTGAAGGACTGCGTCCGCATTCAGTCCACCTCAGGCACCACCGGCAAACGGGTGGTTGCCTTCTACACCCAGCACGACATTGACCTGTGGGAGGACTGCTGCGCCCGTGCCATCACCGCCGCCGGCGGCACCGATGAGGATGTGTGCCAGGTTTGCTACGGCTACGGCCTGTTTACCGGCGGTCCCGGTCTCAACGGCGGCAGCCACAAGGTGGGCTGTCTGACGCTGCCCATGTCCTCGGGCAACACGGACCGGCAGCTGCAATTTATGGTGGATTTGCAGTCCACCATCCTCTGCTGCACGCCCTCCTATGCGGCCTATCTGGCCGAATCCATCCACGAGCGGGGCTTGCGGGACCAGATCAAGCTGAAAGCCGGTATTTTCGGCGCGGAAGCCTGGAGCGAGGAAATGCGCCGGGATATCGAAAAGCAGCTGGGCATCAAGGCGTTTGATATCTACGGTCTGACGGAGACCTCCGGCCCCGGCGTGGCCTTTGAGTGCAGCGAACAGACCGGCATGCACATCAACGAGGACCATTTCATTGCCGAGATCATTGACCCCAACACCGGCGAGGTGCTGCCGGAGGGCAGCAAGGGCGAGCTGGTGTTCACCTCCATTACCAAGGAGGCGTTCCCGCTGCTGCGCTACCGGACCCGCGATATCTGCGTGCTGACAAGAGAGAAATGTTCCTGCGGCAGAACGCTGGTAAAGATGAGCAAGCCCATGGGCCGCAGCGACGATATGCTCATTGTCAAGGGCGTCAACGTGTTCCCGTCCCAGATCGAGGCGGTGCTCATTGAGCAGGGCTATCAGGCCAACTACCAGATCATTGTGGACCGGATCAACAACTCCGACACCCTGGACGTGCTGGTGGAAATGACGCCGGAGAACTTCTCCGACTCCCTGGGCAAGATCACCGAGATGGAGAAATCCCTGGTGGCGGCCCTCAAGGCCATGCTGGGCATCTACGCCCGGGTGAAGCTGGTGGCCCCCAAGACCATCGCCCGCAGCGAGGGCAAGGCCGTCCGCATCATCGACAAGCGCAAGATTTAAGGAGGTTGTCCCATGTCCATCCATCAGATCTCCGTATTCCTGGAAAACCGTGTGGGCCAGCTGGCCCAGATCACCAAAATTCTGGCCGATCATCATATCGATCTGCGGGCCTTGTCCATTGCAGAGACCACCGATTACGGCATTCTCCGCGTCATTGTGGATGAAACGGTGAAAGCCACCGACATTCTTTTGGAACAGGGTTTTATCCTGTCCAAAACGCCGGTGCTGGTGATCTCCGTCCCCGACGCCCCCGGCGGTCTGGCCCAGGTGCTGGCCCTGCTGGCCGAGGGCCAGCTGGACATTGAATACATGTATTCCCTGTTCACCAATCAGAACGGCAACGCCTATATGGTGTTCCGCGTCTCCGACGAGGCCAAGTTCACGGCACTGCTGCAATCCCACAACATTCCCATTGCCACCAACGAAGAGCTGGGCATCCACTAAATTTCTGCGGCAACGCCGCATGACGTCTATATTTCAAGAATCGAGGTACCGTATCATGCAACAACTCAGCCGTAAGTGCGATCTGTTCACCGACTCCGTCATCCGCCGCATGACGCGCATCTCCCTGGATTGCGGCGCCATCAACCTGGCCCAGGGTTTTCCTGACTTTGATCCCCCCAAGGCCATGCTGGACCGTCTGGCGGAGGTAGCCTATCAGGGTCCCCATCAGTACCCCATCACCATGGGCGCTCCCAATTTCCGCGCCGCGTTGGCCCGGAAGTGCGGCCGGTTTATGGGCCGTACCCTGGACCCCGACACGGAAATGGTGGTAACCATCGGTTCCACCGAGGCCATGGTGGACACGCTGTTTGCGCTGACCAACCCCGGCGACCGGGTGATTATGTTCTCCCCCTACTTTGAGAACTACCGGGCCCAGGCCATTTTTGCCGACTGTGAGCCGGTGTTTGTGCCGCTGACGCCGCCGGAATTCAACTTCGACGCCAATGTGCTGGAAGATGCTTTCAAGCAGGGCGCCAAAGCCATTCTGATCTGCAACCCCTCCAACCCCAGCGGCAAGGTATTCACCGAGGCCGAGCTGAAGCAGATTGCGGACCTGTGCATCAAATACGACGTGTATGCCATCATGGACGAGGTGTACGAGCATATCGTCTACGAGGGCCACAAGCACACTTATATGAACTCCATCCCCGGCATGTGGGAGCGGACCGTGTCCTGCTCCTCCCTGTCCAAGACGTACTCCGTCACCGGCTGGCGTCTGGGCTACGCCATCGCCCCCAAGGAGATCATGGACAAGATCAAGCAGTACCACGACTTCAACGCCGTGGGCGCAGCGTCTCCTCTGATGGAGGCCGCCATTGTGGGTCTGGATATGCCCGACAGCTACTATAAGGAGTTCGGCGACCACTACGCCCATATGAAGAAGCTGTTCACCGAGGGCCTGGACCGTATCGGTATCCCCTATACGGACCCCCAGGGCGCCTACTTCGTGCTGGCCGATATCAGCCCCTTTATGAAGCCCGGCCAGTCCGATGTGGAATTCTGCGAGGAGATGGCCCGGAAGGTGGGCGTCGCCGCCGTGCCCGGTACGTCCTTCTTCAAGGAGAATGTCAACAATATCGTCCGGCTGCACTTCGCCAAGGTGGACGAGACCCTTAATGAGGCGCTGGAGCGCCTGTCCAAAATCCGCGAGAAAATGGGCTAATTAAAAGTTTTACTCGATATTTTTCTTGTGAGGGCTACCCACCGCCCGTGTGTCTGCGGTGCTCGCCGGGCCTTTTCCGCCATAGCTGCGGTGCGGTTTCTTGCCATACATCCAGTATGGCTGCGAACCCGCACCTTGCTCTGACGAAAAATTCCTCGCCGACCACTCTTGCCAACGGGCGGCGGGCAGCCCAAATCGCGGGGTCCAGGGGGCAGCGCCTCTGGTCGCCCGCCGCAGCGGGCGAAACACCCCAATCGTCCCAAAGCGCCATCCGCAGATGGCGCAATCCCCGGCAAAGCCGAAGGCCGCCGTCCCCACCCCATCGCGGGTGGTGGACGGCGGCCTTATTGTACACCCCACCGTAGGGCGCGGCATCCCTGACGCGCCCGCACCGCACCCCATCCGGGGCCGTCAAGGATGCCGGCCCCTACGCCAATGGTGGCCGGCGGTGCAGCACGGCGGCGGTACACATAGGTCCCGCCCTACGTCCTTTGTCGGTAGTGTGTTCGTGTTTATAGGGCGGTACTGAACATTGTCGCTTTTTAAGAAACAGGAGTCCATCCGTCTTGGATGGACTCCTGTTTATCTGGCTGTTTTACGGATTTAACGTAATCAATTCGTTCGCAAAATCGTCACCCAACCAGTTATCTTCGTCGTATGCTCTGAACGTAAACTCGATTGTTTCAACTTCGCTAATTCCATTTTCCTCCAATGTACTGTCAGACCACGACATGGAGCTAAACGCGCACTTGCCTGCTGAAACACTTGTTGCAAAGAACGGGTCAGCCATAAATCCGTTTACGGATACGTCGCTTGCGCTAAACATAACGTTTTTATCTGTCTTGTTTATTAAGAACAGATTGGCAGTATAGCCCCAAATTTCATCATCCTTATAACCGGTTACAACTACTGTCACATAATCATTGTCAATAATGACGTTATCAGACGGCTGAGATTCTCTGACAAATTTTGCTGCCCTATCTTCGCCGTATGGATAGATATGAACTGTTTCTCTTGCAACGGCATCAGCAGTCCAGTCATTGCTATCATAAACACGGAACGTCAGTTCAATGTCGGTATATTCGTCAATTCCATTCTCCTCAAGAACATCGTTGGAAAAGCTAATCTCTTCATTTGCTTTTTTGCCGGCTGCAACCTCTGATGCAAAGAACGGGTCACATTGAACACCGTTAACAGCGGCATTTTCAACAGAAAACATATACGTTTTCTCACTGGACTTGTTTTCAAGTTGTGCTTTCAGTGCATAACCCCATAAAGAATCTGGTTCTATCCCAGTAATCTTGATTGAACATTCTTCGTTATCAACAGCAACGAGTTCGGTAAATGTAATTTCGTTTTGAGGTTGGGCGTCCTCTTTGCTGCTGTCGCTTTGTGGTGGATTTTCCGTCTGGACTTCCCCATCATCTTGTGTAAGTTCGCTCTGTGAAGTGCTTACCGTTTCTTTGTCGTTCGTTGCGGTATCTTCGCCTTTGTTGGTTGGTGCCCCCTCTCCACAAGCTGCAAGCACAGACAGCAAAAGAAAGGTGATCAACAGTGTGGTAATTCTTTTCATGTTCTCTTTTCCTCCAAAATATAAAAAGTGTGTGCAACCGAAGTCGCACACACTGAAAAACGCAACTCCGATTGTCGCCAAACAAAGCCTGAATAGAAAGGAGAACCTTATGCTACCCAAGTGGAATTGCGTTTTTACCGTAATCCAGTTTGGGTAACATCTATAAAAGAGTATACTACTCCCTTGGCTCGGTTGACCTTTATTTTTTATTCAGCTTTGTTTGGCTTCAATATAATACCACTTTTTTCCCTAAAATAAAAGGCTTTCCGAAAAAAATATTGTTCTGTTCGACAGCGCGGCACCGGCGTGTGCCGCCGCGCCGTACTAAGTCCCATTATTTGGCGCATGGGAGCGCAATCGTAACCACCTGCAATGATCTTCGCCCGATGACGGGAATTATCGTTGACTTTCGCCGCTGGATGCGATACAATACACAATTGAGAATGAAGCAGGAGGTTATGCTATGCAGTATCTGCTGACCGGCGGTATGGTATGGAACAATGGCACTTTGGAAAAACGTGACGTTGCCATTGCTGACGGGCGTATTGTTTCCGTTTCCCCCTCCGTCGATGCCACCGGCTATACGGTGATTGAACTCCATGAGCGGTTATTGGTTCCGGGTTTCGTAGATGTCCATGTTCATCTTCGTGAGCCCGGCTTTTCTTATAAGGAGACCATTGCCAGCGGTACCGCCGCCGCTGCCGCCGGCGGTTACACCGCCGTTTGCTCCATGCCCAACCTCAAACCGGTCCCCGACAGCGCCGAGACCTTACAGGAACAGCTGGATATTATTGACCGGGATGCCGTCGTCCACGTCTACCCCTACGGCGCCATCACCAAGGGCGAACAGGGCCAGACGCTGGCGGACCTTTCCAACATGGCCCCCCATGTGGCGGGCTTCTCCGACGACGGCCGGGGCGTTCAGTCCGATGAGATGATGAAGGCCGCCATGGTGGAGGCCAAACGCCTGGGCAAACACATTGTGGCCCACTGTGAGGTCAACGAGCTGCTCCGCGGCGGCTGCATCCACGACGGCCAATGGGCCAAGGACCACGGTTACCCCGGCATCTGCTCCGAAAGCGAATGGCGGCAGATTGAGCGGGACCTGAAACTGGTGGAGGAAACCGGCTGCCCCTATCATGTCTGCCACATCTCCACCCGGGAATCGGTGGAGCTGATTCGCCGGGCCAAGGCCAAAGGCCTGCCCGTCACCTGTGAGACCGGCCCCCATTACCTGATTCTCTGCGACGAGGACCTACAGGAGGACGCCCGGTTTAAGATGAACCCGCCCCTGCGGAGCCGGGCCGACCGGGACGCCTTGGTGGAGGGCTTGCTGGACGGCACCATCGACTGCATCGCCACGGACCACGCCCCCCATAGCGCCGAGGAAAAGGCCAAGGGTCTCCGGGACAGCGCCATGGGCGTGGTGGGCCTGGAAACGGCGTTCCCCATGGTCTACACCTATTTGGTGAAGCCCGGCAAGGTGTCGCTGGACACCGTTCTGGACCGGTTGATCACCCGCCCGAGAGCCATTTTCGGATTCCCCGGCGGCGTCATTGCCGAGGGCCAGCCCGCCGACCTGACGGTGCTCTCCCTGGACACCTCTGCCGCCCCCGTAGACCCGGAAACCTTTGTAACCAAGGGCCGGGCCACCCCCTTTGCCGGGATGCCCGCCGAAGCCACTGTGGATTTGACCTTCTGCGGCGGCAAGATCGTCTATGAACGGGAGGTACCCCATGAATGAAGCCATTCTGACCCTGCAAGGAAAACGGCAGCTGACCCATGACGTCTATGAGCTGACCTTCTCCGGCGATACGTCGGCCATCACCCGGCCCGGCCAGTTCGTCAATATCACAGTCCAGGGCCATTTCCTGCGCCGCCCCATTTCCGTCTGTGATTGGGCAGAGAATAAGCTGGTCCTCATCTGCCGCGCCATGGGCAGCGGCACCCAAACCCTCTGCGGTTCTCCCATCGGCACCGAGTTCAACGTCCTCATGGGACTGGGCAACGGCTACGATGTGGACAAGGCCCTAAACCACAAGCCCGTCCTGGTGGGCGGCGGCGTGGGCGTGCCGCCCCTCTATGCCCTGGCGAAAGCCTTTCTCGCCAAGGGCGTAACCCCCACCGTGGCCCTGGGCTTCGGCAGCACCCGCGAGCTCTTCTATGAAGACGAGTTCAAGGCGTTGGGTTGCCCCGTGCTGGTGTCCACTGTGGACGGCAGCTACGGAACAAAAGGGTTTGTGACGGCGGTCATCGAACAAACTGACTGTGACTACGCTCTGTGCTGCGGCCCCATCCCCATGCTCAAGGCCGTGGATTCCATGGCCCAGATCGTGGACGGCCAGTTCAGCTTCGAGGAGCGCATGGGCTGCGGCTTCGGCGCCTGCGTCGGCTGCACCTGCAAGACCAAGTACGGCACCAAGCGCATCTGCAAGGACGGCCCGGTGCTCTGCAAGGAGGAGATTGTATGGTAGACCTTTCTGTAACGCTGTCCGGCGTTAAGCTGGACAACCCCATCATCCCCGCCAGCGGCACCTTTGGATTCGGCCAGGAGTTTGCCCAGTTCTATGACCTGGACATTCTGGGCAGCATCTCTTTTAAGGGCACCACCGCCGAGCCCCGCTTCGGCAATCCCACCCCCCGCATTGCGGAAGCACCGGCGGGTATGCTCAACGCCGTGGGTCTCCAGAATCCCGGCATCGACGCGGTCATTGCCCACGAGCTGCCGGAGCTGGCCAAGATTTTCCACAAGCCCCTGGTTGCCAACATCGGCGGTTTTTCTCTGGACGAATACGCCGAAAACGTTCGGAAGATTTCCGACTGTGACCAAGTGGGCATCATCGAGGTCAATATCTCCTGTCCGAACCTCCACTGCGGCGGCCAGAACTTCGGCAATACCGCCGAGGGCGCGGCCCAGGTGACGAAGGCCGTCCGGGCTGTGACGAAAAAGCCCATCTATATGAAGCTGACCCCCAATGTCACCGACATTGCCGAAATTGCCCGGGCCTGCGAGGCCGAGGGCGCCGACGGCGTCAGCCTGATCAACACCCTCTTGGGTATGCGGCTGGATTTGAAGACGAGAAAACCCATTCTGGCCAACGGCACCGGCGGTCTGTCGGGCCCGGCCCTGCTGCCCATCGCCGTCCGCATGGTGTATCAGGTGTATCATGCCGTCAACATTCCCATTATCGGTATGGGCGGCGTCAGCTCGGCCCGGGACGCTGTGGAGCTGATGCTGGCGGGAGCGACAGCGGTGCAGGTGGGCGCGGCCAACCTGCGGGATCCCTACGCCTGCAAAAAAATCATTGAAGACCTGCCCGCGCTCTGTGAGAGCCTGGGCGTAACCAAATTGAGTGACTTGACAGGAGGCGCACACCGATGAACAAGGACGTCATCATTGCACTGGATTTCCCCACCAAAGACGAGACGCTGGCCTTTCTGGACCAGTTCCAGGGCCGCAAGCCTTTCGTGAAGATCGGCATGGAGCTGTTCTACGCCGAGGGTCCGGCCATCATCCGGGAGATCAAGACCCGGGGCCACAAAATTTTCCTGGACCTGAAGCTCCACGACATTCCCAACACCGTCAAGCGGGCCATGAGCGTGCTGAGCCACCTGGATGTGGACATGGTCAACGTCCACGCCGCCGGTGCCTCCGCCATGATGAAAGGCGCCCTGGAGGGTTTGACCCGTGCCGACGGCACCCGTTCCCTGCTGATCGCCGTGACCCAGCTGACTTCCACCGACGCCGAAACCCTCAAGAACGAGCTGCTCATTGACACCCCCATGGAGGAAACGGTCATGCGCTACGCCAAAAACGCCGCCGACAGCGGTCTGGACGGCGTGGTGTGCTCCCCCCTGGAAGCCCGGAAGGTCAAGGACGCCTGCGGCGAGAAGTTCCTCACCGTCACCCCCGGCATCCGTTTTGCCGACGGCGATGTGGGCGATCAAAAGCGCATCATGACCCCCGAGCGGGCCGGTCAGTCCGGCAGCGACTTTATCGTGGTGGGCCGTCCCATCACCCAGGCCGCCGATCCGGTGGCCGCCTACGAGCGCTGCTGCAAAGAATTCCTCGGTCAGTAAATCCATCTCAAAGGAGATTCACATATGGAAACTATGGAAAAGAAGATTGCCAAAGCACTGCTGTCCATCCATGCCGTGTTTCTGCGGCCCGACGACCCGTTTACCTGGGCCAGCGGTATCAAGAGCCCCATCTACTGTGACAACCGTCTGACGCTGACGGCCCCCGCCGTTCGCACGGAGATCGAGAATGGCCTGTGCGAGCTGATCCGCAAGCACTACCCCGACTGTGAAGTGCTCATGGGCACCTCCACCGCCGGTATCGCCCACGCCGCCATCTGCGGCCACATTCTGAATCTGCCCATGGGCTACGTCCGTTCCGGCAACAAGGACCACGGCCGCGGCAACCGCATCGAGGGCAAGCTGGAAAAGGGCCAGAAGGTGGTCGTTGTGGAGGATCTGATCTCCACCGGCGGCAGCTGCATCGAAGTGGTGGAAGCCCTGCGGGAAGCCGGAGCCGATGTGCTGGGCATTGTCAGCATCTTTACCTATGGTATGCAGAAGGGTCTGGACCGTCTGGCCGCCGCCAACGCTAAGAACGTGAGCCTGTCCAACTTCGACGCCGTGTGCGAAGTGGCCGCCGAGGAGGGCTATATCAAGCCTGAGGACATTGCACGGCTCAAGGCCTTCCGCGACAATCCTTCCGACGACAGCTGGAGAAAGTGAGGAAATCAACCCATGAGACATCTCATTGACATCATCGACCTGAGTGTGGAGGAGATCGACGAGCTGATCACCACCGCCGAGGACATCATCGCCAACCCGGCCAAGTATGCCGAGGTCTGCCACGGCAAGAAGCTGGCCACGCTGTTCTTCGAGCCTTCCACCCGTACCCGCCTGTCCTTCGAGGCCGCCATGCTGGATTTGGGTGGCCGGACCCTGGGCTTCTCCGATGCCTCCACCAGCTCCGCTTCCAAGGGCGAGACCGTAGGCGACACGGTGCAGGTGGTCAGCTGTTACGCCGATATCATCGCCATGCGTCACCCCAAGGAGGGCGCACCCTATGCCGCCACTCAGGTTTCCTCCATCCCCGTCATCAACGCCGGTGACGGCGGCCACAACCACCCCACCCAGACGCTGACGGACCTGCTGACCATTCACAGAGAGTTCGGTCATCTGGACAATCTGACCATTGGTTTCTGCGGCGACTTGAAGTTCGGCCGCACGGTCCACTCCCTGGTCACCGCCCTGTGCCGGTACGAGAACATCAAGTTTATCTTTATCTCTCCCCCGGAGCTGAAGATTCCCGACTATTTGAAGGAGAACGTTCTGGACGCCCAGGGCAAGGACTATGTGGAAGTGGAGAGCATGGAGGACGCCATGCCCCAACTGGATATCCTCTACATGACCCGCGTCCAGAAGGAGCGGTTCTTCAACGAGGCCGACTACCTGCGTCTGCGGGACACCTACATTCTGGACCCGGAGAAGCTGGCCGCCGCCAAGCCCGAAATGCGGGTGCTCCATCCCCTGCCCCGCGTCAATGAGATCACCGTGGATGTGGACAAGGACCCCAGAGCCTGCTATTTCCGTCAGGCCGCCAATGGTAAATTCGTCCGCATGGCTCTGATTATGAAACTTCTGGAGGTGCACGCATGAACATCGACAGCATTCGCAACGGCTATGTCCTGGACCACATCAAGGCCGGACGCAGCATGGAAATCTATAAATATCTGAAACTCAATGAGCTGAACTGCTCCGTGGCCATCATCAAGAACGTCAAGAGCAGCAAGATGGGCAAGAAGGATATCATCAAGATCGACTCCCTCATCGACCTGGATATGACGGTCCTGGGCTACATCGATCCGGACATCACCGTCAACGTCATTCAGGACGGCAAGCTGCTGGAGAAGAAGCCCCTGGAGCTGCCCACCAAGCTGGTGAATGTCATCCACTGCAAGAATCCCCGCTGCATCACCTCCACAGAGCCCCAGCTGGACGCCATTTTCCTGCTGGGCCATAAGGCCGACGGTAAGCGTGCCTATCGCTGCGCCTATTGCGATACGGAGTTTAAGCGGTAATCGCCTATTAAAAGTTTTGGTCGAGCTTTTTCAAAAGCTCGCAGGGGTCCAGGGGGCAGCGCCCCCGGTCGCTGGCCGCAGCCAGCGAAACACCCCCGTCGTCTATAGCGCCATCCGCAGATGGCGCAATCCCCACGGCAAAGCCGTAAGGCCGCCGTCCCCACCCCATTACGGGGTGGCGGACGGTGGCCTTTTCTCATTCCTATATCAGCAAATAAAATCAACACTATTTCAATAGTAGAATTAAAATTATTAACTCTATTATTGAAATGAATCATAATTTATGTTACGATACTATCAGAGGTGATGGACATGCAAACGATATTAACCACCTGTCCCGCCTGTGGGCAGGACCTGCAAATCTCCGCGTTACATTGCGCGGCTTGCGGTTTGGAACTGCGAAATTCCTTTTCTATCAGCCCATTTGAGAAACTCAGTGAAGAGCAATCCACCTTTCTTCTGACCTTTCTGCGGTGCAGGGGAAATTTGAGCACGGTCCAGACCGAACTTTCTCTCTCCTATCCCGCAGCGAAAAAACAGCTGGATGACCTGTTGATTACCCTGGGCCTGATGGATGCCGAAGCAAATCTGCCCGCCCTGCATGTGGATCGCACGATAGAATATGAAGACTGCACCAGTATTCGGCCCTCGGAAATCATCAAAACCAAGCTGCTGCAAAACGGCGGACGGGCTGTCGTCTATACCGCCAGAAAGCTCCCCTGTGAAATCCGCATTCTGGAAGATGGGAGTTCCATGTGGTGCGATAAACTACCCATTCATCCTCCCTATCAATTTTCCGTATTCGATACTGTGGTTGAGCTCTTGCTGATTCGCGGCGGCAGCGCCCGAAAGGGCAACGGCCGGAACTGCAAGCTGGGCGATCCGGATTGTGACGAAACCACCGTGGTTGGATACATTGGCAAACACTACTCCCAGAAAGCCCATGGCGATTCCGTCTATGACCCTGTCTTTGTTCTGGCCGCGGTACTGGAGTGGGCCGGGATTGCACAGAACGGACGCGGCACCCTGACTTTAACCCCTGAATATCTTGCCAATTTGTAAAAGGTGTTTGTCTCTGCTTTACAGGGCAAAGCCATCGGACCACAACAATATGGACGAAAAAAAGCCGCTGTCCGTTGGGACAGCGGCTTCGTTATGCTTGGGGGAAATTACAGCAGGGTGGAGAAGTGCTTGATGGTACGGACCATCTGAGAAACGTAGGAGTTCTCGTTGTCGTACCAGGAAACAACCTGCACCTGGGTCTTGCCGTCGGGCAACTTGCAGACCATGGTCTGAGTGGCATCGAACAGGGAGCCGTAACGCATGCCGATCACATCGGAGGAAACGATCTCGTCGGTGTTGTAGCCGAAAGACTCGGTAGCAGCAGCCTTCATAGCGGCGTTGATCTCGTCAACGGTGACATCCTTGGCGCAGACAGCGTTCAGGATGGTGGTGGAGCCGGTGGGGGTGGGAACACGCTGAGCAGCGCCGATCAGCTTGCCGTTCAGCTCGGGGATAACCAGACCGATGGCCTTGGCAGCGCCGGTGGAGTTGGGAACGATGTTCACAGCACCAGCTCTGGAGCGGCGCAGGTCGCCCTTTCTCTGGGGGCCGTCCAGGATCATCTGATCGCCGGTGTAGGCGTGGATGGTGCACATGATGCCGGACTCGATGGAAGCCAGGTCATTCAGAGCCTTAGCCATGGGAGCCAGGCAGTTGGTGGTGCAGGAAGCAGCGGAGATGATGTTGTCTTCCTTGGTCAGGGTGTTGTGGTTGACGTTGTAAACGATGGTGGGCAGGTCGTTGCCGGCGGGAGCGGAGATAACGACCTTCTTGGCGCCGGCGTCGATGTGAGCCTGAGCCTTGGCCTTGGAAGTATAGAAACCGGTGCACTCCAGGACAACGTCCACACCCAGCTCGCCCCAGGGCAGCTCGGCAGCGTTGGCCTTGGCATAGATGGTGATCTTCTTGCCGTCCACAACGATGTGGTCCTCGCCGGCCTCAACAACGTGGCCCTGAGCAGCGTAGTTGCCCTGGGTGGAGTCGTACTTCAGCAGGTGAGCCAGCATGGCGGGGCTGGTCAGATCGTTGATGGCAACAACCTCAAAGCCCTCAGCGCCGAACATCTGACGGAAAGCCAGACGGCCGATACGGCCAAAACCATTGATCGCAACTTTAACAGACATTTGTAACTTCCTCCAATTCAATACATACACTTGGATCAGAAAAGACTACTTCTGCACACCAAATGTTCAGGAAAGTTAGACTTTTCGTTCCCCATTATTATAATCCATTTTGATTTTGCTGTAAAGCGGTTGCCCACATGGTATTTTCCATAAAACAATATCGCTCCTACCGTACCGATTTGTATATGTTTGGCAGTATTCATACTATTTTAACAATTCCAGACGAAAAACAGTGCCCCCTCTTGCCTTTTTTGCAAAAAGGGTATATAATCTTTTTTAGGGTAATACAAAATTTTTTAGCATCCGCAACGATCTATGAGACCGCCCCCATGGGGGTACCTGAGAGGATGTTTGATATGGCAACATTTTTCGTCAATGGCACGGAGGTCCACGCCTCCGGCAATGAAAAACTCATCCGTTTTCTGCGGGATGAGCTGCGCCTGACGTCCGTCAAGGACGGATGCAGCGAGGGCGCCTGCGGCACCTGCACCGTTCTGGTGGACGGCAAGCCCACCCGGGCCTGCGTTCCCACCACCGCCAAGCTGGAGGGAAAACACGTCCTCACCGTTGAGGGCCTTTCCCCCTTTGAAAAAGAGGTCTACACCGCCGCCTTTGCCGAGGCCGGCGCGGTCCAGTGCGGCTTCTGCATCCCCGGCATGGTCATGAGCGCCAAGGCCCTGCTGGATTCCAACCCCAACCCCACGGAGGAAGAAGCCGCTTTCGCCATCCGTACCAATATCTGCCGCTGTACAGGCTATGTGAAGATCATCAAAGCCATTTTGCTGGCCGCCGAGTATCTGCGCAACGGGTCTGTCCCCCAGGCCCCCGACGACTGGAACGTGGGCAGCCATGTCCACCGCGTGGACGCGGCGGAAAAGGTCCTGGGTACCGGTCAGTACCCCGACGACATCTATTTGGACGGTATGATCTATGCCAGCGCCGTCCGCAGCGCCTACCCCCGTGCCAGAGTGCTGTCCATCGATACGGCGGAAGCCAAAGCCCTGCCCGGCGTAGTGGGCGTGTTCACCGCCGAAGATATCCCCGGTATGAACAAGGTGGGCCATCTGGTCCACGACTGGGACACCATGATTGCTGTGGGCGATATCACCCATTATTTGGGCGACGCCATTTGCATCGTAGCCGCCGAGACCCAAGAGATTCTGGCCGAGGCGAAAAAGCTGGTCAAGATCGAATATGAAGAGCTGCCCATGGTCCGCTCTCCCCAGGAGGCCATGGCCCCCGACGCGCCCCTGGTCCATCGGGAGGGCAATCTGCTGGCCCACAAGCACATCCAACGCGGTAACGCGGCGTTTGCCATTGCCAAGTCCAAATATGTACTGACGGAGCGGTTCTCCACCCCGTTTACGGAACACGCCTTCCTGGAGCCGGAATGCGCCGTGGCCTACCCGGACGGCGACGGCGTCATGGTCATTTCCACGGACCAGGGCGTCTACGACACCCAGCATGAGACCATGCGGATGCTGGGTCTGCCTGCCGAGCTGGTGAAGGTCCAGAACGCCCTGGTGGGCGGCGGCTTCGGCGGCAAGGAGGATGTGACGGTCCAGCACCATGCGGCTCTGGTTGCCTATCTAACGAAACGGCCCGTCAAGGTGAAGCTGACCCGTGCCGAAAGCCTGCTGATTCACCCCAAGCGCCACCCCATGGAAATGGAATTTGCATTGGGCTGCGACGAAAACGGCATTATCCAGGGTGTGGCGGCCAACATTATCGCCGATACCGGCGCGTATGCGTCCCTGGGCGGCCCCGTTTTGGAGCGCGCCTGCACTCACGCCGCCGGTCCCTACAACTATCAGAACTTCCAGATTGACGGCTACGCCTACTACACCAACAACCCGCCCTCCGGCGCGTTCCGCGGCTTCGGCGTCACCCAGTCCTGCTTCGCCATTGAAAGCCTGCTGAACAAGATGGCCGATCTGGTGGGCATCAGCCCCTGGGAAATCCGGTTCCGCAACGCCATCCGGCCGGGCCAGGAGCTGCCCAACGGCCAGATTGTGGACGAGTCCACCGGTCTGGTGGAGACGCTGCTGGCGGTGAAGCCCTACTATGAGAGCACGCCCTATGCCGGTATCGCCTGTGCCATGAAGAACGCCGGTGTCGGCGTGGGCATCCCCGACACGGGCCGTGTGCTGCTGAACGTCATCGACGGCAAGGTCCACATCAACGCCGGCGCCTCCTGCATCGGCCAGGGTTTGGGCACCGTTCTGACGCAGATGGTTTGTGACACCACGGGCCTGCGGCGGGATCAGGTGGTCTATGAGCGGGCCAGCACCTTTAACGCTCCCGACTCCGGCACCACCTCCGGCTCCCGTCAGACGCTGGTCACCGGTGAAGCCTGCCTGCGGGCGGCTACCCAGCTGAAAGAGGCGTTGGGCGACCAGCCGTTGGAAACTCTCAACGGCAAGGAGTACTTCGGCATGTACCTGGCCAAGACGGACCCTCTGGGCGCGGACGTGCCCAACCCCGTGAGCCACGTTGCCTATGGCTACGCCACCCAGGTTTGTCTGCTGAAAGAGGACGGCAAGGTGGATGCCATCATTGCAGCCCACGACGTGGGCAAGGCCGTGAACCCCAAGGCCTGCGAGGGCCAGATCGAGGGGGGCGTGGTCATGTCCCTGGGCTTCGCGCTGACGGAGCAGTTTCCCGTGGTGGACTGCCGTCCTACGGCCAAATTCGGTACGCTGGGCCTGTTCAAAGCCGATAAGATTCCCACGGTCAAGGCCATTCTGGTGGAAAAGCCGGGCCTGAAGCTGGCCAAGGGCGCTATTGGTATCGGTGAGATTACGTCTATCCCCACGGCTCCGGCCATTGCCGACGCCTATTATCGACTGGACGGCCAGTTCCGGACCTCTCTGCCCTTGGAGAATACGCCGTATTCCCGTAAGAAGTAAGCGCCAAAATCTCGCACGGCACTAAACATTAAAAGTTTTACTCGATTTTTTTAAAAAATCGAGTAAAACTTTTATTTTTTTTCTTCTTCTAAGACGCGCAGCATCTCCGGCGTATCCACGTCCGTCAATTCCCGTTCGTCGGTTTCCACCGGCAGCAGCAACTCCTCGTGTGCTTTAATCACAGCGCTGCCGCCGGTATCCCCCGTCAGGTTGCACAATTCTCCATACAGCTTTTTAGGAAACAAGCACGGATTCCCCCGCCGTCCGCCATGACAAGCAGCGGCGATCCGCTCCGGCTGCTGCCGCCACGCCGACACAATCCGGCCCACCGTACTGGGCACCAACAACGGCTGGTCACTGACCAGATATAAAATGCCGTCACAGTCCATCAGCTGTTCCGTACCCAGCCGCACCGTGCGGCTCAAGCCCTCCTCCGGCCGGTCATTGATGCAGACCTCCGCCGGATATCCCTCCACATACCCGGCCAGCTCCGGCGAGGTGACCACCACGGTTTTTGCAAAGACCCCGTCGGGAATCGTCTCCAACGCCCGCTCCAGCAGCGTCTTTCCATCCAACTCCGCCTGCAATTTGCAGCCGCCGAACCGGCTGCCGCTGCCCGCCGCCATCAGCAGGCATCCTACACGTAAGGATTCCAAAAATACCGCCTCCTTTGCCCGTAGTATATCCAAAAAAACCGGGTGACGCAACGGCAGGACACCATTATTCTTTTTAAAATATTACCCTGTACCTTTTTTCTGTCTCAAAACTATGGTATAATTTTTGATACAGAAGTAAAAACCCTGTCACTTTTTATACATTAAGGAGGGCTAACCCATGGTAGTAGGCAAATCTGTCACCCGCGTCGATGCCTACGACAAGGCCACCGGCCGTGCCAAGTACACCGACGATCTGTGTGACAAGTCGGCGCTGGTGGCCCGGATCAAACATTCCGAGATCGCCCACGGCTTTGTCAAATCCGTCGATACCGCCGCCGCCGAAGCTATCCCCGGCGTGGTGAAGGTGTTTACCTGCTTCGACGTTCCCGATGTCCCCTTCCCCACCGCCGGTCACCCCTGGTCCACGGACCCCCATCATCAGGATGTGGCCGACCGTCTGCTGCTCAACCGCCACGTCCGCTATTACGGCGACGATGTCTGTGTGGTGGTGGCCGAAAACGAAGTGGCCGCCGCTCAGGCCGAACGGGCCATCCGCGTGGAATATGAGGAACTCCCCTTTGTCCTGGATGTGCAGGAGGCCATGAAGCCCGACGCCCCTCAGATTCAGGAGAATTTCCCCGGCAACATCCTGGGTCACACCAGCGTCCGCAAGGGCGACTATGAGAAGGCCATCCAGGAACCGGGCCTCATCAAAGTGGAAGGCTGGTACGACACCCCCACGGTCCAGCACTGTCACATCGAAAACCACATCTGTTACGCCCAGATGGAGGCGGGCCGTATTATTGTCACCTCCTCCACCCAGATTCCCCACATCGTTCGCCGCGTCATCGGTCAGGCCCTGAATATCCCCTGGGGCAAGGTCCGCATTGTCAAACCCTACATCGGCGGCGGCTTCGGCAACAAGCAGGACGCCCTTTACGAGCCTCTGTGCGCCTGGCTGACCTATATGCTGGGCGGCCGTCTCGTCAAGATCGACTGCTCCCGTGAGGAGACCTTCGTCTCCAACCGCGTCCGCCACGCCATCCGCTCCCATATCATCTCCTGGGTCCGGCCCGACGGCACCTTTGCCGCCCGGAAGCTGGAATGCTTCTCCAATCAGGGCGCATATGCCTCCCACGGCCACGGCGTCAACGCCAAGGGTATGAACGCATTCCCCCAGCTGTATCCCTGCGACAATGTGGAATGTGATTCCTACACCGTCTACACCAACCGGCCCGCCGCCGGCGCCATGCGCGGCTATGGTATCCCCCAGGCCATGTTTGCCGGAGAGGCCCACATTGACGATGTGTGCAAGGCCATCGGCGCCGACCCCATCGACTTCCGCCGCTCCCACGTCATGCCCCAGGGCTATGTGGACGGTTTCTCCAAGAACGAGAACTACTATGACACCTTCAATCAGGTCATGGACAAGGGTCTCATGCTTTCCGACTTCCGCCGCAAGCAAAAGGAATACGCCAACCAGACCGGCCCGGTCCGCCGGGGCGTGGGTATGGCGCTCTTCTGGTACAACACCGCCGTGTGGCCCATCTCCCTGGAGTCCAGCTCCTGCCGCATGGTGCTGAACCAGGACGGTTCCATCCAGATGCAGACCGGTGAGACGGAAATCGGCCAGGGCTGTGACACGGCCTTTGCCCAGATGGCCGCCGAAGCCTTGGGCATCCCCGTGGAAGATGTCCACCCGGTTTCCACCCAGGACACCGACGTGACGCCCTTCGGTACCGGCGCCTATGCGTCCCGTCAAACGTACATCGGCGGTTTCGCCATCAAGCAGACGGCCACCCTCCTCAAGGAGCGGATTCTCCGCTATGCCAAGGAGCTGACCCGGCAGGACGTTTCCCTGCTGGATCTCCGGGACGGCAAGATCGTCCGGACCTCCGACGGCCGGGAGCTGATGACGTTGGGCGAACTGGCGACGGAAGCCCTCTACTCTCTGGAGCACAGCGAGCATCTCACCGCTGAGAGCACCTATCAGATCAAGAACAACGCCTATTCCTTTGGATGCAGCTTTGCCGAGGTGGAGGTGGACATTCCCCTGTGCAAGGTCAAGCTGCTGAATCTGGTCAACGTCCACGACTGCGGCACCCTGATCAATCCTCAGCTGGCCGAGGCTCAGGTCCACGGCGGCATGTCCATGGCCATCGGCTACGGACTCAGCGAGGAACTGAAGTTCGACGCCAAGACCGGCAAGCCCCTGAACAACAATCTGTTAGACTACAAGCTGTCCACCTTTATGGATCATCCCGACTTGACCGTGGACTTTGTGGAAAACGCCGAGCCCACCAGCCCCTACGGCACGAAAGCCCTGGGCGAACCCCCGGCCTGTTCCGGTGCGCCGGCCATCCGCAACGCCATTCTCAACGCCACCGGCGTGGCCGTGGACCGCGCCCCGGTGACGCCCCACATTCTGTTCGACCGCTTCACCGAAGCCGGTCTGCTGTAAAGGAGGCCCCTGCACATGTACGATATCAAAGCGCTCTATGAAGCTCAGAGCGTCGGGGAAGCCGTCTCCCTGCGGCTGGAACATCCGGACGCCCATATCATTGCCGGCGGCTCCGACGTGCTCATTAAGATGCGCGAGGGCAAACTGGCCGGCTGCGAACTCCTCAGCATTTACGGCATCGACGCCCTCCGGGGTGTGACGATGGAGGACGACGGCACCATCCGCATCGGTTCTCTGACCAGCTTTTCCCACATCACCAAGAGCCCCATTATTCAGGAGCACATCAACGTGCTGGGCGAAGCTGTGGACCAGGTGGGCGGCCCGCAGATCCGCAACATCGGCACCATCGGCGGCAACACCTGCAACGGCGTCACCTCCGCCGATTCCGCTTCCACGCTGCTGGCCTGGGACGCCATTGTGGAGCTGACGGGCAAGGACGGCGTCCGCCGTCTGCCCATCCGGGACTTCTACATCAAGGCCGGTGTGGTGGACCTGCATCCCGACGAGATTCAGACGGCCATTCTGATTCCCAAGGAAGCCTATGCGGGCTATCAGGGCCACTATATCAAGTACGCCATGCGCAACGCCATGGATATCGCCACCACGGGCTGCTCGGTCAATGTGAAGCTGTCCGCAGACAAGAAGACCCTGGAGGACGTGCGCATTGCCTACGGCGTGGCGGGCCCGGTGCCCATGCGGTGCCCCACGGCGGAAGCGCTGGCCAAGGGCAAAGCGGTTTCCGCAGAGGTTGTGGAAGCCTTCGGCCAGGCGGTTCTGGAGGATATCAACCCCAGAGACAGCTGGCGCGCCTCCAAAGCCTTCCGGCAGCATATCGCGGTGGAACTGGCCAAGCGGGCATTGCAGAAATCCATTGAACTGGCGGGAGGTGCGTTGTAATGGCACAATATAAGCTGATCCACTGGAACCTCAACGGCAAGGACGTGGAAACCATGGTGGACGTGCGGGCGTCTCTGACGGACGTGCTGCGCAACGACTACCGGATGACCTCGGTGAAAAAGGGCTGCGAGGTGGGCGAGTGCGGCGCGTGCAACGTCATCATTGACGGCGAGTGCTTCAACTCCTGCATCTATATGGCGGTTTGGGCGGACGGAAAGCACGTCCGGACGCTGGAAAGCCTGCTGGGGCCCAATGGTGAATTGAGCGATATTCAACAGGCCTTTGTGGATGAAGCGGCCATTCAGTGCGGCTTCTGTACGCCGGGCTTTATTATGACGGCGGTGGAAATTCTCGAGAGCGGCAAGCTGTACAGCGATGAGGAATTGAGAAAGCTGCTGTCGGGCCACCTGTGCCGTTGTACGGGATATCAGAATATCCTGCAGGCGGTGAAAAAGACCATGTACCGCCGTCTCGGTAAGGAGCTCCCCGCCGAGTAAGCACCCAAAGATAAAAGTTTTGGTCGAGCTTTTTCAAAAGCTCGCGGTTTCCAAAGGCAGAGCCTTTGGTCGCCCCGCGCACGGGGCGAAATACCCGCTGGCCGCAGCCAGCGAAATCCCCCTATCGTCCCAAAGCGCCATCCGCAGATGGCGCAATCCCCACGGCGTAGCCGTAAGGCCGCCGTCCCCACCCCCTCACGGGGTGGCGGACGGCGGCCTTATTTTGACCCGTTGATCGATGGTGCAGTGTGCGGGCCGACGCCCCAGGGCGGTTTCTCTTGGCCCGTTGGGCCAATTCACCTTCTGTGGACATCGGCCCCTACATGGTGCAACACATCATTCGTAGGGCGCGGCATCCTTGACGCGCCCACACGGCCCCCGTCCGGGGCCGTCAGGGATGCCGGCCCCTACGCTGGTGGTGGTCGGCAGTGCAGCACAGCGGAACCAATCGGCCCGTGGAAAATGGCTGCTGCCTACCGGCGGCGGCACACACAGGTGCCGCACTATGGACGATGGGGTGTTTCGCTGGCTGCGGCCAGCGGGAGTTTCGCGCCTTGCGAGGCGCGACCAGAGGCGCTGCCTTTGGAAACCGCGATTTGGGCAACGCGCCGCCGGTTGGCAAGAGGTGTCGGCGAGGAATTTTGTGTCAGAGCAAGGCCCAGCTTTGTCGCCATACTGGATGTATGGCAAGAAGCTGAGCCGCAGCTATGGCGCAAAAGGCCCGGCGACGCCCGCAGACACACCGGTGGTAAGTTGCCCTACAGAAAAAATCGAGTAAAACTTTTAATTTTTTGTGCGTGGGGCCGGGAGGCCCTGTCGATAAGTTTTGCATTTTTTCCCACAATACGGTATAATCGAACCAATCTGACCCACAGGAGGCGGGCTGTCTATGTACAAACTGATGCTGGTAGAGGACGAAGCCATCGTCCGCGAAAGCATGATTCACAATATCGACTGGGAACGCTACGGCTTCACCATGGCCTGCGCCTGCGAAAACGGCCGCGAAGCCCTGGAACGCATTGGCTCCGTGCTGCCTGATGTGGTGGTCACGGATATCTGTATGCCCTTTGTGGACGGTTTGGAGCTGGCCCGCCATCTCCAGGAGCACTATCCGTCCATTTTCGTGGTGATTCTCACGGGATTCAGTGAATTTTCCTATGCCCAACAGGCCATCAAACTGCGGGTCCATGATTTTATTCTGAAACCGGTCGTGCCCCGGGAATTCTGCGCCATTCTGGAAAAGCTCTCCGCTGATCTGGACAGCCGCAACAGCCAGCGGAGCAGTCTCCGCTCCCTGCAAAGCCGGGCCTATCAGGCCGAAACCATCCTGCGAAGCGCCCTGTTCCGCACCATTCTGCGGACCCAGCCCACGGCGGAACAGGTGCGCCGCAGCGCCGAGGAAGCCGGTTTACAGCTGAGCTGCGCCGTCTATGGCGCCGTCTTCTGTCAGCCCCAGGGCCGTCTGGAAGCCGCCACCCAGTCCCAACACCTCCAGGACGCGGCCCAATCCGTTGCCACCCGGTTCCCCCACTGCACCGCCGCCGTCGTGGAGGACGTCTACCCGGTACTGCTGGTGGGCGGCCGCACCGATGAGGAAGTCACCAGCCGCTGCCGCGACGCCGCCGCCATGCTCTCCGACGCCGTGTCCCGTCTCACCGGCGCCCCCGCCGCTGCCGGAATCGGCTCCTGCTGCACTGGCCCCGGCAGTCTCCACCGGACCTTCCGGGAGGCCCATCACGCCCTGGGCTACGCCTTCACCCAGCCCCAGCGGCTGCTGGTGGACCATCTTTGCCGGGCCGCCGAACGGTCCGTCACAGAAGCGGACCCCTTGCCCTCCACCAAGCCCCTGCGCCAGGCCCTGGCCGACGGCAACAGCGACGAGGTGGAACGCCGGATGCAGGCCCTGTTTGAGGAACTGCGCCGCCGCAAGCTCCATCGGGACGGCTGTCTGCCCCTGCTGGAACGGCTTCGTTTCATTCTCACAGACCTGATTCCCGCCGACGGCGTCAGCGCCGCCCCCCTCCTGTCACCCATGGACCAATGGCTGACGCTGGAACAGGCCCAGCAGGAATTATCCCAGCTGGCCGCTTTTCTGCTGCGTTCGGCCCGGACCTCCGAGGACGACGACCCGGCCCGGCTCTGTGTGGAACGGGCCATGGGATTGATTCAGCAGAACTACCACGACAGCGCCTTTTCCCTGACGGAGCTGCTGAGCTTGCTCAACGTCAGCAAAAGCTACTTTTCCTCGGCCTTTAAAGCCCAGACAGGCCAGACCTTCACCGAATATCTGACGGCGGTCCGCATGGAAAAGGCCAAGCTGCTGCTGACCACCTCCAATCTCCGGACCCAGGAGATTGCCGACCGCATCGGCTTTACGGACCCCCACTATTTCTCCGTGGCCTTCAAGCGGACCGTGGGCAAGACCCCCAAGGAATACCGGGAGGAAGGACGATGAAGCACCGCCGCTACAGCATCGCCACGGCCATGGTCACCGCCTTTACCATTCTGATTGTGGCCGTGACGCTGGTCATCAACGCCCGCTCCTATGAGAACAACCGCCGCCAGCTCCAAAGCGTGGCCACCGATTACACCAACCAGCTGATCTCCCAGGTCAACTCCCAGATGGACATGTATGTGGACTATCTCAAGGACCTGTCCAATTTCATCGTCCGCAACAGCGCCGTAACGGCCTATCTGCGGGATTCGTCCCAGCAGGAGGCCGTTTCGGCCATTCTGAGCCATGCGGCCACCACCCGGGATGAGATTTTTGCCATTGCCCTGGCCGCCGCCGACGGCCGGGTGCTTTTTGATGACCCATCCTACCGGCTCAATCCCTACGCCACCTATCAGAACGCCGGATGGTTCCAAACGGCGGTGGCCCAGCCCGATCAGGTTCACATCTCCACCTCCCGGGTGGAAAATCTGGTGGAGGGTCAATACCCCTGGGTGATCTCCCTGTCCCAGGCCATCACCGACAGCCAGGGCAATCTCCTGGGGGTCCTGCTGGTGGACCTGCGCTACGACATTATTACGGATATCTGTGCCAGTGTGGACCTGGGCAACCGGGGCTATCTCTTCCTGGTGGACAGCAGCGGCGCCATCCTGTGGCATCCCAAGCAAAAACTGCTCAACGCGGGCCTGTTGCAGGAGCACATGGAGGCCGTGGGCCGGGAGGACAGTCAGCCCCTGACCATCGATGACGAAAAGGGTCAGCGGCTCTACTTCTCCCACCGTTCCCAATCCACGGGCTGGACCGTGGTGGGCGTGGCCTACGCCGAAGAACTTCAGGAGCCTCAATCGGAACTGTTCCGGCAATATCTCATCATCGACGCCGTAGCCGTGGGGGCGGCCCTGGTCCTGTCTATTCTCATCTCCCGCGCCATCACCACCCCCCTGCGGAAGCTGACTGCCATCATGCAGTCGGTGGAGGGCGGCGACTTTACCGTTCGCAGCGATATTCGCTCCGGCAGCGAGGTCACCCAGCTCAGCGACACGTTCAACCATATGATCGGCACCATTCAGGATTTGATGGCCGAACAGAAACGGACGGAGGAGCAGAAGCGGGAGACGGAATGGGCGCTGCTGCAAGCCCAAATCAAGCCCCATTTCCTCTATAATACCCTGGACTCCATCATCTGGATGAGCCACGCCGGACGCAATGAGGAAGTGGTGGAGATGACTCAGGCATTGGCCCAGCTGCTGCGGACCTCCATTGGCCGCGGGGAGGACATTATCACCCTGCGGGAGGAAGTCTCCCACGTGGAAAGCTATCTGACCATCCAGAAAATGCGCTACCGGGAGAAGCTCCGCTATGAACTGGACGTGGAGCCGGATACCCTGGACTGCCGTCTGCCCAAGCTGGTTTTGCAGCCCCTGGTGGAAAACGCCATCTATCACGGCATCAAGGTCAAGGAGGACGGCGGCTCCATCCGGGTCACCTCCATGCTGGACGAGGACCAATTGATTATCACCGTGGAGGACGACGGCTCGGGCATGACACCGGACCAGCTGGCCCACATTCTCGAACCCAAGGAAAGCGACGAAGGCTCGTCGAAAATCGGCGTGTACAACGTCCATGAACGGCTGCAAATGTACTTCGGCAGCCAATTCGGCCTGAAATTCTTCTCCGAACCGGACCGGGGCACCACGGCCATGCTGATTCTGCCCCGGCTGACGGAGGAAACGGAGGAACGTGACCATGCGCTATCGTAAACTCATCGTCTGTCTGCTCCTCTGCGCCCTGGCGGGTCTGCTGGCCTTCCGTTTCACCGGCGGCCAGGAGAACCGGGTCCGCATTGCCCTGGTGCTGAAAACCACCGTGGAGACGGCGGAATTCTGGGGCGAAGTTCTCGACGGCGTGGACAGCGCCGTGGAGGAGCTGGGGGTGGAGGTCACCGTCACCGGCTCCGATTCGGAATCGGCGGTGGACCAGCAGATTGCCGTCATGGAAGACGTCATTGCCACCCGTCCCGACGCCATCATACTGGTGGCATCGGACTATGACCGGCTGGTGGATGTCACCCGGGAGGCCGTGGCCGCCGGCATCGACGTCATCACCATGGATTCCGATGTGAACACCGACGCCCGGACCACCTTTGTGGCCAGCGACAACTATCAAATCGGCCGCAGCCTGGGGGCTCAGCTGTTGGAAAATCTGGACAGCGGTCCCGTGGCCGTTCTGACCCACAGTACCTATTCCTCCTCGGGCATTCAGCGGGTGGAGGGGGCGCTGGACGCCCTGGCCGAGTGTCCCGATGTGGAGGTGGTGGGCGTCTACGACTGTGAAAACAACCGGGACAACGCCGCCGCCATCGCCCGGGATTTGCTGGAAGAGTATCCGGATTTACGGGGCTTTGTCTGCGCCAACGAGGTGTGCAATCTGGCCGTGGCCCAGGTGTTGACGGAGCAGGGTCTGGGCGGACAGCTCACCGTGGTGGGCTGCGACAATTCCCGCCAGCAGATTCAATATCTGGAGCAGGGCGTCATCCAGTCCATCATCATCCAGCAGCCCTTCAACATGGGCTATGCCGCCGTGGAACAGGCGGCGCGAGTGGTCCGGGGCCAGTCGGTGCCCGCCTTTACCGAAATCCCCTGTGTCACCATCACACAGGACAATATGTACAATTCTGACAATCAGAAATTGTTATTTCCGTTCTAGTTCTGGCACCCTTGTGAAATCTGTGTATTTTTTTCACCTTTTGCTGGACGATTTTCAGTTGGTTTTTCCAGTCATTCTGATATGCTGTAATCAGAAAGAAGAACGACCCACGGCACGGTTCGATTTTTTAATGGGAAACTGTCGAAACGTTTCGCTCCGGGTCGGAGCAGACAGCATACAGGAGGCTGATCGATGAATGTCTGAGATTTTGCTCAATATGCATGGGATTCAGAAGTATTTCCCCGGCGTCCACGCATTGGACAACGCGCAGTTGGAGCTGCACGCCGGCGAGGTCCTGGCCCTCATCGGTGAGAACGGCGCCGGTAAATCGACGCTGATGAAAATCCTCACCGGTATTTACACCAAGGATGACGGCGTCATCGAGCTCTACGGCAAACCCACCGAGATTCAATCCCCCAGCCACGCCCAGCAGCTGGGCATCAGTATCGTGCACCAGGAGCTGAACCTGATGCAGGACCTGACGGTGGCGGAGAACATCTTCGTGGGCCGCGAGTCCACCAAGGGTTTGTTCCTGGACAAGAAGGAGCAGAACCGCAAGACCGACGAACTCCTGCAATCCCTCCATCTGAACATCACCGCCCGCACGGTGGTCAAGCGGCTCACCGTGGCCCAGCAGCAGATGGTGGAAATCGCCAAGGCCCTTTCCTACAACAACACAAAAATCCTCATCATGGATGAGCCTTCCGCCTCCCTGACCACCGCTGAGATCGAAGACCTCTTCACCTTTATCCGGCGGCTCAAGGCCACAGGCGTGGGCATTATCTACATCTCCCACCGCATGGATGAGCTCAAGGAGATTACCGACCGGGTCACGGTCATGCGCGACGGCCAGTATGTGGACACGGTGAACACCGCCGAGACCACCGTGGACCAGATCGTGCAGATGATGGTGGGCCGCGTCATCTACGAGGAGCCCAAGAGCCATTCCAACGTGGCCCCCGACGCCCCCGTGGTGCTGGAAGCCCGGAACCTCTGTTCCGACATGGTCAAGGACGTATCCTTCCAGCTGCACAAGGGTGAGATCCTGGGCTTTGCGGGTCTGATGGGCGCGGGCCGTACCGAAACCATGCGGCTCCTGTCCGGCGCGGACCCCAAGACCTCCGGCCAGATCCTGGTGAACGGCAAAGAGGTTCATATCCGCCGTCCCAAAGACGCCGTCAAGGCCGGCATCGGATACCTGTCCGAGGACCGCAAGCGCTACGGCCTGTGTCTGGGCCTCAGCGTGGCCGACAATACGGCCATGGCCTCTCTCGACTCTCTGACCGTCGGACCCTTCGTTCAGGACGGCAAGGTGGCCCAGGTCACCCAGGAGTACATCCAGAAGCTGCGCACCAAGACGCCTTCGGGCAAGACGCTGGCCCGGTCCCTGTCCGGCGGCAACCAGCAGAAGGTGGTTATCGCCAAGTGGCTGCTGCGGGACTGCGACGTATTGATCTTCGACGAGCCCACCCGCGGCATCGACGTGGGCGCCAAGAGCGAGATCTACAAGCTGATGAATCAGCTGGCCGCCGAAGGCAAGTCCATTATCATGATCTCGTCGGAGCTGCCGGAAGTCCTGCGTATGTCCGACCGCGTCATGGTCATGTGCGAAGGCCGTCTCACCGGCGAGCTGGATATCAGCGAAGCCACCCAGGAACGAATCATGACTTACGCTACCATGCGGTAACAATGGGGGGAAGCAAACAATGAATAAACTCGGAACCAAAAAACTGGATATGCAGAAACTCCTGGCCCCGGCGGCCCTGGTGATCCTGTATATCTTCTTTTCCATCATCGGCAACAACTTTCTGACCTTTGACACGCTGAAGAACATTCTGGAGTCCAGCTACTACATCGGCTTCATGGCCTTCGGCGTCACCTTCGTCATCATCGCCGGCGGCATCGACCTGTCCATCGGCACCGTCATGATGGCCTCGGCTCTGCTGGGTGCCTACACCTTCAAGCAGCACGACTGGCCGCTGGTGGCGTCGCTGATCCTTACCGTCGGCGTCGGCACCGTGTTCGGCCTCCTCAACGGCGGCCTCATCGCCAAGCTGAAGCTGCCTCCCTTCATCGCCACCCTCGGCACCATGATGATGGCCCAGGGCGCCGGCTCCATCATCACCAACGTTCAGTCCCAGACCTGGCCCACCGCCACCGAGCCTGTGGGCGGCTGGTTCAAGCCCGTGTTCATCCGCTCCGAGCTGTTCGGCGCCAAGAACTTCCCGGTCGGCGCCATCTGGCTCATCGCCTTCTTCATCATCGCAGCCCTGATCCTGCACAAGACCAAGTTCGGCCGTTACAACTACGCCATCGGCTCCAATGAGGAAGCCGCCCGCCTCTCCGGCATCAACACCGACAACTGGAAGGTCGGCATTTACACCCTCTGCGGCGCGTTCTGCGGCATGGCTGGTATCTTCTACGCCGCCGCCTATACCACCATCACCCCCGGCACCGGCAACGGCCAGGAGCTGAACGCCATCGCCGGCGTCGTCATCGGCGGCACCTCCATGAGCGGCGGTGCAGGCTCCATGGTCGGCACCATCATCGGCGTGTTCATCATGTCCGTCCTGAAGAACGGCCTCTCCGCCTGCGGCCTCCAGAACCACTGGCAGACCTTCTTCACCGGCGTTGTCGTCATCGGCGCCGTGCTGCTGGACATCCAGCGTACCAAGGCTGCCAACCGGGTCAAGAAGGGCTAAGCCAGCTTGTCGAAACCGCAGTTTCAACAAGCTGGGGCAAGAATTCAACTGCAAACAGATGAATTCTTGGTTGATTGAAATTAGTGCAGGGGACGCTTGTCCCCCGCACACACCCCCCGCGGCTCTGTCATCGCCGCTTCTGCGAATCATACGGTACCCTGTCCCGTATGTTTTATCCCATCCGATAGGCTCACACACTGTGTGCTTATAAAAAATCTAAAACTTTTAGGAGGAACCAAAATGAAGAAACTGACTGCATTGCTTCTTGCTCTGGTAATGACCTTCGGTATGGTCGCTTGCGGCAGCAAGACCAACGACACCACGACCACCCCCAGCACGGGTGACACCTCCAGCACCGACACCACCGATACCGGCGATACCGGTGACACCTCCACCGAGGATACTGGCAGCGGTGAGAAGCTGTACATCCCCGTTATGGCTAAGGGCTTCCAGCACGCCTACTGGCAGGCTGTCAAGCAGGGCGCTGATCAGGCCGCCGAGGAGCTGAGCGTTGAGATCTACTTTGCCGGCCCCGCTTCCGAGACCAACATTGACGAGCAGGTCAACATGGTCAAGACCGAGCTGGCCAAGAACCCCAAGGCCATGGCTCTGGCCGCCCTGTCCACCGACTCCGTCACCGAGATTCTGGCGGAGTGCGCTGAGAAGAACATCCCCGTCATCGGCTTTGACTCCGGCGTTCCCGGCGACACCACCGGCGCTGTAAAGGCCACCGCCGCCACCGACAACGAGGCTGCCGCCGCCATCGCCGCTGAGAAGTTCGGCGAGAATGAGACCGTCGTTGCCGCCATGCAGAACGCCACTTCCGACGCTCCCATTGTCATCGGCTGCCTGTCTCAGGACGCTGTCTCCGCTTCCGTCACCGGCCGTACCACCGGCTTCGTCAACAAGATGGCTGAAATCGCCGAGACTTACCAGCCCGGCAAGGTCTCCATCGAAGGCCACACCACTTGGGAGAAGAAGGTAGAGAACCCCGCTATCATCATCCGCGTGGAAGTTTCCGCCACCACTGAGGCTACCTCCCTGCAGACCTCTGCCAGCGCTCTGCTGGGCATGGAAGGCATCACCGCCATCTTCTGCTCCAACGAAGGCGCTGTGACCGGCTTCCTGGCTGCTACCTCCGACGGTTCCGACCTGGGTGAAGGCGGCAAGTACGAGGGTCTGGTCGTTGCCGGCTTCGACGCTGGTTCCGCTCAGAAGAACGCCGTCCGCAACGGCTGGTTCATCGGCTCCGTGACCCAGGACCCCGTCCAGATCGGCTATCAGGCCGTGGCTCTGGCGGTTGCCGCTGCCAACGGTGAGGAAGTTGCCGACGTGGACACCGGTGCCAAGTGGTACGACGCCACCAACATCGACGATCCCGATATGGCGACTCTGGTTTACGACTAATCGCAGTCGAAACCCTGAACCCATAGCAGAAACAACCCCCCGGCGGAATCCCGCCGGGGGGTTTCCTGTGTGCCGCGCACACGGACAAGCTGCTAACCTGGAACGCGTAGGGCGGGACCTGCGTGTCCTGCCGCCACGCCGCACCGACGGCCACCACCAGCGTAGGGGCCGGCATTCCTGACGCGCCCTGCAAAACGGTTACCTGTTTGCCGCTGGTTTTTACTCCACCGCCGCAATATCGAGTATCAGGTTCCAGTGTTCCGTGTGCTGAATCCGGAATGTTGCGGCGTCGGCGGTCTCGTAGGGCGTCAAATCCACCGCATACGGAAAATAGTAGGAGACAATCTGCTCCGAATTCCCATCGACGGGGATTCCATTCAATCGGCTGACCGTATAACCGACTTCCTCCGTCAAATCCGGCAGCGTCTCCGCATCGGTCTGGCTGCCGCCGGTGAGACAGACCTCCGTCTCTGTCAGTGCATCCCTTTGGATTTGCCGCCTGTCAGCCACAGCGCCTTTCAACTCCTGAACACTCACATCCGACAGCACGCCCAGAAAGCCGATCAGTATGGCTGTGCTGCCCAGCAGCAGACTCGCAATGGCTCCACCCCTGGCATAGCTGCCGGAGCGTCTCAGGCAGTGTATCACCCAAACAATCAGAATCATGGACAGAATCCCGCAAAGCACCAGAGGGATACCGGTGGAGTACAGTACGGCGTCCAAAAGCCCCAGGGCGTCCACAGTGCCGGTCAGCATCACACGGCGTATGAGTTTGGGCAGCAACAGCCCCGCCCCCGCCAGCAACACCAATCCCCCCACCAGGAGTGCCCCGACGGTCCCAATCGACACGATTTCTTTTCTGTGCCTATACCCGGCCTCCTGTAAAATCCGGTAAAAGTCTTGAGTAACCTGCTGCCGCAATGCGGCATCCCCCATCTGCCCCGGAGGCTGCGTTGGGGCGGCGGGCCGGAACGCCTGTAGCGTTGGTCCCACCTCCGCCCTCGGCGCCATTGCCATCAGATAGCGGGCAAAGGCTGCGGCTACATCCCTGCTTTCAAAAATGGGCATCTGCGCAACGGCTTCCTGCCGGTTGGTCAGTTGGATGGCGTAGGTACGAATCCGGTTGACCGTCCGCTGCTCCAGGTCGATCCCGGTGATATCATGAAAATTGACCTGTGTTACCCGCTCCCATCTCATCCACAGCAGCCCACGGTCTGTAAGCCAGATATTCTGATAAATGGGCCGCTCCTTCAAAATCCGCTCCAGCTGTTCCTGAGAGTAGACCGACTGCAATTCAAACAGCGGAACCAGTTTTGGTTTGCGCAGCAGGTGAAGCAGCGCCGCAATCAATCCGCACAATCCAAACCCGGTCAACACGATTCCGATAATGACATACTTCCCATGCTCCCCCAGAACAATTGGCGCCGGCGCCCCTTCCTTGAATTCCGGAGCCTGGTACATGCCGGCATAGTCCACCGAAAGAAAGGACCGGCCGCCCCCGGCGCCGGACTGCCCTTCCTGTTCCAAATCTTTCTCGCGCTGCAACTGCAAAATCTTCTCTTTTTCTTCCTTGCTGCCGGAAAAGATCATTCTCTCGATGGTTCCGTCTGCCAGCGGAACCTCCACATAGAGCGGATTGAGCAAGCCGGGGGTCACACGCAGCATCGAAATGGAAAGATAGCGCCCGTCCAACTCCTCGCTGGTCAGAAGATGGACGGAAGCGGGCGTTTCCCGTAGGTTGCCCTTTGGAAAATAGGCAAAGACCCCATACAGGCCCACTGCAATCAGCAGGACACAGAATATCGCCCTGCTCAGATAAATTGTTTTGCCGTTCATTTTGAAAATCGTTTCTGCCCTCCCCTGTCCATCGTTCCATGGACTGTGTTGTTGTATAGAGAAAGGCCCGTTGCAGAACACCTTGCTTCTGCCGCGGGCCTTTCTTGGAATTACTAGGCGTTTCGCTGGCTGCGGCCAGCGACCGGGGCTTTGCCCCTGGACCCCAGAATTTTTTTGTAAAAAATTCAGTAAAAACTTTTACTTTTGAGTGCTGAGGTAATTTCTGAGCACGTCCAACGTCTGCTCCAGCTGCTCCTTCGTATGGGCCATGGACAGGAACATGGCTTCAAACTGGGACGGGGCCACATAGATTCCATGCTCGAAATAGTTCCGGGCGCAGGCTGCAAAGGCCGCCGTATCCGCCGTCTTGGCCGACGCATAATCCGTCACCGGCGTATCGGTGAAGAACACGCTGCACAGGGAACCCACGTGGTTCACCTGATAGCCTTTACCGGCTTCCCGGAGGACCTGCTCCATCTGACCATAGAACCAATCGCCGGTCCGGTTCAGCTCTTCGTACCACTGGGGATTGTCCCGCAGCAGCCTCAGCTGGGCCAGACCCGCTGCCATGGCCACCGGGTTGCCGCTGAGGGTACCGGCCTGATAGACCGCGCCCAACGGAGACACCACTTCCATCACATCTTTCCGGCCGCCGTACGCGCCCACAGGCATACCGCCGCCGATGATTTTACCGAAGGTGGTCAAATCGGGCCGCACGCCGAAATAGCCCTGGGCGCCGTCGATTTTCAGCCGGAACCCGGTGATGACCTCGTCGAAAATCAGCAGACTGCCGTGCTTGTCGCAGATTTCCCGCAAGCCCTGCAAAAATCCCGGCTGGGGCGGTACCACGCCCATATTGGCGGCCACCGGCTCCACGATGATGGCGGCAATTTCGTTTTGGTTGGCCGCAAACAGCGCCTTGACGCTGTCCAGATCGTTATAGGTGGCCGTCAGGGTGTCTCTGGTGCAGCCGCTGGGGACGCCGCCGCTGTCGGGGACACCCGCCGTCATGACGCCGGAACCGGCCTGGACCAACAGGCCGTCGCTGTGCCCGTGGTAGCACCCATTAAACTTGATGATCTTATCCTTTCCGGTGAAGCCGCGGGCCACGCGAATGGCGCTCATGACGGCCTCGGTGCCGGAATTGACCATGCGGACCATCTCGATGGACGGCACCAGCTGACAGATCAGCTCCGCCATCTCCACTTCCCGCTCTGTGGCCGCGCCAAAGCTCAAGCCCTGCCGGGCGGCTTCCACCACGGCTTCTTCGATGGCCGGATGGGCATGGCCCAGAATCATGGGGCCCCAGGAGCCCACGTAATCAATGTACGTCTTGCCGTCGGCATCGGTCATGGTGCTGCCCTTGGCCGACGCGATAAACCGGGGGCACATGCCGATGGAGCCAAAGGCCCGGACGGGGCTGTTGACGCCGCCGGGGATGACGGCTTTTGCCCGTTCAAACAGGGTTTCCGACTTGCCCATTACCCAATTCTCCCTTCGTCCATGGCCTTGGCCAGTTCTTTCGCAAAATAGGTCAGATAGATGTCCGCACCGGCCCGGTAGGCAGCCGTTGCGATTTCGCACATCATGGCCGTTTCGTCCACATAGCCCAGATTGCCGCAGGTCTTGACCATGGAGTATTCGCCGCTGACGCTGTACGCGCCCAGGGGTACGTTGGTGGCGGCCTTGACATCGGAAATGATATCGCCATAGGCCATGGCGGGCTTTACCATGAGGATATCCGCGCCTTCCTCCACATCGGACAGCGCTTCCTTGAGGCCCTCTCTCCGGTTGTGCCAATCCATCTGGTACGCCTTGCGGTCACCAAAGCTGGGGGCGGACTCGGCGGCGTCCCGGAACGGGCCGTAGAACGAAGAAGCATACTTGACGGCATAGGACATAATGGGGGTGTTGGTGTGGCCGTTCTGGTCCAGCAGCGCCCGGATGGCGGCAATGCGGCCGTCCATCATATCGGAGGGGGCCACCATATCCGCGCCGGCTTCCACCTGGGACAGGGCGATCTTGGCGATGTACTGGAGGGTTTCGTCGTTGTCCACGTCGTGGCCGTGGAGAATGCCGCAGTGGCCGTGGGAGGTGTACTCGCACATGCACACATCACCAATCAGGTACAGCTCCGGGAACCGGGCTTTTAACGCCCGCATGGCCTCCTGGACAATGCCGTGCTCGGCATAGGCTTCGCTGCCGCAAGCATCCTTGTGGTCGGGAATGCCGAAAAGCATAACCTTGTTGACACCGGCTTCCAGCATTTCCTCGGCCTTATAGAGCAGCTGGTCGATGCTGTAGCGGTACTGGCCCGCCATGGAGGGGATTTCCTCCTTGCGGTTCTCCCCCTCCACCACAAAGGTGGGGTAAATCAGAGAGGATTTGTCCATGCGGGTCTCCCGCACCATCTTCCGCAGAATTTCGCCGTTACGCAGACGGCGGGGACGATGAATCAGTTCCATTTTAATGTTCCTCCTTGGCACACTTCAGGGCCAGCTCGACCAGGGCGTCCATGGTGGCGGCGGCGGCGGTCTTGGTGGTCATGCCGTATTGTTTTGCCTGTTCCTCGGTCTGTTTGCCGATGCACAGGGCGTTGACTTGGGAAAGGTCCTCGGTACCGGCGGCGGCGGCAAAGCCCCGCACAGTGGAAGCGCTGGTGAACACGGCCCAGGTATTGCCGTCCAGCAGCTCCAACGGCTCCAGAATGGCCGGACGGGTCAGCACCGTCTCATAGGTGGCCACGTCCAGCACATCGGCCCAGGGGACGCTGTTGAGCTGTTCCGTCAGCTCGGGGCTGCCCTGCTTGGCGCGGGCAATGAACACCTTGTCGCCCGGCTCCAATTTCGCGGCCAGGGACACGCCCAGGTTCCGGGCGTCATAGGTGGCGGGCGTCAAATCGGCCAGAATGCCGTGCTGCTCCAGCTCCTTGGCTGTGGCGCTGCCCAGGGCCGCCACGTTCAGATGGGCCAGACTGCGGACGTCCTTATGCTGCTGTTTCAGCAGGTCGAAGAAAATCTTGACGCCGGAGGGGCTGGTCAGCACCAGCCAGGTGCTGTCGTCGAGACCGTCCAGGGAGACGCCGTCGATGGCGTGCAGTTCAATGGTGGGGAACTCCACCACCTCGCCGCCCAAGTCCCGCAGCCGCGACGCCAGGACCCCCGCCCGCTCCCGGGGCCGGGTCACCAGATAGCGGTTGCCAAACAGGGGCCGCTGTTCGGCCCAGGCAAATTCCTTGGACAATGCGCAGACCTTGCCCACGACGATAATGGACGGGGCTTCCATCTGTGCCGCCGCTTCGGGCAGCGTCGCCACGGTGGCAACCACCCGCTTCTGGCGGGCCGAGGTGCCCCGGTGCAGGACGGCGGCGGGCATCTCCGGGTCCATACCGGCATCCAGCAATCCCTGACAGATGGCGGGCAGGGCGGTAACGCCCATCAGGAAGACCAGGGTACCCTTGGTCCGCACCAATGCGTCAAAATCGATATCCAGGGGTTCATCGGCCTTTTTGTGGGCCGTGATAATGTGGAGGGACGAACAGAAGTCCCGATGGGTCACGGGGATGCCGTTATAGGCGGGCACGGCGATGGCCGAGGTGATGCCCGGCACAATTTCAAAGGGGATCTTGTTTTGGGCCAGCAGTTCCAGTTCCTCGCCGCCCCGGCCAAACAGGAACGGATCGCCGCCCTTGAGCCGCACGACGCGTTTGCCCTTCTGGGCTTCTTCCAGCAAAATCTCATTGATCTGCCATTGGCTGCGGGTGTGGTTCCGGGCCCGCTTGCCCACGTTGATGCATTCGGCCTCCGGCGGCACCATGGCCAGAATGGCCTCACCCACCAATGCGTCATACACCACCACGTCGGCACTTTGCAAAATGTCCCTGGCCTTGCAGGTCAAAAGGCCCGCGTCCGACGGGCCCGCGCCGATCAAAAATACTTTTCCGCTCATTGGGTTCCTCCGTCCAGTTGTTCTTTCAGTTGCAGGGCCAAGGTTTCGCCCAGCTTTGCCGCGTCGGCGGCGGGGCCGGAAACGGTCCCCACGGTGTGGGTTTCGTGGGCTTCGCTGTAATAAAGGCCCCGCAGATGAAGCGTCTCCCCGTCCAGATGGGCAAAGGCCGCGATGGGACTGGAGCAGCCGCCGTCCAGCGTGGTTACAAAAGCCCGCTCGGCGGTGACGCAGGCCGTGGCCCCGTCGTCGAGGAATCCGGCCAGGGCCGAATAGTCCTCCCCTGCCCGGCCCTGAATGCACAGAATGCCCTGTCCGGCGGCGGGAATCATCTCCTCAGTGGAAAAATACCGGCTGATCCGGTGTTCCAACCCCAGCCGCTTGAGACCGGCGGCGGCCAGAATCAGCGCGCCGTACTGGCCCGCGTCCAGCTTGTTGAGCCGGGTCAGAACGTTGCCCCGCACCGGTGCAAAGGTCACCTCCGGATAGAGGTCCTGTAACTGGAGCATCCGGCGGCGGCTGGCGCAGCCCACAGGCTTCGTTCTGTCCCACTCGGTGCAGCCCTCCGGCAGCACCAGCACGTCCCTGGGGTCCTCCCGCTTGGAGAAGCCCACAATGGGCAGCTCCGGCGGAATCTCCATGGGCAAATCCTTGGTGGAGTGGACCGAAAGATCACTGCGGCCATCCAGCAGCGCCTTGTCCAGTTCTTTGACGAACAAGCCCTTGCCGCCGATTTTGTCCAATGTCCGGTCCAGAATGATGTCGCCGGTGGTCTTCATGGTCACCAACGGCGCGTCCACGCCCTGGGACCGCAGATAGTCGGCCACCTGCTCCGATTGAATGACGGCCAGCCGGCTCTCCCGGCTGCCGATGCGCAGTTGTTTCATAGTTCGCCCTCCAATAGTGTCCGAATGGCCGCGGCCACGCGGCGTACCAGGGAGTGGTCTGTGCCGCCGGCATTGACGCCGACGACCACATCGCCGCGGATGGCCACGGCGGGAAATTGAAAGTCACAGCGGGTCTGGTTGGAAGCGTCGTTGACGGGAATTCCCCGGTTCCGGCACGTCTCCACCACCGAAGCGTTGACGGCTTCGCAGTCCGTGGCCGTCAGCACAAAGACGGCCTGCCCCAGTAAAGCGGGGTCCCAGGGCTGTTCCAGACAGGTCACGCCGGGCAACGCCCGGATGGACGCGTCGATGGACGGTGCAATCACCGTCAAATCCACGCCGAACTGGGACAGGGTTTTGGCCCGCCGGGCGGCGATGGTCCCGCCGCCCACCAAGACCACGGGCTTGCCGTCCAAATCGATATACAGGGGGAATTTACGCCTGGTCATAGAATTTCTCCACGGCGTCGAGACATTGACGGAAGGCGGCAGCCCCGGCCTCGTCCCGAACGGCGAACAGCAGACGGCGGAAATGCTTTTTGGCCGCGTCCTCCAGCTGGACCCGCAGCGCCGAAGCAGCTTCGCTGTCCAGATGGGTCTGGCGGATGGCCGGTTCCACGCGGACCAGGAAGTCCACGGCACATTTTTCGGCCAGTTCGTTGGTCATGGGAATGCGGTCCCGGCAGTCGTACCAGGTGAGAAACTCCTGAATCTGCTGGGCCAGCACCGCCTGGGCCTCCTCCTCCATGTGGGTCCGCTCCTCGGATTGGGGGGCGTGGAAGGAGTCAATATCAAACAGGCGGACGCCGGGCAGCTCCGCAATGCGGGGGTCGATGTCTCTGGGCACGGCCAAATCCAGGAAGATCAGGCCCGGTTTCCAGACGGCGGCGGAGACATCCTCATATTTCATGGTGGTGTTGGGGCTGGTGGTGGCGCTGACCACCATATCACAGTCCGGCAGCAGCTCCATGCGGCGGCCGTAGTCGATGCGTTCGCAGCCCACGGGAATCTCCACCACACCACTGCGGTACTGCCGGACGGTGACGGTGACATGGGCCCCGGCCTGCCGCAGCGCCTGGGCGGCCAGCTTGCCCATTTTGCCGTTGCCAATGACGAGACAGCGTCGGCCGGTAAAGTCGTAGCCCTCGCCCCGGAGCTTTTCCAGACAGTAGCCCACGGCGCCGGTGTCGGCGGTGGCCGTCTGCATGCCGGTTTTGACCTTTTTGGCGGCGGTAATGGCCATACGGAACAGGACTTCCAGCACCGTGTCCGTGTGGAGGGCCGTCCGGGCCTTGTCCAGCGCTTCCTTGACCTGGGTCAAAATCTGGTCCTCACCGAAAATCTGGGAGCGCAAGCCGCTGGTCATGCCGAACAGGTAGGCCACGGCCTCCTCGCCCCGGCGGCTGCGGAACCGGTCCCGGTACTGCTCGGTTCCCGCCCCGGCAATCTGACAGATGCAGTCGCACAGAGGCGGCTCCGCATCAGGGCGGCAGTGGACCCACAGCTCGGTCCGGTTGCAGGTGGACAGCAGAATGACGCCCAGGACGCCCGGCAGGGCGGCGGCCTGTTCCATGAGGGCCGCCTGCACCTTGGTGGTAAAGGAGAATTTCTCGCGGATCTCCACAGGGGCCGTCGTATGGTCAATGCCGATCATTTGGATATTCATTGGTCAATTTCCCCATTTTTCTCTGAAAATACCTATATCCACGCCAAAAAACCGCACGCCCGGGGGCGTGCGGTGGGACCGGCAGCCTCCGGCAGCCGTGGCTCGCGGCGCGGAAGGAAAGACAATCCATCGGTGGTCTGGCTCCGACGCCGTGCGTCGTCACAGTAGCGGCACTGCACGGGATTTGCACCCGTTTCCCCATGGACTGCGTTGTATACTCGCTTATTCTTTAGAATACTATGTTCCGCCGCCGCCGTCAAGTACGCCGGAACAAAAATCCCGTGGCCCGGCCCTTCGACAAAAAATCCCCGCCGGACGGTGGAAATCCCTTGACAACCGGGGTCAATGCCGGTATAGTAAACGTGTATGTGATATGAGTGTCGAACAGAGTATCCATGCAAATATTTCTTCGACCACCCGCCTCGCGGGGAAAGGCCATACGGACAGCCGGGTCAACTGCCGATGGGCGGCGTCGCCGCCATTATTGATTGTGTTAAAAGCACAATTTTATAAGTTGGTTTCTTAAAACCAGCGGGAGCATCCTGCATCAACTTGTAAAACGGTCAATAAGAGTAGTAAAAGTAAGTATTTGCTATATAGACTCTGTTAAACGCTGTACGGGCCTGCGGTCCGTCTCTCTCCGTCAAAACGGGGGGGAGTTTCCCCATGTCACAGCGAATTTGCGTGTTTTACAGACAGTATGCCGCCGCATACTGTCTGTTTTTTATGATTCTGAGAGAATGGACCGTCCTCTCCGGAAGGACGGCAGGGGGTACACCTATGGGCGAGAAACTGAGACTGTACGGCTTCAACAATCTGACCAAGGCGCTGAGCTTCAACATCTACGACGTCTGTTACGCCAAAACGCCGCGGGAACAGCGGGATTACATTGCCTACATCGACGAGCAGTACAATTCGGAACGGCTTACGGGCATCCTCACCACGCTGACCGACATGATCGGCGCAAAGATTCTCAATATTGCCAAGCAGGATTATGAGCCGCAGGGGGCGTCAGTGACGATTCTCATTGCCGAAAGCTCCATGATTCCCGCCGGGGAGACCCAGCTGGCCCATCTGGACAAGAGCCATGTGACGGTCCACACCTATCCGGAATACCATCCGGAGACGAGCCTGGCCACCTTCCGCGTGGACATCGACGTGGCCACCTGCGGCGAGATCACGCCCCTTTCCACACTGGACTATTTGATCGGCTCCTTTGATTCCGATATCATTACTATGGACTACCGGGTCCGGGGCTTTACGAGAGATGTGGGCGGCCGGAAGCTGTTTATGGACCACCGGGTGGCCTCCATTCAGGATTACATCAGCGAGGACATTCTCCACGCCTACGACGCCGTGGATATGAACGTCTACGCTGCCAATCTGTTCCATACCCGCATGATGCGCAAGGACATCGATTTGCAGAACTATCTGTTCAAGACCGATGTCTATGAGCTGCCGCCGAAAATCCGGCTGGAGATCACTAACAATATCTCCCGGGAGATGATCGAGATTTTCAGCGGGCAGAATATTTATTGAGGGCTGCGTGTTGCAGTCTTCCACCCCGTAGGGCGGAGGCTTGCCCCGTCGCCGTGCCGCACTGCCGACCACCATCGGCGTAGGGGCCGGCATCCCTGACGGCCCTGGATGGGGTGCGGTGTGGGCGCGTCAAGGATGCCGCGCCCTACGGGGCGGATTCCATGCCTGCCCGCCGGTAAAAGCTACCCGGTGCGGCGGTAGTTGATGGTCCACGCCGTCCACCCCGCAGGGGCGGCGGCGCGGACCATGGCCGTTGGCCGGGGATTCCGCCATCTGCGGATGGCGGTTTGGGACGCTAGGGTGTTTCGCGCCGTGCGCGGCGCGGGAATTTCGCTGGCTGCGGCCAGCGACCGGGGGCGCTGCCCCCTGGAAACCGCGATTTGGGCAACGCGCCGCCGGTTGGCAAGAGGTGTCGGCGAGGAATTTTGTGTTCAGAGCAAGGCGCAGCTTCGCCGCCATACTGGATGTATGGCAAGAAGCTGGGCCGCAGCTATGGCGCAAAAGGCCCGGCGACACCCGCAGACATACCGGTGGTAAGTTGCCCTACAGAAAAAATTGAGTAAAACTTTTAACTTTGTTTCCTGAGAGGGGGATTGTTTCGTTGAAAATTCTGGATCAGACCCGGGCGCCCATCTATGAGGCGTTGGAAAACTTCCGCAAAATGCGGGTGGTGCCCTTTGACGTGCCGGGCCACAAGCGGGGCCGCGGCAACCCGGAGCTAACCCGGCTTCTGGGCGAAACCTGCGTCAACATGGACGTCAACTCCATGAAGCCCCTGGACAACCTGTGCCACCCCATTTCCGTCATCAAGGAGGCCGAGGAGCTGGCCGCCGACGCCTTCGGCGCGGCCTACGCCTATTTAATGGTAGGCGGCACCACCTCCGCCGTCCAGAGCATGGTGCTCTCCACCGTCAAACGGGGCGACAAAATCATTTTGCCCCGCAACGTCCACCGCAGCGTCATGGGCGCTCTTGTTCTCTGCGGCGCCATTCCCGTTTATGTCAATCCCCAATGTGACAGCCGCCTGGGCATCCCCCTGGGGATGCGGGTCTGCGAGGTGGCCGACGCCATCCGCCGCAACCCCGACGCCAAGGCCGTTCTGGTCAACAATCCCACCTATTACGGCATCTGTTCCGATCTCCGGGCCATCGTCAAGCTGGCCCACGACGCCGGGATGCTGTGTCTGGCCGATGAGGCCCACGGCACCCACTTCTATTTCAGCGACAAGCTGCCCGTGTCCGCCATGGCGGCGGGGGCCGACATGGCCGCCGTCTCCATGCACAAGTCCGGCGGCAGTCTGACCCAGTCCAGCCTCCTTTTGATGGGTCCCAATGTCCATGCGGGCTACGTCCGGCAGATCATCAATCTGACTCAGACCACCTCCGGCTCTTATCTCCTTTTGAGCAGTCTGGACATTGCCCGCCGCAATCTGGCCTTGCGGGGCAAGCAGGAGTTTGAGCGGGTGATTGAGCTGGCCAATTATGCCCGCTCCGAGATCAACGACATCGGCGGCTATTATGCCTATTCCAGCGAACTCATCAACGGCGAGAGCATTTTTGATTTTGACGTCACAAAGCTGTCGGTGAACACGCTGGAAGTGGGTCTGGCCGGTATCGAGGTCTATGACCTGCTGCGGGATGAATACGACATTCAGATTGAGTTCGGTGACTTGGGCAACATTCTGGCCTATCTGTCCATCGGTGACCGGCCCCGGGAGGTGGAACGGCTGGTCAGTGCACTCAGCGAGGTGCGCCGCCGCTTCGGCAAGAGCCGCGCCGGTTTGATGGAACAGGAATACATCGAGCCGGAGGTGGCGGTTTCGCCCCAGGTGGCATTTTACGCCGAGAAAGAATCGCTGCCCATCGAGGACACGGCGGGCCGGGTTTGCAGTGAATTTGTCATGTGCTATCCCCCCGGCATCCCCATTCTGGCCCCCGGCGAGCGAATTACAAAGCCCATTCTCGACTATATCGCCTACGCCAAGGCCAAGGGCTGCTCCATGACCGGCCCCGAGGACGCCGACATTCTCCGCCTGAACGTACTGACCAGGGAGGAAGCATAAATGGAATTTTGGTTTTCCGAAAAACATTCCAACGACGCCAAGTTCTCCATCCGCGTCAACCGCCAGCTCTACAGCGGCCAGAGCGACTTCCAGCGGATTGACGTTTTTGAGTCCCAGGAGTTCGGCCGCTTTCTGACGCTGGACGGCTATATGATGCTGACGGAACGGGACGAATTCATCTACCATGAAATGATTACCCATGTGCCCATGGCCGTCCACCCCCACGTCCGGGATGTGCTGGTCATCGGCGCAGGCGACGGCGGCGTGATCCGAGAGCTGTGCCGCTACGACGATATCGACCACATCGACATGGTGGAAATTGATGAGGAAGTGGTCCGGGTCTGCCGGGAATTTCTGCCCAAGACCGCCTGTTCCCTGGACGATCCCCGGGTTACCATCCACTATGCCGACGGCCTCAAGTTCATCCGTTCCAAGGAGAACTGCTACGATTTGATTATTGTCGATTCCACGGACCCCTTTGGCCCCGGCGAGGGTCTCTTTACCAGGGAGTTCTACGGCAACTGCTATAAGGCCCTGCGGGACGACGGCATTATGGTCAATCAGCACGAAAGCCCCTTCTATGACGAGGACGCTGTGGCCTGTCAGCGGGCCCACAAACGGATTGTGGAGTCCTTCCCCATCAGCCGGGTCTATCAGGCCCATATTCCCACGTACCCCTCGGGCCACTGGTTGTTCGGGTTTGCGTCCAAGAAATACCATCCCCTCAAGGATTTGGACGCCGACCGCTGGAACGCTAGAAACCTCCACTGTTGGTACTACACCACCATGCTCCACCGGGGAGCGTTCTATATTCCCGCCTATGTAGAGGAGTTGTTGAAGCATGTTGAAGCCGCAGATTGATACCTTCATGGCCTGTGACTGCGAAAGCAGCGCGGCCCGCACCGTGTTGTTCGGCGCGCCCTTTGATTCCACCACCTCCAACCGGCCCGGCACCCGCTTCGGCCCCAACGCCTTGCGGCGGGAATCATACGGTCTGGAGACGTACAGCCCCTATCAGGACCGGGACCTGCTGGACGCTCATGTGCTGGATTTGGGAGATTTGGAGCTGTCCATGGGCAGCTCCCAGCTGGCCCTGGACGATATCGAAGCTCAGGCGGCGGTCATTCTGGCCGAGGGCAAGCGGCCTTTCCTCCTTGGCGGTGAACACCTGGTGACGTTGGGTGCGTTCCGGGCCGTCCAGAAGCAGTATCCCGATGTGACCATCATCCACTTCGACGCCCACGCCGACCTCCGGCAGGAATATTTGGGTGTAGAACTGTCCCATGCCTGCGTTTTGCGGCGGTGCTGGGACCTGATCGGCGACGGGAAAATCTATCAGTTCGGTATCCGGTCCGGCGACCGGTCCGAATGGGTTTGGGGCAAGGACCATGTCAGTACCCACCCCTTTGACTTTGACAGCCTGGAAACCCTGGTGGAACAATTGGGGGACAAGCCCGTTTACTTCACTGTGGACCTGGATGTGCTGGACCCGTCGGTGTTCCCCGGTACCGGCACACCGGAACCCGGCGGCGTTACCTTTGACGCTTTGCGGAACGCCGTCACGCTGGTCTGCAACCGCTGCCATATCGTCGGCTGTGATGTCAACGAGTTAAGCCCCCACTATGACCCCACCGGGGCCTCCAACGCCGTGGCGGCCAAGGTGGTCCGGGAAATGCTCCTGGCCATGGACGATAATTTTTAACGTACCCACGCAGTCCCAGGAATGGATGTAGGGCAGCCGGTCTGTATCCATAGGGCGCATCATCCCTGACTCGTCCGCACCGCCCCCCATCCGGGTCCTATAGATAAAAGTTTTTAGTCAATTTTTTTACAAAAAAATTGTGGGGTCCAGGGGCAACGCCCCGGTCGCCCCGCGCACGGGGCGAAATCCCCAAAATCACATTGTTTGAAGGAGGAACTTCCCATGTCCAAGGTTCTGATTATCGGCTGCGGCGGCGTGGCCGGCGTGGTCATCCACAAGTGCTGCCAGAACAGCGACGTTTTCACCGAGATTTGCATTGCCAGCCGCACCGTTTCCAAGTGCGACGCCATCAAGGCGGAGCTGGAGGGCAAGACCAAGACGAAGATCACCACGGCCCAGGTGGATGCCGACAAGGTCGATGAAGTCGTGGCCCTGATCAAGAAGGTCCAGCCCGATCTGGTCATGAATATCGCTCTGCCCTACCAGGATTTGACCATCATGGACGCCTGTCTGATCTGCGGCGTCAACTACCTGGACACCGCCAACTATGAGCCGGAGAACACCGACGACCCCCAGTGGCGGGCCATCTACGAGAAGCGCTGCAAGGAGGAGGGCTTCACCGCCTACTTTGACTACTCCTGGCAGTGGGCCTATAAGGAGAAGTTTGAGAAGGCCGGTCTGACGGCTCTGCTGGGCACCGGTTTCGATCCCGGCGTCACTCAGGCCTACTGTGCCTACGCCCAGAAGCACCTGTTTGATCAGATCGATACCATCGACATTCTCGACTGCAACGGCGGCGACCATGGCTATCCCTTTGCCACCAACTTTAACCCGGAGATCAACCTCCGCGAAGTCTCCGCCCCCGGCTCCTACTGGGAGGACGGCCACTGGGTGGAGATTCCTGCCATGAGCATCAAGCGGGAGTACGACTTCGACCAGGTGGGCCACAAGGATATGTACCTGCTGCACCATGAGGAAATCGAATCCCTGGCCAAGAACATTCCCGGCGTCAAGCGCATTCGGTTCTTCATGACCTTCGGTCAGTCCTACCTGACCCATATGAACTGCCTGGAGAACGTGGGTATGCTGTCCACCACCCCCATTGAGTTTGAGGGCCATCAGATTGTCCCCATCCAGTTCCTGAAAGCATTGCTGCCCGACCCGGCTTCCTTGGGCCCCCGCACCGTGGGCAAAACCAACATCGGCTGCATCTTCACCGGCAAGAAGGACGGCAAGGACAAGACCGCCTATATCTACAACGTCTGCGACCATCAGGAGTGCTACAAGGAAGTGGGCTCCCAGGCCATCAGCTACACCACCGGCGTTCCGGCCATGATCGGCGCCATGATGATGCTGACCGGCAAGTGGACTAAGCCCGGCGTCTACACCGTGGAAGAGTTCGACCCGGACCCCTACATGGACGCCCTGAACCAGTGGGGCCTGCCTTGGCAGATCAACGACAATCCGGTTCTGGTGGACTGATTCATGAGCGACGCCATTCGCACCCCCTATTTCGTCGTGGACGAGGGGCTTTTGCGGAAGAATCTGGAGCTTTTGCGGCAGGTGCAGGAGGAAGCGGGCTGCCGCATCCTCCTGGCCCAGAAAGCCTTTTCCATGTTCTACTGCTACCCCCTGATTGCGTCGTATCTCTGCGGCACCACGGCCAGCGGGCTCTATGAAGCCCGGCTGGGCAAGGAGAACTTCGGCGGCGAAACCCATGTGTTTTCCCCGGCCTACCGGGAAGACGAGTTCAACGAGCTTTTGGCCTACGCCGACCACTTTGTGTTCAACAGCCCCAATCAACTGCGGAAGTTTGGCCCCCGTGCCAGAGAAGCGGGGAAAAGCGTGGGACTGCGGACCAATCCCCGCTGTTCCACCCAGGAAGGCCACGCCATCTATGACCCCTGCGCCCCCGGTTCCCGGCTGGGCACCACGCTGGAGAACTTCGACGAGGACCTTTTGCCCCTGCTGGACGGTCTCCACTTCCACACCCTCTGTGAGCAGAATTCCGACGATCTGGAGACGACGCTGAAAGCCTTCGAGAAACAGTTCGGCCAATATCTGCCCCAGATGCAATGGCTGAACCTGGGCGGCGGCCATCACATCACCCGGTCCGACTACGACGTGGAACGGCTGGTGCATCTGGTGAAAGGGCTGCGGAAGCGGTACAACGTGACGGTCTACCTGGAGCCGGGAGAAGCTGTTGTGCTGAACAGCGGCTTTCTGGTGACGGAAGTTCTGGAGGTCCTCCACAACGACCTCGATCTAGCCATTCTGGACACCTCCGCCGCCTGTCACATGCCCGACGTGCTGGAAATGCCCTACCGTCCCCCCCTGCTGGGCAGCGGCGAGACCGGAGAAAAGGCCTACACCTACCGGTTGGGCGGTCCCACCTGTCTGGCCGGCGACATCATCGGGGATTACTCCTTTGACGCGCCGCTGACGGAAGGCACGCGGCTGACCTTTGGGGACATGGCATTGTACACCATGGTCAAAACCAACACCTTCAACGGCATGTCCCTGCCTGCCATCGTCTGGCGGGATCTGGACGGCAAAGAAACGGTGGTCCGGCAGTTCGGCTATGAGGACTTCGCCTCCCGCCTTTCCTGACAAGGGTATTATACCCTGTGGATAGAACCAATTTTTACCAATTTCCAACAGTCCAACGGCGGCACGCCCCTGTTATCAAGGGCTGCCGCCGTGTTGTTTAGAAGAAAAAATTTTACAATTGTCAACTTTTTTTGCGCCGGCCTGTGGATAACTGCCCTCCGGCGCTCTTTCTTTCTTTTTATTCTTTCTTTCTGGTTATAATTTATTTATTATTATTATTTATTATTACTAGGGCGCCAAATTGACACCACTATAGGGTCCGATTTGGCCCCTATGATGGGCGAATATCGCCCCAATGGTTCCAGTTCTCCACAGTTTGTGCACAACTTCCCAACAGGGTTATCCACAAAGTCAATATCAACACGCCAAGGGTAGATTTATTCACAATCTTGGGGTACAATAGCTGTAAAACTGCAAGGAAGTGTGGTTACCATGTTTTTTGATTATTATTATCTGGTTCTGGTGCTGCCCGCGGTGATTTTCGCCATGTGGGCCAGCAGCCGCGTCAACGGAACCTTTCGCAAATATTCCCAGCAGCGTTCCCGCCGCCGTCTCACCGGCGCCGACGCCGCCCGTATGGTCCTGGACGCCAACGGTCTGCGCAACGTCCGCATTGAACGCATCGGCGGCAATCTGACGGACCACTACGACCCCCGGACCAATGTCATCCGCCTGTCGGATTCGGTCTACAACGACACGTCCACCGCCGCCATCGGCGTGGCGGCCCATGAGGCGGGCCACGCCATCCAGTACGCCGTGGGCTATGGGCCCATCAAGCTGCGGGCCGCCATTATTCCCGTCACCAACATCGGCTCCAAACTGGCCGTCCCCTTGATTCTCCTGGGTCTGCTGTTCATCCGCGGCGACCTGGGCGTTCAGCTGGCCTATGCGGGCATTGCCTGTTTTGCGCTGTCCACGGTGTTCCAGCTGGTGACGCTGCCCACGGAGTTCAACGCCAGCCGCCGGGCTTTGGCCGCACTGGAATCGGGCCATCTGCTGGACGACGACGAGATGGTGGGCGCGAGAAAAACGCTGTCTGCCGCCGCCATGACGTATGTGGCGGCCCTGGCCGTCTCTCTGGCCCAGCTGCTGCGTCTGCTGCTGATTGTGGGCGGACGCCGCCGCAATGACTGACAAACCATGTATCCACGGAGGAGGTGAAGACGGTGCGCAAACGACTGCTGCACCTGCTGCTTTGCGCGGCTCTGGTGCTGTCCCTGCTGGCGGTTCCCACCGCCGGAGCATCCAATCTGGCCTTTGTGGCCGTCAATGACACCATTCCCCTGACCCTGTCCGGCGGGGAACTGCCCTTTTATGCCAACGGAGTGTGCTATGTGCCCTACACGGTGTTTTCTTCCGTGGATATCTACCCGGTCTATTCGGCCTCAGCCAATACGGTGACGCTGACGGACCGCACGGGCCGTCTGGTCTTTGACCTGAGCGGCGGCGGCGTCATCGATGAAAACAACACCGCCCAGCCCCTGGGCGCGGTGCTGCGAAACGGCGTGATTTTCCTGCCCGCCGCCTATTCCGCCGGCCATTTCGGTGTCCAGTGCAGCGTCCTGACCAGTGCCGGAGGCTATACGGTGGTACGCTTCACCACCGGCAGCCAGGTCTATGACGACAGTCTGTTTATCACCAAGGCGGAAAACCTCATTGCCTACCGGGTGGAACAGTACGAATCCACCCAATCGAAGCCGGAACAGCCCAGCCAGCCGGAGACCTCCACGCCTACCACTCCCACCACGCCCCAGCAGCCCAACCAGCCGGGTACGACAACGGACCCGGAGGACCCGGAGGAGGGCGAACCGGTGACAGTCCATCTGGCCATCACCGACGGGGATACCATGGCTGAATCGCTGGCCCTGCTGCAAGCGGAAACGCTGCCCGCCGTGTTTTTCTTCACGGAACAGGAGCTGTTGGAGCAGCCCGACCTGGTCCGGCAGCTCACCGTATCCGGATATTCCATTGGTCTGACGGTGGACAACCGCGACGACCGCCCCTTGGAAGAAGCGTTGCGGGCGGCCAATAACGCTCTGGACGCAGTTTTGGGCCGTAAAACGTTGCTCTGTCTGCTGCCCGATACGGCGGAAGCCGCAGCGTTGGAGGACCGGTACTGTGTCTATTACCGGCCGTCGGCGCGGCTGACGGCCACCGCCGCAGCCAAATCCCACGGGGAATCGGTGCTGCTGATCTGCGACAGTACCCAGCTGTCGGCGGGCCTGACGATTTTGGAGGAAGCCGAGGCGAAGTTTGCCCAACTGACGGAAACCACCGAGTTGTCGTAAGTTCCCAGCGGCGGGATACGCAGCTCCCGCCCTACGCCCCATGTCGGCGCCCTGTCCGGGTTTGTAGGGGACGGGTGAATTGGCCCAATGGGCCAAGAGAGACCGCCCTGGGGCGTCGTCCCGACGGTACCGGGTACCGTTCCCCGCCGCACCGGGGCGAATGCGGACCGCGCAACGCGGCGGGGGCAAGCAACCGGTTGCATGCTGTTTCGTAAATAGCCAAGGGCGGGACACCAGTCCCGCCCTTATCGCATCATCCATGTTTCATATACGTCAGATAATCGGGGCCCACATAAACCACCCGGTTATTCTGGATGTAAAAGCCGATATTCTCGCCCCATTCCCCTTCGCCTTCCACGGCATAGGCGATTTCGTCGTCTTCGTTCTCCATATCGACATACAGCGCCACAAACCAGCAATATTCCAGAATCGCCTGGGGATTCTCCAGGGACGGCAGTTCAAATTCCTCCTCCAGGCCGTCGCCTGCCTGGGCGCAGTCTGTAAGCTGTTTGCAAAGTTCCTGAATCACAGCGTCCGGCAGGTGGTTGAACGCCTCCACACAACGTTCGGCACACGCCATCAAATCGGAGCTGTCTCCATTGGCATAGACACATAGGGTATTGCCATCCTCATTGCGGAAAAATTGGCTGTCAAATTCTCCCTCACCCGTTTCCTGCTGTTTCCAACGAATCATCGCGGATTCCTCCTTGCAAGATTGATATTGCGCAGCAGTCGGCATTGCCGCGCTTCTCTTGAGAAAAGTATAGCACAGAACCCCGGACAAATCCATATGTTTCCTACTGCATCCGTTACCGGCGGAGCAAGAAACCGGCCCGTCGTGCGCTTTGCTGCACGGCGGGCCGGTGTTTATTCCGTTGTTCCGGCCATCAGCCGGAGTTTCTGCTGGCGGGTCAGCTTTTTGATGGCCGCTTCCCGCCGCATGGCCTCCGATACAGTATCGAAGGTCTCATAGTAGCACAGCTCCACAGGCCGCCGGGTCCGGGTGTATTTGGCCCCTTTCCCGGCGTTGTGGGTTTCCACGCGGTGCTGCAAATCGTTAGTCCAGCCGGTGTACAACGTCCCGTCGGCACACCGGAGCATATACGCGTAACAGCGATTATTTTTCACGGGCCACAATCAGGCGGACCTGACCGCCGGCAGGATAGCCCAAATCGTCATACCACGCCGTCAGCGTATACCGGTCCGTATCCTCCACCGAGGACGCCGGAACCTGGAAGTATTCGCCGTCGGACACCACATAGACCTGCACGTTGTCATTGACCGTATAGGTCCGGTTCCCCACCGTGGCTGTGGCGCCGGACAGGCTGGTAAGGGTGGCGCTACTGATGTTTTTCATCTGGTCCACTTGGCCCTTGTTGTATTCAATCACGCCGCCGCCCACCTGGAGATGATACATCCAGTCCACAGAGGTATAGCTCTGGGACTGACCGGCACGCAGGTACGTATAGAGACCCTGGTAGGACGGAACCTTTTCATCCACATCGTCAAACACCGAGGTGAAGAGGACATAGTCCTCGGCGTCGCCGGTGGCGTCCCGGAGAATCAGCCGGTCAATCTTACCCTGGCTGTCGAAGTGGTAAAACAGCACGTTGTCCCGCTCCAGCGTCACACCGGCCAGCCGCTTGGGATAAATCCGCACCGCGCTGCCGGAGCTGCTGGAATCGAGGATTTCTACCTGGTCGGACAGGGTGTAGTTCCCCAACGCCGTGCCGGTGCTGTTGACCTTGCCGGACAGGGCCAGAACACCCTGCCGCTCCACCACGGACTTCTGGCCGTAATCCACCCGGACCACGCTGCCCACGTCATAGGCATAGGAACCGGTGAAGGTGCGCTCCACGCCATCGGTACACAGGACCTTCAGCGTCTGCTCCACCACCGCGTCGCCGCCGGAGGTCACAATGGACTGCTGCTCCGCGCTGGTCACCACGCCGTAATAGCTGCCGGCAGCGGAGGAGACGTCGCAGACATCGGCCACACCGCCGTTCATACCCAGCAGCAGCGTCACCGTGTCACCGATGCCGTATTCGCCCTGGGACGACAGCTTATGGGCAGCGGTGGAGGATTCAATGGCATAGGTGTTACCGGCCACCGTCACCGACGTGGGCGCCACCGCAGAGGGGCTGGCCGCCGTATAGGTGCCGGTAATCCGGTTGGAATAGACCCAAACCGTCTGCAAATTGGTGTTGTAATAGTAAATATCGTAGTTGGCCACCTGGCTCCAGTCGGACAACGTGCCGTTGCGGTAGACGGTGGCACTGCTGCGGTCAAAGGGCAGCGAAACCGTGCCGGACACAGTGAAGGGGCCTTCGGTCTCCGAGGTCACCAGGGAGCCGTAATCCACATGGCCGGTGGAATCCAGGGTATAACCCAGGGTCTGGCCGTAAATCTGGCCGTCCTTGGTCTCCGTGGCCAGCAGATTATAGAAGAGCCACGCGCAGTCCATGCGGCTCATGGCCTGGCCCTGGCCGGTGGAGAAGCCCGCATGCAGGCCCAGGGCGTTGAACTTGGACAGCTGGGCCGCCGGATAGGAACCGGCCAGGTCCGCATTGGTATACCCCAGGACCCGCAGCGCCACCGTGGCCGCCTCCTCCAGGGTGATGGAGCTGTCCGGATGGAAGCTGCCGTCCAGGTAGCCCAGGAGCCAGCCGTTGTCCACGGCGGTTTTGATGTACTCCACTGCCCAGTGGTCGCTTTTCACATCGGTGAACAGGGAGTATCCGCCGCTGCCGCCTACGGTATCCCGATAGGGGGACGCCGCCACCAGCATTTTGCAGAACTGGGCCCGGGTCACATTGCCCGAGAGATTGAGATTGCCGTTCTGGTCGCCGTTGAGGATGCCCAACGCCTGGACCGTGGCCACCGGTTCGCCGGTTTCGGCGGCGGCAGCCGGCAGGGCCAGCAGACCAGCCAGCAGCGTCAGAGCCAGAAACAGGCCCGTCAGTCGTTTCCACATAATCGTATTCTACCTCCTAGTCGTGACGCAGCGCGTCGATGGGGTTGAGCCGCGCCGCCTTTTTGGCGGGCAGATAGCCGAAGAGAATGCCGATGGCCACGGAGATGCCCACGGCCAGGGCGATGGAGCCCGCCGACGGCGTCACCGCCAGATCGGTGTCCAGAGCGGCCACAATAATGGCCGTGGCCAGGCTGGACAGCCCCTCTCCAAAGAGGATGCCCACCGCGCCGCCGATGGCGCTGGTGGTGGCTGCCTCAATGACAAACTGGCTCATAATGTACCGTTCTTTTGCGCCCAATGCCTTGCGGACGCCGATTTCTCTCGTCCGTTCCGATACGGACACCAGCATGATGTTCATAATGCCGATGCCGCCCACCACCAGAGAGATGGCGGCGATGGCTGCCAGAACGGCAATCATCACATCCAGCATTTGGGTCATCAAGTCGAGAATCTCCGCCATGGAGATGACCGTATAGGCGTTCTCGTCCTCAAAAATATCAAAAAGTTCCTTCTCCAGCACGCCCTTGGACCAGGTGGAATTGTTCACATCGGTGACCGTGACGGTGTAGCTGGAAATGGTGCCCATATTGCTGAGCCGGGCCGCCGTGGTATAGGGCACGAAAATGGCGTTGTCACTGCTGTATTCAGTGCTGTCGCCGATCTCATTCAGGATGCCCACCACCGTAAAGGGGGTACCACCGATTTTGATGGTCTGGCCCAGGGCGTTGCCGCCGAAATACTCCTGATTGAGATAGGTACCCACCACACAGACGCGGCTGCGTTTGAGCATATCCACATATTGCAGCCCCCGGCCCATGGCCACGTCGTAATCTTTAATGGTGAAGTAGTCCTCACTGACGCCGGTAATGGAGGTGCTGGTGATGGTATCGGTACCGATTTTGGCGGGAGACTGCATGGTGACCGTGGGCGACAGCAGCTCCAATGCGTCGCTGTTGCGCCCCACAATGTCATACATGTCCTCATCGGTGACGGTGCGGCCGGTGCCGCGGCCGTAAATGGATACCGTCAGGGTATTGGTGCCCATGGACTCGAATTGCTCGGTCATGTAAATTTCCATGCCGTTGCCCATGCCCACAATGACGATGACGGCGGCCACGCCGATGATGATGCCCAGCATGGTGAGGAACGACCGCATTTTACTGGTGCGGATGTTGCCCACCGCCATTTTAAAGGATTCCATGACGTTCAAGCGGGGCCACCTCCCGTCTCACCGGCGGCCATGCCGCCCCGGACGAAGGCCTTGGGATCGTCGGAGGGTCCGTCGTAGACCACCCGGCCATCCTCCAGACGGATGATCCGTTTGGCCGTGGCGGCGATGGAGTTGTCATGGGTGATCAGCACCACGGTGTTGCCCTGCTGGTTGAGGCCCTGGAGGATGTTGAGGACCTCCCGGCCCGTTTTGGAATCCAATGCGCCGGTGGGCTCGTCGGCCAGAATCACCGACGGCATGCCCACCAGGGCTCTGGCAATGGAGACACGCTGCTGCTGGCCGCCGGACAGCTGATTGGGCCGGTGCTTATACTTGCTGGCCAGACCCACGCTCTCCAGCGCATCCATGGCCCGCTGCTTCCGCTCCCGCAGGGGGACACCGGCGTACATCAGGGGCACCATGACGTTTTCCAGCAGGGTCAGTTTGGGCAAAAGGTTGTACTGCTGGAAGATGAAGCCCAGCATTTTGTTGCGGATTTCCGCCAGCTGGTTTTTGTTCATCTTGCCCACGTCCTGGCCGTCCAGGAGGTACCGGCCGGAGGTGGGCACGTCCAGGCAGCCGATGATATTCATACAGGTGGACTTACCGGAACCGGACTGGCCCACAATGGCCACAAATTCTCCCCGGTAAATCTCCATGGAAATCTTGTCGGCGGCCACCACAATGCTGTCGCCCATGTGGTACAGCTTGGAGACTTCTTCAAAGGCGATCAACGGTGTTTCCATCAGAAGCCGCCTCCGCCGCCTGCGGGCATTCCACCACCACCGCCGCCGGGTCCGCCGCCGCCGGCCGGCATGGGTTCTGCCTCCACCACCATGGTTTCTGTCCCCATGGGGCCGTACATCTCGTCCATCAGACTGGATGCTTCAAAGGTGGGCTGGACGTAGGCGATCACATCGCCGTCGCTGAGACCGTCGGTGATCTCGATGTACTCGCCGTTGGTCTCGCCCAGGGTGACTTCCACATACGCAAAGCCTGCGGGAATGCCGTTCTCGCCTACGGCCTTGTCTCCGCTGGTGGTCTCGCCGGTCTGCACGAGAATCTGGTTGCCCCGCTCCACGGCCTCCACCGGCACAGCCAGCACATCCTGCTTTTCCGAAACCACAATGGCGCCGTCCACGTTCATACCGGGCAGCAGACCGTCGGTGTTGTCGATACGCACCGTGACGGGATAGGCCGTGACGCCGCCGGAGGTGGTGCCGTTGATGCTGACTTTGGTGACGGTACCCTCAAAGGTCTGGCCCTCCACAGCGTCGGCGGTGATGCGGACCTTCTGGCCCACGGCCACCTGGCTGATATCCAGCTCGTCAATGTTCATGGTAAACGTCAGATAGCTCAAGTCGAAGATGGTACAAAGCTGCTTGCCCGCCTCGGCGTTGTCGCCCTGCTTGTACGTCTTGTCCACAATGGTGCCGTCGATGGGAGAGGAAATGGTATAGTTGTCCAGACTGTCCTGCTGGCTGTCCAGGCTCAGCTTGGCGTCCTCCACCTGATCGGCGGCGTTCTGAATCTGGTCATCCAGGCTGTCGCTGGAGAGGACCACCAGAACCTGGTCCTTGGAGACCATATCGCCCTCCTGGACCGACAGGGACGCTACCTCGCCGGAAGCCTTGGCCGTGACGGTCTTTTCGGCGGCATAGGCAAAGGTGCCGCTTTGGGCACAGGCCGACGTACCGACGGTGGCCGTGGCTGTGGTGGTATTGGTGATGGCGCCGGGGTTGGAAACGCTGATTTCCACATTGCGGACAATGCGGTTGCCGCTGAGAACCGTGTCCGAAGCGCTGATGGACGTCACGGTACCATAGACCGTCTCAAAGGAGCCGTCCACCGTCACCTGGGCCGACTGGCCGATGGTAAACAGGGCCGCCTCGTCTGCGGGGAACGGCAGCTCGATGGTCATGGTGGCGCTGTCGCGGAGGGTGGCAATGGTCTGGCCCATGGTCACCTCGTCGCCCACCTCCACGGCCAGGTCCACCACCTGTCCGGCGGTGTTGGCGCGGATGCTCAAATCATCCAGGCTGTCCAGCAGCTGGTCATAGGACCGCTGGGCCTGGGCCACGGCGTTTTCCGCCCGCTCCAGACTGTTGCCGGCGTCGGAGCTGTCGATGGTGTAGAGGACATCATCCTTTTTCACCGTGTCGCCCTCTTCAAAATCCGCCGTGAGAATCTCACCGGCCACCAGCCCGGTGACGATGTAGGAGTCCGCCGGTTCCAGCGTGCCGGAGTAGGACAGCTCGGTGGTGATGTCCTGCCGGGTGACGGTCTCGGTGGTGTACTCCGCCGCCTGCCGCTCCTGGCTCTTGCCGCTGCCGCCGAAGGCCAGGAGGCCGCCGCCCAGCAGCGCCAGCACAATGACGGCGGCAATGATTTTCCGCAGACGTTTTTTAGACGGCGCCGGTTCCACCGCCACCGTCCCGTCCGTCTGCTTCTTTTTGAGAATCCCCATGATTCATAAATCCTTTCCGGGCCAAGTCACTGCGGCCCATAAACTGTCAGTTCCTATTATAGGCACTGTATCTCACTAATTTGTCAACAAATTGTAAATGTAAAGCGGATGGCACCCATTTCGTATCATTCTAGCAAGTGTGATTAAATTGTACCTTAAAAAAACCGTTTTACAAAAATTTTACCGCAGGCCGAATATACCGTTCCACGTCGGGACATTCCCGGTCCATGGCTTCCAGAACCATCCAGGTGGCCAAGGCGTCGTCGGAGGCCCGGTGGCTGTTGCAGGCGAAGTCGTCCAGACCATAGGCAGTGATGGCATGGCACAGCTTGTGGGGCTTGGGACGGCGGCGGCGGAAAACCTGTAAAACATCCAGGGCGTCGGCCTGGGCCAGAACCGTCTCGTCGCCATAGCCCCGGAGGAGGGATTGGAGAAACCGCAGGTCAAAGGGGGCGTTGTAGGCGGCCAGGAGGGTCCGGCCGGAACGGACCATGGCGGCGAAGTCGTCGCAGCCCCGGGCGCGGTCAATGCCCTCGCGGATGAGCATGGATTCGGTGATGCCGGTCAGTTTGGTGATAAACCAGGGCAGGGCGCAGCCGTCGGGGAGCCGCAGCAGTTGGTCATAGACGGAGGTGACGGCGGGTTTGCCGTCCCGGGCCGTGACGGCCACGGCGGCCAGTTCCACCACATGGTCCAGATGGGGGCGGAGACCGGTGGTCTCCGTGTCCACCACCAGAATGGTGTCGTAGGTCGTAAATAGTCGTTCCATGGAACACTCCTTCAAAAAAGCCGCCGCAGATGCGGCGGCTTGGGATTATCGCTTGTTGTACGCCTCGATGCCCAGGGCCAGCAAATCCATGGCCCGTTCCAAATCCTCTTGCTTGAGGATGTAGGCAATCCGGATTTCATTTTTACCCTTGCCAGGGGTTGCATAAAAGCTCTCGCCGGGGGCAAACATGACGGTCTCCTGATTGTCGGCAAACTCCTCCAGCAGGAACGTCTGGAACTGGTCGGCATCGTCCACCGGCAGGGCGGCCATAAGATAAAACGCGCCTTTGGGCTCCTCGCAGATGACGCCGGGGATTTCCCGCAGCTTCCGCACCACCGTATCACGGCGGCGCTTGTACTCGGCCTTGGTGGCGGCGAAGTAGCTGGGGTCCACGCCGTAGAGGGCGGCGGCGCCGATCTGGTCCAGGGTGGCCACGGACAGACGGCCCTGGCAGAACTTCATACACTCATCCATGAGGGTACGGTTCCGGGACACCAGAGCGCCGACGCGGGCGCCGCAGGCGGAAAACCGCTTGGAGACGGAATCGACAATTACCACATTGTCCGCCGCGTCGGCAAAGGACAGCATGGTGAGCAGCTCGTCGGTCTCGTAGGCAAACTCCCGGTAGACCTCGTCGCAGATCAGATACAGATTGTGCTCCTTGGCCAAGTCCTTGAACATGGCCATTTCCTCCCGGGTCAGGGCGACTCCGGTGGGGTTGCCGGGGGTGGTCAGCAAAATGGCACGGGTGCGCTCGTTGATGCGGCTCTCGAACTTCTCCCGGTCGGCGTACCGGTAGCCCTCCTCCGGCTTGGTAGGCACGGGGCAGACCACGCCGCCGGCGGCGTGGATAAAGGTGGTATAATTGGGATAGAACGGCTCAGGCACAATGATTTCATCGCCCTCGTCGAGAATGGACAGCATCAGCATCAGCAGGGCTTCGCTGCCGCCGTTGGTAATGAGAATGTCATCCTCCTGCAAGGCCACGCCCAAACGGCCGTAATAGCACTGCACCGCCGCCAGCAGCTCCGGCATACCGGCGGAGGCGGCGTACTCCAAAACCCGGGGCTGCGATTCCCGAATGGCGTCAAAAAACGCCTGGGGCGTGGAAATGTCCGGCTGACCAATGTTCAGATGGTAGATGCGTTTTCCCTGGCGCATGGCCTCCACGGCCAGCGGGTGAAATTTCCGCATGGGAGAAAGTCCGCAGTTCTGGACCCGTTGTGAAATGTGCATGATTCAATCCCCTATCTCTATGCAAAACCGCACAAACCGGCGGTGTAAAAATGCTGCGATTACCAAATAGTATACCATGACTGCCCGGCCCTGTCCAGCAGTTTTCCCACAATTTGCGGGGGAATCTGACGGAAACCGCCCCCGCCCCTTGCGTTTTCTTCGGTTCTGTGGCAGACTAAAGGGCAAAAAAGGAGGTGCAGCCCATGGTGCTGACCTGTACGGCCCGGCGGGCCGGTCCCCTGCTGTCCTTTCTGCGGACGGAGTTGGGCCTGTCCTCGTCCCTGGTCAAATCCTTGAAGACCGGCAGTGTCTTCCGCGTCAACGGGGAACCGGTGTTTACAGACTTCCCCGTGCAGCCCGGCGATGTGGTGACGGCCCTGCTGACAGAGGACCCGCCGGACTTCCCCGCTCAGGACCTGCCGTTGGATATTTTATATGAAGACGAAGCCCTGCTGGCCGTGGACAAGGGACCGGGCCTGTGGGTCCATCCCTCCCCCAGCCGATACACAGGCACCCTGGCCAACGGCGTGGCCGGGTACTTTTCCAGGACAAAGCAGCCCTGCGGCGTCCATGTAGTGACGCGGCTGGACCGGGACACCTTCGGCGTGGTGCTGCTGGCCAAGCACGCCCACATTCACGCGCTGCTGTGCCAATCCCAGCGGGCCGGGCAACTCCGCAAAACATACCAGGCCACGGTCCGCGGCTCCATGCCGGAACCCAGCGGCATCATCGATCTGCCCATCCGCCGCCGGGACGGCGGCAGTCTGCTGCGGGAGGTCCATCCCGACGGTCAAGCTGCCGTGACCCGGTATCGGGTACTGAACGAACGCGGCGGGCTGAGTTTGCTGGAACTGGAACCGGTGACGGGCCGGACCCACCAGCTTCGCGTCCATTGTGCCGCCCTGGGCTGCCCCATTCTCGGGGACCGGGACTACGGCGGCGGCAGTGATACCGTACCCCACCAGCAGCTGTGCGCTGTCTCTTTGACGCTGCCCCACCCCCTCACCGGTGAACCGCTGACCATTTATTCCCGCCAGCGGCCATTTTTTCCAAAGTTTTTGACGGCAGACGGTTGAGACGGCGGAAAAAACGATGTATAATGGTGAACAGTAAGTTCAGCGGCTGCACCGCCGCCGTAAAAAAATGGAGGTACATTCCAATGTTTGAAAATCTCATTGAGATCCTGAAGGCCAACCCCCGCAAGATTGTCTTCACCGAGGGCCCCGACGCCCGTATCCTGGAGGCTGCTGCCCGTCTGAAGCAGGGTGGTTTCCTGACCCCCATCCTGGTGGGCAATGTGGAAGAGGTCAAGGCCAACGCCAAGAAGGGCGGCTTTGACATCGAGGGCCTGGAGATTCTCGATCCCCTGACCTATGAGGGCATGGACAAGATGGTGGACACCATGGTGGAGCTGCGCAAGGGCAAGATGACCGCCGACGAGTGCCGCGCCGCTCTGTCCAAGGGCAACTACTTCGGCACCATGCTGGTGAAGATGGGCATGGCTGACGCTCTGCTGGGCGGCGCCACCTATTCCACCGCCGACACCGTCCGTCCCGCTCTGCAGCTGGTGAAGACCAAGAAGGGCGCCCACCTGGTTTCCTCCTGCTTCATCATGTGCCGCGGCGACGAGATGCTGGCCATGGGCGACTGCGCCATCAACATCTCCTACGAGGACACCCTGGACAAGGAGGGCAATGTGGTTCTGTCCGCTGCCGACAAGCTGGCTGAGGTTGGCGTGGAGACTGCCAAGACTGCCAAGGTCTTCGGCATCGAGCCCAAGGTTGCCTTCCTGAGCTACTCCACCAAGGGCAGCGGCAAGGGCCCCGGCGTGGATCTGGCCCGCACTGCCTGCGAGAAGGCCAAGGAGATGGCTCCCGAGTTCGCCATCGACGGCGAGATGCAGTTTGACGCCGCCGTGTCCCCCACTGTCGGCCAGCTGAAGTTCCCCGGCTCCAAGGTGGCCGGCTACGCCAACACCTTTATTTTCCCGGAGATTCAGTCCGGCAACATTGGCTATAAGATCGCCCAGCGTCTGGGCGGCTTCGACGCCTACGGCCCCATTCTGCAGGGTCTGAACGCTCCCATCAACGACCTGTCCCGCGGCTGCAACGCCGAGGAGGTCTACACCATGGCCATCATCACCGCCGCCATGGCCTAATGGATTCCCAATAACCACATTGCGCCGCTGTCCATCAGGACAGCGGCGCATTTTTGCAAACAAGCGTGGCCCGTTCCTCCAATCGTTGGTCGGCGCAGCTGGATTTGCTGGTCCCATTTTTAATTTTCGTCTTCCATCGCCTGTTGCACGTTGTCAAAAATAAAACGCAAAAACTGCTCCTCGAACCGGTTTTCGGAAGAACTTGCTTCCAGCTCCTCTTCCATATCCTCAAAAAATTCCTGCCGTACCGCTTCCTGTTCCTCAGCAGTCATATCATCCCAGCTTTTATTGTTTGCATAAACGCATCCGCTCATTGTCATTGCAATCATGCTCAATGCCAGTACTGCAAGCAGTAATTTCTTGATTTTAATCGTTCGTCCCATACGCTTCTCCTTCTTAAATACCGAATTTCTGCAAAATTCCCAATGCGGTAATAAATAGTACCGTAATGAGCGCCGTTGCTGCTATCATTGCAATACAGCCGATAGCCCTTCTGTATTCCTTGCTGAGTTTTTTCTTTTCTGTTGCAGGCGTGGGCGTACTGTTTTCAATCCCCAGCAGAATATAATCTGCACTCACACCATAGAGCTCCATCAGCTTCACTATATTGTCAATCTCGGGCTTTCCCTGCCCGCTTTCCCATTTGGAAACAGCTTGCCTGGAGAGTCCCAATTGCTCAGCGACTTGCTCTTGTGAATAGCCTGCTTTCTTGCGCAGTTCTTGCAGTCTTTCTGCTATGTCCATATTTATCACCTCTGGTAAATGATACTACAATCCACTGGTTGCGTGCTACCAATCACGATTTTATTCCTGTCAACGTTCCGTTGCGGTCATGAAAATTTGCGTTGCATGGCCCTTGATCGGGCGAACAGCATCGATACGCCCCATAATATACAACAGGCCCATTGCAGAGGAAAACCGTCTGCAACGGGCCTGTTGTAGTTATGCAAAGGTACGGACCTGGATGGTCAGCCGCTTGAGGACCTTGGACTTCTCCAGCCAGACAGCCAGGGGCAGGCCCAGAATCACCATGACGGCCAACTCACCGGCGGCCACCTGCAAGCCGTTCACCAGAAAACCCTGCCAGAACGCGTCGGGGGTATAGACGGCGGCCAGCATGGCGCCCACCATAACGCCGTTGACGATGGTTGTGGGCAGGGGCGTCAGCCACTTGGTGCGGAGTTTGGCGGTCCACAGGCAGCCCAGCAGCGTGGCGGCGGAGCCAATGACAGTATCCAGCGTCGTCACCGTGGAGAACAGGTTGGCCACCAGGCAGCCGACGAACAGGCCCAGCGACGTGACGGGCACAAAGAACGGCAGGACGCACAGGGCCTCGGAAATCCGGAATTGAATGGGTCCGTAGGCAAAGGGTGCAATGGCCAGGGTGATGACGGCATACAGCGCAGCGATAACGCCGCAGAATGCCAGATCGCGGGTGGTGAGTTTTTTCATCTTGTTGTTTCCTCCTAAAATGCAACGACGGGCCAAAGTGCAAACACTTTCGCCCATCTCAAAGTCGCCGCCGCTCTTTCCGAGCGCCGGCAGTCCCTAGTTTTGTTTATCGACAGGATGGTCACGAACTGTCTATGCAATTTTGGAACAGAGCATATCATAACAAACCCCCGCCGGTTTGTCAACAAAAACCGGCGGGGGTATTCGTTTACTTGGTCTTTTCCTGGAAATCGGCCACCAGGAAGTCCTGGAGCTTTTTGAGGATTTCCGGGGCCTTGCCGCCCACGGGCTTACCATCAATGGTGGCGGCAGCCATGCAGAAGGAGCCGGAGGAGGACACAATCACCTCGTCGGCGTCGAAGAGCTCCGCCACGGTGAACGGCGTCTCGTCCACGGCGACGCCCAACGCCTTGCAGGCCCGAATCAGGTTTTGACGGGCGATGCCGGGCAGGATCAAATGGTCCGTGGGATGGGTCTTGAATACGCCGTCCTTGAGGATATGGACGTTGGAGTGGGCGCACTCGGTGACCATGTCGCCCCGATGGAGAATGGCCTCGTCACAGCCCGCCTCATGGGTTTTCTGGGCCGCCATGACGTTGGGCAGCAGGTTCAGCGTCTTGATGTTGCAGTGGAGGAACCGGGTGTCCTCCAGGGTGATCAGGTTCAGCTTGCCGTAGGTGTCCTGGACCTCGGCAGGCCGCAGCATGACCCACAGGTTGCCGGGGCCCTCGGTGGGCAGATGGTTCCGGATGCCGGTTCCACGGGTCAGCTGCCAATAGACAAACTGGTCGCCGCTGTCCACTTTCCGCACCAGATCGGACAGCAACGTTTTCAGTTCCTCTTTGGTGCAGGGGATTTCCATGCGCAGCAGGGCCGCCGAATGAAAGAAGCGGTCCACATGCTCATCCAGGCAGTAGATCACATGGTTATGGGCGTAGGTGGCGTCGTAGACGCCGTCGCCAAAGTAGCAGACCCGGTCCAGCATGGGGACGCTGATCTCATGCAGCTCTCCAATGGTACCGTTGTAATAACCCAGGGTTTCCATCTGACATTCCTCCAAATCCATGATGAAACGGAATCAATGCTTCTTTTTCCGTTCCAGATATTCCTCGTACATCCGCTGGCGCAGGAACCGCAGCTGTTCGCCGTAGCGCTTGGACCGGGCGGTGGGGTTGTTCCGCAGCAGGAGCCGCTTGTCCAGGGTCATGCGCTGGCGGAAGCCCTCGCGGGCCTGTTCCCGCCGGGCCTTCCAGGCGGCCAGATCGGCGCGGAGTTTGGCAACGGTTTCGCTCTGCTCCCACCGTTCGGCGGCCTGCTCCCAGGATTCAATGCGCTTTTGCAGCGCTTCGCCGCCGTCGGGCAGCTTCTCCAGGAATCGCTCCCGGCTCTGCTCCATATGCTCCGCCATGCGCTCCTGCAGCTGCCGGGCCTCCTCCTTGGCCTTCTCCGAATAGGCTTCCAGCTGTTCCAGCAGCTTCCGCAGATCCAGAGCCGTCTTGAGAGACACGGCCAGATCGGCCAGGAAAATGCCGGAGAGAATCAGAGAAAGCAGCTGGGACACACTGTCCGGCAGACCCAGAATCACCCGTTCCACGCCCCGGTGAATCCACTCCACCAGCACCACGCTGAGGGCGCCCCAACAGAGGGACGTAAACAGGCAGATATGGCCATTGAGGTTCATAAAATTATCGGAGTAGTCCCAATAGCGGACCTTGAAAATGGCCTCCATGGCCATTCCCGTAAAATATTCCAGCACGGAAGCGGCAATCATGCCCAGGAAGAACACAGCTACAGGATGGGTCCGCACCGGCAGGGTGGCGAACAGAATGGCGATGGCGCCGAAGCCGTAAATGGGGATGACCGGGCCGTTGAGAAAGCCGCGGTTGACCAGTTTTCGGGTCCGGCAGGATACAAAGGTGGATTCAATACACCAGCCGAAAAAGCAGTAGACCAGAAAAAAGAGCACCCACTGTGATACCGTATATCCGTCCATTGCATCGCCTCCCAGCGCAATACTCATTTCTATACATTATGCCAAATCCGGCGGCAGATTGCAACCGCTTTTCCAAGAAGCGCCGTGCACCATGGGAAATTCTATGGTACAATCAGAAAAAACCGCCGGGAGGTCTGCCCATGTATTACCGCTCCATCAATGAGGTGCTCAAGGCACAATACGGGTGCAAAGTCTACAAACTGGCCCTGGACGGGGGCTTTACCTGTCCCAACCGGGACGGGACGCTGGGGACGCGGGGCTGCATTTTCTGCGGCGGCGACGGCAGCGGGGCGTTTGCCGCCGCCGGTCCGGACGTGGCCGCACAGCTGGCGGCGGCCAAAGCCCGGGTGGCCGCCAAGGGCGGGAAAAAATTCATTGCCTACTTTCAGAGTTTTACCAGCACCTATGGACCGGTGGAGCGGCTGCGGTCCCTGTATGAAGCGGCCATGGCCCCCGATGATGTGGTGGCGCTGTCGGTGGCCACCCGGCCCGACTGTCTGCCCGAGCCGGTGCTGGACCTGCTGGAGGAATTGAACTGGAAAAAACCGGTCTGGGTGGAACTGGGCTTGCAGACTATCCACGAAGCAACCGCACAATATATCCGGCGGGGCTGGGAGCTGCCGGTCTTCGACCGGGCGGTTGCAGAGTTGAAGCGACGGGGCGTGACGGTCATCGTCCACGTGATTCTGGGGCTGCCCGGCGAGACACGGGAACAGATTCTGGAGACGGTGGACTATGTGGGGCGCAGCGGCGCGGACGGCGTCAAGTTTCAGCTGCTCCATGTGCTGGATGATACGGATTTGTATGTGGATTACGTCGCCGGAAAATTTCGGACGTTGGAGTTGGAGGAATACGCTGCCCTACTGGCCGATTGTGTGCGGCATACGCCGCCCCAAATGGTCATCCACCGGCTCACCGGGGATGGGTATAAAAAGCATCTGGCCGCGCCGTTGTGGTCCGGGGATAAAAAACGGACGCTCAACACGATCAATCAGTATTTCCAGGACCATGACGTGATCCAGGGCCAAAAATAAAAAAGTTTTACTCGATTTTCGATGAAAATCGAGTAAAACTTTTAATTGGGGGTGCTGTGCTGATTTTATGCTCTCAGGCTCCGGGAGACATTATCCAAAAACTGCTTAATCTCTCCTGCGCCGTCAAACCGCTGCATTTGTCCCTCCTGGGTCACCACCAGCGTGGGCGCCTGCCGGATACCCAGGTCCATGGCCAACTGGGCCTGCTCCTCGGCATCGACTTCCTCATAGGCCATGCCCACAATCTCCAAATACCGCTTGACCAGCTTACAATTGGGGCAGGTCTTTGTGGTGAACAGGTACACGCCGTCGCTCAATCCGCAGGGATCGGCGGTCTCCTCCTGCACCGCTTTCACGCGGCACGTATTGGGCAGCTTGGTGGCGTCGCCCACCACGTACAGCTTCCGCTCCTTGAACTCCTGGGCCTTGCCCTCGTTCCAGTTCTGCACCGGACGGTAATACCCCGTAATCCGGCTGTAGACCTCCGTCTTCGCGCCGCAGTGGGGGCAAACGTACTGTTCGCCGCTGAGATATCCATGCTCAGCGCAGATGGAATAGGTGGGCGACATGGTGTAATAGGGCAGTTCGTAATTCTCCGCAATGGTCCGCACCAGCCGGGCCGCCGCCTTCCAATCGGGCAGCTTCTCGCCCAAAAAGGCATGGAACACGGTACCGGAGGTGTACTTGGTCTGGAGCTTGTCCTGGATATCCAGGGCGGCGAAAATATCCTCGGTGAAGCCCACGGGCAGATGGGAGGAATTGGTATAGTACGGCGTGCCGCCGGGCTGGGCCGCCGTGATGATATCCGGGTACTTCTCCACGTCGTGCTTGGCCAGACGATAGGTGGTGGATTCGGCGGGGGTGGCCTCCAGGTTGTACAGGTCGCCGTACTGCTCCTGATAATCGCTCAACCGCTCCCGCATATGGTCCAGAACCTCCGCCGTGAAATCCTGGGCCGCCGGATGGGTCAGGTCCTCGCCAATCCAGCGGGCGTTGAGGCAGGCTTCGTTCATGCCCACCAGGCCGATGGTGGAGAAGTGGTTGTCGAAGGTGCCCAGATAGTGCTTCGTATAGGGGTACAGCCCCTCGTTCAGCAGTTTGGTGATGACGGTCCGCTTGATTTTCAGACTGCGGGCCGCAATGTCCATCATGTGGTCCAGCCGCTCATAAAACCCTTCCTTGTTCCGGGACAAGTAGGCAATCCGGGGCATATTGATGGTGACCACGCCCACGGAGCCGGTGGATTCGCCGGACCCGAAGAAGCCGCCGGACTTTTTCCGCAGCTCCCGCAGATCGAGCCGCAGGCGGCAGCACATGGAACGGACGTCGGAGGGCTCCATATCGGAGTTGATATAGTTGGAAAAATAGGGGGTGCCGTACCGGGCCGTCATTTCAAACAACAGCTTGTTGTTCTCCGTCTCGGACCAGTCGAAATCCTTGGTAATGGAATAGGTGGGAATGGGGTACTGGAAGCCGCGGCCGTTGGCGTCGCCCTCGATCATGATCTCAATAAACGCCTTGTTGACCATGTCCATCTCTTTTTTGCAGTCGCCGTAGGTGAAGTCCTGCTCCTTGCCGCCGACGATGGCCGGCAGATGCTCCAGGTCCTTGGGCACGGTCCAGTCCAGGGTGATGTTGGAGAACGGCGCCTGCGTACCCCAACGGCTGGGGGTGTTGACGCCGTAGACAAAGGACTGAATGCACTGCTTCACTTCCTTCTGGTCCAGATGGTCCTTTTTGACAAAGGGGGCCAAATAGGTATCGAAGGAGGAAAACGCCTGGGCGCCGGCCCATTCGTTCTGCATGATGCCCAGGAAGTTGACCATCTGATTGCAGAGGGTGGACAGGTGGTTGGCCGGGGACGATGTGATCTTGCCGGGAATGCCGCCGAGACCCTGCTGAATCAGCTGCTTGAGGCTCCAGCCGGCACAGTAGCCGGTGAGCATGGACAGGTCATGGAGGTGGATGTCCGCATTGCGGTGGGCGTTGGCAATTTCCTCGTCGTAGATCTCAGAAAGCCAGTAGTTGGCCGTAATGGCGCCGGAGTTGGAGAGAATCAGACCACCCACGGAATAGGTCACTGTGGAATTCTCCTTGACGCGCCAGTCGGTGACGTTGACGTAGCTGTTCACCGTCTCCTTGTAGTCGAGAATGGTGGAACGGACGTTGCGCAGACGCTCCCGCTGCTTCCGGTAGAGGATATAGCTTTTTGCCACGTCCGTATAACCGGCCGATTGCAGCACCGCCTCCACGCTGTCCTGGATGGACTCCACATCAATGACGCCCTTTTCGATTTTGGGCTCATAGTCCGCCGTGACCCGCAGCACCAGCAGATCGATAATATCGTCCGTGTACTGGCGGTTTCTGGCGTCAAAGGCCTTGCGGATGGCGGTGCCGATCTTCTGAATATCCAAAGGGACGATCTGTCCGTCCCGCTTGCGAACCTCATACATATGCTGATCTCTCCTTCGTGCCGATGGTAAAAAAAGTCCCGCTCCTCCCTCGGAGGAACGGGTACAGCATACCATGTCGGCGCGCCGGAATCAATGGGCAGAAACCACAGAATATTGTCGTCATAATTTTGTCGAACCACAAGATATTGTGTTATGTCCCCCTCAATTCGACACCGGGGACCCAGGGCAGAACCACCTGCCGGAGGTCCTCCATCTCCTGTGGAGAAAGGCCCGTACAGCCCCGTGACAACAGGGTTTCCCCATCCACAAAGGACTGGAGAAAATACCGTTTGGCCCCGGCAATCCACCGGGCCAGAGCTTCCATATTTTCCCTGTTGTGAAATTGCCCAACCACCGTCGTACGGAACTCAAATTCCACCGGCTCCGACAGCAGATACGACACCGATTCGACAATGGGCGACACGTCCAGATCGGGAACGCCCGCCGTGACGCCGTAGTGCTCCCGACAATTTTTTACATCCATGGCTACGTAATCCACCAGCCCGTCTTCCACCAGCTGCCGCAGCTTGTCGGGAAAACTGCCGTTGGTGTCCAGCTTCACCGCGTAGCCCAGGTCCTTGACGGCCCGCAGGGTGTCGGCCAGCGTGTCATGGAGCAGCGGTTCACCGCCGCTGATGCAGACGCCGTCCAGGACGCCCCGGCGCTTGCGCAGAAAGGCCAGCAGCTCCGACGCATCGAAGGTCTCCGCCGTCCGCCGCACCAGAGAACCGTTGTGGCACCATGGACAGCGGAAATTGCAGCCCACCGTAAAGGCCGTGCAGGCCAGACGGCCCGGAAAATCCAGTAGCGTCAGTTTTTGTAATCCGCCCAATTGCATCCTTGCGCCACCTCCCAAACAGCGATACAGGCTTGATTATACTCCCCCGCTTCCCAGGGTGCAAGCCAAAAAGGCCCGGTAATTTTTGTGGAAAACTCCATCTTCTGTGGACAACTCTGTGAAAATGTGTAAAACTTCTGAAATCTGTTCAAAAATTCGACATACTTTCACAAGGTTGCACAGGATAATGTGTACAGAATAGTGTTTTTGCTTTCATGATGTACTTGACTGCCGTAGCAAATCCACCCCACGCGGAAAGAAGTCCTTGACAAGTGGGCGTGGCGGGCGTACAATAGCGCCATAGGCAATGACGAAGACGGTCCAGTCCGACTCCTTTTCAGAGAGCCGCCGGGTGGTGCAAGGCGGCAGGGCAGCGGACAACGGTGACCCATCCCTTCCGAGCTGAGGATGCAAACGCCCGCCGGGTCAGTAGTGTTCTCCGAGCCGCACAGCGTCAGTGTGCAAGGATTGATAGATCCTATGAGGTGGCGTCCGGCAATAGCCCATGGCGCAATTTGAGTGGTACCGCGGAATGTTTATTCCGTCTCAAAGCGTTTTACTTGCTTTGGGACGGATTTTTTTGTTATGCAGAAATCATATCCCAGGCAGGACCTTACAACATATCAGGAGGTTTGACCCATGGAATCCAACACCGTATCCCACAACCAGCTGCTGGAGATCGCTTCGCGTATTGCGGAAATGCGTGCCATCAGCGGATTCTCCGTGGCGGAGATGGCCCAGAAGACCGACACCACCGTGGAGCAGTACCGCAGCTATGAGGCCGGCAAAGTGGATTTGCCCTTTACCTTTATCCACAAGTGTTCCCTGGCCTTCGGCATCGGCATCACGGACCTTTTGGAGGGCGAAAGCGCCCGTCTGACCACCTATACCGTCACCCGCAAGGGCCAGGGCATCACCACCGCCGATGAGGACGGCATTCTGATTCAGAACATGGCCCCCCTGTTCAAGCACCGTCTGGCGGACCCCTACTACGTCCGCTATTCCTATTCCGAAGCCCAGCAGTCCCAGCCCATTGCCACCACCACCCACAAGGGCCATGAATTTGACCTGGTGCTGGAAGGCTCCCTGCGGGTCCGCGTGGGCGACCATGAGGAGGTGCTCCACGAGGGCGACAGCATCTACTATAAATCCTCCACTCCCCACGGCATGATTGCCGTGGACGGCAAGGACTGCACGTTCCTGGCCATGATTATGAACGGCGACAGCGACGAAGAGAAGTCTCTCCCCTATTTCGCCCCCAGCGCCCCCGACAGCAAGCTGCCCCTGCTGTGTGAGGAGTTCATCAAGACCACCGAGGACGAGCACGGCGCACTGCAAAAGATTGAATTTGTCAACGACGATCATTACAATTTCGCCTTTGACACCGTGGACCGTCTGGGCCGCACCTACCCCGACAAGCTGGCCATGCTCCACATCGATAAGGACCTGAACGAGCGCCGCTTCACCTTCAAGGATATCAAGGAATATTCCAGCCAGGCGGCCAACTATTTCAAATCCCTGGGCATCCAGCGGGGCGACCGGGTCATGCTGGTGCTGAAACGGCACTATCAGTTCTGGTTTGCCATTCTGGGTCTCCACAAGCTGGGCGCTGTGGCCATCCCCGCCACGGACCAGTTACAGGAACACGACTATGTGTACCGCTTCCAGGCCGCCGAGGTCAGCGCCATTGTGGCCACGGCGTCCGGCCACACCGCCGGTGAGATTGAAACGGCCGAGGGCCAGTGCCCCAGCCTGAAGACGAAGATTCTCGTGGGCGGCAGCCGCAACGGCTGGCACGACTTTGACGCCGAGTTCGGCCTGTTCTCCCGCCGGTTTGTCCGGGAGGCCGACGCCCCCGGCGGCGACGACCCCATGCTGATGTTCTTCACCTCCGGCACCACCGGCTATCCGAAAATCGCCGCCCACAGCTATAAATATGTGCTGGGCCACTTTATCACCGCCAAATACTGGCACTGTGTCCAGCGGGACGGCCTGCATCTGACTATTTCCGACACCGGTTGGGGCAAGGCATTGTGGGGCAAGCTCTACGGCCAGTGGCTCTGCGAGGGCGCGGTCTTTGTCTACGATTTCGAGCGGTTCGACGCCCATCAAATCCTTCCCATGTTCGCCAAATACAATATCACCACGTTCTGCGCTCCTCCCACCATGTACCGCATGATGATCAAGCAGGATTTGAGCCACTATGACCTCAGCTCCATCCGCCATGCCACCACCGCAGGCGAAGCGCTGAATCCGGCGGTCTTCGAGCAGTTCTACAACGCCACAGGCTTGCAGATCATGGAGGGCTTTGGCCAGACGGAGACCACGCTGACCATCGCCACGTTGGTGGGCACCCAGCCCCGTCTGGGCGCCATGGGCAAGCCCATCTGTTCCTATGACATCGACATCCTCAACAGCGATGGCAAGAGCTGCGGCGTGGGCGAAAACGGTGAGATTGTGGTCCGCACCAGCGAACACGTCCCCAACGGCCTGTTCAAAGGCTATTACCGGGACCAGGAGCGCACCGACGAGGTGTGGCACGACGGCTACTACCACACCGGCGACGTGGCCTGGCGGGATGAGGACGGCTACTTCTGGTATGTGGGCCGGGCCGATGACGTCATCAAGTCCTCCGGCTACCGCATCGGGCCTTTTGAGATCGAATCGGTCATCATGGAACTGCCCTATGTGCTGGAGTGCGGCGTGTCCGCCGCCCCCGACGAGGTCCGCGGCCAGGTGGTCAAGGCGTCCATTGTGCTGACCAAGGGCACCGAGGGCACGGAAGCGCTGAAAAAGGAGATTCAGAACTACGTCAAGGAGCGGACCGCCCCCTACAAATATCCCCGGATTGTGGTATTCCGCGACGAGCTGCCCAAGACCATCAGCGGCAAGATTCAGAGAAACAAGCTGTAAGGAGTCATCCCTGCGGCGGCGGGGATATTGGTCCCCGCCGCCCTGTTTTCCTTGCGTTCTCCCCGTTTTGTGTTACAATACCTATTAGGTGATTTGTTATGAAACCCCATCGCATTACCCTCTTTGCCGGTCATTACGGCTCCGGTAAAACCAATATCGCCATCAATTACGCCGAAGCCCTGGCATCGTCGGGCAAGGCCGTCACCGTGGCGGACCTGGATATTGTCAATCCCTATTTCCGGTCCGCCGACAGCCGGGACCGGCTGGCCGCCCAGGGGATTTCGCTGCTGTCGTCGCCCTACGCCGGGTCCAATGTGGATTTACCCGCATTGCCCCAGGAGATGTACGCCGTTGTAGACGATACCAGCCGGTATGCCGTTCTCGATATCGGCGGCGACGACCGGGGCGCCTTGGCCCTGGGCCGGTACGCTCCCGGTATCCTCAAAGAGGGCGATTACGCGTTCTATCTGGTCATCAACGGGTACCGGCCCCTGTCCCACGACGCCCCGGACACTCTGGAAATTCTCCGGGAGATCGAGGCCGCCGGGGGCATCCGGGCCACGGCTCTGGTCAACAACTCCAATCTCGGCCCGGAAACCACGGCCCAGACGGTGCTGGATTCTCTGGCCTACGCCGAGGAGGTCTCCAGGCGCAGCGGCCTGCCCATCGCCATGACCACCGTGGACGCCCGGCTGGTGCCGGAGCTGCAAGACAAAATTCCCCATCTGCTGGGCCTGACGCTTCAGGCCCGGGATTTCTTTTAGGAGGAACCATTATGGCAACTGTTACGTTCCAGGAGGATCTGTGCAAGGGCTGCGGCCTCTGCGTGGACGCATGTCCCAAGAAGATTCTCCGCCTGTCCGCCGACCGCATCAACGCCAAGGGCCACCACCCGGCGGAGATGACCGACGCCGCCGCCTGCGTGGCCTGTGCTTTCTGCGCCACCATGTGTCCCGACTGCGTCATTACCGTAGAAAAGGAAGAGGTGTAACATGGCAGACAAAGTTTTGATGAAGGGCAACGAGGCCATTGCCGAGGCCGCCATCCAGGCCGGATGCCGGTTCTATTTCGGCTACCCCATCACGCCCCAGACGGAGATTGCCGCCTACATGGCCAAGCGGATGCCCAAGATCGGCGGCACCTTTTTGCAGGCCGAAAGTGAAATTGCGGCCATCAATATGGTCTACGGCGCGTCCTCCGCAGGCGCCCGCGTCATGACCTCCTCTTCCAGCCCCGGACTGTCCCTGAAATCGGAGGGCCTTTCCTATCTGGCCGGTTCCGATCTGCCCGCCGTGGTGGTCAACGTCCAGCGGGGCGGCCCCGGTCTCGGCGGCATTCAGCCGTCCCAGTCCGACTATTTCCAGGCCACCCGCGCCCCCGGTCACGGCGACTTCCATATGATCGTTCTGGCCCCGGCCAGCGTCCAGGAGATGGCCGACCTGACCCGGACGGCCTTTGATCTGGCCGACCGCTACCGGATGACGGCCATGATCTTCGCCGACGGCACCATGGGCCAGATGATGGAGCCGGTGGAGCTGAACACCAGCGAGCCGGAAGTCATCGAAAAGCCCTGGGCCGTCACCGGCACCCGGACGGGCCGCAAGCACAACATTGTCAATTCCCTGTCTCTGGACCCGGCGGAGCTGGAGCAGTTCAACTTTAACCGCTATGAGCGGTACGCCGCCATTGCGGAGCAGGAAGCCCGTTGGGAATCGTACTTCATGGACGACGCCGAGGTGTGCGTGGTGGCCTACGGCATCGCCGCCCGCGTCTCCAAGAACGCCATCAACGAAGCCCGGAAGCGGGGCATCAAAGCGGGTCTGATCCGTCCCATCACCCTGTGGCCCTTCCCCAAGAAGCCCCTGCTGGCCGCCGCCGACCACTGCAAAGCGTTCCTGTCGGTGGAGCTGTCCATGGGCCAGATGATCGAGGACGTGGAGTTGGCCACCCGCTGCCGCCGTCCCGTGTACCTGTGCAACCGCGTCGGCGGTATGATCCCCTCGCCGGAACAGGTGCTGGAATCCATCATCCATGCCAATGAGGGAGGTACCGACCAATGAGCATCGTCTTTCAGAAGCCCCACGCGTTGACCGACGCGCCCATGCACTACTGCCCCGGCTGCACCCACGGCATCATCCACCGTCTGGTGGCCGAAGCCATTGACACCCTGGGCATCGAGGGCCGCACTGTGGGCATCGCCCCCGTGGGCTGCGCCGTTATGGCCTATAACTATTTCGCCTGTGATATGATCGAAGCGGCCCACGGCCGCGCCCCCGCCGTAGCCACGGGCTGCAAGCGGGCCAATCCCGACAACATTGTGTTTACGTACCAGGGCGACGGCGATCTGGCCTCCATCGGCATGGCGGAAATCGTCCACGCCGCGGCCCGGCGAGAGAATATCACGGTGATTTTCGTCAACAATGCCATTTACGGCATGACCGGCGGCCAGATGGCCCCCACCAGTCTCCCCGGACAGGTGACCCAGACCTCCCCCTATGGCCGCGACGTGAAGACCGTGGGCTTCCCCGTCAAGGTCTGCGAACTGCTGTCCCAGGTGGACGGCGCGGTGTATCTGGAGCGTGTGGCCGTCAACAACGTCAAGAACGTGAAAAAGGCCAAGAAGGCCATTGAAACCGCGTTCCGCAATCAGGTGGAGGGCAAGGGCTTCAGCCTGATTGAAGTGGTGTCCTCCTGTCCCACCAACTGGGGCATGACGCCGCAGAAGGCGCTGGAATGGGTGGATACGGCCATGATTCCCTATTATCCTTTGGGCGTCTACAAGGATTTGACGAAGGAGGTGGAGTAAATGGCGACGACCAATCTGCTGTTTGCGGGGTTTGGCGGACAGGGCATTCTGTTTGCCGGAAAATTCCTGGCCTATAAGGGTCTGATCGAGAACCGTCAGGTGTCGTGGCTGCCCTCCTACGGTCCGGAGATGCGCGGCGGTACGGCCAACTGCTCCGTCATCCTCTCCGATGACCCGGTGGGCTCCCCCATCGTCAATAATCCCGACGTGCTGATCGCCATGAACCTGCCGTCCCTGGATAAATACGAGGACGCCGTGGTGCCGGGCGGTAAAATCTTTGTGGATTCCACGCTGGTGACCCGGCCTGTGCGCCGTACCGATGTCACGGTGTGCTACATCCCCGCCACCAAAATTGCCACGGACCACGATATGCCCACCCTGGCCAATATGGTGCTGATGGGCAAGGTCCTGGCCGATTGCCCGGAGCTGGGCGAGGGACATATGGCCGAAGCGCTGCAAAAGGTGGTTTCCGCCCGGAAGCAGAACCTGCTCACCGTCAATGAGACGGCCTTGCAGCTGGGCCGCGATTATCAGGGCTGATAAGAAGAAAACCGGGAGTGCCGTAAGCGCGGCACTCCCGGTTTTTTGCAGCAAAAAGATAAAAGTTTTACTCTGGTTACAAACTCTGGCACATAGCGCGGATATACTCCGGATTGGTTCCGCAGCAGCCGCCCAACAGCGACGCCCCCGCGTCCCGCAAGGCCACCATATGCTGTCCGAACACCTCCGGCCCCATGGAATAGACCGCCACGCCCTGGTCGTTGATCTCCGGCATTCCGGCGTTGGGCTTGGCGATAATGGGCACCGTGACCCGCTCCCGGAGGGTCCGGATGATACTGGTCAGCTGGTCGGGACCGACGGCGCAGTTGATGCCCACCGCCGCCGCGCCCATGGCTTCCAACTGCTCACAGGCATCAAAGATATTGCCGCCGAACAGCAAGCCGCCGTCGGCTTCGATGGTCATGGACACCACCACCGGCAGGTCCGTCACGGCGTTGGCGGCGTCCAGAATGGCCGTGGCTTCCTCCACGGTCATCAGGGTTTCCGCGGCGATATAGTCCACCCCGGCCCGCTTGAGGGCCGTAATGGCCTCCATATAGCACTCCACCAGTTCGTCATAGGTGACGGGACCCAGCGGGGCCATACGGCCCGTGGTGCTCACGTCACCGGCCACCAGCACCTGACCGCCCACGGCTTCCCGGCTGACGGCCACCAGGGAGGGAATCAGGGACGGAATATCGGCCTCGGGCATACTGACCCGGTTGGCCTGGAACGTGGGGGCGTAGACCACCTGGGACCCGGCGGCCACATAGGCCCGCTGCAAATCGATCAATGCCTGCCGGTGCTCCAGCACCCACAATTCCGTGGACACGCCCCTGGGCATACCGGCCAGCATCAGATTGGAGCCGGTGGCGCCATCGAGAATCAGCGGTCCCTGCTGCAACCGCTCGGTCAGTTGTTCTTTCGTCATGGGTGCTCCTTTCCCTGTGGCCCTTATACCAGGGCCGGTTCCTGCTCCTGCTGCTTGAGGTTTTCTCGTGCAATGGACAGCATCAATTTGATGCGGTTTTCCTGATTGACCCGCGTTGCGCCGGGGTCGTAGTCGATGGCCACAATATTGGCCTGGGGACACTTTTCTTTGACCGTCCGGGCCATGCCCTTGGCCACGATGTGGTTGGGCAGGCAGCCGAAGGGCTGGACGGTGATGATATTGGCATAACCCAGCTCGGCCAGCTCCATCATCTCACCGGACAGCAGCCAGCCCTCACCCATCTTGCAGCCCCGGCCGATGACGCTGGCGGCCAGGTCCAGCAGGTGGGAAAACTCCGAGGGTGCTGTAAAGCCGTGGTCCATGGCGGCCTTGCGCATTTCGTTGCGGATGCCGTTGAGGAACTTGACGATCTGCACATGGAGGAAGTGTTTCCATTTGCTGCTGCCGTAGAGTGCGTCGTCCTCCAGGGAGTTCTGCATGGTGTACATGATGAAGTCGTACAGACCCGGCACCATGGTTTCACAGCCCTGCTCATAGAGGAACTGTTCCAGATTATTATTGCCCAGGGCCGCGTATTTTACGTAGATCTCACCGACCACACCCACCTTGACCCGCTGTTCATCGCGGACGGGGATTTTCGCGAAATCGGCGGCGATGGCGTTAAGGTTTTTCCGCAGCGTCCGCCGGGACAACAGCTGTGTGGACCGGAAATTGGACAGCAGCCGGGCCGTCCACTCCTCGGTGAGCCGGTCGGCAGCGCCTTTCTCGATTTCGTAGGGAATCACCTGATTCCGCAGCAGCATCAGCGTATCGCCATAGATGACGGCCATCATGGCCTTGATGACCATGGGAATCGTAAAGGGTACGGCGTTTTCATCGAGACCGGCGAAGTTCAGCGACAGCACCGGCACAAAGTCAAAGCCCGCCTTGTCCAAAGCCTTGCGGAGGAGACACACATAGTTGGACGCCCGGCAGCCGCCGCCGGTCTGGCTCAGCAGCAGCGCCGTCTTGTGAACGTCGTATTTGCCCGAATGGAGGGCGTCCATCATCTGTCCGATGCAGAGCAGCGCCGGGTAACAGGTGTCGTTGTGGACGTATTTCAGGCCCTCGTCCACCACCTCCTGGCCCTGGTTGTAGAGGATTTCCACGTTGTAGCCGTAGGACCGGAAGATATGGGCGAGAAATTTAAAGTGGATGGTGGTCATGTCGGGAATCAGAATGGTATAGTCCTTTTTCATGACCTCCGTGAACTTGGGGCCGCTCATTGGGCACCTCCTTGGTCATTGAGTGCGGAGAAGAGGCTGCGCAGCCGGATGCGGACGGCGCCCAGGTTGGTGATTTCGTCAATCTTGATCTGGGTGTAGATTTTGCCGCCCCGCTCCAGGATGGAGCGCACCTCGTCGGTGGTGATGGCGTCCAGGCCGCAGCCGAAGGAGACCATCTGCACCAGATTCAGCTTGGGATCATGGCTCTCGGCCACGAACTTGGCCGCGGCATAGAGCCGGGTATGGTAGGTCCACTGGTTCAGGACGTTGACGGGGAATTTCTCTTCTTTCCATGCAATGGCGTCCTCGGAGATGACGACGGCCCCCAGCTCCCCAATCAGCTGATCGATACCGTGGTTCACCTCCGGGTCCAGATGGTAGGGACGGCCCGCCAGAATGATGACCGGCAGCCCCTTTTCCTTGGCCAGACGGAGATATTCCTCGCCCTTGCGGTGGACCTTGTCCAGATAGGCGCTGTATTCCTGGTAGGCCGCCTCCGCCGCCTGCTGCAATTCCCGTTTGGTGATGTCGGGCCAGTGGGGGTGGAGACAGGCGGCAATCCGCTTGAGGAACTGCTTTTTGTCGTGGATGCACAGGTAATCGCTGAGGAAGCGGATCTTCCGCACGTCGGGCATATTGACCCGGATGACCTCGGGATAATAGGCCACCACGGGGCAGTTATAGTGGTTGGTGCCCTTGCCCTCGTCCATGTTGTAGGTGAGACAGGGATAGAAGATGGTTTCCACGCCGCTGTCGATGAGGGATTGGATATGTCCGTGCATCAGCTTGGCCGGATAACAGGCCGTATCGCTGGAGATGGTGTTCTGACCCAGCTGGTACAGGCTGCGGCTGGACACCGGCGACTGGATGACTTCAAAGCCCAGTTTGGTGAAGAAGGTATGGAAGAACGGCAGCAGTTCAAAGAAATTGAGGCCCATGGGAATGCCCAGCTTGCCCCGTCTGCCGGGCTGGGCCGTGTAACCGGCCAACAGCTGCCGCTTGTAGTCGTACAGGCTCATCTGGACGGCGTTGCCCTTCTTGGCCGTGGGCTTTTCGCAGCGGTTGCCGCCGATGAACCGGCGGCCGCCGTCAAAGGTGTTGATGGTCAGAGAACAGTGGTTCTCACAGCCGTTGCAGGTGATATTCCGCACCTGATGGGTGAACTTTGCCAGCCCCTCCACGTTCAGGACGGTGCTCTTGCCGCCGGTGGCCTTGCGCTTGGCGTAGAGAGCCGCGCCGTAAGCGCCCATCAATCCGGCAATGTTGGGCCGGGTGACGTTGCGGCCGATTTCCTGTTCAAAGGCCCGCAGCACCGCGTCATTGAGGAACGTACCGCCCTGAACCACAATATGCTTCCCAAGTGCGTCGCCGTTGGCGGCCCGGATGACCTTATAGATGGCGTTTTTCACGACGCTGACGGAAAGGCCCGCCGAGATATTTTCAATGGAAGCGCCGTCTTTCTGGGCCTGCTTGACGGAGGAGTTCATAAAGACCGTGCAGCGGGAACCCAGGTCCACAGGGTTGTCGGCGTAGATGCCCCGTTGGGCAAAGTCGGCAATGGAATAGCCCAATGCCCCGGCGAAGGTCTGCAAGAAGGAGCCGCAGCCGGAGGAACAGGCTTCATTTAAGAAAATATTGTCAATGACGCCGTTGCGGATTTGGAAGCACTTGATATCCTGGCCGCCGATGTCGATGATAAAGTCCACATCGGGCTGGAACTTCTTGGCCGCGGCAAAGTGGGCCATGGTCTCCACCAAAGAGGTGTCGAAACAGAACGCGCTGCGGACCATATCCTCACCGTAGCCGGTGGAAGCGGCCCCGGCAATGGTCATGTTGGGGAATTTCCGGTAAACGGTCTCCAGAAAATCCTTGACCAGGGGCACCGGGTTGCCGCCGTTGGGGAGATAGGAGGTATAGAGAATCTGCTCGTCCTCCCGCATGAGCACGGCCTTGACGGTGGTGGAACCGGCGTCCACGCCCAGATAGGCCTTTCCGCTGTAGCCGGGGTCCTCGACGGTCTCCACCCGGTCGGCATCGTGGCGGGTTTTGAACTCCTGGTACTCCTCCTCATTGGCAAAGAGGGGCTTGCAGGACTTGTAATCGTTGCCCGCCACCGCCGCATCCAGCGTTTTGGCCAGCTCCTCCAGATTCACACGGGAGTCGGCCAACTCCGCCGCGCCCCGGGCCACAAAGTACAGAGAGTGGTCGGGACAGATGCCCGTAAGGCCCAGAATCCGGTCGAAGCTGCTGCGCAGCTCCGGCAGGAACGTCAGAGGGCCGCCCAGGTAGACCACCCGCCCGGCAATCTGACGGCCCTGGGCCAGACCGGCAATGGTCTGGTTGACCACGGCGGCCAGAATGCTGGCGGCCACGTCCTCTTTTTTGGCGCCCTGGTTCAGCAGGGGCTGAATGTCGGACTTGGCAAAGACGCCGCAGCGGGACGCCACGGAATAGAGTTTTTCATAGTGGGCGGCCAGATCGTTGAGTTCGTCGGGGGTCACGTTCAGCAGCGTGGCCATCTGATCGATGAACGCGCCGGTGCCGCCGGCACAGCTGCCGTTCATGCGGACTTCCAGGTCCTTGCGGCCGTTGTTGGTGAGGAACAGGATTTTGGCGTCCTCACCGCCCAGCTCAATGACCGTGTCCACGTCGCCCAGGACGCTTTCCACGGCCTGGCGGGTGGCGTAGACCTCCTGCTGGAAGGCCAGGCCCAGCCGTTCGGCCAGGCCCATACCGGCGGAACCGGAAATGGCAAAGCGCACATCACTGGTGCCGATGGTGGCGGCGATGTCCCGGAGCATGGCGGCGGCCTTCTCCGTGATCATGGAATAGTGTCGTTCGTACTTTTCATACAGGAGCGCGCCGGTGTCGTCCAGGGCCACGGCCTTGAGGGTGGTGGAGCCGATATCCAGACCGACGCGAATTTCTTTATTCAATGTAAATCACCTCATAAAACTGCAAAAAGGCAGTACAAACTAAGAATAACCCCCTATTTTTGCAATGTCAAGGAGTTTTCTATAAGCCATTGAGAATTGCACAAAAACCCCTGTTTCCTGCCCGGTCTTTTTGGCGTTAATGTCTTTATACGTTCCCCTGCATTATTTTCCTACTGCTTTTCTAGGTCATACCCCTTGACAACCGGCCCGGGCCGTTGTATAATGCGGCCATGAACACTACACCCCAGGGGGGTATTATTTCAGGAGGTAATTCTCATGATGGCAGACCCCAAACAGGTCCTGCGGCTGTTGAAGACCGCCCGGGGCCAGATTGATGGCATCATCAAAATGGTGGAAGAGGACCGGTACTGTATGGACATTTCCCAACAGCTTATGGCCACCACGGCCCTTTTGACCACCGTCAACCGGCAGGTGCTGACGGCCCATCTGAAGCATTGTGTCAGCGCTGCCGAAACCCAGGAGCAGCGAGACGAGAAAATCGACGAGCTGGTAGCCATGCTCCAGAAAATCCTCAAATGAGGTGAGACCATGCAGAAAGAAAAATTCACCGTCACCGGCATGACCTGTGCCGCCTGTTCGGCCCATGTGGAAAAGGCCGTCAAGCAGGTGCCCGGCGTCTGCTCGGTCAATGTCAACCTTTTGGGCGGCTCCATGGTGGTGGAACACGACGGCGACAGCCAGCCCATCATTGACGCGGTGGTCAAGGCCGGGTACGGCGCTTCCCTGCCCCAGACCAACGCCGCCGCCCCCACAGCCCCGGCCCGTCCCAACAACGAAGCGGAATTAAAATCCATGAAACAGCGCCTGATCTGGTCCGTGGTCTTTATGGTGCCGCTGTTCTATCTGTCCATGGGCCACATGATGGGATGGCCCCTGCCCCACATCTTCCACGGGGCGGAAAACGCGTTGATTTTTGCCCTGACGGCCTTTTTGCTGACGCTGCCGCCTTTGATTATCAATCAGAAATACTTCCGGGTGGGCTTCAAAGCCCTGTGGAACCGCTCGCCCAACATGGATTCCCTGATTGCCGTGGGCGCGTCGGCGGCGGTGGTCTACGGTATCGCCGCCCTGTATGCCATCGGCTACGGGTTGGGCCATGACCGCATGGATTTGGTAGAGAAATACACCATGGAGCTGTATTTTGAATCGGCGGCCATGATCGTGACCCTCATCACCGTGGGCAAATTTCTGGAGACCCGCTCCAAGGGCCGCACGGGCCAGGCCATTGCCCGGCTTTTGGATTTGTCCCCCAAAACAGCTACGGTTCTGCGGGACGGCGGCGAGGTGGAAATTCCCGTGGAACAGGTCCAGCTGGGGGATTTGCTGCTGGTGCGGCCCGGCAAGGCCATGCCCGTGGACGGCGTGGTGGTGGAGGGCCAATCGGCCGTCGATCAGTCGGCCCTTACCGGGGAATCCATCCCTGTGGACAAAGGCCCCGGCGATACGGTCATCTCCGCATCGGTCAACGGTTCCGGCGTTCTGACGGTCCGGGCCACCCGTGTGGGCCAGGACACGACGCTGGCCCAGATGGTCCGGCTGGTGGAGGACGCCGCCGGGTCCAAGGCCCCCATTGCCCGATTGGCCGATAAAGTCGCCGGTGTCTTTGTACCGGTGGTCATGGGCATTTCTCTCGTCACAGCCATCGTCTGGCTGGTCACCGGCCACAGCATCGGCCAGGCGCTGACCTCTGCCGTGGCGGTGCTGGTCATCTCCTGCCCCTGCGCCTTGGGCCTTGCCACTCCTGTGGCCATCATGGTTGGCACCGGCAAGGGCGCAGAACACGGCATTCTCATCAAATCTGCCGAAGCGCTGGAAACCCTGCGGGACGTGGATACCATCGTCCTCGACAAGACCGGCACGGTCACCGAGGGCAAACCGAAAGTTACCGATGTACTCCCCCTGTCCAATCTCAGTGAGACGTCCCTGTTACAAGCCGCCGCCAGTGTGGAATATCCGTCAGAGCACCCCCTGGGCGCGGCCATTGTGGCCGAAGCGGAACGGCGGGGCCTGTCCCGCTCCCCTGTCACAGACTTTGCCGCCGTCCACGGAAAAGGCGTCCGGGCCACCCTGGACGGTACCCCCTGGGCCGCCGGCAACCGGGCGTTTCTCAAAGAGCTGTCCCTGGATGATTCCGCCGTGTCCGCCCAGTCCGACGCCCTGGCCGAAGCGGGCAAAACGCCCCTGTACTTCGTCCGGGACGGCCAGTTGGTGGGCATCATCGCCGTGGCCGACACGGTGAAGGACACCAGCGCCGCCGCCATTGAAGGATTCTCCAAGCTGGGCCTTTCGGTGGTGCTGCTGACCGGCGACAATGAGCGGACGGCCAAGGCCATCGGCCGCCAGCTGGGCCTCGACAATGTCATTGCCGAGGTTCTGCCCACAGACAAGGAACGCCATGTATCCCGGCTCCAGCAGGAGGGCCATAAGGTGGCCATGGTGGGCGACGGCATCAACGATGCCCCGGCCCTGGCCCGGGCCGACGTGGGTTTGGCCATCGGCGCGGGGGCAGACATCGCCATGGAATCCGCCGACATCGTCTTGATGAAGAGCAATCTCACCGACGCGGTGACGGCCGTTGAATTGTCCCGGGCCACCATCCGCAACATCAAGGAAAATCTGTTCTGGGCGTTCTTTTATAATGTCATCTGCATTCCGGTGGCGGCGGGCGTGCTGTATCCGCTGTTCCACTTGCAGCTGTCCCCCATGTTTGCCGCCGCGGCCATGAGCCTCAGCTCGGTCTGCGTCGTCACCAATGCCCTGCGGCTGCGGTCCTTCCGGCCCAGCCTGCGGACCGTTCCACAACCCATCCCACAAGAATCTGTCAGGAGGAATGAAACCATGCAAGAACTGACCATCCCTGTCAACGGTATGATGTGCGGCCACTGCGCCGCCCGGGTGGAGAAAGCCGCCACCGACGCCGGCGCTACCGCCGCCAAGGTGGATCTGGAGGCCAAAACCGTCACCTGCACCGTTTCCGACGCCGCGTTGGAGGGCGCCATCCGCGCCGCCATCACCGAAGCCGGTTACGAGGTGGCGTAACCGCCCCATACAAAAGACGCCGCTGCGTGCGGCGTCTTTTTTGCGCGCCCCCTTGACTGTACAGTTACTGTAGGGTTTATACTGTAGCTGTCGGATCTAAGGAGGTTTTATCATGACGACGAACACACGCTGCAACGCATTGCGCCACTACGGGACGCTGCTGCTGGGCGTGGCCATTCTGGCCTTTGGCCTGTACAACATCCACAGCCGGACCGCCATCACCGAGGGCGGCGTCCTGGGTATGACGCTGCTGATTCAGCATTGGTTCCATATCACACCGGGCATTTCCGGCCTGATTCTGGACGTGACCTGCTACTTTTTCGGCTTCCGGCTCCTGGGCAAGGACTTTCTGAAAAACGCTCTGGTGGCCAGCGTGGGGTTTTCGGCCTTTTACAACACCTACGAGTTTTTTGGCTATGTGCTGCCGGACCTGTCCCCCTATCCCCTGGCGGCCTGTCTGCTGGGCGGGCTCTTTGTGGGCGTGGGCGTGGGGCTGGTGGTCCGGGAGGGCGGCGCCTCCGGCGGCGACGACGCCTTGGCCCTGATCATTGCCAAGGTCAGCGGCTGCCGCATTGCCAAAGCCTATCTGATCACCGATCTGACGGTGCTGCTGCTGTCCCTCAGCTATATCCCTTGGCAGCGAATCGCCTATTCCCTCATCACCGTGACCCTCTCTTCCGTTTTGATCGATAAAATACAAACCGTTCACGTTTTTCACCGGGAAACAAAAAAACAGGCCCCAGAGGGGCCTGTGCAGGAATAGCTGTATGGATGGGCCGGTACCGCATACGATTCTCATTAGTTTCTCTGGAACTTTTCAGCCCAGTTTTTCTCAACGCCAATAAAGCAGAGTCCCTGCAGCGCAGGAAGGGCGGCCAGATATGCCATCGTGCTGCGGCTGCTGTAATTGCTGTATTCTCCGTCGCTGGCAATGATCAGCAGCAAAACGTTTGCAAAAAATGCGATGGCTACCAGGAACGCCAGGATGCTCCAGGGAATAAGCCCCTTGTCTTTCTTTCTCAGGACGATGCCCATAATGCCGGAAACGACCGCGCCGATGCTGGACAGAAAATCGCACAGCAGCAGCAGAGCCACGACTCCGGCGGGGATCGCGCCACTTTTAAAAGCCAGCGGCCATACATTCAGCCCCTGGATGAAGAAAATAGACCGGGCCAAGCCCAGCAGCAGCAGAATCACGCTGAAAATCAGCAAATTTCGACGATAATTGTACACGAATAACACTTCCTTTTCTCATATGCGGCTACACAGCATTACGTATATCGGCTGGTCTCCAGGAATATTTAAGGGTTTTCAGGAAAAGAATGCACAAATTGCTCCGAAAACAATCTGCCCGGCATTGGTATCATAAATTGGTATATACTCAAGCGGTTGGAAACGGTTACGGTACCGTCATACCGCATAAACGGGAGTGCCGCACTTACGGCACTCCCGTTTACAGCATCATTTCTGATTATTCCGCCGCCGGGGCGCTGTCCTCGTCCCACACGAAGCTGTCCACCATGCTCTTAGCCACGTCAAAGACCTCCTCCGAACCGGAGAAGCTTGTCGCATAGATCAGACAATATCCATAGTCTTTGACGATATAGTACTGCTTGGCCTTTGTGCCGTCGGTGCCCTCTATGGTGAACGTGAGCAGCGTATAGCCCTGTTCCGTAATACTGCCGCTGCCCGTGAGATCCGCATCCGCAGCCTCCGCCTGCATGGCAAGCTGCCGCATAATGGCGTCCAGAAACGCCCCAGACTCCTCCAGACTGTACAGGTTACCGCCCACATTGATGGAAATATTGTCCGGTTGGGCGTCCTGGGTCTCTCCCTCTCTGGTGTAAAAAATGAACTCAGACGTGGAATGTTCTTCCGCTTTTACCCAGCCGTCTGGCACCGTATACGTTCCGGGAATCCCATCCGCTTCCGATTCCTCCGGTTCCCCGGCCGCCGTGGTCTCGTCCGGCGTTTCAGAATCCGCTGCTTCTGCATCCGATGCTTCTGTATCCAGCGATTCCGTATCCGGTACTTCCGGCTGTTCCGCCGACTCTCCGCCGATGTATTTTTCCGCCAGAATTTCCCATCCATCCTGAGACCTTTGATAGAGACTGCATCCCGAAAACAGCAGCACCATGGCCAGCACCACCGCACCGCGGGCGCAATGCTTGATTGCTCTCATCCCCTGCTTTCCCCTTTCTTTTGATTACGCTCTGCCCTGCTGCCGGAGGAAATGCTCCGTCTGGGCCAGCTGCTCCGGCGTGTTGACGCCGATGATCTGCTCATTGAGCACGGCCTTGCAGACCTTGACCTTGCCGCCGGCGGCCTGAATCAGCGCCGGGGCGTCGGTAAGATAATACTCGTTCTGTGCGTTGTTGTTCTGGAGCTTGTCCAGCGCCTCCAGCAGCGCCTTGCAGTCAAACGCGTAGATACCCACGTTCAAATCGCGGATTTTCTTCTGCTCCTCGGTGCAGTCCCGATCCTCCACCACGCCGATAAAATTGTTGTCCGCATCCATCAGCACGCGGCCATAGGGCAGATATTCCTCACAGGTGCCCGACAGCAGGGTACACTGGGCGCCGGAGACGGCGTGCTCCCGCAGCAGGGATTCATAGACCTCTTTGCGCACCAGGGGCATGTCGCCGTAGCACACCAGCACCGTGCCGTCAAAGTCCTTCAGGTGTTCTTTGGCGCACTGGACGGCGTGGCCGGTGCCCATCTGGGGCTCCTGCAGGGCCGTGGGATAGCCGGGGAACGATTGCTCCACCAGCTCATGGAGATATCCCACCACCAGCACGGTGTTTTTCTGGTCGATAAAATCCAGCTGGGTCAGCACATGGTACAGCAGAGGTTTGCCGCAGGCCTCCCGCAGGACCTTGGGCATATGGTTGGACTCGGACTGCATCCGGGTACCCTTACCGGCGGCCAATACCACCGCTTTGATTTCAGACATGGTTCATCCTTCCTTTCTCATACAATGGTACCGCTTCCCAGTACCAGATCTTCCTCATAGAATACCGCCGCCTGGCCCGGCGTCACGGCCCGCTGGGGCTCGTCGAACACCAGCTGTGCGCCGCCGTCCGTCACGGTGACGGTGCAGGCTGCCGGTTTGGCCGTATAGCGCAGCTTCACCGACGCCCGGAACCGCTCCGGCGGCTGCTCCCAGGGAATCCAGTTGGTTCCCGTCACGGTCACATCGGTGGTGAACAGCGCGTCGCCGTCCCCAATAACCACGTCGGGCCGGGGCTTGGACAGGACGTAGACCCGCCGCCCGGCGGCAATCTCCAATCCCCGCCGCTGGCCGATGGTATAGCCCTCGTAGCCCCGGTGGGGACCCAGCACCGTACCGTCGGGGGCAATGAAGTTACCCGGCTGGGGCTCCAGGCCCCACCGGCACAGAAAGCCCATATAATCCCCGTCGGGGACAAAACAGATGTCCTGAGAATCCTTTTTCACCTGCTGCTCCAGCAGACCCATGGCTTCCGCCTGCTGCCGGACCTCTGCCTTGGTGTAATCGCCCAGGGGCAGCACCGTATGGCCCAGCTGGTGCTGGTTCAGTCCCGCCAGCATATACGTCTGGTCCTTGGCAGCGTCCTTGGCCGTTTTCAAAAGAAATCGGCCCGTCTCCGGGTCCTGCTCAATGCGGGCATAATGGCCGGTGGCCATGCCGTCATAGCCCAGCTCCAACGCCGCATCGAGAAATTTTCCGAATTTCAGCGCCTTGTTGCAGAAGATGCAGGGATTGGGCGTGCCGCCCTGCTGATAGACCTGCGCAAAGGGCGCAATGACCATCCGTTCAAACTCCGGCTGCCATTGAAAGCAGTGGAATTCCAGATTCAGCCGCCGGGCGGCGGCTGCGGCATCGGCGGCCTCCTGTTCGCCGCCGGGGCGCAGAAGCATGGTGGCCCCGCCGGGCTCGTATCCCATCTGCCGGAGCAGACCGGCCGTCACGGCGCTGTCCACGCCGCCGGACATGGCTGTTAAAATCTTTCGCATTGGTTGTTCCTTTCCCTTGGGTTTCTCCCAACAGCATATCCAATTATACAATAAATTGCAACCCCCTTGACTTTTTTTGTTCCTTCCATATAATTTAATTGACATATCAATTATTGACGTATCAACGGAGGAGGATACCATGGAACGGTCCTTTCACATGCTGCTGTACCGGGCCTTTCACGCCCAGCGCAGTTATCTGGGGCATCACCTGGCCGAAATCGGCCTGGGGGCCGGACAACCCAAACTGCTGACGTACCTGGTCCGCCACGGCCCCTGTACCCAAAAAGCCCTGGCCGATTATTTTGAAATCGACCCAGCGGCGGTGTGCCGGATGCTGGACGCTTTGGAACGCAACGGGCTCATCGTCCGCAGCGCCGCAAAGCACGACCGCCGTTCGGGGCTGATTGAACTGACCGACGCCGGACGGGCGGCCCAGAGCGCCTGGGAGGTCCGCTGCAAGGAGCTGGAAGCGCAGATGCTCCGGGGTTTCACCGACGAGGAACGGGCCCAGTTCAGCCAGTTTCTGAGCCGCGCCTACCGGAATCTCCGGGGCGCTGAGGGAGAGGAGGAAACGCCTTGAAGGACCTGCGCCGCCTGGCCCACTACTTCCGTCCCCATCGACGGTATCTGATTCTGGCCGCCCTGCTGGTGCTGGTGGAGACGGCCTTTGAGCTGTTCATCCCCGTGCTCATGGCCACCCTCATTGACGAGGGTGTGGCCAACGGGGACGTTCCCCTGATGCTCCACCAAGGCGTCCTGATGGGCCTGTTCGCCCTGATCTCCCTGGTCACCGGCTTTTTGCAGGCCCGGTATGCGGCCCGGGCTTCCTACGGCTTCGGAGCGGACCTGCGCCGGGCCCAGTATGAGGCGGTCCAGAAGCTGGCCTTTTCCAATCTGGACCACTTCGAGACCTCGTCCCTGGTCACCCGCATGACCACCGATGTGACGGTGCTGCAAAACGCCTTCAATACGGGCTTTCGCGCCGTGTTCCGCAGTCCGGTCATGCTGCTGATGGGTTTAGGCTTGTCCTTTTACATGAGCCCGCCCCTGGCGGTGATCTTCTTCCTGTGCGTACCGGTGCTGGCCGTCATTCTCTGGGCCATTGTCCGGAAGGTGGCCCCCTCCTACCGGGTGCTGCAAAAGGCCGTGGACCGGATGAACAATGTGGTCCAGGAGCATTTGACAGCCATGCGGGCCGTCAAGGCCTTTGTCCGGGAGGACTACGCCGAGAGCCGCTTTAAGACGGTCAACAGCGGACTCATGGAAGCCAGCCGCTACACCTTCAAGACCGCCGTCCTCAACACCCCGGCGTTTCAGATGACCATGTACGGCGCCACGGTGCTGCTGCTGTGGTTCGGCGGCAGGATGATTCTGGCCGGGACGTTGGAAGTGGGCCAGCTGACGGGCTTTCTCAGCTATGTCATGCAGGTGATGAACTCCCTGATGCTGGTTTCCAACGTGTTTTTGCTGCTGACCCGGTCCCTGGCCAGCTGCCACCGGATTTTGGAGGTGCTGGACGAGGTTCCGGCCATCGACAATCCCGCCAACGCCGTCACCGAGGTAGCCGACGGCTCTATCGACTTTGACGACGTCTCCTTCCGCTACTCCGCCGACGCCAACACCGACGCCCTGAGCCATGTGGACCTCCACATCCGTTCGGGCCAGACCGTGGGCATTCTGGGCGGCACCGGCTCGGCCAAGACGACGCTGGTGCAGCTGATTCCCCGGCTGTATGATGTCACCGGCGGCGCGCTGCGGGTGGGCGGCCGGGATGTGCGGGACTACGATCTCCACGCCCTGCGGGAAGCCGTGGGCATTGTGTTACAGAAAAACGTCCTGTTTTCCGGCACGGTTCGGGAAAATCTCCAGTGGGGCAATCCCGACGCCACCGACGAGGAATTGTGGGACGCCTGCCGCACGGCCTGTGCCGACGAATTTCTCCAGCGGATGCCCAAGGGTCTGGACAGCGATTTGGGCCAGGGCGGCGTCAACGTGTCCGGCGGCCAGAAACAGCGGCTGTGCATCGCCCGGGCCCTGCTGAAATCGCCGAAAATCCTGATTTTTGACGATTCCACCTCCGCCGTGGACATGGCCACCGAGGCCAAAATCCGCACGTCCCTGGCCCAGCGCCGGGACGTGACAAAGCTCATCATTGCCCAGCGCATCACGTCGGTGCAGAATGCCGACGTCATTGTGATTCTGGACGACGGCAAGGTGCACGCCGTCGGCAATCACGACACCCTCCTGGCCACGGACCCCATCTACCAGGAGATCTACCATTCCCAGATGAAAGGAGGCGACGGCCATGGCCAGACCCACCAATAAGCGGCCGGAAAACCTGGGCCGCACCGTCCGTTCCCTGGCCCGCTACATGGGCCGCCATACGGTCCTCATGGTCATTGTAGGCGTTCTGGCCGCCGTCAGCGCCCTGGCCAATCTGCTGGGCACCTATATGATCCGGCCCATTGTCAACAGTCTGGCCGGCGGCGACGGCGCGGCGCTGGTCCGGGGCGTGATCATTGCCGCGGCCATCTACGGCACCGGCGTCCTGGCGGCGCTGGGCTACACCCAGACCATGGTCCGGGCCGCCCAAAAAATCCTCTACGACATCCGCCGGGACCTGTTTTCCCATCTGCAAACGCTGCCCCTGTCGTTTTTCGACAGCCGCCGCCACGGCGACACCATGAGCTATTTTACCAACGACGTGGACACGGTTTCCGACGCCCTGAACAACAGCTTCGCCATGGTCATCCAGACCTTTATCCAGGTGGTGGGCTTGCTGGTGCTGCTGTACGTCCTCAACTGGCAGCTGTCCCTGATCGTCACCGTCAGCTATGGGGCCATGTTCCTGTATATCCGCTATTCCAGCCGCCGCAGCCGCCGGTATTTTGCCCGGCAGCAAGAGCATCTGGGCCGTCTGGACGGCTATATTGAGGAAATGGTCAGCGGTCAGAAGGTGGTCAAGGTTTTCAACCACGAGGAAGCCAACCTCCAGGGCTTTGCCGCCTATAACGAAGCGCTGCGGGAAGCGGGCACCGGCGCCCAGAGTTTCGCGGGTACGCAGATTCCGGCAGTGGTCAGCATTTCGTATATCAACTACGCCATTGTGGCGGTGCTGGGCGGTCTGATGGCTCTGCGAGGCATGACCGACGTGGGCAGTCTGGCCACCTATCTGGTCTTTGTCCGGCAGGCGGCGCTGCCCATCAATCAGCTGACCCAGCAGAGCGGCATGGTGCTGTCGGCCCTGGCGGGCGCGGAACGGATTTTTACGGTCTTGCAGGAACAGCCGGAGGTGGACGAGGGCAAAATCCGCCTGACCTGTGTCCGGGAGACGCCGGAAGGGCTGACAGCCTGCACGGAAAAGACGGGCCATTGGGCCTGGCAGAAACCGGACGGCTCCCTGGTGCCCCTGCGGGGCGACGTGCGCTTTGACCATGTGGACTTCGGCTACACGCCGGACCGGCTGATTCTCCAGGGCGTCAGTCTCTACGCCAAGCCGGGGCAGAAAATCGCCTTTGTGGGCTCCACCGGCGCGGGCAAGACCACCATCACCAACCTGATCAACCGGTTTTACGACGTCAACGGCGGCGTCATCACCTATGACGGTCTCGATGTGCGGGACATTGCCAAAGCGGACCTGCGGCGCAGTCTCGGCATCGTCCTTCAGGACACCCATCTGTTTTCCGGCACCATTGCCGATAATATCCGGTTCGGCAAGCTGGACGCCACAGAGGAAGAAATCATCGAAGCCGCCAAAATCGCCAACGCCCATTCCTTTATCACCCGTCTGCCCCAGGGCTATGATACGGTCATCACCGGCGACGGGGCCAATCTGAGCCAGGGTCAGCGGCAGCTGTTGGCCATTGCACGGGCAGCGGTGGCGGACCCGCCGGTGCTGATTCTCGACGAAGCCACGTCCAATATCGACACCCGGACCGAGCGGCTCATTGAAAAGGGCATGGACCGGCTGATGGAGAGCCGGACGGTGTTTGTCATTGCCCACCGGCTCAGTACGGTCCGCAACGCCAACGCCATTATGGTGCTGGACCATGGCCGGATTATCGAGCGGGGCGACCATGACGAGCTGTTGGAGCAGGGCGGCGCATATTACCATCTGTATAATGGTATGACCGAACTAAGCTAAGACACGCCCCCATGTGTACGCCCAAAGATAAAAGTTTTACTCGATTTTTTTCAAAAAATCGCGGAGTCCAGAGGCAGCGCCTCTGGTCGCTGGCCGCAGCCAGCGAAACTCCCGCCCGCCGCAGCGGGCGAAACACCCGCGCCGCGCACGGCGCGAAATCCCCAAGCGTCCCAAGCGCCATCCGCAGATGGCGCAATTCCCGCGGCAACGCCGCAAGGCCGCCGTCCCCACCCCTTACGGGTGGCGGACGGCGGCCTTCTTTGCACACCGTATGAAATTGGTACCGGTCCCATGGTTTTCGGTCCGTACCGGCGGCCGGTTGTATCAACTTCTCAATACTTATCGTAGTACATGGAGGACGGCACAGCCGCAGGTTCCGACGCCACTGCCGGTTGGCTGGGCTCGTACAGCTCCCGAGCCAGTTTGAATTGCGTCATGAGACTTTCGAGAATGCTGGCCTGACCGGAGAGTTCCTCGCTGGATGCGGCGCTTTCCTCCGCCGTGGCGGCGTTGGTCTGCACCACGCTGGAAATCTGCTCCAGGCCCTTGGTGATATTCTTGACAGCGTCCGCCTCCTGGATGGCGTCCTGGGCAATCTCCACAATGGACTCCATAACCAGACTGGCGTTGGCCGCCGTCTCCTCCATGTCCTTGGCGGTATCCTCCACCAATACATTGCCCTTTTCCACCGCTTCAATGGAAGCCCGGATCAACTCCTGGGTGGACTGGGATGCTTCGGCGGACTTTCCGGCCAGGCTGCGCACTTCATCGGCCACAACAGCAAAGCCTTTGCCCGCCGTACCGGCCCGGGCGGCTTCCACCGCCGCGTTCAGCGCCAGAATGTTGGTCTGGAACGCGATGTCGTCGATGGTTTTGATGATGCCCTGTATCTGTCCGGAGGTGCTCTGGATCTGATTCATGGCCTTGACCAACTCCTGCATCTTGGAGCTGCTTCTGTCCAGACTGTCCTTGGCGGCCAAGGTCTGTTTTTTAGCCAGATCGGCCCGGTCCGCCGTATTGTTGATCTTGTCGGAGATCTCCTGGGCCGTGGCGGAAAGCTCCTCCACGGAGCTGGCCTGCTCTGTGGTGCCCTGGGCCAACGCCTGGGCGCCGTTGGACACCTGGGTGGAACCGGCGTCCACCTGGGCGGCGGCCTCCCGCACCTGGGACATGGTATCGTTCATGGCCACGGTAATCCCTTGCAGGGAATCGCGGATGGACACAAAATCGCCATGGTATTCGGCTCTTGTCTTCACCGTCAAATCCTTGTTGGAAATGCCCTTCAGCACCGTGGCAATATCCGCGATGATGTTTTTCAGATTGGTCTGCATGGCCGCAAAGGTATCTTCCAGATCACCGATTTCATCGTTGGTGCTCCGGCGAATCTCCGTATCCAGATTGCCCTTCTCCACGTTTGCCGCGACACGGCCAATGGTTTGCAGGGGTTTGACCAGGGCCTTGGTCCGGAACAGGCAGATCAGCGCCGTAATGACGATACAGAGCACAAAGCCTACCACCAGGATCAGGAAAATGGAGGTGGTCTCCTGCATATATTCGCTGCCCGGCATACAGGCCAGCACCGTCCAGTGATACAGTTCAATGAACCGGGTACCGCCGTAGAAGTTGGTCGCATCCCGCTGATAATGGACGACCTTGCTGCTTTCCTGATTCTCCAGCAGGTTCCGCATGTTATCGGAATACTGGACATCCCGCAGATTGCTCATAAGCATGGAGCTGTTGGGATGGTAGATGATATTCTGATCCGAATCGTAAACCGTGATATAGCCCTGCTCGCCAATGGTGATCTGGCTGAAAAATTCCATCAGATTATCCAGGGAAAGGTCAAAACCGATGACACCCACCATAGTTCCGGACGCGTCGGTATAGGGCATGGCGGCGGTGACCACCAGATTGCCCGTGGACGCATCCTGATAGGCCGGCGTCAGAATGCTGACACCGGGATTCTGCTCCAACAGCTGATACCAAACTCTCTGCGTGATATCAAAGGACTCATCTGTAATAAATCCGTCAGACTGGATGGCCTGACTGTTGTTCACACCGGCAATCCACACGCTCTGCACCGCTTCTCCTCCCACCGTGTCGGCGTATTGCAGATCGCGCATGACCGACTGGAACAAGTCCGATTTCTCAAACTGGTATGTAGCCGGACTCCGCTCCATCTCCGCGAAAATCTCCTTGACGGAAGTCCGGTCGGCGACAAATTCCCCACTGACAAAGTACGGTTCAAAATACTGCGTCACCTGATTGGACACAGCCTCCATCTGGTTTTCAATATCTTTGTTTTTCAGTCCCCACACCGTATTGATCACCGACACCGTCACAATCACTGCCAGCAAAAGAAGAATGACCGTCGTCGGCACCGCAACGTTGAGTATCATTTTCCCGCTGACACCCAACCGGTAATTTCTCCTCTGTGCGCCTCTCTCAGACCCCATAGTTACCATGATTCCTCCTTGTTCCATTTTTTGCTGAGATAAGATATTCGAAGCTATAATAAAAAAACATTTATTTGATGAAAAATATACAAAATCGAAGAAAATGTTTTCTTATTCAAAATTTATTCAGCATTCAAATAAACATCAAGCTGATCCATTTTACAACATTTTTCCACAAAAATCAACAACAAATTTACTTTGTTTGACTATATTGTAAATCATCTCCATGTATGAATATTTTATACGTCTTTATAGTTTTCCGGCCATTCCGCCGGGCCTGCGGCCGTCGTTCAGTCATGGACAAAACGACAAAAAACGTGTGTGTCACAATTCCAGTTATAACGCACACGTCAGCTTGTGGGGAACGCGTTTTTGCCGTACTTCGCATAAAAATGGCGTTGCAGCGTGCAACACCCTTTTTATAAAATTCCCAGCTCGGCGTGTGGAATTGGTTTTTTCGTCGCCCACTGGCGGACGATTGAGCGTAGACGAGAAGCAAGGCTACCCCCGCCGCATGGTTTTTGCTTTCTCTCCATCAGAGCGATTTTGTGACACTCTGCCGACCATAAAAAAACTGCGTGCAGGAGATACCGAATCTCCCCCACGCAGTTTTTATACGTTTTTCAAAAGCCCCGACTGCCGAATTATTCTCCATAAGGCAACGTAAAGACGCCATCCAGGCAGGGATTCAAATTGGTGACGCGGCCGCGTCCCGAATAGATAGCATACGTCTTGCAGAGGATGGGACAGAGCATTCCACGGGACATGATTTCCGAATGGAGCTCATAGACGTTGCCGATGTTCTCCACGGCCCGGTCGCAGAGGGTTGCCAATGTTCCGTCGGCCATACCGCCATAGCTGAGACTGCCCGACGCGTCGAAAAAGCCGCTGAGATCAAAGTCCGGCCGCAGCCGCACCTCCCCGTAGTAGAGGTCATAGCTGCCGGTCCGCAGGGCGTAGACGTATTCATCGTAGTCCAGGGATTTGATGGTCAGATCAAACCCCCGGCTGTTGAGGGTATCGGCCACCATCTGGGCCGCCGCCACCCGCTGCTCCGACGTATTGCACACCAGCATCGTCCCTTTCAAAGACTGGGTACCGCTGCCGGTATAGAGCTCCAAAACGCCGTCCTCGTCATAGTCCCGGATCTCCGACGACTCGAGAATTTTCTCGAACGCCGCTTCGTCATAATCGTACTTGGCGGCCAACTTCTGGTCGTACCCGTCCCACCGGGACGAGGCCGGAAGCGTTGCCGCCGTGGCAAAGCCCAGGGCCGTATTGGAGATGATGGCATCCCGGTCCAGGGCATGGGTCACCGCCGTCCGCACCGGCGTATAGGCAAAGACGGGGCTGCTGAGGTTGAAGCCCACATATTGCAAGACGGTGGTGTTGTTGTTCCAAAGTTCGTAGTCCGTGTGATACGTCAGCTGGGCGCCTGCGTTGGGGTCGGCACAGACCAGCGTGATGTCTCCCCGCTCAAAGGAGTCCCGAATATCGGCAGCGGAGTCCACGGACACCAGTCTGATGGTCTCCTCAGAAACCGGCGGTTTCGTCTCCCGCCACCAGTCGGCTTGCAGCAGCTGGGTCCCGTCACAGCGGTAGGGTCCGGTTCCCACGGGAATGGTATCCCCCGTGGTGGCCGCCTGGACCACATACACATTGAGCAGCGACGACAGAGAGCCGCAGGCCGACCCGGTGGTGATGGTCAGCTGCAAATCCCCGGTGGCCTGCACCGACAGGATATCCTGGAGACGGCTGCCGTAATAATCGCTGTTCTGGGCCGCCCGGATAGACGCCGCCGCATCGGCCGCCGTCAGGGCTGTCCCGTTGGAAAAGGTCACGCCCTGGCGCAGCGTCAGCGTATGGGTGCGGCCGTCGCCGGAGCTGGTGAGACTTTCGCACAGATACGGCGTGGCTGTAAAATCGGCATTGACTGTAAACAGCGGTTCGTAGAGCAGGGACAACACCGTCCGGTTGCTCAGCACCATGCAGTCGTAGGGGTTCAGCGTTTCGTCCGGCTCCCAGGCCAGACCGAAGGGGGTTTTCTCCTCGGGCTTCGTCTCTTCCACCACGGTTTCCGCCGCCGGTTCCTCCGCTTCCTCCGCCACCGGAAGGCCGCAGCCCACCAGCAGGCAGAACGTCAGCAGCAGCGCTCCCAGTCGCAGCTTGCGGCTCATGGCATCTTCCCTCCGGTACACACAATGACGCCCGCCTGGACGCCCCGGCGGTCGCCCACCTTTCGATGGGACCAGAACCGCTCCGTGTCGCAGGCCGTGCAATAGGGCAGCGCCCAGGGCTCCACGATTCCGGCCCGTTTCAGCCAAATGGTATTCAAGTCCACCAAATCCACATGGTAGGTGCCGTCGCCGTGGTCCTCAATGGCGATCCGGGCGTCGTCGCCCAGAGCGTTCAGCATGGCCTCCGGCACATCGGACCGGGTCTCGAAGCAGCAGCGCTGGATGCACGGGCCGATACAGGCCCGAATGTCCTCCCGACGGCTGCCGAAGGCGGACACCATGGTGTCCACGGCCTTGGCCACAATACCCAAAGCCGTGCCGCGCCATCCGGCATGGACCGCGCCCACGGCGCCGGTGACCGGGTCCTCCAGCAGCGTCACGGTGCAGTCGGCCCCAAAGGCCATGACCGCCGTGCCGGGGACGTCGGTCACCAGACCGTCACACTCCGGCGCGGGGCTGTGAAAGACGCCCTGGCCCCAATCGGCCTCCGTCACCACCCGGACCGTGTCCGTGTGGATTTGGTGGGTGCAGACCAGTTTTTCTACGTCATAGCCCACGGCCTTGGCCAACCGGCGGTGGTTCTCCAGGACATTCTCCCGGTCGTCACCCCGGCTGAATCCCAGGTTCAGGCTGGAAAGATGGCCGGTGCTGACGCCGCCGAAGCGGTCTGTAAAACGATGGGGGGACACGAAGCCCCCCACCGTGATCGGTTCATACCTCATCCGTTCAGATCCTTGTCCAGGCAGCAGTTCTTATACTTCTTGCCGCTGCCGCAGGGGCAGGGATCGTTGCGGCCCACCTTGGCCTTTTTGGATGTGGGCTGCTGGACCACATTTTCGTCGGCGCCGCCCTCGTAGGTGACCGTAGCCACCTTTTCGCGGCGGATTTCCTGCTGGGGCTGGATGCGCACCAGGAACAGACGGCGAATGGTCTCCTCCTTGATGGCGTTGATCATGCCCTCGAACATCTCGTAGCCCTCGCGCTTGTACTCCACCACGGGGTCCTGCTGGCCGTAGGCCCGCAGGACGATGCCCTGGCGCAGATCGGTCATGGCGTCGATGTGATCCATCCAGTATTCGTCCACCACGCGGAGCATGATAACCCGCTCCAGTTCGCGCATGACCTTGGAGGTATAGGCCGCTTCCTTTTCCTCGTAGGTCTTGGTACACAGGGCCAGAATCTCCGATGCCATGGTGTCGGCATCCAGAGCCGTGGGATTCTCCGGAGCATAGGCGCCCTTGAGGAAGTAGATGTTTTCAAAGTGGCGCAGCAGCGACTCGAACTGCTCCGCGCTCTCCAGATGGGCATTGCCGCCGAAGGCGTCGTTGACCTGGGTGTTGACCACATAGTCCAGCATGCCCTGGATGGTCTTCTGCAAATCGGTACCGTCCAGCACCTGCTCGCGCTGCTCGTAGATGACCTTTCTCTGGGTGTTCATGACATCGTCGTATTGCAGCACGTTCTTACGGACCTGGAAGTTGCGGCTTTCCACGGTCTTCTGGGCGTTTTCAATGGCGCCGGAGAGAATCTTGGCGTCAATGGGCGTATCATCGTCAATGCCCAGCTTATCCATCATGCCCTTGAGGCGGTCCATACGGTCGCCGCCAAAGAGACGCATGATATCGTCCTCCAGGGACAGATAGAACCGGGTCTCGCCGGGGTCGCCCTGACGGCCGGCACGGCCGCGGAGCTGGTTATCAATCCGGCGGGACTCGTGGCGCTCGGTGCCGATGATGAACAGACCACCGGCGGCGCGGACCTTTTCGGACTCGGCGGCAATCTGCTCCTTGTGACGGGCCACAGCCTCATTGTAGGCGGCGCGGGCGGCCAGGATTTCCTCGTCATCGGTCTCGGAGAAGGCGTTGGCCTCGGCCAGCAGCTCCTCGCTCATGCCGCTCTTGCGCAGCTCGCTCTTGGCCAGATACTCGGCGTTACCGCCCAGCATGATATCGGTACCACGACCGGCCATGTTGGTGGCGATGGTAACGGCGCCCAGCTTACCGGCCTGGGCCACGATTTCGGCTTCCTTCTCGTGGTGCTTGGCGTTCAGCACCGTATGGGGAATGCCCTCCCGCTTGAGCAGATGGGACAGCAGCTCGGACTTTTCGATGGACACAGTGCCCACCAAAACCGGCTGACCCTTTTCGTGGCAGGTCTTGACCTGATTGATGACGGCCCGGAACTTGCCGGCCTCGGTCTTGTAGACGGCGTCGGGGTTGTCGATACGGGCCACGGGCAGATTGGTGGGAATCTCCACAATATCCAGGTTGTAGATGGTGCCGAACTCCTCGGCCTCAGTGGTGGCTGTACCGGTCATACCGGACAGCTTGGCGTAGAGACGGAAGAAGTTCTGGAAGGTGATGGTGGCCAGGGTCTTGCTCTCTCCGGCGACCTTGACGCCTTCCTTGGCTTCGATGGCCTGATGGAGACCCTCGTTGTAGCGGCGGCCGTACATGAGACGGCCGGTGAACTCGTCGACAATGATGACCTCATTGTCCTTGACCACATAGTCAATGTCCCGCTTCATGAGACCCCGGGCCTTCATGGCCTGGTTGACGTGGTGGGAAATGGTGGTGTTCTCGATGTCGGACAGGTTCTCAATCTGGAAGAACTCCTCCACCTTCTTGATGCCCTTGGCCGTCAGGGACACGGTACGCTCCTTCTCGTCCACGATGTAGTCGCAGTCCAGATCGTCCATGGCTTCCTTGCTGTCGGTCTTGGCAAAGACCTGCTTCTTCATGCGGCTGACCAGGAAGTCGGTCATCTCATAGAGCTTGGAGGAGTCGTCGCCCTTGCCGGAAATAATCAGGGGGGTACGGGCCTCGTCGATAAGGATGGAGTCCACCTCGTCGACGATGACGAAGTTGTGCTCCCGCTGGACCTGCTCCTGCTTGTAGATGGCCATGTTGTCGCGGAGGTAGTCGAAGCCCAGTTCGTTGTTGGTGCAGTAGGTGATATCGGCGTTGTAGGCCTCGCGGCGCTGGTCGCTGTTGAGACCGTGGACGATGAGGCCCACTTTCAGACCCAGGAAGCGATGGACCTTGCCCATCCACTCGGAGTCACGGCGGGCCAGATAGTCGTTGACGGTGACCACATGGACGCCTTTGCCCGTCAGGGCGTTGAGGTAGGAGGGCAGAATGGCCACCAGGGTTTTACCTTCACCGGTGCGCATTTCGGCAATGCGGCCCTGATGCAGCACGATGCCGCCGATGACCTGAACCCGGTAGGGACGCATACCCAGCACGCGGTCCGAAGCCTCCCGGACCGTGGCGAAGGCCTCGGGCAGCAGGTCGTCCAACGTCTCGCCCTTGTCCAGCCGCTCCCGGAACTCCACGGTCTTATGCTTCAGCTGCTCGTCGGTCAGCTGCCGGTATTCTTCCTCCAGGTCCATGACCGCCTTGACGGTCTTCTCAAGCCGCTTGAGCTCCCGCTCGGAGTGGGAACCGAAAATCTTGTCCAAAAAACCCATTGCTGTTTCACCTTTCGTTATCAAATGCCGAAACGGCATGAAATCGCATTATAAAAAAATTTTCATCAAAGGATTATAACACAACGAATGCTATAATAAAAGAATAAATTGTAAATACTCTGTACTTCTTTCTTGTCTTTTGACACAGTGAATGGTAAAATAGCTCCGATTGCGGCAGGAGGATTGCCGCCATTTTCCAGTATTGAAGAAGGAGCACACCATGGAAACTCGATTGATTGCCGTCGATCTGGACGGTACGCTGCTGCGCACCGACCGCACCCTGTCTCCCGCCACCATCGCAGCGGTGGCCGCCGCCGCGGACCGTGGACTGGAGGTTGTGGTGGCCTCGGGCCGCACCCTGTCCGAAACCCGCCATCTGCTGGCCCAGCTGCCCCAGGTCCACTATCTGGTGGGCAACACCGGCGCCTTTGTGCTGGACCTGCGGACCAACACCTATCTTCATTTTTCCCCCGTTCCCCTGCCGTTGATACAGGAAGCATGGCGGCGGCTGCGCCGGGAGGATATGCTGTTTGAAGTCAACTGCGGCGGTGAGATCTACATTCCCACGGACCGTCTGGCGGAAGTGCCCCGGTTTGAGGACGCCTGCGGCAACCACACCCTCCACGAGACGCGGCGGGGCATCGACGATTATGACCACTGGCTGGAAACGTTGCAGGAGCCGGTGACAAAGCTGCACCTTTACTTCCCCACCGGCGAGGCCCGGGACGCGGCCCAGGTCCGGCTGGGCGATCTGGAGGGTGTGGACCTGTGTACCTCCGACCCGGTGGACCTGGATGTGACAGCCCACGGCATTCACAAGGGCGTGGGCGTGGCCCGTTTGGCGGAACATCTGGGCCTGAGCCGGGAACAGGTGATGACCATCGGTGACAGCGGCAACGATCTGGGCATGCTGCGCTATGCCGGTACGGCGGTGGTCATGGCCAACGGCAGCGACGAGGCCAAGGCGCTGGCCGACCGGCTGACGGACACCAACGACAACGACGGCGTGGCCCAGGTCCTCAACAGTCTGCCCGGCGTGGAACCGCTGTAAGATGGAACTGACGCTTTCCATGGTGCTCATCGCCTGCGGCGGCGTCTTTCTGGCGTCCTTTCTGGATGCCATCGCCGGGGGCGGCGGCATCATCTCTGTGCCCACCTATCTGCTGGCGGGGCTGCCCATGCACGCGGCTTTGGGCACCAATAAAATCTCCGCCTCCCTCGGTTCTCTGGCCTCGGTGGGCCGGTACATCCGCAACGGATACATAGACTGGAAGCTGGCCGTCCCCTCCATCGTCATGGCACTGCTGGGCAGCATGGGCGGCACCCGGTTACAGCTGCTGATTCCAGAGCGGTATCTGCAATCTCTGCTGCTGGTGGTGCTGCCGGTGGTGGCCATTGTGGTACTGCGGCAGCGGAGCTTCCGGGAGGTCCCCGGCGACATCGACCGCCGCCGTCAGCTGGCCATTGTCCTGAGCGCGTCTCTGATCATCGGCGCCTATGACGGCTTTTACGGTCCCGGTACCGGCACGTTCCTGCTGCTGATCTTCACGGGTCTGGGTCAGATGGACGTGCGGACGGCGTCGGGCAATGTGAAGGTGGTCAACCTGGCCTCGGGCATCGGCTCCCTGATTACCGCCGTGCTGTACGGTGAGGTGTATTGGGCGGTTGGTTTGATTGCTTCGGTGGCTTCCTTTGCCGGGCACTATGTGGGCGCGGGACTGACCATTCGCAACGGCGCGAAAATCGTGCGGCCCGTGGTCATCGTTGCCTTGGTGCTGTTGGCGGTCAAGGTCTTGACCGATATGATCTGAGTATTTCCCACCACCACCGCACCCAAAGATAAAAGTTTTACTCGATTTTTTTCAAAAAATCGCGGTTTCCAAAGGCAGAGCCTTTGGTCGCTGGCCGCAGCCAGCGAAATACCCGCGCCGCGCACGGCGCGAAACTCCCGCCCGCCGCAGCGGGCGAAATCCCCTGTCGTTCAAAGCGCCATCCGCAGATGGCGCAATCCCTACGGCGTCAGCCGTAAGGCCGCCGTCCCCACCCCTACGCGGGTGGCGGACGGCGGCCTTTTTGCACACCCCAACGTAGGGCGCGGCATCCCTGACGCGCCCAAACCGCACCCCATCCGGGGCCGTCAGGGATGCCGGCCCCTACGCCGGTGTTGGTCAACCGTGCGGCACGGCGGCGGAGGCAAGCCCCCGCCCTACGCGGTGGAACCAATCGGCTCGCAGAAACTGGAACGTGCCTGCCAGCGGCGGGACACGCAGATCCCGCCCTACGTCCCATACCGGCAGTCCGTCCAGGTTCGTAGGGCGGCACCTGTGTGTGCCGCCGTGCCGTACCGGATGACGTCGGGTAGCGCATGGGGATAAATCCGTAACTGTTTCGTAGGACGCGGCATCCTTGACGCGTCCGGGGCAAATACCGTCCCACCCAGTGGACAAAAAACGGACACGCTACCATCGTCTGGCGGCGTGTCTGTTTGTTTTTTCTATGGCATTGCGGCTTACTCGATGGTAATACCGGCCTTTTCCAGAATGGTGGGTACATTCTTTTCAGCGCCGATGGCCATAATATGGACACCGTCACAAATCTTCTCGTCGTGAATCTTGGCGATGAACTCGGCGGCCATCTCAATGCCCAACTGCATGGGCAGACCCTTGACGCCCTTTTCCTTGCCCTCGGCGGCGGCAGCTTCCAGGCGGTCAATCATATCCTGGGGCACGGCGATGCCGGGGACGTTGGCATTCATATACTTGGCCATACCGGCGGCCTTCAGGGGGATGATACCGGCCATGATGTGGCACTTGATATTGGCCTTGTCCACCAGGTCCAGGAAGCGCTTGAGGCTCTCCATATCAAAAATGCCCTGGGTCTGGATGTACTTGGCGCCGGCGTCCACCTTCTGTCGCAGCTTGTTGATCTGCAGCTGGATGGGCTCATAGACGGGGGTCACAGCGGCGCCCTTATAGAACCGGGGCGCACCGCCGTCCAGCTCATTGCCGCCGCAGTCGCGGTCGGTGACTTCCATGGTGGACAGCATGTTGAGGATGCCCACGGAATCCAGGTCATAGACGGGCTTGGACTGCTTGCAGTCGCCGACAACCGGGTGGTCGCCGGTGAGGGCCAGCATGGTATCGATGCCAAAGGCGGCGGCGGACAGCATGTCGGCCATGATGGCCATACGGCTGCGGTCGCGGCCGGTGACCTGCAAAATCGGCTCCACACCGGCCTGCTTCAGCTTGATGCACAGGCCCAGAGAGGACGCCTTGAGGCTGGCGGACTGCATATCGGTGACGTTGACGCCGTGGACCTTGCCGCTCAACAGTTGGGCGTCCTCCAGCTGTTTGGTGAAATCATATCCCTTGGGCGGCGCCATCTCGGCGGTGACGCCGAACTTGCCGCTCTCCAGTGCTTTTTCCAGAAGACTCATGTTCCCTTACCCCCTGATGTTGATGGTTCTCGGATAGGCTACATCCTCATAGCCCTTGTCGGCGCGGGTCTTGGACAGATTATCCAGACGGCCCTGCTGCTCCAGACGCTTATAGATGGCAATCCAGGCGCAGTCGTTCTCGGGATTGACCTCGCACTTGCCGTTCTTGGAACCGCCGCAGGGGCCGTTGACCAGGGATTTGGCACAGCGGGTAATGGGGCAGATGCCGCCGGTCTCGCCCAGAACGCAGTTGCCGCACAGATGACATGCTTCCTCGAACAGGCCGAACTTGACGGCTTCGCCCAGGAACATGGTGTTATTGGCCGGGTATGTAGGAGCCTTGACGTTGGCGGCCACCACCTGGGTGCCGTCGCCGCAGGCCATACATACCACCGCCTCGGCGCCGGCGGCGTCGAAGCCCTTGACCTTGCCCTTGGTGGTCAGATTCATGCAGCAGTAGTCGGACATGGCCGTGGCCACCACTGTGCGGCCCTGGCTCTCCAGATACTTTTTCAGCTCGGCCACTTCCTTTTCGCCGCCGGTGGCGCAGGCCGTGGCGCAGCTGCCGCAGCCGATGATGGCGATCTTTTTGGCATCACCGAGCATGGCCATCAATTCTTCGATGGGCTTTTTTTTCGTGACGATCATGTTGTTCTTCTCCTTTACTGTTCCGCACTGTGCAGACCGAACAGGTTCTATCTTACAGGATTATAACACAATCCCACAAAAATGCAAGCAAAACCGCGAAAAGATTTCCCGTTTTTTGGTGTGGTTTTATGTGGTTTTTTAAAATCACACCCAACAGCAAGGTTTTTGACAGCGGCCCATTGATGGCCGCCGCGGCCTGTGGTACACTGGTGATATCCCATATATGGAACAAAGGAGAGTTATATTTTATGGCCATGCGCTTTGACCACTTCAATTTCAACGTTCTGGACCTGGAGCGGAGCCTCCGGTTCTACGCCGACGCCTTTGACTTTCATCCCGTTCGGGAAAAGAACGCCGACGACGGTTCCTTTAAACTGGTGTACCTGGGCGACGGTGAAACGGGCTTTCAGCTGGAGCTGACCTGGCTGCGGGACCGGACCGAGCCCTACAATCTGGGCGAGCTGGAATACCATCTGGCCCTGCGGGTGGACGATTACGACGCCGTCCACGCCCGTCACGAAAAAATGGGCATCATCTGCTATGAGAACCCCGCCATGGGCATTTATTTCGTCCAGGACCCCGACGGCTACTGGATTGAGATTGTCCCGGCCAAGTGACGCCCATGAAGCTGTACTATCTCTATCACAGCGGCGTGGCCGTGGAGACGGAGCACCACCTGCTGATCTTCGACTATTACCAGGACACGCTGCCCGGCGGCGTCCCGGCCCTGTTGCAGCGGCTGGGCAAGCCGGTGACGGTCTTTGCGTCCCACAGCCATTACGACCACTTCAACCGGGCCATTTTTACCTGGAAAGACGCGTACCCGGACATCACCTATGTCCTGTCCGATGACATTCCGCCAGTGGACGGCTGCCATCGGATTGGCCCCCGCCAGACGCTGGAGCTGCCGGGCCTCACCGTCTCCACCCTCCGGTCCACGGACCAGGGGGTGGCCTTTGTGGTGACCTGTGACGGCCATACCATCTATCACAGCGGCGATCTCCACTGGTGGCACTGGTCCGGTGAACCGGACCGGGACAACCGGGCCATGGAAACGGCCTACAAATGGGAGATGGAACGGCTGGCGGGCGTCCATCTGGACGTGGCCTTTTTGCCTGTGGACCCGCGGCAGGAGGCCGACGGTCTCCGGGGCATCGAGTATTTCGCCGCCCACAACGACTGTCCCTGTCTGGTTCCCATCCACTACAGCTGGGACCCGTCCATTCTGGAGACGTTGCAGCGGACCCCCGGCCCCTGGCAGGGGCGGCTGTGCATTCTGGATGACCGCCCCAGGGAGGTATGAGCGTGGAGTTTTTGTATGTGGACGACCATCTGTGCGTGGCCGTCAAGCCCGCCGGGGTCCTGTCCACCGACGAGCCGGGCGGGATGCCGGAGCTGGTGCGGGCGGCGCTGCACACCGACTGTATCCGGACGGTCCACCGGCTGGACCGGGTGGTCAGCGGCGTAATGGTCCTGGCCCGTTCGGCGGAGGTTGCTTCGGCCCTGTCGGCCCAAATCCGGGACCGTCGGTTCGATAAAACGTATCTGGCCGTGATTCACGGCGTGCCGCCGGAGCCTGCCGGAACGTTGACGGACCTGCTGCTGCGGAATAAGCAGGAACGGAAAACGTATATCGTCCACCACCTGGAAAAGGGCGTTCAGGAGGCCATACTGGACTATGAGACCAAGGGAACCGCAGACGGTCTCAGTCTGGTGGAAATCCGCCTGCGGACGGGCCGAACCCATCAGATTCGGGCACAATTTTCCGGGCGGGGGATGCCGTTGGCCGGGGACCGGAAATATTGGTCGGAGCCGGACGAATTTCCCATGTGTCTCTGGTCCCATAGCGTTTCGTTTTTCCACCCGGTCACGGGCGCACCCATGACCGTAACGGCGCCGCCGCCGTCCATGGACCCCTGGACCCGATTTTTGTAAAAATTAAAAGTTTTACTCGATTTTTTTCTGTGGGGCAACTTGCCACCGGTATGTCTGCGGGTGTCGCCGGGCCTTTTGCGCCATAGCTGCGGCCCAGCTTCTTGCCATACATCCAGTATGGCTGCAAAGCTGCGCCTTGCTCTGACACAAAATTCCTCGCCGACGCCTCTTGCCAACCGGCAGCGCGTTGCCCAAATCGCGGAGTCCAGAGGCAGAGCCTCTGGTCGCCCGCCGCAGCGGGCGAAATCCCCCAGCGTCCCAAAGCGCCATCCGCAGATGGCGCAATCCCCGGCCAAAGGCCATGGTCCGCGCCGCCGCCCCTGCGGGGTGGACGGCGTGGACCATCAACCAACGCCGTACCGGGTCCCATCCACCCCCGCACCGGGGCGAATGCGCCCCGGCGGACCAATACGGAATCCGGGAATGCGTACCATGTTACGCGGCGGGGGCAAGCCCCCGCCCTACAGGGTGGAACGTATCGGCCCGCAGAAAATGGAACGTGCCTGCCAGCGGCGGGACACATAGGTCCCGCCCTACAGTCCATATCGGCAGTCCGTCCATGTTCGTAGGGCGCGGCATCCCTGACGCGCCCCCACCGCACCCCATCCGGGGCCGTCAAGGATGCCGGCCCCTACGATTTGGATGTTCGGTGGTACACCCCGGCGGCGTTGGCCAGGTCCCGCCCTACAGGGGTGGAAAGCATTGGCCCATCTGGTGCTTTTTGGCGCACACCGACTGGCCGGGCAGGAATCGGTTTGGGTCAAAATTTACTACGTAAAACGGTTTGCGGCCCGTTTACTTTTGTGCAGTTCGTGAAGATTTCGTTTGATTTTTTTGTCCCCCATTGACCGCTTTCGGAGAAAGTGGTATAACTAGAAACTGTAGTAAAGACGTGAACAACACGACAGGCACACCGAATATTCAGGCGCCGCAGTGGAGAGGAGCATGAGGCCCGTGATTGGTGTTATATTAGGTATGGCCTTTGGCTTGGTACAGCTGGTTCTGCTGATCTATGCCGTAAGGTCCCTGAGCACCCAACGGCTGAAAATCTGGCCCTTTGCGGTGCAATTTTTTTGTCCATTTTTCGGATTGGGTCTGTGCGCCTTGCTGCAAGCCTCCCAGCTGCTGCCCTGCGCAGTAACCATCTCCACCGTTCTAATCATCGGCGCCGTGGTCTACTTCGTGCGGTATCGGTTGAGAGAGACCAATCGAAAGGAGGATTGAGAACGTTGCAGGAACCCATTGTAACCTACGGCTTTCTGGCTCTGGGTCTCGTGCTGGCCCTGGTCGGATGGTTCTGGCGCCGCGCTGTACTGGCCGACTGGTCCCGAAGGAAGTCCCAGCTGGAACAGGACGCCGCCGCCCTGGGCCGCATGAAGCGAAAAAAGCTGTGGGCCACGGTACTGACCATCGCCGGCGGCTGGCTGCTGGTGGAACGGATTTTACAGTTGGTCTTCGGCTCCGTGCCGTCGGAGGAATTCGAGGTCAGCATCTGGGCCACCCGGTACGATGTGGGCGGCTACTCCCTCAGTGAGACCGTCATCACCACCTGGGTCATCATGGCTGTGGTGCTGGTGCTGGCGTTGCTGGTGCGGATTCTTGTCATCCCCCGCATGACCGATCAGCCCAAGGGCATCCAGAATGTTTTGGAGATCTGTGTGGAGGCCGTCTGCAAATTCACCAAAACCAGTGTGGGAGATCTGGGCGACCATCTGCCCTCCTATCTCTTCGCCCTGGCCATCTATATGGTGTGCTCCGCCATGGTGGAGCTGCTGGGCGTCCGCGCCCCCACCGCCGACATCACCTTGACCTTTGCCATGGCCATCATCACCTTTGTGATGATCAATTACTTCGGCCTGAAGAAAAAAGGTCTGGTGGGCCGCATCAAGTCCATGGCCAAGCCCACGCCGGTGGTCTTCCCCATCAAGATCGTCTCCGATCTGGCAGTGCCCGTGTCCCTGGCCTGCCGTCTCTTCGGCAACATGCTGGGCGGCATGATCGTCATGGAACTGCTGTACATGGCCCTGGGCAACGCCGCCATCGGCTTCCCCAGTGTTCTGGGCCTCTACTTTAACGTCTTCCACCCCCTGATTCAGACGTATATCTTCCTGACGCTGACGCTGACCTTCATCGGCGAAGCCGTCGAATAACTCTATTTACCCATTCAATGAAAACTATATAATTTTTGGAGGAATTTTATCATGGAAACCGGATTGATTGCTATCGCTGTTGCACTGGCTCTGCTGCCCTGCGCCCTGGCTGGCCTCGGCATGGGCATCGCCACCGGCAAGGCCGCCGACGCCACCGCCCGTCAGCCTGAGGCCTCCGGCAAGATCAGCTCCACCCTGCTGCTGGGCCTGGCCCTGACCGAGTCCTGCGCCATCTACGGCTTTGTCACCGCTCTGATCATCAAGTTCACCATGTGATCCGGCGGCATCGCCCGTCATTCTACAGCAAAGGAGAGGTAACATTTGGACATTCATCCCATTGATATTGCCATCCATCTGGTCAATATTTTGATTATTTACGGCCTGCTCCGCGTTTTGATCTGGAAGCCGGTAATGGCCTTTATGGCCGCCCGCACCGAGCGGGTCCAAAAGGAAATGGCCGAGGCCCGGCGGCTGCAAACCGAGGCCGAAAAGGTCAAGGCCGATTATGACGCCCGTCTGGTGGACGTCCAGGCCACCTGTGAGCAGATGATTGCCGACGGCCGCAAGAAGGCCCAGGCCGTGGGTCAGCAGACCATCGACGAGGCCAAGACCGAGGCCGACCAGATTCTGGCCAAGGCCCGCAGCGAGGCTGCTCTCGAGAAGCAGCGTGCCATGGACGAAGTCAAGGGCGAACTGGCCGACCTGGCCGTGGATATGGCCGGCCGTGTCCTGCGCTTTGACGAGCAGGCCCGCCGCAACATTCTGGTGTCCGCCCCCAAGGAGGGCTCCCGCAAGGGCATCCTGAAGCTGGCCGCTCCCTGCGACGTCGAACAGCTGTCCGCCATCATCGACCGTCTGGAGCGGCTCCTGGGCTGCCATCTGGAGCTGACCACCGAGATCGACTCCTCCCTCATCGGCGGCTTTGCGGCCCTGGTGGACGGCAAGGTATACGACTTCAGCTATGTGACCCAGCTTTCGGCCATGCAGCAGAAGCTGGCGTAACGGGAGGGAACCATGCTCAATTTCGATACCAGCACATTAGGAACCTTCCTCAAGGAAAAGCGCCGGGACTATCAGCCGGAGATGATCAGCTACGACTACGGCACCGTGGAGTCCTGCGCCGACGGCATTGTCCGGGTGGCAGGTCTGGGCCGTGCCGAGTACGGCGAGCTGCTGCAATTTGAAAACGATGTCTACGGCATTGCCCTGGACCTGGGACTCAACAGCGTGGGCGCCGCCCTGCTGACCCGCAACGAATCCGTCCGCCCCGGCTCCCCTGTCCAGGGCACCGGCCGCGTGGCCGATATCGGCGTGGGCAGGGAGCTGCTGGGCCGCATTGTGGACCCCATCGGCCGTCCCCTGGACGGCCAGCCCCTCCACACCCGGGAGTCCCGGGCTGTGGAGTCCCCGGCCCCGGCCATCATGGACCGCGCCCCCGTGGACACCCCCATGGAGACCGGCATCCTGGCCGTGGACAGCATGATCCCCATCGGCCGCGGCCAGCGTGAATTGATCATCGGTGACCGTCAGACCGGTAAAACCTCCATCGCCCTGTCGGCCATGGTCAACCAGAAGGATACGGGCGTCATCTGCGTCTACTGCGCCATCGGCCAGAAGGCCGCCAGCGTGGCCAATCTGGTAACCACCCTGTCCGAGAGCGGCACCCTGGAGCACTGCGTCGTCGTGGCGTCCACCGCCGCCGACAGCGCCGCCATGCAGTATCTGGCCCCCTACGCCGCCTGTGCCGTGGCGGAATACTTCATGCACCAGGGCAAGGACGTTCTGGTGGTCTACGACGATCTCTCCAAGCACGCCGCGGCCTACCGTACCATGTCCCTGCTGCTGCGCCGCCCCTCGGGCCGTGAAGCCTACCCCGGCGACGTGTTCTATCTGCACTCCCGTCTGCTGGAGCGGGCGGCCCATCTGAGCCCCGAGCTGGGCGGCGGTTCCATGACTGCCCTGCCCATCATCGAGACCATGGCCGGCGATATCTCCGCCTACATCCCCACCAACGTCATCTCCATCACCGACGGACAGATTTTCCTCGAGAGCGAACTGTTCCACTCCGGCGTCCGGCCCGCCGTCAACGTGGGCCTCAGCGTGTCCCGTGTGGGCCGCGCCGCCCAGCATCCGGCCATGAAGGCCGTGTCCGGCAGCCTCCGTCTGGAGGTGGCCCAGTACCGGGATATGGCCGTGTTTGCCCAGTTTGGCGCCGACGTGGACGCCGCCACCAAGAAGCTGCTGGACCGGGGCGTCCGCATGACGGAGCTGCTGAAGCAGCCCAAGGAGCGCATCCTCAAGCTGTCGGATCAGACGGCGCTGCTGCTGAGTCTCCGCTGCGACGGTCTGGAGAAAATTCCCGTGGCCAAAATGCAGTCCTTTGTCACGGAGCTGCTGCCCTGGCTCCATGAGGTCCACGGAGAATTCATGGACTCCATCGACCGCAGCAAGAAGCTGCCGGACGACGTCTCCCAGAGCCTGCGGCAGGCCATCGACGAGTTTGCCGCCCGTTGGGAGGCGTAAGCCATGGCCAGTGTCAGCGAGATCCGGCACCACATCGGCGCCGTCGATCAGACGCGGAAGATCACCAGCGCCATGCAGATGGTCTCCTCGGCCAGAATGCAGAAATTCGCGGTTCATATTCCGTACAACAACCTGTATTTCAAGCGGCTCCAGGCCACCATGAAGGACATTCTGGAGTCGTCTCAATCCATTGAGCACCCCTATCTCCAGCGCCACCGGGGCCACCGCCACACCTATATTGTGGTGGCCGGTGATAAGGAGATGGCGGGCAGCTACAACCACAACATCCTCAACAAAGCCTATGAGGAGATCAAAGATGATCCCGGCGCCCTGGTGGTCACCGTCGGTATGATCGCCACCCAGTTTTTCCGCAAGCGTGGCATTGAGCCGGAATACGAGGTGCCGGGCGCGGCCCAGGACCCCTCCCTCTACAACGCCACCCAGCTGGCCCTGCCGGTCATGGAGTTCTTTGATCTGGACCAGACCGACGAGATTTACATCTTCTTCACGCTGTATTCCGACGGCGGCAACCCCCTGATCAAGCCCATGAAGTCCCGGCTGCTGCCCATCCGTCTGACGGACTTCCAGCATGTGGAAGCCCTGGACCATCTGGACGACGTGATCTACAACCCCTCTCCCCAGGAGGTATTTGACCAGCTGGTGCCGCAGTTCGTCATTTCGCGTATTTTCGACGCCCTGGTGCAGTCCTATGCGTCGGAGCACTACTCCCGCATGAACGCCATGCAGAGCGCCACCCGCAACGCCGACGAACTGCTGAAAAAGCTCCATCTGGAGCTGAACATGGCCCGCCAGACCCAAATCACCCAGGAGATCACCGAAATCAGCGGCGCATCCCTGGCCCTGGAGGGGGCCGACCAACCAAACAAGAAGGAGGCGAACCCCATGGAGCAGGAACTCCAGGAGGCAATCATTTCTCAAATTTCCGGTCCTGTTTTGACCGTGCTCTATCCCCTGGCCGACCAGTGGGAGCTCCACGACCTGCTGACCACCGAAAGCGGCGTCCATCTGGAGGTGGCCTCGCACACGGGCCCCGGCGAGTGCCGCTGCGTGGCCCTGGAATCCACCTACGGCCTCCACTGCGGCATGAAGGTCACCAACACCCACAAATGCATTCAGGTGCCGGTGGGCGAGCAGACCCTGGGCCGCGTGGTGGACGTGCTGGGCAATCCCATTGACAACGGCCCCGCCCTGGAGGGCGAGCGCTGGGGCATCTACCGTCCCGCGCCCACCTTTGAGGAGCAGAGCAGCAAGATTGAGTTCTTCGAGACGGGCATCAAGGTTATCGACCTGCTGACCCCCTACGCCAAGGGCGGTAAAATCGGCCTGTTCGGCGGCGCCGGCGTCGGCAAGACCGTCCTGATCATGGAGCTGATCTACAACATCGCCAAGCAGCACGGCGGCTATTCCGTCTTCACCGGCGTCGGTGAGAGAAGCCGTGAGGGCAACGACCTGATTCACGATATGCGCGATTCCGGCGCCATCTCCAAGACGGCCCTGGCCTTCGGTCAGATGAACGAGCCGCCCGGATCCCGTATGCGCGTGGCCATGACCGGCCTGACCATGGCCGAGTATTTCCGCGACCAGATGAACCAGGACGTGCTGCTGTTCATCGACAACATCTTCCGTTATGTCCAGGCCGGTAACGAGGTTTCGGCCATGCTGGGCCGTATGCCCTCCGCCGTCGGCTACCAGCCCACGCTGGCCGAGGAATTGGGCCAGCTGGAGGAGCGCATCACCTCCACCAAGAACGGTTCCATCACGTCGGTTCAGGCCATCTACGTCCCCGCCGACGACCTGACGGACCCGGCTCCCGCCACGATTTTCTCCCACCTGGACGCCACCACCGTTCTGTCCCGTCACATTGCGGAAATGGGCATCTATCCCGCCGTCAGCCCCTTGGAATCCAACTCCCGGATTCTGGACCCGGCCATTGTTGGTCAGGAGCATTACGAGGTGGCCCGCCGCGTGCAGGAGTGCTTGCAGCGGTACAACGAGCTGAAAGACATCATCGCCATTCTGGGCATGGACGAGCTGAGCGAAGAGGACCGGCGCATTGTCTACCGGGCCAGAAAGATTCAGCAGTTCCTGTCCCAGCCCATGAACGTGGCCGAGCAGTTTACCGGCAAGCCGGGCCGCTTTGTACCGCTGAAGGACACCATCCGCAGCTTTAAGATGATTGTGGACGGCGAAGTGGACCATCTGCCCGAGTCGGCGTTCTCCATGGTGGGCGACATCGACGAAGCCATCGAAAAGGCGAAGGAGATGGAGCGCAATGGCGGATAACACCTTTTCTCTGGACATTCTGACGCCGGAACGCCACTTCTATTCCGGCCCCGTGGAGGCGCTGACCTTCACCGCCGACGACGGCGAATGGACCGTTCTCAAGGGCCACGCGCCCATGATTGTGGTGCTGCGTCCCGGCACGGTGCAGATCAAGGCCGACGGTCAGTGGAAAAAAGCCATCAACTCCGAGGGTTACATGGAAGTCAGCCACAAGGGCGTGGTGCTGTTTGCCCAGACCTGTGACTGGCCCGAGGAGATCGACCGCATGGAGGAAGAACGCGCCAAGAAACGCGCCCAGGAGGCGCTGCGCCAGAGCCACAGCCAGGCGGAATTCCGGGCCAACCAGATTATGCTGGCCCGTGCCATGGCCCGGCTGCGCAACAGCCGCAACCCGGTCAATCTGGACTGAATCCCCCTGTGCGGGCACGCTGCAAAGCACTTGCGGCGTGCCCGCATTCGCCGTGTGGCAGGCAATTCCACCCTGTACGGACGGCCCACATAGACTGTAGGGCGGGACCTGTGTGTCCCGCCGCCGGGACGCACCATGGAATATACATACCGTAGGGGCCGGCATCCTTGACGGCCCCGGATGGGGTGCGGTGCGGGCGCTCAGGGATGCCGCGCCCTACGGAGCGGACTCCATGCCTGCCCGCCGGTAAACGCCACCCGGTGCGGTGATGGTTGATGGCCCCCGCCGTCCACCCCGCAGGGGCAGCGGCGCGGACCATGGCCTTTGGCCGGGGATTGCGCCATCTGCGGATGGCGCTTTGGGACGATGGGGGTATTTCGCCCGCTGCAGCGGGCGGGTATTTCACGCCGTGCGCGGCGTGGGTATTTCGCCCGTTGCGACGGGCGACCGGGGCTTTGCCCCTGGACCTCACGATTTTTTGAAAAAAATCGAGTAAAACTTTTCACTGTTTTCTACCGATACATAGTGTGTAATCGGACTTCTACTCTTGTACCGGGCGGCCCTGCGCCGTATACTATCCCGGGAGGTATCGCAAACTATGACTTACATGTTTCAATTTCTGATTATCGCCGCCGTATCCTTTGTGGGCGAACTGCTGAGCCTGGTCGTCCCCCTGCCCATTCCCGGCAGCGTCTACGGCCTTCTGCTGTTGCTGGTGCTGCTGATTACCGGTGTGGTCAAACTCCATCACATCGAAAAGGCAGCAGACTTTCTCATCCAGATCATGCCCATGCTGTTCATCGCCCCCGCCGTCAGCGTACTGCCCATCTTCGACAGCGTAGCCGACAGTCTGTTGGCCGTGGCTCTGGTCTGCGTCGTCAGCACCCTGGTGGTCATGATTATCACCGGCGTGGTGGCCCAGGCCCTGGTAACGCGAAAGGAGGGCCGGAAGCATGAATGAAATTCTCTGGGAATCGGCCTACTTCGGTATGGTGCTCAGTGTGATCTATTTCTGGTTCGGCACCTGGCTCCGCCGCCGCTTCCCCTCTCCCCTGGTCAATCCCCTGCTGATTGCCTCCATTCTGACCATCGCCACCATCGTGCTTCTGGACATCGACTACGACGCCTACACCAAGGGCGCTTCCCATCTGACCTGGCTGCTGACACCGTCCACCGTCTGTCTGGCCGTGCCCCTGTACCGGCAGTTACAGCTCCTGCGCCGCCACTGGCAGGCCATTGTCATCAGCGTGGGCGCCGGATGTGTCGCCTGTGCCGTCACCGTCGCCGTCATGTCCCGGCTGCTCCATCTGACACCGGAGATTTACCACTCTTTACAGCCCAAATCCGTCACCACGGCCATCGCCCTGGGCGTCGGTACCCAGCTGGGCGGCCTGGAGGGCATCATCTCCCTGGGCGTCATGATTACGGGCCTGTTCGGCGTGGTCATTGTAGATGTGGTGCTGAAGCTGCTCAAGGTCACCCATCCTGTGGCCAAGGGTCTGGCCATCGGCAACAGCATCCACGCCATCGGTACGGCCCACGCCCTGGAGCTGGGCGAAATCGAAGGCGCCATGAGCGGTTTAACCATTGTGGTGGCCGGTATCATGACCGTCATTCTGGCCCCCCTGTTTTCCGGACTGGGTTAATGGAAACTTAATCCTCCAGGTACTTTTCTTTTAAGGATGGGAGGGGTACAATAGAAGCAACCCATCCCACCGGAAAGGAGCCCGTACCCATGGACCATAACCGATTGAAAAAACTGATGAACGCAGCGTCCATGGCGCTGTTTGTCCTCTGCGTGGCCCTGGGGATCTGGCTGTGGCGTAAGGGCGTCTTCCAGTCCAAGGAGGCATTGCAGGACTTTCTCACCAACTACGGCGGCAGCGCCACCACACTGTTTCTGGTGCTCCAGGCCGTGCAGGTGGTCATCCCCATTCTGCCCGGCGGCGTCAGCTGTCTGGCGGGGGTCCTGCTCTTCGGTCCCTGGCTGGGCTTCGTGCTCAACTATGTGGGCATCTCCCTGGGCTCCTTCGTGGCCTTTGCCATGGCCCGCAACTGGGGCAAACCGCTGCTGAATAAGCTCTTTTCCAAAAAGCTCCACGAAAAATACGAGCGCTGGACCCATGAGAGCCGCCGGTTTGACCGGCTCTTTGCCCTGGCCATTTTTCTGCCGGGCCTGCCCGACGACTTTCTCTGCTTTCTGGCCGGTACCACCGGCATGAGCTGGAAAAAATTTGCCCTGATTACCGTCACCTGCCGCCCTCTGATGATCTTTGCCTATTCCCTGGGCGCCCTGGGATTCCGGGCCGTATTCCCTCTGTGAAAACGGATAATTTCCCGCCGCAATCTTGACTTGCGGCCCGTGTGGTTGTATACTTTACCGTGACAATTTCATGAGGCGGCGCGTTCGCGTTTCCGCGCCGTTCTCACCAGATTGTGTGCGGAAATTCGGGGAAGTAGGGTGAAAATCCCTCGCGGTCCCGCCACTGTGACAAAGGTCGCTCCTTTGCAGCCAGAACACCGACTCCGCGCCGGTTCGATCGATCCACGAGGTATGGATTGGCGCCCACATCGGTCCTGCGCGTAAACGGACGATTGCAAGCCCATTTCCTTCCTGGAAATGGGCTTTTTTCCGTTCTCCCGCGCAAAGAGAAAAGGAGTATCATCCCTATGAAACCCATGGAACGCCGATTGTTCGGCCTGACCCTGGTTCTGGCCGCGGCCTTCTGTCTGGCCGTCCCCGCCGGAGCCATGCACATCATGGAGGGCTATCTGCCCCTGAGCCACAGTGTGGTCTGGGGCGTGGTCTGTCTGCCCTTCCTGGTTCTGGGCATCGCCCGTATCCGCAAAATCGTGGAAACCCACCGCAAAACCCTGCTGCTGCTGGCCATGGCAGGCGCGTACTGCTTCCTGCTGTCGGCCCTCAAACTCCCCAGTGTGTCCGGCTCCTCCAGCCATCCCACCGGCACCGGCCTGGGCGCGATTCTGTTCGGGCCTGCTCCCATGGCGGTGCTGGGCCTGATTGTTCTGCTGTTCCAGGCGGTGCTGCTGGCCCACGGCGGCCTCACCACCCTGGGCGCCAACACCTTCTCCATGGCCATCGCCGGTCCCTTTGTCAGCTTCGGCGTCTATGCCCTGTGCCGTAAGCTCCATGTCAACCGTAAAATCGGCGTGTTTCTGGCCGCCGCCCTGGGCGATCTGCTGACCTATGTGGTCACCAGCATTCAGCTGGCCCTGGCCCATCCGTCGGCCACCGGCGGTTTTGTCGGGTCCCTGACGGAATTCCTGGGCATTTTCGCCGTGACCCAGGTGCCCCTGGCCATCGTGGAGGGCCTGCTGACTGTGGTTGTGGTCCTGGCGCTGGAAAACCTCGCCCGTCCCGAATTGAAGGAGCTGGGCTACCTGGGAGGTGCCGCCGCATGAAAAAGAACGGACTGATTATCGTTGTTTTGCTGCTGCTGTGCGCCGTCATCGTCTGTGTGCCCCTGCTGACCATTAAGGACTCCGAGTTCGGCGGCGCCGACGGCCAGGCGGAGGAAGCCATCACCGCCATTGACCCCGATTATGAGCCCTGGGCCTCCAGCATTCTGGAACCCCCCGGCGGCGAAACCGAGAGTTTGCTCTTTGCCCTCCAGGCCGCCATTGGCGCCGGTGTCGTCTGCTTCGGCCTGGGCTATCTCGTAGCCCGGCGGAAGTACCGCAGCGCCGGGCAGACCGAGTAAGCCATGCTGCGGGCCCTCCTGGGCGCGGTCATCGTCTGGGGGCTGGCTGTGGGACGTCTGTCCCCGGCCCTGGCCCTGATCGCCGCCGCAATTGCCGCCGGTTTGCTCTGGCTGCCCCTGCGGCATGGTCACAGCCACGACGACTGGACCGCCATCGACTACTATGCCCTTCAGTCCCGGCTCCACAGCGTACCGGCCGGACTGAAGGCCCTGACCGCCCTCGCCCTCATCGTTCTGACCCTGGCCGCCCGCTCCCCCCTGGTGAGCCTGCTGGTGTGGGTCCTGACGGCGGCGGTGACGGTGCTGGCAGGCAGAACCCCGGCCCGGACCTGGGCCCGCCTGTTTCTGACGCCGCTGACCTTTGTGCTGCTCAGCGGTCTGGCCCTGCTTTTCGACTTTGACGCCGTCCCCGGCGGCGTGGTCAGTCTCCCCTGCTTCGGGGTCTATCTCACCATTCCGGCCCAGGCCCAGACGTCCACCCTGGTGATCCTCACCGGCGCGGCGGCCTCTGTGTCCTGCCTGTACGCCCTGTGCCTGTCCACTCCCATGCCTCAGCTCATTGCCGCATTGGGTCGGGTCCATGTGCCGGAATTGCTCATTGAGCTGATGTATCTCATTTACCGCTACATCTTCGTGTTGTCCGGGACACTGTCCCAGATGAAAATTGCCGCCGCGGCCCGGCTGGGCTACGGCACCTTCCGCCGCAGCTTCACCACCACGGCCTCCATTATGACGAGCCTGTTGGTGTCGTCCTTTCAGCGGGCATCAGCGTCCTTCGACGCCATGCAGTCCCGCTGCTACGAAGGGAAACTGCGGTTTCTGGAACAAAAATCACCGCTGCGGGCCGGTCACCTGGGCAGCGCCGCCGTCCTGGTGGCCCTGCCTCTGGCAGCGGCCCTGCTGGAAAGGCTGGGGCGCGGATGAATCCTCCAATCCTGCAACTGCAAAACGTGTCCTACACCTATCAGGGCGACACGCCCGCGCTGTACCACGCCGATTTCTCCGTGGACCGCGGCGAACGGGTGGCCCTGCTGGGTTCCAACGGCGCGGGCAAGTCCACGCTGCTGCTGCTGTGCAACGGCGTTCTGGCACCGGAATCGGGTCAGGTGCTGTTAAACGGTCAGCCCGTGGTCCACAAGGGCCAATCCCTGCGGCAGCTGCGGCAAACCGTGGGTCTGGTGTTCCAGAACCCGGAGGAGCAGCTGCTGGGCGCGTCGGTCCGCAGTGAAATCTCCTTTGGCCCCATGAACCTGGGGCTGCCCCAGGACCGGGTGGCACGGGCCGTGGAGGATGCCGCCGCCGCCATGAACGTCACCCGCTATCTGGACCAGCCGCCCCAATACCTGTCCGGCGGTGAAAAAAAGCGGGTCACCATTGCCGACATTCTGGCCATGGAATCCCAGGTCATTCTCTTTGACGAGCCCACGGCCTCCCTGGACCCCGGCCATACGGATTTGCTGGAAGTCACTCTGGCCCAGCTCCATGAGCAGGGCCTTGCCCTGGTGGTGTCCACCCATGATGTGTCCTTTGCCTGGCGCTGGGCCACCCGTGCCGTGGTGGTCACCGGCGGGCAGATTCTCCGGGACGGTCCCATCGAGGAGATTTTCTCCGATGATGCATTGCTTTCCCAGGCGGGACTCCATAAACCGGAGCTGTTCGCCGTGTCCCAGCTGCTCTTCCCCCAGCTGCCCCCGGCCCAGTACCCCCGCACCTTAGAAGACTTTACGAGGAGACTGCAACCATGAAAGAAGCCATTCTGGTGGTCAGCTTCGGCACCACCTTTGAAGATACCCGCGAAAAGAACATCACCGCCGTTTTGAACCGGGTGGCCGCCGCCCATCCGGACTGTCCCGTCTACGAAGCCTGGACCAGCTCCATGATTATGCGGGCCTTGGAAAAACGCGGCCAGCACGTGGACAATGTGCCGGAGGCCCTGGAAAAGATGCACGCCGACGGCGTCACCGATATCAAGGTGCTGCCCACCCATCTGCTCTACGGCGACGAATACGACAAGATGCGGGCATTTTTGGATGCTGACGCCGACAAGTTCTCCTCCATCACCGTGGCCGCGCCGCTGCTGGCCGGGGACGAGGACCTGCGGGCCGTCCTCTCCGCCGTGGCCGAGGGCGTGGCGACGGCGGAGGATGAGGCGTTGGTCCTTATGGGCCATGGGACGCCCCATTTCTGCAACACCGTCTATGCGGCCATGGACTACCACGCCAAGGCCACGGGCTTGAAGCATGTGTTCGTCGGCACCGTGGAGGCCTTTCCCGATCTGGAAGCCCTCATGGACGCCGTCCGCGCCGCCGGCTACCGCCGGGTGGTGCTGACGCCCCTGATGCTGGTGGCCGGTGACCACGCCAACAACGACATGGCCTCCGACGAGCCGGACAGCTGGAAAACCCAGTTCACGGAAGCAGGTCTGCCCGCCCGTGCCGTCATCCGCGGTTTGGGCGAATACGAAAAAGTCCTGGACCTGTATCAGGCCCATCTGGACGCCATTTTGTAATGGAAAGGAGCGCGGCCCATGGCCTTTGAACTGTATCGTACCCAGGACGGCAAGCGGCTGCGCTGCGGCTACACCACCGGCACCTGTGCCGCCCTGGCGGCCAAGGCGGCGGCCCGTGCATTGCTGACGGGGACCGTTCCCGCAGAGGAAACGGTGGTCACGCCCAAAGGCCCCGCCGTCACCGTACCCATCCGATCGCTGCCGCCGGAAAACGGGCAGATCGCCTGCGCCGTCCAGAAGGACGGCGGCGACGATGTGGACGCCACCAGCGGAGCGTGGATCGCCGCCGCCGTGGAAAAACGCCCGGAGGGCGTCGCCATCGACGGCGGTCGGGGCGTGGGCCGGGTCACCAAGCCGGGCCTGGACCAGCCGGTGGGCAATGCCGCCATCAACTCCACGCCCCGGCGCATGATTGCCGAGGCCGTCGCCGCGGTGGCCGCCGACTGCGGTTACACCGGCGGCTTTGCTGTGACCATCTTCGTCCCCGACGGGGAGGAGCTGGCCAAAAAAACCTTCAATCCCATGCTGGGCATCACCGGCGGCATCTCCATTCTGGGGACCGGCGGTATTGTAGAGCCCAGAAGTCTCAAGGCCCTGCTGGATTCCCTGGCCGTGGAAGTCCGGGTCCATGGGGCATCGGGGGTCAAGGATTTGATTATGACCCCCGGCAACTACGGTGAACATTTCCTCACCAAATTCCCCGGTCTTGCGTCCATGCCCCAGGTCAAATGCGCCAACTTCATCGGCGACACCCTGGACCTGTGCGGCGACAACGGCATCGAGACGGTGCTGCTGGTGGGCCACCTGGGCAAGATGGTCAAGGTCTCCGGCGGCATTATGGACACCCATTCCCGGGTGGCCGACTGCCGGACGGAGTTATTCGCCGCCCACGCCGCCCTCCACGGGGCGACCCAGGACCAGGTCCGGCGCATTCTGGACGCCGCCACCTCCGACGCCTGCATCGAAATCCTTGATGAAGCGGGGCTGCGGAAGCCGGTTTTGGATTCCATCACCGATGCGGCCCAGTCCCATCTGACCCGCCGGGCCGCCGGACGGCTCCGGGTGGGTCTAGTCACGTACAGCAACGTCTACGGTCTTCTGACCGTTTCCCATACTGCCAAAGAAATTCTAACCGATTGGGGGCAATCACTATGAGCACTACCTATGGAACACTCTACGGCGTCAGCGTCGGTCCCGGCGACCCGGAGCTGCTGACATTGAAAGCCGTTCGCATCATCAAAGCCTGTCCCGTCATCGCCACACCCAAGACCACCGGCGAAAAGACCCTGGCTCTGGACATTGCCGCCGGGGCCGTGGACCTGAGCGGCAAAGAAATTCTCCCCCTGGACTTTCCCATGACCCGGGACCATGCGACGCTCCGGGCCGGACACCGGGCCGCCGCCGATGCCGTGGCCGCCCACCTGAAAGCGGGCCGGGACGTGGCTCTTTTGAACCTGGGCGACGTGTCGGTATACTCCACCTTTGCCTATGTAAAAAACCTGCTGGAGGAAGACGGGTTTCCTGTGGTCATGATTCCCGGCGTCACCAGTTTCTGCGCCGTGGCCGCCACGTTGGGCCAGAGCCTGACCACCATGCATCAGCCGGTCCACATCTTCCCCGCTTCCAGCGGTCCCACCGATGAAGCACTGAAGCTCAAAGGCACCAAGGTGCTCATGAAGACGGGCCGCTCCATGCCGGAGGTCCGGGCCGCCATCGAAGCCGCCGGTCTCAAGGAGAAAACCGGCCTGGTCCAGAACTGCGGTCTGCCCAATGAGCAGGTCTGCCACAACCTGGACGACGCCAGCGACGATATCAGCTATTTCACCACCATCATTGTGAAGGAGTAACGGAACATGATCCACTTTGTAGGAGCCGGCAGCGGCGCTGCCGATCTCATTACGGTCCGGGGCGCCAAGCTCCTGGAGCAGGCCGACGTCATTGTGTACGCCGGTTCCCTCGTCAATCCCCAGCTGCTGGACTACGCCAAGGAGGGCTGTGCCATCTACGACAGCGCCAAAATGACGCTGGAAGAGGTGCTGGAGGTCATGATTCCCGCCCATCAGGCCGGTAAGGCCGTGGTGCGGCTCCACACCGGCGACCCCTGCCTCTACGGAGCCATCCGGGAGCAGATGGACGAGTTGGACAAGGCGGGCATTGACTACGCCGTGACCCCCGGCGTGTCCAGCTTCTGCGGCGCGGCCTCCGCCCTCAAGGCCGAGTACACCCTGCCCGATGTGAGCCAGACTGTCATTATCACCCGCATGGCGGGCCGGACCCCGGTCCCCGAGCGGGAAGCGCTGCGGAAACTGGCCAGCCATGGCAGCACCATGGTGCTGTTCCTGTCCACGGGCCTGATTCCCAAGCTGGTGGAGGAGCTGCTGGCCGGTGGCGCCTACACCGCCGACACCCCCGCCGCCATCGTCTACAAGGCCACCTGGCCCGATGAAAAGGTGTTCCGGTGCACCATCGGCACGTTGGAGCAGACAGCCAGGGAGAACAACATCACCAAGACGGCCCTGATCACCGTGGGCGGCTTCCTGGGCAGTGAATACGAGCGGTCCAAGCTGTACGACCCCACCTTTACCACCGAATTCCGGGAGGCCAGCAAGTAATGGACATTGCGGCCATCGCCTTTACCCAGGCGGGTCTGGCGTTGGGACGGCGATTGCAGCGGCTTCTGGAGGGGGACACCGTCTCCCTGGCCGCCGCCACCGGCGAGCAGAAGGTCAGCTTCCGCCACTGGACCGAGGAGCATTTCCCTGTCCGGGACGCCCTCATCTACATCGGCGCCACCGGCATCGCCGTCCGGGCCGTGGCCCCCTTCTTAAAAAACAAGACGTGTGACCCGGCGGTGCTGGTGCTGGATGACCGGGGTCGGTTCTGCATCCCCCTGGTGTCGGGCCACCTGGGCGGGGCCAATGCATTGGCCCGGCGGGTGGCGGAGCTCATCGACGCCATCCCCGTCATCACCACCGCCACCGACAACCACGGCGTCTTTGCCATCGACACCTGGGCCAAGGCCCAGGGCTTTACGCTAGAAAATCCCCAGGGCATCAAAACCGTGTCCTCCCAGCTGTTGGAGGGGAAACCGGTGCGCATCCGCTGCGATTTTCCCACGGCGGGCCGCATTCCCGAGGGGCTGGTTCTGGTCCATGAGAAGCCCTACGACGCCGCCATCACCATCAAACCCAACACCAACCAGAGCACCCTGTTTCTCATTCCCCCGGTGGCCTGCGTCGGCGTGGGCTGCCGGAAAAATATCGCCCTGGAGGCATTGGAGGAAGCGTATCATATGCTGCTGCGCAAAGGCGGCATTGACCCGGCTGCTGTCTGCGGGCTCTACTCCATCGATCTCAAGGCGGAGGAACCGGCATTGCTGGCCCTGGCTGAAAAACTGGGGCTGCCCCTCATCACCTATTCCGCCGCCCAGCTCAACGCTGTAAAAGGCAACTTTTCGGCCTCGGCCTTTGTGCAAAAGACCACCGGCACCGACAACGTCTGTGAACGCAGCGCCGTTTTGGGCAGCGGCGGCGGCCGACTGATTCTGAAGAAAAACGCCGGAAACGGCGTCACCATGGCCATGGCCCTCCGGGACCTGACCATACAATGGGAGGAAAATCCATGAAAAAACTGTTTGTAGTGGGCCTCGGTCCCGGCAGCGCCGACACCATGACGGCCCAGGCCCGGGCGGCCCTCGCCGAATCCGACGTCCTCTGCGGCTACACCGTCTATACGGATTTGGTGGCCCCCCTGTACCCCGACAAGCCTGTGCTCACCACCCCCATGCGCAAGGAAATTGACCGGTGCCGCATGGCGTTGGAGCGGGCCGCCGGCGGTGAGACCGTGGCCATGGTCTGCTCCGGCGATGCCGGTGTGTACGGCATGGCCTGCCTGATCTATCAGCTGGCGGCGGAGTATCCCCCCGTGGACATCGTCATTGTCCCCGGCGTCACCGCCGCCCTGTCCGGCGCGGCTGTCCTGGGTGCGCCCCTGTCCCATGACTTCTGCGTCATCTCCCTCAGCGACCTGCTGACCCCCTGGGAGCTGATTGAAAAGCGGCTGAAAGCCGCCGCCGAGGCCGACTTCTGCGTAGCATTGTATAACCCCGCCAGCCACAAGCGGGCCGACTATCTCCAGAAAGCCTGTGATATCCTGCTGATGGCCAAGAAGCCGGAGACCGTCTGCGGCTGGGTCCGCAACATTGGCCGCGAGGGCCAGAAGTCCAAGCTGATGACCCTGGCCGAACTGCGCAACGAGCAGCTGGACATGTTCTGCACCGTCTTTATCGGCAATGAGAAGACCCAGAACCTGGGCGGCAAAATGGTGACCCCCCGGGGCTACGAGGCCAAGCTGTGAGACGGCTGCTGCTCTTCGGCGGCACCACGGAAGGGCGGGAACTGGCCCTGGCCGCCGCAAACCTGGGCTGGCAGGTGACCCTCTGCGTGGCCACGGACTACGGCGCGGAGTGTGTGCCGGAAGCCGATGGCATCGCCATTCATACCGGGCGGCTGGATGAGGCCGCCATGGAAGCGCTGATGGGCGACGGCTTTACCGTGGCCGTGGACGCCACCCATCCCTATGCCGTGGCCGTCAGCGCCAACATCCGGGCGGCGGCGGAAAAAACCGGTCTGACCCTCTGGCGGCTCCTGCGGGCCGAAAGCGAGCACCCGGACTGCCGGTATGCCGACTCCGTGGCCGAAGCCTGTACCATGGTGCCGGAGGGCAACGTTCTGGCCGCCACCGGCAGCAAGGAGATTGCCGCCTATACGGTGATTCCCGACTATCAAAACCGGGTCTATGCCCGGGTGCTGCCTCTGGAATCGTCTTTGCACGACTGCCATAAGGCCGGTCTCGACGATGACCACATTCTGGCAGGCAAGGGGCCGTTTTCTCTGGAAACCAATATGGCGACCATGGAGCGGTACCACATCCGTTCCATGATTACAAAGGACGGCGGCGCGGCTGGCGGCTTCCCGGAAAAGCTGGAAGCGGCCCGGCGCTGCGGCGTCGCCGTCATTCTGGTGCGCCGTCCCAAAGAGGACGGCTTCACCATGGAAGAAATCCTCAAGCGATTGGAGGCGCGTGCATGAAGACCGTTACCATCGTGGGCATGGGCATGGGCAACGTGGATACGTTGACCGTGGGGGCCTTGAACGCTCTGCAAAGCGCAAAGCGCATCATCGGCGCGAAGCGGCTACTGGACTCCCTGCCCGACGGCTGCGGCGGTGAAAAAATCGCCGCCATCTATCCCAAGGAGATCGCCGCCGCCCTGACGGCGTTTCCCGCCTGCGTCATCATGAGCGGCGACACGGGCTTCTACAGCGGCACCAAAAAGCTGCTGCCCCTGCTGGACGACTGCGACGTGACGGTGCTGCCCGGCATTACCACGGTGCAGTATCTGGCGGCCAAGCTGGGCCGCCCCTGGCAGGATGTGAAGCTGGTCAGCGCCCATGGTCTCGACTGTGACGCCGTGGCCCATGTGCTGGAGGGACCGGAAACCTTTTTCCTCACCGGCGGCACGGTCACGGCCCGGGATATCGCCTTGCAGCTGACCGTAGCGGGATTGGGCGGCGTGACGCTCCATGTGGGCCAGCGGCTGTCTTATCCCGACGAAACCATTGTCACCGGCACAGCGGAAGAACTGTCCCAGCAGGATTTCCACACCCTCAGCGCCGTGTGGGTAGACGCCGTGCCCAAATCGTATCCGATTCTGGGCGGCGGCATCCCCGATGACCGGTTTTTGCGGGGCGAAGTGCCCATGACCAAGCGGGAAGTTCGCAGCGCCATCGCCGGTTTGCTGGATGTGCAGCCCGGCGAAGTGGTTTGGGACGTGGGAGCCGGTACCGGCTCCGTCAGCATGGAGCTGGCATTGCTCCATCCGTCGGTCCAGGTCTACGCCATCGAGCGCAACGACGAGGCCTGCGGCCTGATTGCCCAAAACCGGGAAAAATTCGGCGTCTACAATCTGCGGCTGATTCCCGGCACGGCCCCTGAGGCCCTCATTGACCTGCCCACCGCCGACGCGGCCTTTCTGGGCGGGTCCGGCGGCTCTCTGGCGGCTACGCTCCAGCTGCTGCTGGATAATAACCCCAAGGTCCGGGTCTGCGTCAGCGCCATTGCTGCCGAGACCCTTGCCAAGGCCGTCTCCCTTTTGGGGGATAACCGGTGGGAAAACTTTGAGATTTCCCAAATTTCCGTGGCCCGGAGCCGCAAGGCCGGACCGTACCATCTGATGACCGGTCAGAATCCCATCTGGCTGATTTCGGCAAGGGGGCGGGGCTGATGGAGCGCACGATGCCCCGCGTCCTGCTGGCGGCCCCCAAAAGCGGCGCGGGCAAAACCACCGTGGTTTGCGGCCTGCTGCAAGCATTGGTGAACCGTGGGATGCACCCCGCCGCCTGCAAATGCGGCCCCGACTACATTGACCCCCTGTTCCACAGCGAGGTCATTGGGGCCAAAGGCTGCAATCTGGATTTGTTCTTTACGGAGGAAGACACGGCCCGCCATCTGCTGGCCCAGTCCGCCGACGGCTGCGAGATTGCCGTTCTGGAGGGCGTCATGGGCTATTATGACGGTCTCGGCGGTGTCACCGACCGGGCCTCGGCCTACCATGTGGCCACGGCTACCGAAACACCGGTCATTCTGGTGCTGGACGCCCGTGGAACCTCCCTGTCCCTGTGCGCACAGCTCAAGGGCTTTCTGGAATTCCGCAAGCCCAGCAGCATCCAGGCCGTACTGCTGAACCGCTGCTCGGCCATGCAGTTTCCCATGCTCCAAAAAGCCATTGCCGCCGAGTGCGGCGTTCCCGTTCTGGGCTACCTGCCCGCCCTGCCCCAATGCGCACTGGAAAGCCGCCATCTGGGATTGGTGACGGCCCAGGAGGTGGCGGATTTGCAAGAAAAGCTGCGGATTCTGGCGGAAACTCTGACAGAAACGGTGGATTTGGAAGCCCTGCTGCATTTGGCCCGCTCCGCCCCGCCCCTCCATTGGGAGGAAGCGGAAATAGCACCGGAACGAACCGACGGCCCGGTATTGGCCGTGGCCAAGGACAAGGCGTTTTGTTTCTACTACCGGGAGAATTTCCGGCTTTTACAGGCCCTCGGCGCGAAGATTGTGGAGTTTTCCCCGCTGACCGACAAAGAACTGCCCCCCTGTGACGGCCTGTACCTGGGCGGCGGCTACCCGGAGCTGTATACCAAACAGCTTTCGGAAAACCGCACCATGCGGGAGAGCATTGCCCAAGCCATCCGGGCGGGGCTGCCCACCTTTGCCGAGTGCGGCGGCTTCCTCTATCTCCACCAGGAGATGACCGGCGAGGACGGCACGTTCCCCATGGTGGGCGTGATTCCCGGCGGATGCCGCAACACCGGAAAACTGCGCCGGTTCGGCTATGTGACGCTGACGGCCAAACAAGACAACCTGCTCTGCGGTGCGGGAGAATCCATCCGCGCCCATGAGTTCCACTATTTTGAATCCGACAGCAACGGCGCGGCGTTCCACGCCGAAAAGCCCGTGACGGGCCGGGGCTGGGAGTGTATCCACGCCACCAATACGCTGTTTGCCGGGTTCCCCCACCTTTACTTCCCGGCCAATCCGGAATTTGCGCGGCGGTTTGTGCGCCGCATGAGAGGAGTGCAGTCACATGACTTTGAACGAAGCCCTTGCAGCCATCCAGCCCATTGACGCCGCCATGCGCCAGAAGGCCCAGGAAAAATGGAACGCCGTGGCGAAACCCCTGGGGAGCCTGGGGCTTTTGGAAGACGCCGTCATGGACCTGTGTGCCATCCAGGGCACCCTGACGCCGGACATTGCCAAACGGGCCGTGGTCATGTTCTGCGCCGACAACGGCGTGGTGGCCCAGGGCGTCACCCAGACCGGCAGCGAGGTCACGGCCATTGTGGCGGGCAACGTCTGCAAGGGCGACACCAGCGTTTGCAACATGTCCAAAATCGCCCATGCCGACGTGTTCCCCGTGGATATGGGCATGATTACCACCGTCGATCATCCCCGGATGCGCAACTGCCGCATTGCCGCCGGTACCAAGGACTTTTCTCAGGAATGGGCCATGGCGCGGGAACAGGCGGTTCAGGGTCTGGAAACGGGCATTGCCCTGGCCGGAGAGCTGAAAGCCCAGGGTTATGGTTTGCTGGCCACCGGTGAAATGGGCATCGGCAACACCACCACCTCCAGCGCCGTGGCCAGCGTCCTGCTGGAGCGGCCCCCGGTGGAGATGACCGGCCCCGGCGCGGGCTTGTCCAGAGCTGGTGTGCTCCATAAAATCGAGGTCATCCAGAACGCCATTGCCCTCCACCGGCCCGACAAGAACGACCCCATGGACGTTCTGGCCAAGGTGGGCGGCTTTGATATCGCCGGTATGGCGGGCCTGTGCATCGGCGCAGCAGTCCACCATATCCCCTGTGTTCTGGACGGCTTTATCTCCGCCGTTTCGGCCCTGATTGCCGTACGGCTCTGCCCCGCCGTGGGCGGCTATCTCATTGCCAGCCACGTCAGCGCCGAACCGGCGGGCCATCTGATGCTGGAAGCCCTGGAGAAACAGCCCATGATCACCGCCGGTATGCGGCTGGGCGAGGGCACCGGCGCCGTGGCCGCCATGCCCCTGCTGGACATGGGTCTGGCTGTGTTCAATGAGATGACCACCTTTGAGGCCACCAACATCGAAGCCTATCAGCCTCTGTCGTAACGGTATGACGCATCTTGTCATCGGCGGCAGCGCCAGCGGCAAAAGCACCTTTGCCGAATCCATCGTCTCCCGGCTGCCCGGGCCGCGATACTATATCGCCACCATGGAGCCGTGGGACGCCGAATGCCGCGCCCGCATTGAAAAACACCGCCGCCAGCGGGCGCACCTGGGCTTTGAAACCGTGGAGCACTACGGCGATCTCCAATCCCTCACCCTGCCCCAGCGGGGTACGGTGCTGCTGGAGTGCATGGGCAATCTGACAGCCAACGTGCTGTTTGGCTCCCAAAAGGTGGACAATCCCCTCCCCGCCGTCCAACGGGGTTTGGAATCCCTCATCGGTCAGTGTGACCATCTGGTGGTGGTCACCAACGACGTGTTTGCCGATGGCCGCACCTACGACGATTCCACCATGGCCTATCTCGATCTGCTGGCGGCGCTGAACCGCCATATGGCGGCCCGCTTCGATCACGTCTTTGAGGTGGTCTGCGGTATCCCCCTCTGCCGGAAAGGAGAACTCCCGTGATTGTCTTACAAACCATCGCCGTGGCCCTGTCCATGTACTCGGCCCTGCCCATGCCCCAGTTTGCCTGGGACCAGCGCAATATGCGCTGCGCCATGGCGGCCTTTCCCCTGGTGGGCGTCTTCTGCGGCGCCGCCGTCTGGCTTTGGGCGTGGCTCTGCGGCGTCCTGGACTTCGGCCCGGTGCTCACCGGTGCGGGCATTGCGTTAGCCCCTGTGGTCATCACCGGCGGCATCCATCTGGACGGCTTCTGTGACACCGTGGACGCCCTGGCCAGCCACCAGGACCGGGAACGGAAATTGGAGATTCTCAAGGATTCTCACTGCGGCGCTTTTGCCGTCATTGCCACGGCCTCCTATCTGGTGTTTTTGGCGGCTCTCTGTTCGGAGCTGCCCACGGACAACCGTATTTTGCTGTCCCTGGGTCTGTGCTTTGTCCTCAGCCGCGCTCTCAGCGGTACGGCGGTGACCACGTTCCCCTGTGCCAAAAACTCCGGATTGGTCCACACCTTTTCCGATATGGCGGCCAAAAAGCTCTCCCGGACCCTGCTGATTCTGGTGGCCATAGCCGCCTCCGCCGGTCTGGTCGTTTTGGGCAGCGTTTGGGCCGTTGTGGCCGCTATGGTCATGTTCGGCATCTATTACGCGCTGTCCATGAAGATTTTCGGCGGCATCACCGGCGATTTGGCCGGATGGTTCCTCCAGTGGGCGGAACTGCTGATGATCTTCGCCCTGGTGGTCACGCGGGAAAGTGAGGTTCTCCTATGATTCTGGTCATTGGCGGCTACGCCGCCGGAAAGCGGCAATACGTCCGGGACAACCTGGGCTATTCCGACGCGCAGATGAGCAATCAAATCACCGATGCCCTGCCGGTGTTCTACGGCCTGGAATCCCAGCCGGACGCGCCTTTGGAGCAGCTTCTGCAAAAGGACGTAGTGATCTGCGACGAAATCGGCGGCGGGCTGGTACCCATGGAAAAGGACGAGCGGCAGCGCCGGGAACGGGTGGGCCGTCTCTGCGTGGCCCTGGCCAGGGAAGCCACCCAGGTTGTCCGGGTGGTCTGCGGCATCGGCCAAGTCATCAAGGGGTGAGGATATGGAGATTCTTCTGGTCCGCCATGGGGCCACCGCCGGAAACCTGCTCCACCGGCACATCGGCGTCACCGACGAGCCCTTATGTCCCGAGGGACGGGCTGCCCTGTCGGTGCTGGATGCCACCGTGGACACGGTGTATGTGACGCCCCTCCAACGGACCCAGCAGACGGCGGCGATTCTCTTTCCACAGGCTGTACAGAAGATTGTGGAAGGACTGCGGGAAATGAATTTCGGCGCCTTTGAAAACAAAAATTATCAGGAGCTTGCCCACGATCCGTCCTATCAAGCATGGGTGGACGGCTGGTGTGAAGGCCCCTGTCCCGGCGGCGAGAGCCGGAAGCAGTTCTGTGACCGGGTCTGCCATGCCTTTTCGGAACTGGTGGACCGGGCGCTGGAAGCCCAACAGCCCCGTCTGGTCATTGTGGCCCACGGCGGCACCATTATGGCCGTGGGCGAAGCCTTCGCCGTTCCCAAAAAAGAGTATTTTGGCTGGAAGGTTCCCAACGGCGGCCTGTGCCGCTTCACCACCGACGCGGCCCGCTGGGCCCGCCGGGAAATTCTCACCATCACGGAGGCGTCATCGTGACACTGTTGTATGTGATTCTCGGCGGTCTCGTTCTGGACCTGCTGCTGGGGGACCCCCACTGGATGCCCCATCCGGTGGTCTATATCGGCAAACTCATTGCCGCCCTGGAAAAGGGACTGCGCAAACGGTTCCCCGCCACGCCCAAAGGCGAGCGGGCGGCCGGTATCGTTCTGGCTGTCCTGGTGTTGGTGGTCACCGGCGGCGTGTCCTGGGGGCTTTTGTATTTGCTGTACCGTATTCATCCGGTTTTGTCTCTGATTCTGAGTTTGTTCTGGTGCTATCAGATTCCCGCCGCCCGGTGCCTGTGGACCGAGGCTGTCAAGGTCCGCAAGGCGCTGGAGACCGGCTCCATTGAGGAAGCCCGGACGGCGGTGGGCTGGCTGGTGGGCCGGGACACGGAGAATCTGAGCGCCGAGGGCGTCACCAAAGCCGCCGTGGAGACCGTGGCGGAGAACACCACCGATGGTCTGGTGGCTCCCCTGTTCTATCTGATGATCGGTGGGCCGGTGCTGGGGCTGCTCTATAAGGCCACCAACACCATGGATTCCATGATTGGCTATCGAAATGACCGGTACCGCTATTTCGGCACCGCCGGGGCCCGGCTGGACGATATTTTGAACTTCATCCCCGCCCGGCTGACGGCCCTGCTGATGGTTCCCGCCGCCGCCCTCTGCGGTCTTGACGGCAAAAATGCGTTTCGCATCTGGAAGCGGGACCGGCGCAAGCACAAAAGCCCCAATTCGGCCCAGACGGAATCGGCCTGTGCCGGTGCGTTGGGCGTGGAGCTGGCAGGCGACGCCGTCTATTTTGGAGAACTCCACCACAAGCCCACTATTGGCGACAAAACACGTCCCATTGAACCGAAGGATATTGACCGGACCTGCCGCCTGATGGTGGTGACTTATCTGCTGGCGGCGGTGCTGTTTGCCGCCGTCCGCATGGCAATTTTGACCTTACTCTGAAAGCGGGTGTTTCCCTTTGCTGACCCACGGCGGCGACATCGCCGGATATTTTGACCAATACGGCTGCGAGCCTCTGGACTTCTCGGCCAACGTCAGCCCCCTGGGGCTGCCGGAGGGGGTGCGGCGGGCCGTCATCGACAGCCTTTCCACGGCGGACCAGTACCCCGACCCCCTGTGCCGCCGCCTGCGGGCGGCCATCGGGGCTTTTGAGGGCGCGGACCCGGCCCGGATTCTCTGCGGCAACGGCGCGGCGGATTTGATTTTCCGTCTGGTGCTGGCGGTGAAGCCCAAAACGGCCCTGGTGCCCGCTCCCACCTTTGCCGAATATGAAACCGCACTGGAAAGCTGCGGCTGTGCCGTCACCCATGCGGTTTTGAACCGGGAAGACGACTTCCGGGTGACGGAGGAATTTCTCTCCCATCTGGACTCGGCTCCGGACCTGGTGTTCCTCTGCCAGCCCAACAACCCCACGGGCCAGCCGGTGGATCGGGCATTGCTGGAAACGGTGTTGAAACGCTGTGAACAGTCCGGCAGCATTTTGGTGCTGGACGAGTGCTTTGTCTCTCTGTTGGATGACGGCCCATCCTACACCATGAAAGGCCGCCTTGATAGTCCCAACCTGTTCCTGCTGAAAGCCTTTACCAAGACCTATGCCATGGCGGGGCTGCGGCTGGGCTACTGTCTCTGTTCCAATGAAACGCTGCTGGCAGATATGGCCCGCTGCGGCCAGCCCTGGAGCGTCTCCACCGTGGCCCAGGCGGCGGGCATCGCCGCGCTGCAGGAGACGGCCTATGTGGAACGGCTCCACCAGCTCATTGCCGCCGAACGGCCCCGGCTGGCGGTGGGTTTACAGAATTGCGGCTGCACCGTATTGGGCAGCCGGGCCAACTTTGTGTTCTTTTCCGCCCGGCCCGGTCTGGACGCGGCCCTGCGGCAAAAGGGGATTTTAATTCGTTCCTGCGCCAATTATCACGGGCTGGACGAGACCTATTACCGCGTCGCCGTCCGGACGGCTCCGGACAATGAAAAATTGCTGGCGGCAGTCAGCCAGTGTATGGAGGAATGACCATGGCAAAGTCCATTATGATTCAGGGCACCATGTCCAACGCCGGAAAAAGCCTGCTGGCCGGCGGCCTGTGCCGCGTGTTCCACCAGGACGGCCACAAGGTGGCCCCGTTCAAAAGTCAGAACATGGCCCTCAACAGCTTTATCACCGACGTGGGTTTTGAAATGGGCCGGGCCCAGGTCATGCAGGCCGAAGCCGCCGGGATTGCCCCCGATGTGCGGATGAATCCCATCCTCCTGAAGCCCACCGGCGATATGGGCAGTCAGGTCATTGTCAACGGTGAAGTCCTGGGCAACATGAAAGCCGCGGAGTATTACGCCTACAAGCACAATCTGCGGCCCGCCGTCCAAAAAGCCTATGACTCCCTGGCGTCGGAATACGATATCATCGTCATCGAGGGCGCAGGCAGTCCCGCGGAAATCAACCTCAAGGAGGATGATTTCGTCAACATGGGCATGGCCCGTATGGTGGGTGCGCCGGTGCTGCTGGCCGGTGACATTGACCGGGGCGGCGTCTTTGCCAGTCTCTACGGCACCGTAGCCCTGCTGGAGCGGGAGGAACAGGCCCACATTAAGGGTCTGATTATCAACAAATTCCGGGGCGATGTGGAAATTCTGCGGCCCGGTCTCAAAATGCTGGAGGATTTGGTCCACAAGCCGGTGTTGGGCGTAGTGCCCATGCTGCAAGTGGACATTGACGAGGAGGATTCCCTGTCCTCCAAGCTGGACCGCACCGCCGCCGTCAAAGCCCTCGATCTGGCCGTTATCCGGCTGCCCCGCCTGTCCAACTTCACGGACTTTGACGCATTGGAGCGGTTCGACTGCGCCGGTGTCCGCTACGTCCACAACGCCGCCGAGCTTGGCAATCCGGACCTGATCCTGCTGCCCGGCACGAAAAACACCATGGACGATCTCCTGTGGATGCGCCAGAACGGTCTGGAGGGGGCCATCTGCAAGCTCCACCGGTCCGGGACCCCCATCTTCGCCATCTGCGGCGGCTATCAAATGCTGGGCAAGGAATTGCGGGACCCCCTGGGCGTGGAGCACGGCGGTACCCTCCGGGGCATGGGGCTGCTGGACAGCGTGACGGAGTTCCGACCCGAAAAGACCCGGACCCGGGTCAGCGGACAGGTCAACGGTATTACCGGCTTTTGGTCGGCCCTCAGCGGCAGCGACTTCACCGGCTACGAAATCCACATGGGCGCTACGGACCACGACAACGAGGGATTTTCCCTTTTGAGCAATGGCCGTGACGACGGCGCGGTGAAGGGTACGGTCCTGGGCAGCTACGTCCACGGCATTTTTGACGAGGGCGACTTGGCTCAACGGGTCATCTCCATTCTGCTGGAGCGCAAGGGGCTGAACCTGGATTCGGCCCGGACCGTCACCTTCCAGCAGTACAAGGAGCAGCAATATGACATTCTGGCCGACGGCATCCGCCGCAGCCTGGATATGGACGCCGTCTACAAGATTTTGGAACAAGGCATGGAGGGTTAAACATGCACATGGAACTGGAACGGGTACTGCCCAATGAAATTGAGAAGCGCAGCATGGAGATCATCACCTCCGAGCTGCCCCACCCCATCGATGAGAAGGTGGCCGACGTGGTCCGCCGCGTCATCCACACCACCGCCGACTTCGACTACGCCGACAACCTGTATTTCTCCACAGACGTCTGTGAAAAGACCGTGGAACTGCTGAAACAGGGCGGCGTGACCATTGTCACCGACACCAATATGGCCTTCTCCGGTGTCAACAAGGCCGCCTGCAAGAAGCTGGGTGTGGAGGTCCGCTGCTTTATGGCCGATGAAGATGTGGCCGCCGCCGCCAAGGAGCACGGCACCACCCGTGCCACGGCTTCCATGGACAAGGCCGCCGCCCTGGACGGCCCCGTGATCTTCGCCATCGGCAACGCCCCCACGGCATTGGTCCGCATCTGCGAGCTGATGGACGAGGGCAAGCTGAACCCGGCCCTGATCATCGGCGTCCCTGTAGGCTTTGTCAATGTGGTGCAGAGCAAGGAGTGGGTCATTGAACGGAATGCTCCCTGCATTGTGGCCCGCGGCCGCAAGGGCGGCAGCAACGTGGCCGCCGCCATCTGCAACGCCCTGCTGTACCGCGCCACAGAGCGCACCCTGTAAAGGAGGAGTTTTCCATGGAATACCGCCGTTTTAAAGATTCCCTTGTTATCCGCATGGACAAGGGCGAGGAAATTGTAGAGCAGCTGACGGCTGTAGCCGCCCGGGAACACATCGCCCTGGCGGAAGTCAGCGCCCTGGGCGCTGTGGGCAGCTTCACCGCCGGTGTCTTTTATCCCGGTGAAAAGGAATATCATTCCAATGACTTCACCGGTGACTTTGAAATCGTCTCTCTGACGGGCACCGTCACGGAGATGGATGGCAAGCCCTACCTGCATCTGCATATGAGCGCCGGGGACCGGGAGGGCCGGGTCTGGGGCGGCCATCTGAACCGAGCCGTGGTCAGCGCCACCTGTGAAATGGTGGTGCGGATTCTGGACGGCCATGTGGGCCGGGCCTTCTCACCGGAGATCGGCCTGAATCTGCTGGCTTTCTGAGACCGGACGCCCTTCGTCTCCCGCCGTCTTGCTTTTTTCACTAAAGTGCTATATACTGAGAGCAGCAATTTCCATCACCCAACGGTAAACATTTGAAAGGAGCAGAGAATATGAATCGATTCCTCAAACACCTTGTCCTGGGTACGGCGGCCGTGTGCGCCCTGGCCGTGCCGACCCTGGCCGCCGATTTCACCCACTGTGCCGACTATCTGAACGATATGGGCCTGTTCCAGGGCGGTACCAACGGCTATGATCTGGACCGCGCCCCCACCCGCCTGGAAGCCGGCGTCATGCTGGTGCGTCTGCTGGGCGCCGAAGATGCAGCCCTGGCCAACCAGACGTATACCGCCCCCTTCAACGACGTGGCCGACTGGGCCAAGCCCTATGTCCAGTACCTCTATGACAACGGTCTGGGCAACGGCGTCGGCAACGGCAAATTCGGCAGCGACAGCCTGTGCACCGCCCAGCAGTACACCACCTTCCTGCTGCGGGCCCTGGGCTACTCCGACGCCGAGGGCGGCGACTTCACCTACGCCACTGCCATGGACTTCGCCCAGAAGCTGGGCCTGGTGGATCTGCTCAACTGCGACGAGACCAACTTCCTCCGGGACAATCTGGCTGCCATGAGCTTTACGGCCCTGGCCACCAAGCCCAAGAGCGGCGAGGCCGATCTGCTGACCAAGCTGGTCCAGAACGGCGCCATTGCCAAGGACGACGCAGAGATGTACCTGGGCTTCTTCTCTGATTACCGCGACTATACCGCCGCCATCACCAAGGCCAACGCCAACGCCACCAAGCTGTCCACCGACGCCGGTGTGGAACTGGGTATGACCCTGGCCGACATGGATTTCCTGACCGCCAGCATTGACATGACCATGGCCATGGAGTCCGACCTGGAGCATATGGACCAGACGAAGCTGGCCTATGACATGAACATGACCATGGAAATCGATCCCGCCATGGCCGCCGCCATGGGTCTGCCGGAGGATCAGGCCACCATGACCCAGGATATGGAGTGCTGGTACGCCGACGGCTATTACTATATCAAGTCCGGCGAAAACAAAATGAAGGTTGCCCTGTCCTTTGAGGACGTGATGGAGCAGATGCCCACCTCCGACCTGACGGCCACCACCGCCCAGGCGGAGCCCCTGTGCGCCATTGAATCTCTGACCAAGGCCACCAACAGCGACGGCACCGTCAGCTATACCATCAACTATGCCACCAGCTCCTTCAACGGCCTGATCGACAGCATTCTCTCCTCCCTGCCCACCGGCACCGACGCGGCTTCCTCCATGGCGTTCAACGCGCTGGATATGGAAGTGTTCTTCCGTGGCGACAGTCTTTCCTCCATGGAAATGCTGCTGGATATGAGCACCGAGGTGGAAGGTCAGTCCATGGGGATCTCCATGGTTATGGTCATGGACAACATCCAGACCGGCGACGCCGTCACCGTGACCCTGCCCTCCGATCTGAGCACCTACCCGGAGATCACCGCGGTGGATATGGGCACGATTACCCAATAATATTTTTTCTGTCATAGACCGTATATCTGCCGCATATATATTGGGCGTGGGGAGTTCCCCACGCCCGTTTTTACTTTGGAAGGAGTACGAGCCTATGGCAACCAATCCGCAGCAACCGAACGCCCTGGAATTGCCCCACCGGCTGGTGGTGGAAAACCGCAGCCGTCTGTCCCTCACCGGTGTGACGGAGGTGGAGAGCTTTGATGAAAATACCGCCGTCCTCTGTACCAACCGGGGCACCCTGGTCATCCACGGCAAACAGCTCCACCTGGGCATGCTGTCCCTGGACGGCGGCCAGATCACCGTGGACGGCACCGTGGATTCCCTGGTCTATGAGGACGAGGTCCGCGGCGGCGGCAGCTTCCTCAGCCGCCTGTTCGGCTGATGGAGCAGCCCGTTGTTTTCCAGCTGTGGCAGATGGGGGCCGCCGCCGTTGTGGGCGCGGCCATGGCCCTGGTTTATGATGTGCTGCGGCTGCTGCGCCGGTCCTGGCCCCGGCTGACGCTGCCTTTGGATGTGGTTTTTGTGGCGGTTTTGACACCGTCGCTGTTGCTGCTGGCCCTTTACGGCGGCCGGGGCCAGTTCCCTTTGTTTTTCTATCCCCTGTTGATTCTGGGCGCCTGGGTCTATTTTCACACGGTGGGACCGCCGCTTCGGCGGATTCTGACGGCCCTGGGCCGTCTTTTAAAGCGGTTTTTCCGCCTGGTCGTTCTTCCCCTTGGCCTGCTGTCGAAAAAAAGTAAAAAACTTAAAAAATATCTCTTTTCATCTGGGCGAAAATGGGTTAGAATAAAAAGTAAGCGAAAACACTCGGCTCCTATGGGCTGCACCACCGACGGAGGAACACAGGATGAAACTTAAAAAGACACCACTGATGGCCAAACTGCTGATCGTGGTGATCTTGGCGGCACTGACCTGGAAGTATGCCGACCTCCGTACCGATGTAGCAGCCAAGACGAGCGAGGTGGCCGCCCTCAACCAGGACCTCTCCATGGCCCGGCAGGAGAATCAGCGGTTGCAGGACAGCATTGCCAACATGGACACCGACGAGGGTGTGGAGGAAATCGCCCGGTCCAAATTGGGCCTGGCCTTCCCCGGAGAAATCACCTATCGGGATTCCGGCAAATAACCCGCCACGGCTTTCGCGGGGCACGGGCCATATCAACAAGGGGGACAATACATAGAATATGGATTTCACAGTAGGAACGATCGTGGAAGGCAAAGTCAAAAGCATCACCAAATTCGGCGCATTCATTTCGCTTCCCGGCAACCAGACCGGCATGGTGCACATCTCCGAGATTGCCCACGCCTATGTCAGCGACATTCACGAGCATCTGACCGAGGGCCAGGACGTGAAGGTCATGGTCATCTCCATGGAGAACGGTAAAATCAATCTCTCCATCAAGCGTACCCAGGAGCCGCCCCGTCAGCAGAACGAGCGCGGTCCCCGTCCGGCTCAGGCCAACCGCGGCCGCCCGCCCTTCGATCGCTCCAAAGGGCCGCAGTCCGACCGTCCCCGTGATGGCTTCCGCTCCTCTTCGCCCAAGGAGCCCCAGTCCTTTGATGACATGCTCAAGCAGTTCATGCAGGACTCCGACAGCAAGATCTCCTCTCTGCGGCAGTATTCCGACCACCGCAGCAGAAGCAGACGCCGCTAAGTGACCAATCAGCGCCCTTTTCCACTGGAAAAGGGCGCTTTCCGCTTGTTAAAAGCGTTGCAAACGGGCATAAAAACGGACCAATCGCTGGTTGATGTCGCTCGGGCTACCATTGCCGTCAGGCCAACCAGTCCATGGTCCTGTTGTTAGTCTATCCTATGTTGGAACCTCTGTCAAGAAGAATCAGAAAGCCGGCACTTGATCGAACGCATCTGCACATTTTTTGACCGTTTTACTTGCTTGGGAGGAATGTTTATGCACATTGTCGTCACCGGCGGCAGCCGCGGCATCGGCGCGGCCACGGTCCGCCATCTCTCCGCCCTGGGCCACCGGGTGACCTTCTTCTACCGCAGCAGCCACGACGATGCCCGGACCTTGGCCCAAGAGACCGGCGCCGAGGCCGTCTGTGCCGATGTGGCCGACGGCGACGCCGTAAGCGAAGCCTTTTCCCGCCTGGGACCGGTCCAGGGGTTGGTCTGCTGCGCCGGTATCGCCCATCAGGGACTGATCTCCCAAATCACATCGGAGGAATGGGACCGGCTCTTTGCCGTCAATGTCAAGGGCATTTACCACTGTGTCAATGGCGTTCTCCCGTCCATGCTGGCCGTCCAGGGCGGTTCCATCGTCACCGTGTCCTCCATGTGGGGCCAGGTGGGCGCGTCCTGTGAGGTCTGCTATTCGGCCACCAAGGGGGCCGTTATCGCCATGACAAAGGCATTGGCCCAGGAGCTGGGGCCGTCGGGCATCCGGGTCAACTGCGTGGCCCCCGGCGTGGTGGAAACCGATATGGTGATGGGCTACGGACCGGAGGTGCTGGCCGATCTGGCCCAGCAGACGCCCATGGGCCGCAACGGTACCCCCGAGGATGTGGCCAAGGCCATCGCCTATCTGTTGGAGGCCCCCTTTGTCACCGGGCAGGTGTTGGGCGTCAACGGCGGTTTCGTGCTCTAAAAAATTAAAGTTTTACTCGATTTTTTTCAAAAAATCGCGGTTTCCAAAGGCAGAGCCTTTGGTCGCCCGCCGCAGCGGGCGAAACTCCCGCGCCGCGCACGGCGCGAAATCTCCAATCGTCCCAAAGCGCCATCCGCAGATGGCGCAATCCCCGGCGCAGCCGAAGGCCGCCGTCCCCACCCCAAAACGGGTGGCGGACGGCGGCCTTTTCTCTGTTCAGTTTTCTATGCGTTTGTCAGGACGCATCCCCATTCAGCAGAATTGCCGGAAATGGTTGGCCATACGGTGCAGATAGACCAGTTTGAGCACTTGCAGCACAATTACGGCAAGGCTCACCGCCAGAATCAGCAGCAGCGCCAGTATCGGCGCGAGAAATACCAGCACAAACACCAGCACCAGTGCGCCGATGCACCAGAGATTCCATCGCCACAGCTGCCGCCACTGTTGGGCCAGGGGCATATTGGTGGGGACCAGCACCTCGGCATGGGTGTTGTATTCCACATAGCAGGATGCCAGCCCTAAAGCCGCCAGTCCCAGGCCAATCACAATCTGTAGGGCTGCCGACGGTATAAAGTTCATAAGGCCTCCCAGACCCACCACAAAATTGCAGATGGCCGCTGTCCGGTATCCCCGGTCAATGGACTGCATCTTCCACAGGGCCACGCCATAGGCCAGGGTACAGGCCATCGTCAGCAGGACGCCCGGCGTCCGCAGGGCGGGCAGCACCTTTGTGACGTTGTCATCGGTCATCAGGTTTGCGATGATCTGCGGGATGAACAGCCAGAACAGAACGCTGAGCCACCGGACCAGCACCGGCGCGTTGCCTTGCAGCTCCTGTTTCTTCTGGGCTTCCCGGTCGCTGCGCTTTTGGCGGATGACCGGTTCCTGTTCCCGGCCAGCCCGCAGGCCGCAGCTGGCCCAGCTGGTACACGTCTTACAGTCGGCATGGTTCTTTTCCCGGCAGCACCGGGCAATTTCGCAGTCTCCAAATGCCATGCCCGGCCCGCTTTTACAGCCAGGACAGGCCAGCTCCTCCCGATGGGTACACGATGTACAGGATTTGCCGCAATAGGTTTCTTGTTCCATGGTCTCAGCCTCCTTTTCCTCTTTTGCCCATCATACCATGCCCACACAGATTTGAACAGCCCTATCAGTCAAAAAAGCAAAACGCATCCGTACACCGGAGCACACTTCCCATTTTCCGGTCCGTCTGTTACAATAAACGCGAATGTTTTGCGCCGGAGCGCCAAAACAAAAACCGGAAGGGAGATGGATGGGGTGAACCATACCTGCGTCAAAGGACTGTTATACGCGGCGTTTTCCCTGTGCTTTCTTTGGCCGTTTGTCAATCTTGCGGTATGGATGCTGCCAGTCAGTGGCGAGTACAAAATTCTGGTTGGAACCTGGGGGTCCGCCGAATGGATTCAAATTGGATTGAATTGTATCGCGTTTATCAGCGGCATCTTACTGTGTGTCCTGCACGTTTTCAAACAAACCAAACGTCGGTGCAGCACCTACATTCTGCTGGGTCTGAAACTCTTTTGCCTTTTGGCCCTGCTGCTGATTTCCAATACGGTTTGTCTGGTTTCCAACAGCCTGGAGGGCTGCCATCACAGCTTTACCTCCCCGGACGGCACACATACCATCATTGTACAGGAGACACAGCTCATCCATGACGTCCGGATTACCGTACACGAGCGGGTGAACCCGCTGCTGATCTGTGTGCGGGCCAGAGAGGTCAAAAACAACACCATCAAGCCCATTGAGATGGAGGATTATGCGCTGCAATGGGACGAGAACAGTGTCACGTTTTTCTATAATAATGGACGGAACTCCATTTTGGCTCCATTGGATTAGCAAGGTGGGGCGTTTCTGTCAATGAAAAAACTGGAGCTGCCTGTATCATGCAAACAGGCAGCTCCAGTTTTTTTATAGATTTTGTGGGTGTCGCAGTCCGTTCGGCGGTCATCCTCCGGCGGAGAGAAAGGCCAGGAAGAACCGGCGGTAAATGGCCGCCGTGTCCCGGTCGTCTCCGGTGAACCGCACCTGCGTCTGGGGCATGGACCAGCGGCCCAGGGTCCGGTCCGGCAGACGGGTCACCTCAATGCGGCAGCCGCCGTATCGGTGCACCGTTCCGTCCCCAGTCACATCGGGCTGCTGCCGCCAGAAGGCATCAATCCGGTCATAGGCCACAGCCCAGCATCCATCGTATGCCACCGTCAGCCGCACCCGGCGATCAGGTCCAGAAGCTGCTGGTGGGAAGCGGCGTTGGCCGCCGCCAGGGAGCATTTGCGGTCATACCGCAGGGGCGCACCCGTCATATCGGTGACAATGCCGCCGGCCTCCTCCAGAATGAGACTGCCCGCTGCGTAGTCCCAGGGGAACAGGGAACACTCGAAATAGCATTCGCCCCGGCCCGCCGCCACATAGCACAAATCCAGAGAAGCCGCCCCTAGGCGGCGCACGTCCAGGCTACTTTCAAACAGCTTTTTGGCAATGGCAAAGGAACGGTCTCCCAGCTCGGGATAATAGAGGGACGTACCGAAAAAGGAAATGCCGTCGGCCAGGGGATTGCTGGTCACGGAGATGGGCTTGCCGTTGCAGAAGGCCCCGTGGCCCCGGCGGGCCGTAAACATCTCATCCGTATAGGGGTTGTAGACCACGCCCTGCTCCATCTGTCCGTTGTGGGCCAGGCCTACGGAGATGCCCACAATGGGAATGCCCTTGATAAAATTGGTGGTGCCGTCGATGGGGTCCACGATGAACACCCATTCCCGCTCCGTGTGGTTGGGGGCGTCCTCCTCCCCCAAGAAGCCAGCCTCCGGCAGCAGCGATAACAGCCGTTCCTCCAAAAACCGCTGAACCGCACCGTCATACCGGGTCACCAAATCCTGATGGCCGCTTTTCTCCTTGACGCCCTTGTCCTCGTCGGCAGACCGAACAATGACTCCCGCCTCCCGGACGGCGTCGATGATGGATTGGTGCAGCTGTTCCATTATTTCCCCTCGTAGGCCATCATTTTTTCCACCCGGCGCTGGTGGCGGCCGCCCTCAAAGGCCGTATCCAGCCAGACGTCCACGATTTCCAGTGCCAGCTTTTCGCCCACCACACCGGCGCCCAGGGCCATCATATTGGTGTCGTTGTGCTGACGGGTCAGCCGGGCACTCATAAGGTCGGACAGCAGAGCGCAGCGGATGCCGCGGACCTTGTTGGCCGTAATGGACACGCCGAGACCGGTGGTGCAGCAGACAATCCCCCGGTCACACTCGCCGGAAGCCACAGCCAGAGCCGCCGGTCCCGCGAAATCAGGATAGTCGCAGCTGTCGGTGCTGTTGGTGCCGAAATCCTTATACTCCAGGCCCCGCTGGGTCAGATGGGCCTTGATGGCCTCTTTCAGGGCCACCGCTCCATGGTCACAGGCAATCGCGATCATACGTCATTCCTCCATCGTTGATTTTTTATAGTTCTCTATCATAAAATGATGTAAACTCGTATCCAACCAACACCGCATCATTGTGCCTGCGGTGTTGGCCCTTTTTTATGTAAGCCAGTAGAAGCCGTACAGCGTCAGCTGTACCAGCAGGATGCTGCCGCCGGCCACCACCGCCAGCCAGGGTTGTCCCCGCCGGGACAAATCGGCCCACAGGCTGGACAGGCAGAGGGCACAGCCCAGGGGAACCAAGTAGAGCCCCCCCAGCAGCCACAACGCCAGCAGGGCCGCCATCCAGCCCGCCGCCAGCAGCGCCGGGGCCTTGGGCCGCCGGAATCCGCCCACCAGGCAGACCACAAAGGCCGCCGTTCCGCAGATCACCAAGGGCCAGTCGAAGTAAAACTGCACAATGGGGGATACGCCGCTGCCCAGACCGTTCAGCAGCTCCCAGCCCATGCGGTGCAGGGCGTATTGATAGAAGTCCCGCAGGACCAGCAGTTGGGGAAAGGGTAACCCCTGGGCCACACCGCCGGGAACATAGGTCAGAATCCACACCACAGCCAGACTGAGCAAACCGGCCAGCAGGCTGCGGACCAGCCGTCCCCGTCCGGCATGGACAAAGCGGTCAGCCGCGCCGCAGCACAGCAGCACGATCATGGTCAGGGCCACACCGGCCAGACCGGGCCGCAGATAGCAGCCCACCGCCGCCATGGCAAAGGCCAGAATCAGATACAGGCTGTACGCCCCAAACTCGGACTGAGCCGGGGCCGTCAGATATCGGGTCAGCAGCAGCACCGCCACCGCCGCCACCAGCATGGGAGACGGCTGCACCGCCATGGACAGCGTCAGAATCCAGGTGCCCAGCAAGGCCCCCAGGCGGCTGCCGAACAGCCCCCGCAGCAGCCGGTAGACGGCCAGCGCCGTCAGGGCCGGGAATACCATATGGGTGACCGCCATTTCCGCCATCACGTCGCCGGGGACAGGGCTGCCGTACAGGGACCGGACCGTGACCAGGGCGGCGGCGCCCCATACGGCCGCCGCGCCGAGGGTGACGGAGAGCATGGGCACAATGTCACCCTTGGTCAAGGCGGTCCAGCCGTCCAGCAGGGTGCAGGCCGGACGGTCATAGCGGGAGATCCATTCCAGGGTACCGCTGCGGGGCCGCATGACGTGGACATAGGCCGCGCCGTTGAGCAGCAGCAGCGCCGCCACGCCCGCCAGAGCCACCAGCAGATACCATTGTCTGCCCAATTGGGCCAGCAGTTGTTCCATGATCTCCCTTCCCTTCCAACAGCGTTCCTACGTCGTATTTTATCAGATGCGGCACCAAATGGCAACGGAAATCCGTCGGACGGTGTCAGAAGTGAAAAATGACCTTGTAACGGTGGTATAATTGTGGTAGAATAAATCGATTTGTTGTGATAATTCTATTTTTCTATTTGTGGAGGGAATAGCGTGCCTACTCTGCGCGAAGAAATCAGCCGCCGCCGGACCTTTGCCATCATCTCGCACCCCGACGCCGGTAAAACCACCCTGACGGAAAAATTCCTCCTGTACGGAGGCGCCATCGCCCAGGCCGGCGCCGTCAAGGGCAAGAAAAACTCCCGTGCCGCCGTCTCCGACTGGATGGAGATTGAAAAGCAGCGCGGTATCTCCGTCACCTCGTCGGTATTGCAGTTCCAGTACGACGGCTTCTGCATCAACATTCTGGACACCCCCGGCCACCAGGACTTTTCCGAGGACACCTACCGTACCCTGATGGCCGCCGACTCGGCGGTCATGGTCATCGACGGTTCCAAGGGCGTCGAGGCCCAGACGCGGAAGCTGTTCAAGGTCTGCGCCATGCGCCATATCCCCATTTTTACCTTCATCAACAAGATGGACCGGGACAGCAAGGACCCCTTCGACCTGTTGGAAGAGCTGGAGCAGGAATTGGGCATTGAGACGTATGCCGTCAACTGGCCCATCGGCTCCGGCAAGGAGTTCCAGGGCGTCTACGACCGCAACAAGGGGCACATTGCCTTTTTCTCCGGCGTATCCGGCAAGAACCGGGCCGAAAAGCTGGAGATTGACCTCTATGACCCGGCAGTGGCCGACCACATCGGCGCGGAACGCCATCAACAGCTCATCGATGACGTGGAGCTGCTGGCCGCCGGTCGGGAATTTGACATGGACGCCGTCCGGAACGGCACCCTGAGCCCCGTGTTCTTCGGCTCCGCCCTGACCAACTTCGGCGTGGAACCGTTCCTGGAAGACTTCCTGAAGATGACGCCACCCCCCCTGGCCCGTGTGGCCGACTGCGGCGAAATCGACACCTTCTCCCCCGATTTCTCCGCCTTTGTTTTCAAGATTCAGGCCAACATGAACAAGGCCCACCGGGACCGTCTGGCGTTCCTGCGCATCTGTTCCGGCAAGTACGAGCGGGAAGCGGAAGTCTACCACGTCCAGGGCAATAAGAAAATGCGCCTGAGCCAGCCCCAACAGCTGATGGCTTCGGAGCGCGAGATCATCGACGAAGCCTACGCCGGTGATATCATCGGCGTGTTTGACCCCGGCATCTTCTCCATCGGCGACACCGTGACGGTGCCCGGCAAGAAGTTCCGGTTTGCCGGTATCCCCACCTTTGCCCCCGAACACTTCGCCCGGGTCAGTCCCCGGGACACCATGAAGCGCAAGCAGTTCATCAAGGGCACGGAACAGATTGCCCAGGAGGGCGCCATTCAGATTTTCAAGGTCCCCAACACCGGTATGGAAGAAGTCATCGTCGGCGTCGTGGGCGTGCTGCAGTTTGAAGTGTTCCAGTACCGGATGAAAAACGAGTACGGCGTGGATCTGCGCATGGAGAATCTGCCCTACGAGCAGCTGCGGTTTATCACCAAGAGCCCCGTCAGCGACCTGAAGGAGTTGAAGCTGTCCTCCGACGCCGAATTGCTGGAGGATTACAAGGGTCACAGCCTGTTGGTCTTCTCCTCCTTCTGGTCCATCGACTTCACCATCAAGCGTAACCCCGGCCTGGAGCTGGCCGAAACGCTGGAAAACTGAACAAGATAAAAGTTTTACTCGATTTTTTCAAAAAATCGCGGAGTCCAGAGGCAGCGTCTCTGGTCGCCCGTCGCAGCGGGCGAAACTCCCCAGCGTCCCAAGCGCCGTCCGCAGATGGCGCAATTCCCGGCAAAGCCGAAGGCCGCCGTCCCCACCCCATCACGGGGTGGCGGACGGCGGCCTTTTGGCGTACCCCCTACCAGTCGCGGGGGCAAATCTTCTGTTTTTACAATTTTACTTATTGAGCATGCCCAGGGCAATTGCCACCGGTTCCAAAATCGGCTTCAGCATGGCCTCCGCTGCTTCCCGGTTGCCCGAGACGTTGAGAACCATGGTCTTGCCACGGATGGCGGCTACGCCGCGGGACAGCAGCAGCCGGGGACTGACATTGACAGCGGCCGCCCGCATGGCTTCACCCAGACCCGGCACCACGCGGGGGCACACGGCGGCTGTGGCCTCCGGCGTCACATCCCTGGGACCGATACCCGTACCGCCCACGGTGACCACCAGGGCCACCTTCAGTTGGTCCGCTGCATGAATCAGTTCCCGCTCCATCTGGGCCTGTTCCTTTTGCAGCAGCGTTGTGTAGGCCACCCGATAGCCCGCCTGTTCCAGAATCTCCACCACGGCCGGGCCCGCCTCATCGGCTCTGCGGCCCCAAAAGCTCTCGTCACTGACGGTGATCACCGCCGCATCGTATACCATGTGCCGTTCCTCCCTCCGCGCACCTGCGCGTGTTTTTTTCATTGTATCGCTCCGGTATCGTCTCTGTCAAGAAAGAAGTCCCGCCGGGCCATGGGCTGCCGCCACGTTTTCATTGATTTGTTTCCAAAAAAGCGTTATACTATTACTAACTATGGCGCTGCGGCGGAGAAGGGAGTCGAAAATGGGACTGGAACAGCTGCTGGGCAATGAGGCCCTCAAGGAGCGATTGACGGAGGGCCTGCGTTCGGGACGGCTGTCCCACAGCTATCTCCTCACCGGCCCCGAAGGCTCCGGAAAACGCACCCTGGCCCGGCTTCTGGCTGCCGCCATGGAATGCCGCGGCACACCGCGGCCCTGCGGCGTCTGTCCCGCCTGCCGCAAGGTCCTGTCGGGCAATCACCCCGATGTGATCACCGTGGATGACCCGGACCACAAGCAGGTCCCCGTGGATTGCATCCGCGCCGCCCGCTCGGAACTGTTTATCCGCCCCAACGAGGGCGAGAAAAAGGTTTTGCTGATTCCCCGGGCCGGAGACATGAACCCGGCGGCCCAAAACGCCCTGTTGAAGGTGCTGGAGGAACCGCCGTCCTACGGCGTTTTTCTGCTGCTGGCCCCGTCGCCGGAAGCGCTGCTGCCCACCATCCGGTCCCGCTGCGCCCATCTGCGGCTGTCGCCCCTGCCCCGTGCCGTGCTGGAACCGGCTCTGCGCCAACGGTTCCCAGACCACAGCGCCGCCGATCTGGAAGCGGCCATGGGCCGCAGCGGCGGGTTTCTCGGCCAGGCTGTGACGCTGCTGGATGGGTCCGGTTTGCAGCTGCCCCAGGTGGAACAGTTTGCCGCCGCCTATGCCGCCCATGACACCCTGGGGCTGGCCATGGTCTTCGGCTCCATGGACAAGTACAAGCGCAACCAGCTGGCCCCGGTGCTGGAGGAACTGCAACGGCTGCTGGCCCAATCGCTGCTGGCCCGCCGGGGCTGTCCCACCCTGCTGCCCCAGGCCCGCGCCATCGCCGAACAGCGGACCGCGCCGGAACTGCTGGCCGCCTGCCGGCTGGTCCAGGAAGCATTGGACGACTGCTGGGCCAATGTGGGCGTGGGCAATATCTGCGCCGGACTGCTGGCCCGGCTGTAACTGAATGCAACAATTTCACCGCCCACGGCGGTTGGATAGAAATGGAGTTTCCCATGGATGAACAAAAAGAACTGCAAGAACTGAGCCCCCAGCCCGCCTGCGGCGGCTGTGACGGCTGCGGCGGCTGTGAGGCGGAACCGGTCCATGAGACCGTAGACGACGCCCTGGCTGCGGAGCTGCTGCCCATTCCCCCGGCGGACGCGGCGGAGGACACCGAGCCGCTGCCGGAACAGGTAACGGTGGTGGACGTCCGCTTCCGCACCGGCAGCAAGGTTTATTATTTTGACCCCGGCGATCTGACACCCAAAATGGGCGACCATGTGATTATCGACACGGCCCGTGGTCCGGAGTTCGGCTTCTGCGCCGGAGGCTGCCACACGGTGCCCGCCGCCGATGTGGTGACGCCCCTGCGGCCCGTCCTGCGCATGGCCACGCCCCACGATGAAAAAATTGCCGCCGACAACTACGAAAAGGAAAAGAAGGCCTTTTCCATCTGTCTCCAGAAAATTGAGGAACACAAGCTGGACATGCAGCTGGTTTCGGCGGAGTGCGCCTTTGACGGCAGCAAAATCCTCTTCTTCTTCACCGCCGACGGCCGGGTGGATTTCCGGGAGCTGGTAAAGAATCTGGCCTCTATTTTCCGCACCCGCATCGAACTGCGGCAAATCGGCGTCCGGGACAAGGCCCGCATGGTGGGCGGTCTGGGCGTCTGCGGACGGCCCTTCTGCTGCGCTGAGTTCCTGGATGACTTCCAGCCGGTTTCCATCAAGATGGCCAAAACCCAGAATTTGAGCCTGAATCCCACCAAGATTTCCGGCACCTGCGGCCGTCTTATGTGCTGTCTCAAATATGAGCAGGAGGCCTATGAGGACCTCCACAAGACGGCGCCCAAGGCCGAATCTTTTGTGGATACCCCCGATGGACGGGGCACCGTCTGTGACGTGAATCTGCTGCGCCAGACCGTCAAGGTCCGCATGGAGGACGCCCCCGACACCATCAACGTTTACCGCAACAGCGACATTGCCGTGCTGCGCAGCGGTAAGGCCAAAAAGACCGACCCTCCCATTCCCAGGGACCTGGCCCCCATTTCCGGCCAATCCCAGCGCAGCCGCCGGTCCCCTTTACCGTCGGAACCCACAGACCAGGAGATCATGGACTCCATGCCGGATCTGTTCCGCAAGCTGGACGACTACGCCGCGTCGGACCGGGCGCCGGAGCTGGAACCCGACGCTGAAGAAGCGCCGGAGCAGAAGAACCGCCGCCGCCGGTCCCGCCGTCGGTCTGCCGGTCCGCGGCCCGAGGACGGTCAGAAACCTCAGGAATCCCGTCCGGAGCAGCCGCCCCGTTCGGAACCCGGCGAACCGAAGCCCCGGCAGGAGAAACCCCGCCAGAGCGGCAGTCAGCAGAAGCCCCGTCAGGAGCGCCGTCCCCGTTCAGACAAACCCCAGGAGGGCGCAGCTGCTCCAGCACCGGCCAACGCCGCCGAGGGCGGCGAGCACCGGCCCCGTCGCCGCCGTCGGCCCCGCCGCAGCGGTGGAACCGGCGGCAATCCCACCGAATAAGTGTGGAAATTGCTATTTTTTCGATCACGCATTAGAAAAGCTGCGTAAACCCTCCTATATGTCGGTTTACGCAGCTTTTTTCTACTCTATGTTTCAAAAATGAATTTGGCAGCAGCCCTTTACAGCTGTTGGCAGGAGGAGCGACTGGTGGATGGCAGACCTACATACTTTACGCCCTAACCAAGCGTCAATCATAAAAACGCAACGTTTGACGCTTCATGCGTTTGAGGACGCTGATTTGGAGGACGCACTCGAACTATTATGTAATAGTGAAATCAAAAAAACTTACATGCTGCCGGATTTTGCATCCCATGCGGATGCCGTGGCGATGTTTCATGCTTTACAGCGCATGTCCCACTCCACAGAACAGTTTGTCTACGGCGTGTATTGTGGGGAACGGCTCATCGGTTTGATCAACGATGTGGAACGGGATGGTGGTTCGATTGAATTGGGATATGTAATTCACCCAAACTGGAAGAACCAGGGCTATGCAACAGAGGTGGTGACCGCAGCGATTCAGGAGCTTTTCCGAATTGGCTATACCAACATCAAAGCCGGATTCTTTGCGGAAAATCAAGCCAGCAGACGTGTTTTAGAAAAAAGCGGAATGGAACAGATCGACTGTACCGCCGAGATTGAATATCGCGGAAAAACACATCATTGCATCTATTACGCGATCAGCAAGCCGTAATCAGTGCCAAACTGGGCGCGTTGCAAATACCATTGCAACGCGCCCAGTTTCGTTGTATGACGGCACTGGAAGATAAATAGACAATCAAATATCACGTTTCTTGTTTTTCCTTCCTGTCAGGGCCATACCACCTTTAATCGAGACCCAGCACCACCTCCGGCTGTTCCTCCGTCAGATGGACGGTGCGCAGCAGGCCTTCCGTATCGCTGAGGGTATACGTCCCCGGCTCCAATCCGGCAAAGACCGCCTGGGCCTGGCTGCCCCCCTCACTGGTGTAGAGGGTCCGCTGTTCCGCCACACCATCCCCTGTCAGGGTGTACAGGCATTCCGCACCGCCGGCCCGCAGAATCCGCAGGGTACACCGGACTTCCCGGTCCAGGTGGAGCTGTTCGCCGTCGGTCCAGCCGCTGCCGGTGACGTTGGAGACGGCGGCGTTCTCCTCCAGATAAAAGGCCGTTTCCAAACCGCTGTCGGTGGTCACCGTGTACCGCTGGCCCGGCTCCAGCTCCAGAATGTACTCGCCCAAGGCGTTTTTCTCCGCCGTGGCCGCCGGGTTTCCGGCCTCATCCGTCACCGTGACAATGCCCTGCTCCTTTGTCTCGTCCCGCAGGACCACCAGCAGCGGTTCGCTGGGCAGGGGTTCGGCCACCGTCTCCAGGGTGACCGCCGGCGGCAGCTCCGGCATGGGCTGACGGCTGACGGCCAGCGTATAGCCGCTGATGGTGGTCATGGTGGCCGCCGTCATGGCGATGGCCCACAGAATGCGTCCTTGATGCTTCATTGGAAAATTCCTCCTTTGTATCTCGTACTGTTTCCCCAGTATATCCCTGCCGTGATGCGCGTTCCCATGAATTCAGTCGGTAAAAAAATTTTCCCCGCCGCCGTCAACTTCCGATTGTGAAACGGTGTCGGATAGAGTATAGTATAGAGGAAAAAACATAGCCCTTTCAGAAGGAAGAAGGAGGTTTTTCCATGGACTTGACCCCTCGGATGACGGAAAGCGCCATGGTGGCCCGCTCGGCGGCCGCCGGCAGTATGGTGCTCCTGAAAAACGTCAGACATACGCTGCCGCTGCTGGCGGTGGACGGCCACGCCCTGCCCATTGCCGTCTACGGCATGGGCCAGCTGCGCACGGCCCTCACCGGCGGTATTCAGGCCTGGCGCACCATCAATGTGCTCGACGGCCTGATGGACTCCGACCAGGTGATTCCCGACGGCCTGTTGAGCCACAAATACCGTAACGCCCTGCTGCAAAACCCCGGCGCCGGTGAAATTCTCCCGGCCATGCTGGACATTCCCGCCGTGGCAGGCCGCACCCAGGCCGCCGTCATTGTCATCACCCGTTCCCATGACGGTTACGACTACCATCTACGCCCCGAAGAGATGCAGCTCATCGAGGCCGTCACCAAATCCCACAGCCGGACGGTGCTGGTCCTCAATACCCCCGGTTATATGGACATTGCCGGCGTCTCCCCCATGGTCACGGCCATTGTCTTTATGGGTCTGGCGGGACAGGAGGGCGGCGCTGCGCTGACGGACCTGCTGACCGGCCGTGCCGCTTTCTCCGGCAAGCTGGCCGACACCTGGCCCGTCCGTCCCGACCAGTTCGACACGGCGGCCATGCGGACCGACCTCTACACCGGCTACCGCTATTATGACTCCTTCGGCAAGGATGTGCTCTACCCCTTTGGCTACGGTCTCAGCTACGGCAAGCCCATTCTCACCTCCTATTCCGTGGGCCTGGACAACGGCGTGGTAACGGCAGAGGCCACCATTGAAAACGCCTCGGAGACATATCCGGCCCGGGAAGTGTTGCAGGTTTATTATTCAGCTCCCGACACGGAAGTATCCCAGCCGGTGTACATCCTCAATTCCTTCGCCAAAACCGGCCTGTTGCAGCCCGGCGAATCGGAAACCATTCAGCTGTCCTTCCCTGTATCCCAGCTGGCCCGGTTCGATACCTACACGGCTACCTGGAAGCTGGACGCCGGTTACTATGACATCCGCATCGGCACCCACAGCCGCAACACCACCATTGCCGGCAGCATCTATGTGCCCAAGCCCATCGTCACCAAGCAGGTGAAAAACTGCGTGGAGCAGCCGCCGGAGACGGTCCGTTCCCGCAAGGGCGCCAAAGCCTTTACCTATCCCGGCGAGGATGAGGAGCGCACCGTTTCTCGCAAGCGGGCCATCCGTCTGTCGGCCCGGCAGCTGCAAGCCGAAGTGGTACGCTATTCCAAGAAGTTCCCTGGCTGCCGCGGCGGCAAAGAGGGCATTTCCCTGCTGGACGTTTACGAGGGCCGTTACGATCTGCGCCAGCTGGTGGCGACCATGGACGAGCACGATCTGCGGGCGCTGGTCTGCAACTTCGGCTCCAGTCAGTCGCCGGTGCCCGGCGCCTGGGGCGCTTCTGCGGACCTCTACAGCCGCTACGGCATTCCCTCCATCACCATTGCCAAGGGCTGCGACGGCCTGCGGCTGACCCGCGATATCAAAAATGAGGACGGCGAAGTGGTGGCCCATCAGTATGTCACCGCCTTCCCGGCCCCCAGTCTGCTGGCCTGCTCCTTTGACCGGGAGCTGCTCCACAGCGTGGGCAGCGCCGTGGGCCGCGAAATGCGGGAATTCGGCGTGGATCTCTGGCTGGCTCCCTCGGCCACGGTCCATCGGGACCCCCGCAGCGACTGCTATCATGGCGCGTTCTCCGAGGACCCGGTGGTGTCGGGCCTCTGCGCCGCCTGGCTGATTCAAGGCTGCCAGCAGCACGCCATGGCCGCGCTGCGCCATGTGGAAAGCGCCGTGGAAATCACCGTCACCGAGCGGACCCTGCGGGAGTTTGAACTGCTGGGCTTTGAAATCGCTGTGACACTGGGACAGCCCAAGGCGCTGCTGGCCCCGTCCATCGCCGTGTGCGGCGAGGCGCTGAGCCTGGACAACCGGATTTTGTCCGACGTGCTCTATGATGAGTGGCACTTTGACGGCATGACCTTTGCCGCCGGTGAGCTGTTCTCCCGGTTCCCCGGCCGTCCCCTGCTGGAGCAGGCGGCCCTGCGGACGCTGCGCCTGATTCTCGACGCTCCCAGCTTCCGGAAGCTGGTCCGATAAACCGCACCCGGTTTGTCATTCTGGTAAACCAAAAAGCCAAAATTCTAAAATGGTTTACTCCATTTTTCAAAAAATCGCAGCGCCCCGGCCGCCATCTGCCATTGGCAAGGCGCACCGTCCCACACAAACATACGGTATTTCTTTTTGTGAAGATTTTCCCAGTGTTTTAATGTAACTTTAATAATGGGGGGGTAGGATAAGGGCAAGCAAGCAGAAACGCCTTTCCAAAGGATTCAAAAAAAGAAAAGGAGAATGACCTATGAAACAGCATCATACCATCTTCCGCCGTCTGGCTCCGGCCGCCCTGGCTGTTACCCTGCTTATGACTTCCGCCACCCCTGCCCTGGCCGTCACCTACGGCAATGCCCAGGTGATGCCCGACCGCACCATTGTGGTGGACGGCGTAGCCCGCACCTTCTACGCCATCAACGGCCAGGAGGTCCACCCCATTTCCTACGGCGGCACCACTTACCTGCCGGTCCGCTCCATCGGTGAACTGATGAACAAGAATGTGGACTGGAACAACGACACCAAGACCATCACCCTCACCAGCCCCCGGACCACGGGAGCCGCCACCGGTACCCCCGATGTGAATCCCCAGGAATCCACCGTGTCCGTCTCCCTGCGGGATGACTTCACCATTATCGTTGACGGCGTGACCCAGCAGTTCTACGACGCCGGCGGCAACCGGGTCTATCCCCTGCTGTACAACGGTGTCACCTATCTGCCCATCCGCGCCGTGGGCGAGCTCATGGGCAAAGTGGTCAATTGGGATAACAATACCCAGACCGTAACCCTCAGCAGCACAGACAGCTCCGGCAATCTGGTCACCGACGCCGACAGCTTCGGCCCCGGCACCGGTAATACTGGCAATACCGGTACTACCGGCAACACTGGCACCACCGGCAGCACCACCCAGATCTCCGCCGAGACCGCCAAGGCCAAGGCATTGGCCCACGCCGGTCTGAGCGCTTCCCAGGTCACCTTTGTTCGGGCTTACCTCGACTGGGACGATGGCCGTTATGTCTATGACGTGGAGTTCTACACCTCCGACTACAAGGAGTATGACTACGAAATCGACGCCTACACCGGCGCGGTCCTCAGCTTCGACTACGACGCCGATTACTACACCCGTCCCTCTCAGCCCTCCACCGGCACCACCATTTCCGCCGAGACGGCCAAGTCCAAGGCACTGGCCCACGCCGGTCTGAGCGCTTCCCAGGTCACCTTCGTCCGGGCCACCCTGGATTGGGATGACGGCCGTTCCGTCTACGACGTGGAGTTCTACACCTCCGATTACAAGGAATACGACTATGAGATCGACGCCAGCACCGGCGCGGTTCTCAGCTTCGACTACGACGCCGACCACTATACCCGTCCCTCTCAGCCCTCCACCGGCACCGACATCGGCTTGGAGAAAGCCAAGTCCATCGCGCTGGGCCAGGTCTCCGGCGCATCCAGCTCCCATATCCGGCAGGCCAAGCGGGATTATGACGACGGCCGTCTGGAATATGAAGTAAAGATCGTCTACAACAACTACGAGTATGAATTCGAGATTGACGGCACCACCGGCACCATTCTGTCCCGGGATGTGGAGTCTATCTGGGATTAAGGAGGTATCCGCCATGTTCAAGCGTTCCGAAGTGTTTTCCGTCTACCCCAACCACCCCACCGCCACCAACCTGTCCATGGCCGCCGGTGGCGTCCGGCTCCTGTCCTGGCTGACGCTGGCCGCGGCAGTGGTAGCCACGCTGCTGACGCTGGTCCCCGCCGCCCGGGTGATCTCCTTTATGGGCCTGTCCCACGGGATGTACTACATTCTCGATGAGCTGGACGAAGTCCTGCTGGCAGCGTTTGGTCTCTGGTGTGTCTTCGTGGTGCTGCGGTACGCCGCCGCCGTGCTCCAGGCCAAAGCCCGCCAGCTGGTCACCGATCTGACCATTCAATAATCATAGAAACGGCCCGTTGCAGAAGGATAGTTTCTGCAACGGACCGTTTTGTTATAATAGTAGTGCCAGAACCCAAAATTAAAAAGTTTTACTCGTTTTTTTCAAAAAATCGAGTAAAACTTTTATTTGTCATTTTCAGTGCCGTCATGGCAAAAAACAGGCGCGATACAAAGTCCATTGCACCGCGCCTGTTCTGACAATATTCTTAATCGTTAAAAACTTCCTTGGCAGAGGCAGCCAGTCCCGCCAAACCCTGAATCTCCGAGGGAATGATGATCTTGGTTGCCTTGCCGTCGGCCACCTTCTGCATGGCCTCCAGGGCCTTGAGCTTGATGACCTGATCGTTGGGAGCGGCCTCGTTGAGCATCCGCATGGAATCGGCCAGAGCCTTCTGGACCTCCAAAATGGCAGCGGCCTCGCCTTCGGCCTTCAGCACCGCCGCCTGCTTTTCGGCGTCGGCCCGCAGAATGGCGGCTTCCTTTTCGCCCTCGGCCACCAGAATGGCGGAGCGCTTGGCGCCCTCGGCCTGCAAAATAGCCTGCCGGCGGTCTCGCTCGGCCTTCATCTGCTTTTCCATGGAACTCTGAATGTCCTGGGGCGGTACAATGTTCTTGACCTCCACGCGGTTGACCTTGATGCCCCAGGGGTCCGTGGCCTCGTCCAGGATGGCCCGCATCTTGGTATTGATGACATCACGGCTGGTGAGGGTCTGGTCCAGCTCCAGGTCACCGATGATGTTTCTCAATGTGGTGGCTGTCAGATTTTCGATGGCGCTCATGGGGTGCTCCACACCGTAGGTGTACAGCTTGGCATCGGTGATCTGGAAATACAGCACCGTGTCAATCTGCATGGTGACGTTGTCCTTGGTGATCACCGGCTGGGGCGGATAGTCCAGAACCTGCTCCTTGAGGCTGATCTTCTTGACGACCCGCTCGATAAACGGGACCTTCAGATGGAGACCCACCTCCCAAACGGTCGAGAACGCGCCCAGGCGTTCGATGACGTAGGCCTTGGACTGCTGGACGATGTGGACGTTGGAGATGATCAGAATCAACACCGCCACGGCCAGAATGGCCAATGCAATATAGCCTCCCATAGTTTGCTCCTCCTTGTTTCTTCAAAATCGGATTTATACCTTTGCCAGAACGGCAACCGGCTCCACAATGACCTTGACGCCGTCGATGGCCACCACCTTTACCCGCTCTCCAACGGAGACCTTGTGGCCGTCGCGGGTGCGGGCGCTCCATTCCACGCCGCTGAGCTTCACGGCACCGGTAGCGGCAATGTTGTCAATGTCCTCGGTGACGACGCCCACCATGCCGATCATCCGGTGGACATTGGTGGGCAGGGGCTTCTGGATGCCCTTCTTTTTGGCCAGCGGCCGCAGGCAGGCCAGCAGAATGGCCGACACCACCACAAAGCAGACCAGCTGCACCTTGAAATTCAGGCCCAGCAATGCCGCAATCATGGACGCTACCGCGCCGCCTGCAAACCAAACGGACACCATGGCATAGGTGACGCCCTCCACAATGCCCATGACAATGGCCACGGCCAGCCAGGCATATACCATCGCTGTCATTGGTTTCACTCCTTCCGTCGGCAGTTCGCCTTGTAGTTATTTTACTATGTTTTGCGCCGTTTGCCAATGCGTAAAGTCTGACAGAAAGAAATTTTACAAATTTGACACACTGTATGGTTTTTTCCATGCTTCTATGATAGAATGGCCGTTGAATCCCAAGAGAAAAGAGAAGAATCGAAACCATGTTCAGCAAACTCATTTCCATTGTCAAAAAAGATGTGGTCCTGACGGCCGCGGCGGTATTGGCTATACTCTCCTGCTTCGTGGTGCCGCCGGACGGCAAATACCTGTCCTACATCGACTGGAACACCCTGATCCTGCTGTTCTGCCTGATGCTCATTGTGGGCGGTCTCCGGGCCGAAGGCGTCTTTGAATCCATCGGCCACAAGCTCCTGGGCCGGGTCCGCACGGCACGGGGTGTGGTACTGACGCTGGTGGGTCTCTGCTTTTTCAGCAGCATGTTCATCACCAATGACGTGGCCCTCATCACCTTTGTTCCCTTCGGCATCTTCCTGCTGGAAACGGCGGGCCTGTCCTCCCGGCTCTGTCTGGCCGTCACCCTGATGACCATTGCCGGCAACCTGGGCAGCATGGTCACCCCCATGGGCAACCCCCAGAACCTGTACCTCTATTCCAGTTCCGGTCTGGGACTGGGCGAGTTTCTGCTGCTGCTCCTGCCCTATGGTGCGGCGGCGGGCGTGCTGCTGGCCGGTTCCACCGTGGTGCGGTTCCCCGCCAAGGCCGTTACCGTTCCCGCCAAGACGCTGCCCGCCCTGCGGATGCGGTACGTCTGGGCCTATCTGGCACTGTTCGCCCTGTGCCTGCTGACCGTGGCCGGAGTGCTGTCCAAGCCGGTGGTGCTGGTCATTGTGGCCCTTGCCGTGCTGGTGCTGGACCGGCATCTCTTCCGGCGGGTGGATTACGCCCTGTTGGTGACCTTCGTCTGCTTCTTTATTTTTGTGGGCAACATCAAGCGGTTGGAGGAATTGCAGGTGTTCCTCAGCAACGCTCTGGCCGGGCGGGAGCTGCCCCTGTCGGTGCTGATCAGCCAGGTCATCAGCAACGTCCCCGCCGCCATTCTCCTGTCCAACTACACCGACAATTTCCCGGCCCTGCTCATCGGCACCAACCTGGGCGGTCTGGGCACCCTCATTGCCTCCATGGCCAGCCTGATCTCCTGGAAGCAGATCGCCGCCAAGGATGCCGCGCTGAAAAAGCCCTATTTCCGCACGTTCACCCTGTGGAATGTGGGATTCCTGATCGTATTGTATCTGTTTTCCTGTCTGCTGCGGGCCGTCTGACCGGCCGGAAAGGATGTTACCGTTATGAATCACTTTACCTTCTGCGTCCCCTGTCTCTTCGGTCTGGAGGGACTGGTGGGCGATGAACTGCGCCGCATGGACGCCCAGAACGTCCAGGTGGAAAACGGCCGCGTCTACTTTGAGGGCGGCTGGGACACCATGGCCCGGGCCAATCTGCGGCTGCGCATGGGCGAACGGGTCCTCCTGAAACTGGGCGCCTTCCGGGCCGACACCTGGGACGCCCTCTTTGACGGCGTGGCCGCCCTGCCGTGGGAACAGTTCATCCCCAAGGACGGCAAATTCCCCGTCAAGGGCTACAGTCTCAACTCCAAGCTCCATTCGGTCCCCACCTGTCAGGCCATGATTCAAAAGGCTGTGGCGAAGCGGCTGGGCGGCAAGTACCATTTGCAGCATTTGCCCGCCACAGGCCAGACGTATCAGATTCAGTTTTCCATCATGAAAGACATGGCGGAGCTATATCTCGATACTTCCGGCGCGGGTCTCCACAAGCGGGGCTACCGGGCCGTAGGCAACGACGCCCCCCTACGGGAAACCCTGGCCGCCGCCATGGTCCATCTGGCCCGCTACCGGGGCCGGGACACCTTTGTGGACCCCTTCTGCGGTTCCGGCACCATCGTCATCGAGGCCGCCATGGCGGCCTTGAACCGGGCCCCCGGCCTGGGCCGGGGCTTCTCCGCCGAAAAGTGGCGGGAGGTGCCGGTGGAGGTGTGGCGGCAGGAGCGCACCGCCGCCATGGACCGGGAATACCGGGGTGATTACCGGATTTTCGCCAGCGACATCGACCCCCAAAGCCTGGCCATTGCCCAGTCCAACGCCAAAAAGGCCGGTATGGAATCGTATATTCAGTTCTCCGAGGCCGACGCCACCCGTCTGACCCTGCCCGAGGGCGGCGGCATTCTGGTGTGTAATCCGCCCTACGGCGAACGGATGCTGGAGCAGCGCAGCGCCCAGAAGCTGTACCAGCAGTATGGCCGCTACTTCAAGAATCTCGACGGCTGGAAGCTGTACCTGATCAGCTCCGAACCGGAGTTCGAGCGGTACTTCGGCCGCAAGGCCGACAAAAAGCGCAAGCTGTACAACGGCATGATTCAGTGTAACCTCTTCATGTATTTCTGAGTGGAACGGAGCGTCTGCCATGAAGCATCTGTTTATAGTCAACCCCGCCGCCGGCAAAACGGACCGCACCGGCACCGTCAACGCCGCCGTGGCCGCTGCCTTTGTGGGCCGCAGCGACGAATACGAGGTGGTCGTGTCCCGTGCCCCCGGTCACTGTACCAAGCTGGCCCGGGCCGCCTGCGAGACCGGGGAGGAACTGCGCATTTACGCCTGCGGCGGCGACGGCACCCTCAATGAGATTGTCAACGGCGTTATGGGTTTCCCCAACGTTGCCATCTCCTGCTATCCCCAGGGCACCGGCAACGATTTTATCAAGGTCTTTTCCGACCCCGACGCCTTCCGCCAGCTGCCCCTGCTGCTGGATGGGGAAGAGTCGGAATGCGACGTCATCGCCGTCAACGGCGACCGCTACGCCATCAATATCTGTTCCATGGGCTTTGACGCCCGCATCGGCACCCAGGTGGCCGACTATAAGCGGCTGCCCATGGTCAAGGGCAAAAGCGCCTATCTGCTGTCGGCCCTGGTCAACACGGTCCGTGGCATCACCAGTCCATACACCATCACCCTGGACAACGGGCAGGTTTTGGACGGCCGGAAAACCCTGGTCTGTATCGCCAATGGCCGTTGGTATGGCGGCTGCTTCAATCCGGTACCCGAGGCCATGCCCGACGATGGGTTGTTGGACGTGCTCATTGTGGAACCGGTGACCCGCATGACCGTGGCCGCCGCCATCGGCCGGTATCAGCACGGCCAGTATGCCCAGTATCCCAACCTCATCAGACACCATCAGTGCCGGAGTTTGCGCATCCAGTGTCCCGAGCCGGAGGGCGTCAATCTGGACGGTGAATTACTCTTTTCCAAGGACGTCACCTTCTCCGTTGCGGACCAAAAAATCCGGTTTATCCATCCCCGCGACATGGTCTGGTAAGACGCCCCGGCGATTTCGGGAGAAGAACGCAGGAAAATCAAGAGATCATCAGATATTCCCCCTCTTTTTTGATACCATCAGAAATATCGGATCAGAATACCGGTATTTTGTGAAAAATTCCCTCTTGCACATTTTACACGACTGATTTATTATAATAGCTGTTAGCACTCGAGATAAATGAGTGCTAAAACCGACAAAACCAATCCACAGGAGACCCACCCGTTGGGGTGCTCCTTTGTATGATGATTCTTAGGAGGTACGCAACATGAAACTGACTCCCCTTGCCGACCGCGTCCTGCTCAAGGCCATTGAGGCCGAAGAGACCACCAAGTCCGGCATTATTCTCTCCACTGCCAACAAAGAAAAGTCCGCTTTCTCCGAGGTTGTAGCCGTTGGCCCCGGCGGCATGGTGGACGGCGTGGAGGTCAAAATGACCGTCAAGCCCGGCATGAAGGTCGTGGTTGCCAAGTACAGCGGCACCGAGGTCAAGATCGACGACGCTGACTACACCCTGGTCAAGCAGTCCGACATTCTGGCCATTGTTGAGTAAGTTTTAGGAGGTTCACATAAATTATGGCAAAGCAGATTGTTTATGGTGAAGACGCCCGCAAGGCGCTGCAGTCCGGCATTGATCAGCTGGCAAATACCGTGAAAGTTACCCTGGGCCCCAAGGGCCGCAACGTGGTGCTGGGCAAGAAGTTCGGCGCTCCCCTCATCACCAATGACGGCGTGACCATCGCCAAGGACGTGGAGCTGGAGGACGCCTTTGAGAACATGGGCGCTCAGCTGGTCCGTGAAGTCGCCACCAAGACCAACGACGTGGCCGGCGACGGCACCACCACCGCCACCGTTCTGGCCCAGGCCATCATCCACGAGGGCCTGAAGAACGTCACCGCCGGCGCCAACCCCATGGTTATGCGCAAGGGCATCGAAAAGGCCGTTGCCGCCGCCGTGGAGGCCATCAAGGCCAATTCCGAGGTCATCAAGGGCAGCGACGATATCGCCCGTGTCGGCGCCGTTTCCTCCGGCGACGAGGAGATCGGCAAGCTGATTGCCGAGGCCATGGAGAAGGTCACCTCCTCCGGCGTCATCACCATTGAGGAGTCCAAGACCGCCGAGACCGGTCTGGAAGTCGTGGAAGGCATGCAGTTTGACCGCGGCTATATCTCTCCCTATATGGTCACCGACACCGAGAAGATGGAAGCTGTCGTGGATGATCCCTATATCCTGATCACCGACAAGAAGATCTCCACCATCCAGGAGATTCTGCCCGTGCTGGAGAAGATTGTCCAGGCCGGTAAGAAGATGGTCATCATCGCTGAGGATGTGGAGGGCGACGCCCTGTCCACCCTGCTGGTGAACCGTCTGCGCGGCAGCTTCAACTGCGTCTGCGTCAAGGCTCCCGGCTTCGGTGACCGCCGCAAGGAGATGCTGAAGGATATCGCCATTCTGACCGGCGGCACCTACGTTGCCTCCGATCTGAACATGGACCTGAAGGAAGTGGACATCCCCGATCTGGGCCGTGCCCGTCAGATGAAGGTCTCCAAGGACAACAGCGTTATCGTCGACGGCATGGGCGACAGCAAGGCCATTGCCGACCGCGTCAACGAGATCAAGGCCACGCTGAAGGTCACCACCTCCGAGTACGACAAGGAGAAGCTGCAGGAGCGTCTGGCCAAGCTGGCCGGCGGCGTTGCCGTTATCAAGGTCGGCGCCCAGACTGAGGTTGCCATGAAGGAGCAGAAGCTCCGCATTGAGGACGCCCTGAACGCCACCCGTGCCGCCGTGGAGGAAGGCATCGTGGCCGGCGGCGGTACCGCTTATGTCAACGCCATCCCCGCTGTTGAGAAGCTGGTTGCCAAGCTGCAGGGCGACGAGAAGACCGGCGCCCAGATCATTGCTAAGGCGCTGCAGGCTCCTATCCGTCAGATCGCCGAGAACGCCGGTGTGGATGGCTCCGTGGTCTTCGAGAAGATCAAGAGCTCCCGCAAGGTGGGCTACGGCTACAACGCCTACACCGAGCAGTATGTGGAGATGATTCCTGCCGGTATCGTGGACCCCACCAAGGTCACCCGCTCCGCGCTGGAGAACGCCGCTTCCATCAGCAGCTGCGTCCTGACCACCGAGTCCCTGGTGGCCGACAAGCCCGAGCCCCCCGCTCCGGCTCCCGCCGCTCCCGACATGGGCGGCATGTACTAAGCCAATCATAACCGAGGCCGGTACCCGCAAGGGCACCGGCCTTTTTTATTTTTTTCTCCTTTCGGCAATCAAACCGGCCCGCTTCTCCGTCTAATGGGCAGAAAAGGAAAGGAGGCGATGGACTTGACCGAGCTGGACTATCTGGAACGCGCCGAAGCGCTGCGGGGCAAGCTCTACGGCATCGCCCTGCTAACGTTGGGCAGCGAAGCCGCCGCCATTGACGCCGTGGATGAAGCGGTATACAAAGGATACCGAAACTACCGGAAAGTACGGCAGCCCCAGTATTTTGACACGTGGCTGATTCGCATTCTGATCAACGTATGCCGGGACGAGCTGCGGCGGCGAAAACGGGAACTGGCCGTGGAGACGCTGCCGGAGACCGCCGGGGACGCTTACGACGCCCTGCCCTTAAAGGAAGCCATCCGCCGTCTGCCGGAACCTCTGCGGAACGTCATCATTCTGCGGTACTTTACCGGTTTGACCCTGGAGGAGACGGCGGCGGCCCTGTCCATCCCCCGGGGCACCGTAGCCACCCGGCAGCGAAAAGCCCTGTCGCTGCTCAAACTGGACCTGATGGCAGAGGAGGGAGCATCATGAACCGACAACAGGAATTTTGGGAGCTGAAACAGCAATTACAGCAGCTGCCGCCGGAACTGGACGGCACGGCCCAGCGGGCCAGACAGCGGGCCAAACACCGCCGGATGGGACGGGGCTTTGGAATCTCCCTGGGCAGTCTGGCCGGTGTCTGCGCCGCGTTTATTCTGGCCGTCAACACCATGCCCACCTTCGCCCTGGCCTGCGGCCGTGTCCCCATTTTGCGGGAACTGGCAGCGGCGGTGGCCCTCTCCCCCAGCCTGTCGGCGGCGGTGGAGCACGACTTCGTGCAATATGTGGGCCAGACTCAGACCATCGATGATGTGGCGGTGACGGTGGAGTACGTCATTGCCGATGAGCAACAGATTGTGGTATTCTACCGGACCGTCGGTTCCGGCGACTACCGGGCCAGCTGCAACTTGCTGGACGGAAACGGTACGGCGCTCCATGGGTACTCCGTCACCAGCGGCGATTCCGACGAGGACCTGAAACAATTTGAAATTCACTGCAAGGATATAACACTGCCGGAAACGCTGGTGCTGGAACTGTCGCTGCGCCGCTTCACGGAAACGGGAGACAGTGTTGCGCTGGACGGCGTCGGCCGCTTTTCCATCCATCTGGACCCGGAGAAAACGGCCAAGGCCGTGGTGGTTCCCGTGGAACAGTGGGTGGACCTGGACGGTCAGCGGCTGCTGGTGGACCGGCTGGAGCTGACCCCCACCAGAACGCTCCTGTATCTGGACGAAGACCCGTCCAATACGGCCTGGCTCCAATCTCTGGACTTCTGGTTTACGGCCCCCGACAGCACGTTGTACGATCAGCAGGACGGCACGGTGGCGGCCACTGGTGACGCCGATCATCCGGGCTTCTACACCTTCTATTTCCAAAGTCTCTACTTTGTGGACCATCCGGAACAGCTGACGCTCCACATTGCCGAGGCCGTATGGCTGGACAAGTCAGAACCCACCGTCACCATCGACCTCACCAGCGGCGCCTGGACCGGTTCGCTGCCGGAGGGCGTAGTGGAGATCGAAGTGCAGCCGGTTGACTACGACGGCAGCAGCGCCCTGGAACTGACGGTGTCCACCACCGCAGACCGTATGCCGCTGGGCTATCTCTTTACGGCCCCCGACGGCAGCGCCTACGACTGCCGGGGCTATTCCTATTTGATGGCCGACGGCCCGGAACATCCGGCCCGGTGCTGTTACTATCTGACCGGCTACAACTGGGACACGATAACCGCTGCCCTCAGCTATACCGACATCACCACCCCGCCGGAACCGCTGACCGTTCCCCTTTCTTAAACAGAAACCCCATCCAATCCGCCCTGTTCAGGCGGAACGGATGGGGTTTCTTTGATGCGAACAATACCGGATTACACCGGTGATGCACAATGGTTAATATTTGCTGTCGTCCACGCTGAACGATGCCGCGGGCACATCCCGACGGTATGCGGCGGGCTTCTCCGCAGCATACGACGTGCGCTGATCCTTGACGAGCTTGAACTGGCCCACCAGAGACCGCAGCATACTGGCCTGGCCCGACAGCTCCTGGCTGGCCGCCGCGCTCTGCTCGGCGGTGGCGGAGTTGGTCTGCACCACGCTGGCCACCTGATCCAATCCCAATGCGATCTGGCTGGTGGCCTGGGCCTCTTCTGCCGATGCCTCGGCGATTTGCTTGATGGATTCCATGACCCGCTCCGCATCGGCCGCCGTCTCCTCCAGCACCTGCGACGCGTCAATGGCCAACACGCTGCCATGCTCCACAGCCTGGATGGAATTTTGAATCAATTCCTGGGTGTTTTTCGAGGCTTCCGCCGATTTACCGGCCAGATTGCGCACTTCATCCGCCACAACGGCAAAGCCCTTGCCGGCGCTTCCGGCCCGGGCGGCTTCCACCGCCGCGTTCAGCGCCAGGATGTTGGTCTGGAACGCGATATCGTCAATGGCCTTGACAATGCCCTGAATCTGCTGGGACGTCTGTTTGATCTCCTCCATGGCATTGACCAGGTCCTGCATTTTCTGTTTGCTCTGATGGATTTTGTTGCCGGTGGCTATGGTCAGCTCACTGACCGAATCGGCAGACTGGGCATTCTGCCCGATTTTTTCATTGATGCTTTGCAGCGTCGCGGAGAGCTCCTCCACAGAGCTGGCCTGTTCGGTGGCGCCCTGACTCAGTGCCTGTGCGCCGCTGGCCACCTGATCCGCGCCCGCCGACACCTGATCGGAAGCAACATTGATCTCCCGAAGCGCGTCGCTCAAGGCCTGGCTGATCTGCTTCATGGAGTTTTCAATATCGGCAAAATCACCGATATATTCCAGGTTCATCTGAATGTTCAAGTCACCCTGTGCCATTTGCGTCAGCTTGTGTTCAATATCCACAATCAGGCTCTTCAACGTCTCCCGCATACGGTTCACAGAGTGGACCAGCATGCCCAGTTCCGACGTGTCCGCCTCCATGGCAACGGTGGCCGACATATTGCCCTTGGAAAACTCCGTCATCTCTCCCTGGATGAGCTTCAAGGGCTGAATGACCTTCTGGCGGATAAAGATTGTGCTGAGCACCTGGAATACGATGATCGCGCACACAAACACAAGGACCACAACCTGGACCGCAGAAACATAAAACTGCTGCCGCTCAATTTCCGAGGCCATTCGGTTTTGGAACGTCTGCACAAATTCCTCTTGCAGCGATTGGATTTTACTCAAATCCGTACTGTATTCCGTGCCGAACACATAGCGCATGGCCGAACGGGTATCCCCCACCAGGGCCGAGGACATGGCGCTTTCCTCCAGGGGCACGAGATTGTTGGAAATCTCTGTCATCTCAGCCATCAGCGCTTCCTCCGCCGCCGACAGGCCTACCTCCTGCACTCTGCTGTATCCGGCCTCCCGGTTTTTCGCCGTGTTTACCTCATACTGATAGTTGTTGTAATACGTCTCGTCGCCCGTGGCCGCGCAGGCTCTCGCCTGTTCCGTCAGATACCCGGACGCATCCAGAAATTGCTGCGCTGCCGACGTCAGTTCCTGTTCATCCTCGTACAGCTGCATTGCGCGGTTATTGGTTGAAATGGACAACGCAAACGCAACGGTCATCACAAGAACCAGCACAATGGTGCCCAAATTCAACGCCGTCAACAAGGTGGATTGCTTCATTGCTTTTTTCATATCCTCTGTTCCCCCTTCAATTACATGCCATCAACACATTGGAACGCATTTCCTTTTACCAGACGATAACAGCTTCCTTTCTTTTTTCTTCCGCTGTCTTGGACAGGCGGAACGCGGCCCCGCTGCAATGTGCGACGCTGTTTGGACATTCCCAAATTCCGCTTCCATTGTTCACCGCTGTTTATAGATTCCAGTATACAATATTTTTCCACCAGTAACAACTACTTTCCATAAAACAGTGTTGGGAAACCGTGGGGATCTTCTTCTCCCGGCTGCGGACTTTGTCTTGTAAAGCCGGACAAAGTATAGTATGCTTTTTCCTAGAACCATGGGAAAGAGAGGGAGCCCTTTTGAAACATCCATATAAACAGTATAAACAATCCTGGCGGTGGAGTTATCGGATCACCGGCATTCTGGCCGTCGTATTTATGCTGATTGCCGTGTTGGGGTTCTATCTGGTGCAGCGGATTCTGCTGCGCAACGCCCAGGAGATGGGCAACGAGCTGGCCAGCCGGTACGCGGAGATGGAGCTGTGGGACGTCCGCGCCGCCGAACCGCTGCTGACGCTGGGCGTCCGGACGCTGGAAGAACACACGGCTCAGAACGATGATCCAGACGCACAGATTCAGTGGACACTGGAGTTCTTCGACCATCTCCAGGAGGCCGCCGGCGGCGATCTGACGCCCTTTGCCGTCATTCAGGGCCGGACCATCAGCCCCGAAAACGCACTGGTTGGCGATGTGACCGCCACCTCCTGGTATACGCAGGTTTTGCGCTCCGGCGGCGAAATGCTGATCACCAATGCCGGTATCGATCTGGAGGACGGGTATACCACGGTCATCATCGCCCAGCGGTGCCGCAATTCCCAGAATATCATGGGCTTCTATGTGGATTTGCGGGACCATGCCATGATGAGCGACGTGGCTTTACCGGAGGGTACCTCCTACTATTTATGCGACGATGAGGGTCAGCTGCTCTACGCCTGGACCCAGCTGGAGGTGGACCCGACGGAACTGGCCCGCCACATCCGCACCATGTTCCAGCAGATTCAGGCCGGGCAGCTGGAAAACGCCCAGAAATATGTCTACGACATGACGGGCCAGAAGCGGGCCATCTATTACCACGCGTTGGAGAATGGCGGCGTCTCCATCATCACCGTTCCGTATGCGTCCCTTTTGGGCGGTCTGCGTCACGCATTCAATCTGGTTATGACCACCTGCTGCATTTTTCTGCTGTTTCTGGCCATCATCAGCATCCGGGAGTACCGGCTGCAGCGGAAGCTGTCCCGCGTCAATGAGACCGCGGCGGCCCTGGGCAATCTCTACTATGCCATCTATCGGATCAACTGGGCCAGGGGCACCTATGAGATTGTCAAGGGCGCGGAGGACGTGCTCCAGCGGCTGCCGTCCAAGGGCCTCTACAGCCAATTGCTGACCGTCTTTGCCGACCTCATCGACGCCGACACCTATGCGCAGTTTGAATCCAGTTTCTCCCTGCGCAATATGCGCCAGCTGGTGGAACAGGACGCGACAGACTTTGGCGGCGATTTCCGGCGGCGGTTTGGCGACGAATACCTCTGGGTCAATGTGCGGCTGCTGTTTGACGCCTCGCTGCGGCAGAACGAAGCCATCCTCTGTTTCCGGCAGATTCACAAGGAAAAGACCCAGCAGATCCAGCAGGCCCAGGTCCTAGACACCACGTTAAAAGAAGCCGGAGAAACCGGCGCGGCCCGGCTCCAGTTTTTCTCCCAGATGAGCCACGACATGCGCACGCCCCTCAACGTCATTGCAGGCAATGTGGAACTGGCCCGGCGGCGCAGCGATGACCCCGCCGTCACCGCTGACTGCTTCAAAAAAATCGGAGTGGCTGCCCAGCAGCTTCTGGAGCTGATCAACGACGTACTGGAAATGTCCCGCATGGAGCAGACGGACCTGCATCTGCACAATGTGCCCTGTGATTTGCAGGACACGGTGGATCAATGCCTGTCGGCCTTCCAGGCCCAGGCGGATCTGGAGCACAAGACCCTGGGGATTACCTTCTCCCTGACCCACCGGCAGGTATACGCCGACGCCCTGCGGCTCCAGCAGGTCCTCAACAATCTGGTGTCCAATGCCATGAAGTTCACCAACCCCGGCGACATCATCCAGGTAGAGGTGACGCAGCCGCCCCGGCAGGACCATGATATTTGCCGCATTGTGGTCCGGGATACGGGCATTGGCATGTCCCAGGAGTTTCTGCCCAAGCTGTTCACCCCCTACGCCCGGGAGTCCCGGTTCGGCATCCAGACGGTGCTGGGTACCGGTTTGGGCATGGCCATCGTTAAAACCATCATCACCCGGATGGGCGGTCAGATTCAGGTGGAGAGCCAATTGGGACAGGGTACGACGTTCACGCTGACCATTCCCATGGAACCGGTGACGGATACCGAAGCCGAAACCGCAGCCGCCGACGTGCCGGACCCCGCTGCCATTCTGGGCGGAAAGACGGTGCTGGTGGCCGAGGATTTTGAAATGAATCTGGAGATTGTCACGGAGCTGTTAAAACTCTGCGGCGCAACGGTGGTTCAGGCCCGCAACGGTCAGGAGGCCGTGGACGCCTTCGCCGCGTCGGAACCGGGCGGACTGGATTTGATCCTTATGGATATGAACATGCCCATTCTGGACGGCTGTGCCGCCGCGGCGGCCATCCGGGCCATGGACCGGCCCGACGCGGCCACCATACCCATTCTGGCCGTCACGGCCAATGCCTTTGCCGAGGATATTTCCGCCACGGCCAAGGCCGGTATGAACGCCCATATTGCCAAGCCCATCGATTTGCAGCAGTTGGCTGCCGTCCTGCGGGATATGGGTATGTCGTAGGAACGTGCCGCCGGACCGGGCCGCAATTTTCCCCCATGCCGCACAAAACCGGGTGTACCGCCGACGGTACACCCGGTTTTTCGGTCATTCAGTTGGAGCGAAGCAGGTCGGCCAGCTGGTCCAGACAGGTCTCCACGGTCTCATAGAGTTCCCGTTCAATGGTGACGCCAATCTCGCTTCGCAGACTGTGGAGCGTCCGCTCCGCAGCGTCGCCGCAGCCCCGGTAGTAGTGGAGATACCGCTGAATCCGCAGGGCCGTGCGAGTCAGCTGGGCGCTGATGGGAATTTCGGCGCTGTCAGCGTCCACGGGATAGCCGGAACCGTCCACATTTTTATGGTGCCACTTGGCAATGTCGGCGGCGTGGCTCAGGAGCGCCACCGGCTCCCCTTGCCGCGTCAGCAGATCGCAGCCCAGCTGCGTGTGCTGATAGTAGAGCTGAGCGTCGGAGCCCTCCTGCTCCTCGCCGCCCTCCACCACCCGGTCGGGCAGAGCCAGCAAGCCGATATCGCAGAAGACAGTGGCCCGGCCAATGAGGGCCGCGTCGGCCTCCGTCATCTTCTGGTGGGGATGGCGGTGGACATAGGTCCGGGCCAGCAGCGTGGTGATGGCGCCCAGCTGCCGCATCTGTTCCATATGTAAGCCCGGCCGCAGACTGCAAAACGCCTCCAGCTTTTCCATCCACTGACGGCTGACCGTCAGCGCCTCTTCTGTGGAAAGCCCATTGGGGAACATCAGAATTTCCTGTTTCGTCTCCACCGGTTCCTCCGGCTCCGGCCGGCGGTCCAGAATGGTGGACGCCGGCGGCCAAGCGCCGCGCACGATATTGCAGACCCGCTCCTGTACCGTGTGCGGGTCCACGGGCTTCACCAGGAAGTCCACGGCGCCCCGCTCCACACTGGCCCGGACGTCCTTTTCGTTGGCATCGGTGGTGATGAGGACCACCGGCACCGCGGACGTCTCCTGGTTGCCCTGGAGCTGATGGAGAATGGTAAATCCTTCGCCCCGCCGCTCCAGACAGATATCCAGCAGGACGGCACAAACCCGCTGGCTGTTGTGATGCAGATACGTCAACCCCCGGCGGGCTTCGGAAAAGCATTCCACCTGAAACAAACCCTTGAAAATCTCATTCAAAATGGCCAGATCCAATTCCGAATCGTCAATAATAATCAAAGTGTCACGGATCATGCCTGTCCCTCCTCTTCCACATACTGCCGGATCAGCTTCGACAGCGCTTCGCTCTCCAGCTCCGCCTCCCGCACCAGAGCGGTCAGCTTCTTTTCATGCTGAAATTTCGAGGCGCGGAACTCCACCAGAATGGCCTGGGCACAGTCAAAGACCGGTCCGATGCTCAAATTGCCCGCCATGCCCTTGAGGTTGTGGACCTGGACATAAAAGCGCTCCTCGTCCTGCGCTTCCAAACTCTGGAGAATGCCGGTAAAATCCAGCTTCTCCGGCAGCTGCCGCACAAAGGACAGAAACAGGGTTTCATTGCCCATGAACCGTCCCAGGGCTTCCTGGGTATTGAGGCCCAGCCGCTTCAACTGGGCCAGTAATTCCTGCTGTTTCATTTGTTGTTCCTCTTTCCAAAAGCAATCGCAGCTGGGGCCGCGCCCCAGTTTCACTCTGCTTTTTATGGTACCATACTCCGCTGGAAATAGTAATGGAGAGAACGTCCGGCCAATGGTCAGGCCGCAGATATTGAAATTAGAGGTTGACATCTGTTAACCTTTCTGGTATGGTGAGAATAGATAACAGCTGTTAACCTCTTTCAGAAAGCGAGGGATACACCATGGACGAAAAACTCTCCCTGTCCGACGGCGAATGGAAACTGATGAATCTTTTGTGGGATTCCTCCCCCCGGACCGTAGCGCAGCTGGTGAAAGCCATGGCCGACGACACCGGATGGAGCAAGGCCACCATTTTCATCATGCTGGGCCGTCTGGCGGAGAAAGGCGCGGTACGGGTGGAGACCGGCGGCCGCTCCAAGCTCTACCATGCGGCGGTACCCCGGGACCAGGTGGCGGCCCGGGAGACAGAACAGTTTCTCAACAAGGTCTACCACGGCAGTCTCCAGCTGATGGTCTCCTCCATGGCCGGACAGAAAGCCCTGAGCCAGTCCGACATTGAAGAACTGTACGAAATTCTCCGGCGTGCGGAACAGGAGGCGAACGAGCCATGAAGGAACTGCTGCTCACTTCCTCGGTGTTGATTCTGGCACTGGCGGCCCTGCGGTTTCTCTTTCGCAACAGCATCAGCCGCCGGTTACAGTATGGGCTTTGGCTGCTGGTAGCGCTGCGGCTGGTCCTGCCTGTGACGCTGCTATCCTCCTCTTTCAGCGTCCTGTCCGGCGCGGAAGCCCTGTCCCAGCACTGGGAAACCACTTCCCAAACGGCAGCGGTTGCTGAGCCGGAATCGCCGCATACCTCCAATTCCCAATTTGAACCGGTGGAGCTGCCGACCGTCAACCAAACGCCGCAGCCGGACGCCCCAGCGGCACCGGACGTGCCCGTGGTCATGGACGCGGCAGCACAGCCGGAACCGTCACTGCCCTGGCATCAAATTGCCTATGGGGTGTGGGCTGGTGGAACCATCGTGGCCGCCCTTTGGCTGCTGGCGGTGAACCTCCGGTTCCGGCGGCAGCTGCGAACCACGCGGCGGGCGGTGCCGGTGGAGGGCTCTCCCCTGCCGGTCTACGTCACCGATGCCGTTGTCTCTCCCTGTCTCTTCGGCCTGTTCCGGCCCGCCGTCTACCTGACGCCCCGGGCGCTGCAATCGGAGGAATCTCTCCGCCATGTGCTGACCCATGAACTGTGCCATTACCGCCACGGCGATCATGTCTGGTCCCTGGTCCGCAGCGCCCTGCTGGCGGTCTACTGGTTCGATCCTCTGGTCTGGCTGGCGGCAGCCCTCTCCCGGACCGACAGCGAATTGGCCTGTGATGAGGCCGCCATTCAGGCGTTGGGCGTCGAGCAGCGTCTGGCCTACGGCAAAACGCTGGTGGACATGGTGGCCGTCCGGCGAACTGCCGCGGGTATCCTGTGTACTGCCACCACCATGACCTCCGGCAAGCGGAGCCTCAAGGTGCGTCTGGGCCGCATTGTAAAAACGCCCAGGGCGGCACTTCCCGCCGTCGTGGCTGTAGTGTTGCTGGCCGCGGTCTGCGTGGCCTGTACGTTCACCGGCGCGGATACGGTCAACCCCGACACAAAAACTGTTCCTGCTGATGCATTCGATACCGCCACTTCTCAGGTCACCTCCACCCTGTCCCAGGTAAGCAACGGCGTGGAGACCCCCATTGACGACCCGGACAGCTTTCTGGCGGATGAAATTTACTTTGATGTCATGGTTAAGTCCTCCGCCGCCCCGGCGGTGGAAGTGCCGGACACCTATTATCTTTTGACCGCCACGGAGACGCCCACCGAGGGTGGCGAACCCATCCGTGTGCGCGAGCATCCCATCTTCCGTCTTGAGGACGGCACGCCCGTTATGCAGCACGGGGAACAATACACGGCCCTCCACCCCGAACTCATGGCCCGGCTGGACGCGGCGGCCAATCGCCTGTCGGCTCTGCCGGTCACCAATCCCGACCCCAAAGCCTCCGCCCATCAGGACGTGCTGATCGACTACGCGAATGACGATATGGTGATTTTCCACGGCTTTTTCGGTCTCTTTGTCTACGACCGGACCGCCGACGCCGTCACCCGGACGCTGGCGCTGGACACCGCCATCGGCACCAGCCAGGTCTACACGACTTCAGAGCCCTACGCCGAGGTGGCTGTCAGCCGGGACGGACGGGTGATCCGGGTGGCTGCCCGCAGCGGTGACGCCATTCCGGAGACGGCGCTGTGGATTGACACGGCTTCCTGGACCGGCGGCATGGGCCCCTGGGCAGAGCTGCGGGAACCCTTCGACGGCAGCTGCGCCACCGTCACCACGGAACATGCGGAAACGGTTTCCATCGAGCTTGGCGGCGGTCTAATTGGCGAATTGCAGTTGGTGACAGGCGATGGCGCCCATATTCTTTTCACCGAGGTACAGCCGACGCCCACCGGTCTGGACGAGGCCATCACAGCCGCCGTGGCCAGCAGGTGCGGCGATGAGGTAGCACAGGACGACTATTTAACGGAATCCCACTGGCTTCTCGGCACCGAAACTGCCGCCGACGGCACGGTGACGGCCTATGCCTATGTGGTGTATCAGGCCTTTTCCGGCGATCATACAACCATGGAACCGTCCGGCATCAGCGGCGAACTGCCCATGGTCTTTACATTCCAACGGGATAGAAACAACGTGTTGCAGCTGACGGAGCTGTGGGAGCCAGAGGAGGGCAAAGGCTGGGATCCCTCCATCCAGGAGCGGTTTCCTGCATCTTTGTCCAGCGCGGCAATGGCGTTCGCTGCCATTCCCCAGGGCGACCGCTACGTTCTGTCTCTGTACCAGTCCTGCTATGCCCAGGCTACCGCCCACTTCCATCTGAATTCCGGTACGGGAATCCAGCTGGTTCTGGAGGACCTGATGGGCCAGCTGGAACAAACCCTGGACCAGGGTCAACCGCTCAACGTCAATGATACCGTCTATCGGACCCTGTGCTGGTACGGGGATGATACCCTGCATTACAGCATTTCCCAATTGCTGGACGGCAGCATCACCGACAACCGCAGAATCATCCTGGAAGCGCTGCTCCGGTCCGTCCACCCCGGCGACGTGGAAGGGCTGACCACCCCCGACCTGATCGGGGAGCCCACCTTTGAGGATATGAAGGAGTACGCCGCAACCATGGCGGAGGAATTCGGTGTGGAGTACTATGCAGGCAACCGGACAGCTGAGATTCTCCTTTGGTCCCTGGACTACCAGATTCCCGCCATGATGACACAGTACCAAGAGGTTGACCGTCTGGTAGCGACGATCTGTTCCACGCCGCCCGAGGCCAGCAGTACAGCCGCCTATTTCAGTGCCCACCCCGTGGAGACCGGCATGCTGCTTTCCTTCGATGCCCAGACGGACAACGCGACGCTCCGATACTGTATCTACTCTTTCCTGCGGAACGACAGCGAGGGTCTGCGGGGGGCGGTACTCTGGAGCCTGCTGGACAATCTCCTGGGCGGCGAGGCTATCGCCTATGATGCTGCCGATGCCCAGGACTACTTCGACCACTGGCAGGAAACCGTGCTCCAACTCTATGGGGCCAACGGCGAAGCCTATGTGCGGGAAAACCTGCCCGTCGGCACGGTTCTCCTGGAGTGTATGGGCCTTCTGGAATCGACAGACTGAACCGACATTGACAAACTTACAGCGGACCGGCATTCCTGCGCCGGTCCGCTGTGTTCCTTTTCGCCTGGGAATCGACTTTATAACGTTCCGCCTAGGATTAATGATTATAAAAATTGCCGCAAAAAGTAATGCTGCATTTTCTGTTCCCGTTACATTACTAAACTGTACATCAGAAGGACCAGCATTTTTAGAAGTTATACGCTCAGCAGCTTCACTTATGTGCAAAAACGGAAGTCCTTCAGGACTTCCGTTTGCGCGAGACAGTGTATGTAGAATTGGAAGTGGCAAGTTTAATCATGTGAGGGCTTTCGTATAGCGCATCAGGTCCGTCAGCGTCCGGCGGTAATCGGCTTCGCCACGGCTGCGGATCGTTTCAAAGGGCAGCGCCTCCCGATTGGTGGTAAAGACGGCTGTGATGCCCTCGCCATAGACCGGCTCTATGCCTGGACCGGTAACGCCAACGATAGCCACCACCGGGACGTTCTGCCGTTTGGCCCGGCGGGACACGCCGATGGGCACTTTCCCGCCCAGGCTCTGGCCGTCCATGCGGCCCTCGCCGGTGAGAACGAGATCGCAGCCGTTTAGCTGCTCGTCGAAGTGTACCAGGTCCAGGACCACTTCGATACCGGGCCGCAAGACCGCACCGAAGAAAGCCGCCGCACCGCCGCCGAAGCCACCGGCTGCGCCCGCGCCGGGCAAATCGGCCACGTCTGCGCCCAAGTCCCGCTGGATGATCTCGGCCAGGTAGGCCAGACCGTCATCCAGCCGCCGCACCATGGCCGCGTCAGCGCCTTTCTGTGGACCAAACACCGCCGCCGCACCCCGGTCGCCGCACAAAGGGTTGTCAATGTCGCACATGACCTCCACGGTAACGCCTTTTAACAGGGCCTTGACCTCTGTACAATCAATGGATGCAATCTCACAGAGGGTCTCGCCCACGGGCGTAAAGGTCTCCCCTGCTGCGTTGCGGAAACGAACGCCCATGGCCGCCGCTGCACCGCAGCCGCCGTCGTTGGTGGCGCTGCCGCCGAGACCCAGGACCAGATGCTTGGCCCCCTGTTCCACGGCGTGGCGCAGCAGCTGGCCCACACCATAGGTGGTAGTCTGCGACGGGTCCAGCCGCTGGCCCACCATGGGCAGACCGGCGGCGGCAGCCATCTCCACCACAGCCGTATCACCCATACGGGCGTAGGCGGCTTCAATCGATTCGCCCCAGGGGCCGGTGACGGGCACGGTGACCCGCTGCCCGCCCACGGCCTCCAGGAAACACTCCACAGTGCCTTCGCCGCCGTCCGCCACCGGCAGCCCGATGACCTGGCAGAGAGGGAAAAACTGCCGGATCACATCCTCCGCTGTGCGGGCGATGGCGCTGCTGCTGAGAGAGCCTTTGAAGGAATCGGAAATAACAATGACCTTGTTCATGGCTCAGCCGTTGACCACGTTGGTGGGCTTGCCGTCCAGAAAAGATTTCACATTGTCCACGGTGATATCCATAATGCGCTGGCGGGCTTCCTTGGCGCCCCAGGACATGTGGGGGGTGATGATGCAGTTGGGCGCCTGGAGCAGCGGGTTGTCAGCCTTGATGGGTTCGGTGTAGACCACATCGAGACCGGCGGCGGCCAGCTTGCCGGATTTCAGCGCGTCGGCCACGTCCTGCTCATGGATCAGCTGGCCGCGGGAATTGTTGATCAGAATCGCGCCGTCTTTCATCTTGGCAATGGCGTTCTTGTCGATCATCTTCTCATTCTCCGGCGTCAGGTTGCAGTGGAGGAAGATCACGTCGGACTTGGCCAGCAGGGTGTCCAGGTCCACATACTCGGCCAGGGCTTTGCCGGAATCATTGGGGTACAGGTCGTAGGCGATGACGTTCATGCCCAGGGCCTTGGCAATCTTTCCGGTGGTCTGGCCGATGCGGCCAAAGCCGATGATACCGGCGGTCTTACCGTCCAGCTCAATGAGGGGGTAGTCCCAGTAGCACCAATCCACATGGTTGGCCCATTTGCCTTCAAAAACGGTCTGGCTGTGGTGGCCGATATGGTGGCAGATTTCCAACAGCAGGGCAATGGCGTACTGGCCCACGGAAGCGGTGCCGTAGGTGGGCACATTGGCCACGGCAATGCCCTTTTCCTTGGCATAGGTGTAATCCACCACATTGTAACCGGTGGCCAAGACCGCAATCAGCTTCAGATTGGGGCACTTGTCTATGGTCTCCCGGCTGATGGGGGTCTTGTTCATGACCACAATTTCCGCGTCACCGATGCGCTCAGCAATGATGGGCGCGTCCACATAGGAGGTGCGGTCATAGACCGTCACCTCGCCCAACGCTTCCAGCCCGGCCCAGCTCAGATCGCCGGGATTTTCCGTATAACCATCCAAAACTACGATTTTCATAATAGAAGAATACCTCCTATATACTGTATATGATCAGAAAAATCTGTCAGATATTTAAATCTGAGGATCATCGGGATGCAGCATGGTGTGGATAACCTTATGGAGCACCTCATCGTCCCAGATACGTTTCCAGTCTTCCCGCATGACCAGGCGATTGCCCAGACCAATGGCCACCTTGCAGGCGTCGGACACCGGCGGCTTGCCGGGGATATAGCCCAGGAAGTTGCAGGTCAGATTGTAGATATGACCGGCCAGGAAGGATACGGCTGCATCGCGGTTGATGCCCCGCCGCTCGGCCTCATCCACCGTCTCGGACATGGCATAGAGGCAAGTGGCGCCCAGCAGCTCCACCAGGGTGGGCTCCAGGAACGCGATCTGCTCCGAGGTCATGACGTAGGCATGCTCAGCAGCGTACATATCCCGGGCCGTCTCCTGCATCTTGGCAAAGACTGCATCATCACCGCAGATCTTGCTCATGACGATATCCTGCTTGCCGCCGTCGCCGCCAAAGCGGTCTGCACGGGCCTCCGGCGTATCCTGGTCCAGCAGGAACGACGGATGGCAGGGATGGGCCACGCCAAAGGTGCAGTCCTCCCGCAGCGTCAGCTCCTTGGCCACAGCGGCGGCCGGGTCCAGAATCATAAAGCCGGTGCCGGGCTGCAGCATGGGAACGTAAATGGCGCTGAGCTTCTGAATCAGTGTATCGGGTACGGCAAAGACCACCACCTCGGCGCGGGCCAATGCCTCCTCCACCGGCGTGAGCTCCAGGCCCCTGGCATGGATGCTGTCAATGCCTGCCGGTGCGTTCTCCACCAGCATCAAATCGTATTTCTCCGACAGCTTGGCCAGGTTTTTGCTGGTACGGGTGCCCATTTTACCGCCGGCACCGATCACGGCCGCACGAATCTTACTCATAATTGCAGTTGCCTCCTATATATATCACATCGATTGGAATGGAACAATTCTTTATTTACCCAAAGTTTCCTTCACTTTTTCGGCAATGGATGCCGGGGAGAAACCGTAATCGTCGGCCAGCTCCTTTGCCGGGCCCGATTCACCGTAGGTGGTCAAGGCAATGCGGGTCACCCGGGCGGGCTGGTACTCACAGGCCAGACGGCTGATGTAGGAGCCCAGACCGCCGTTGATGTTATGGTCCTCCACCGTGAATACTGCTGGGACTTGCCCATGACCTTCACGATCTCACTGGGGTCCTTGCCATAGAGGATGTTGATATCCGCCACCGTGACGCCGATGCCCTGTTCCTTTAGAAGATCTGCTGCCGCCAGGACCCGGTCCAGGACATAGCCGTTGGAGAACAGAACGGCTTCCTTGCCGTACTCCTTCCAGACGGTGATGCCGCTTTCCGCAAAGGGGGCTTCCTTGTCGTAGACATCCACCTCGCGGCCGCTGCCGCCGCGGATATACACGGGGCCATGCGTATTGGCTGCCATCTGGACCGCATGGTAGCACTGAGCCGGATCGGCGGGGGTAAAGATGGTGTAGTTGGGGAAGCTGGACACAATGGCCAGATCCTCATAAAACTGGTGAGTCACACCTTCCCGCTCACCGCCGAGGATACCGGCGTTGACGCCCACGAACTTGACGTTCTGATTGGTATAGCCCACAAAGGTCCGCATCTGCTCGCAGGCCCGCATGGTCAGGAAGCCGCAGTAGGTACCCACGAACGGCGTCATACCGGCGCTGGCCAGACCGGCAGCCACATCCACGGCGCACTGTTCGGCAATGCCGCACTCCACATAGCGCTCCGGATATTTCTCTCCAAACGCCACGGCCCGCATGGCCTTCAAGGAATCGGGTGACAGCACCATGATATCCTTACGTTCCTCTGCCATATCCATCAGCGCGGCGGCAAAGGCTTCTCTCGTTCCCTTAAAGTTCGTCATGCTTCGGCACCTCCCAGTTCCTTGACCGCGATGGCATACTGCTCGTCCGTGGGGACGCCCTTATGCCAACTGTTGTTGTTTTCCATGTAACTGACGCCCTTGCCCTTGATGCAGTCGCAGACGATGCAGGCCGGGACGCCCTTCTGGCTCTTTGCAATGGTCACCGCGCTGCGGATGGCGTCGATGTTGTGGCCATCAATTTCCTGGGTGTGCCAGCCAAAGGCACGGAATCGATCAGCAATATTGTTGTTTCCAACGGTGAATTCCACACTCTTGTAGCTCTGCCAGCCGTTGCGGTCCACAAAGACCACCAGGTTGTCCAGTTTCCGGCCAGCTGCCATGTTGACGCCTTCCCAGCAGACGCCCTCCTGCAATTCGCCGTCGCCGCAGATCACATAGGTGGTGAAGTCCCGGCCCTGAACCTTGGCGGCAGCGGCCATACCGGCCCCGACGGCAATACCGTTGCCCAGGGAACCGGAGGTCATGTCGATGCCCGGCGTGCTGTGCATGGAGGGATGGCCCTGGAACATGCTGTGCAGCTGCCGCAGCTGAAAGTGCTCTACCTTGGGCTCAAAATAGCCCCGTTCATTGAGGGCCGCGTACAGAATGGGGCAGGCATGGCCTTTGGACAGGATGAACCGGTCCCGGTCTTCCCACTGAGGATTCTTGGGGTCGATATTCATGACGTCGAAATAGAGGGTGGCCACGATATCCGCAATGGACAGCGCCGGACCCGGGTGACCGTCCTTGCCTTCATAGATCATCCGCACAGCTTCCAGCCGAAGCTTCTGCGCCATGGCATGGATTTGCTCTTGTGTCATAGTACACACTCCTCCATCTTTTATTCTACGTTTAAACGTTAGACATTTGATGGTTATATACTATATGTTTTTTATTGTTTTTGTCAATATTCCATTCTGTATTTCTTATTTTTTTGTGATATATACACATTGTTTTTACATGTTTTTTATGCACATTATTGACTCATTAAATTTTCCTTCTAGATTTTTCCGATTTCTTATAGTATAATCAAAAAAAAAAATGTGGGAGTTGATGCATCTGTGGCCTACACCTGGCAATCTCGCCCGCAAGCTGGTCAGTCGGCGCCAGACTATGTGATTTCTCAGATTCGCGAAGCCTTGCTTAGCAGTGCGTTGAAACCAGGCGACCGTGTCCCTTCTGAGTTGGAACTGTCCGAATTGTGCGGAGTGAGTCGTGGATCTGTTCGCCAAGCCATGAAATCCTTGGAAACACTTGGCGTTTTGTCTATTCGTCCCGGAGACGGAACATATATCAATACAACATTGTCGCAAAAAACTTTTAATCCCTTAGCATTTACACTGCTGATTGCCAATCCTTCCATTCAGGAGATGGCAGATGCACGCTATGCACTGGAACGGGACATCTTTGAACTGATTCTGTCAAAAGATGGGTTAGCGGAGCAGATCCTGCCGCAGCTCAAAGACAACCTTGCATATCACAAGCAGCTATTGTCGGATAAGGCACCCGCAGAGTCACTGGTGGAAAATGATTTGTTGTTTCATCGAATTCTTTCCCATGGCTGCGGCAATACACTGCTGCAGATTGTCTATGACTATATTATGGACTTTTTCCGCCACTATCTGATTTATACCACCCATCAGCAGGCTGATCGGGATTTGACAGCCGACGCTCACGCCCTCATTATTGAGGCCTTGGAAACCAAGAGTTACGCCATGGCTAAGCAGGCCGCTAAAGATACCGTGCAAATCTGGTCTGATCTGATGAATCGCAATGAACTTTGACTGCATAAAAAGTATCGCATGATCCATCGCTGGTCAGAACTCCACACCATAGGCTGGTCTGAGGACCTGTACAAGCTCTAAAATTTAACACAGAATAGACAGTGCCCCTCAAGAAGGCAAAAATGCGTCGTTGAACTGCTTTATTGACTCATTTCTGCCCACTTGAGGGGCTTATTCTACGCTTTGGTAGCTTTGTCACACAGATTTAGGAAGTATTTTCATAATGAAATGCTGATAATCTTATCTTATCGTGCTGATACAGACACCCGCCCACTACCGTGCTCACCGGTGCTGGGCGGGCGTTACAGGTGAAAGAGTTGGTATATAAACCAAAGTGCAGCATATGGTTTCGTGTTCTGTCCCAACCCCAAATCGGTTTCGCAATAAATTGTTGAAAAATCAAGATATACAATATGTGCACGAGCAAATTAATGCATATATTGCGCATAAATTGGAAGTATTGCATAAGAATGGCCAGCAATCTTTAGTGAGTTGTATGCTTGATTTTCTGTCAGCCGCGGCATATGATAGGTACAACCAGATGACAACCACCCCTTGAGAAAGGGCCGAAACCGTCCGGCCGCTTTTGACAAAACACTGCGGGAAGTATCTCTGGATTTTCTTTTACAACAATTTGTGCACGAGCACAAAAATGGGAGGTCATTCAAATGGCACTGACATCGAGAGAACGTCTTCAGCTGACCTTGGACCACAAGGACCCCGGCAAGGTGGTTGTGGATTTGGGCTCCAACTCCGTCACCGGCATCAATGCCAACGCCCTGGCCCGTCTGCGTACCAAGCTGGGCCTGGAGGAACACCCCGTTAAGATCAACGAGCCCCTGCAGCTGCTGGGCGAGGTGGAAGAGGATGTCCGCCAGGCGCTGCATGTGGACGTGGTAGGCGTCTCCACCGACAAAACCCTCTTCGGTTTTTATAATGAGGGCTGGAAGCCCTGGACCATGCAGTCGGGCCTGCATGTGCTGGTGCCCGAGATGTTCAACACCACCGTGGACGATCGGGGCCGCACTTACCTCTATCCCCAGGGCGACACCTCCGTTCCTCCCTCCGGCATGATGCCCAAGAACGGCTTCTTCTTTGACAACATCATCCGCGGCCACATTGAATATGATGACGACGACGAGCCCTCCGGCCGTGCCGACTACGGCGACGACTTCGCCATCTACACCGACGAGGACCTGCGCCGTCTGCAAGATAACGTGGACCACTGGTACAACAACTCAGAGTACGGCATCTTCTGCGACGGCGCTTTGGCCGGCTTCGGTGACTTTGCCCTGGTACCCGGTCCCAGCGTCAAACACCCCAAGGGCATCCGCGATTTGGCCTCCTATATGATGGCCCACTACACCTTCCCCGACTACATCCACGAGATCTATGAGATGCAGCTGGAGGTAGGCTTGAAAAATGCGGAGCTGGTGTACCAGGCCGTTGGCAACAAGATCCAGGCCGTCTACGTCTCCGGCACTGACTTCGGCATCCAGAACGGCCCCTACATGGCCCCCGACGCCTACCGGGAGTTCTACAAGCCCTACCACAAGAAGGTCAACGACTGGATTCACACCCACACCAAGTGGAAGACATTCTACCACTGCTGCGGCTCCATTATCGCCTTCCTGCAGGACTTCTATGAGGCCGGCATCGACATTTTGAACCCGGTCCAGTGCTCTGCCGCCGGTATGGACCCCAAGATGCTCAAGGAGCAGTGGGGCGACAAGTTCACCTTCTGGGGCGGCGGCATCAACACCCAAAAGACCCTGCCCTTCGGCACACCGGAAGAGGTGTACAACGAAGCCATGGAACGGCTGGAGATCTTCTCCAAGGGCGGCGGCTACATCTTCAACCCCATCCACAACATTCAGACACAGGTCAGCGCCGAGAATATTCTGGCCTTCTTCAAAGCCGTGGAGGACTTCAACGCCAAGCGGTAAGGACCCTGCTGGGAAGGTGAAACGTGTATGAAAAGCAAGCAAGAATTCGGCGGCCTGCGTGCCTTTACAAAACGCAGTGAGTTCAGCGTTCTCATCGGTCTGATGGTCATTTTTATTGTGATGAGCTTCGCCAGCCCGTATTTCCTAAAGCTGAACAACATTATGAATGTGCTGCAGCAGATTTCCCGTTACGGTATTATCTCTGTTGGCATGGCCCTGATTATGATCACCGGCGGCATCGATCTGTCGGTGGGCTATACGGTGGCCCTCAGCGCCTGTATGGCGGCCCATCTGACCACCAACGTGAAAATGGCGTGGCCGGCGGTGTTCCTGGTGGTCCTGCTGATGGGCGCGGTCATTGGTCTGGTCAACGGCCTGCTGGTGACAAAAGTCAAGCTCTGGCCCTTCATCGTCACCTTGGCCACATCCAAAATCATCTCCGGCTGTGTTCTGCTGCTGACCAGTGGCATGCCCATCCACATAGAATCGCCCCTCTGCTGGCTGGGCAGCGGCTATGTGGGGCCGGTCCCCGTCAGCGTCATTATGATGTTCCTGGTCATCATCGGCGGCTCCATTTTTGCCTCCATGACCCAGACGGGCCGCAATATCTACGCCATCGGCAACAATGAACGGGCTGCTGCCCTTTCCGGCATCCGGGTGGAGCGCACCAAGACGCTGGTCTATGTGATTTGCGGTATCCTGTGCGCCTTCTGCGGCATCGTGGTGGCCGGTAACCTGAACTCCGCCGACGCCGGTTTGGGCGCTGGCTACGAGACCGATGTCATTGCGGCGGTGGTCATCGGCGGCGTCTCCATGAGCGGCGGCGAAGGCAGTATCTGGGGTGCCCTCATCGGCGCCATGATCATCGGCATTCTGAAGAATGCCTTCATTCTACTGAAGGTCTCCTCCTACTGGCAGTCCGTGGTCATCGGCCTGGTCATCATTGCCGCCGTCACCATCGACCGCATCCGCACCGTCCGCAAGGCGAAATGAGTACATAAGCCGGTGTCGCCTTTTGGAAAGGCAAGCCGCCTTATAAATTGGCGCATGACGCGTCAAAAACTGATCAGAAAAGGAGAATCTCAAAATGAAAAAGGTACTTGCACTGCTTCTTGCCCTGACAATGCTGATGGGCACACTGGCCGGCTGCGGCTCCGCACAGGAAAACGCCCCCGCCAACGATTCTCAGACCAACACCGAAGACAATTCCGCCGCGGGAGATACCGGCGACACTGGCAACACCGGCGACGCGGCCCCTGCCGATGAAATCGAGAACACCTTCAACTATGAGGCTGTGGAGAATACCACCGGCGAGGAAATCCGCATTGCCGTGCTGACCACGCAGACCAATGCGTTCTGGGTTGACGTCTGCAAGGGCACGGAGGACGTGACTAAGTTCCTGGCACAGCCCCAGTACAACTGCACCGTCGATATGCAGACCTTTGACAACTTTGACGGCCAGGCCATCTCCGAGGCCATTGATACCTGCATCACCATGGAGTATGATGCCATCTGCACCGTCGGCGTAGCCGATTCCATTGCCACTTCCATCAGCAAGGCTGTGGCCGCCGGTATCCCGGTCTACCTCTTCAACTCCAACACCGGTGTGGAGAATGAGGCCACAGCATTTGTGGGCCAGGACCTGTACGGCGCCGGTGAAAAGCTGGGCGGCATTCTGGCCGACATGGTCGGCGAGGGCGGCAAGGTCGGCATCATTACCGGTCTCTATTCCGTCAATGCCCATGAGCTGCGCCGGACCGGCGCCGAGAAGGCGCTGACCGACGCCGGTGTGGAAATTGTCGCCACCGCGGAAAACCACGATTCCTCCGATGAAGCCTACTCCCTGACCAAAGACCTGATCACCGCCAACCCCGATCTGAAGGGTGTTCTGGTTACCGCCGGCGGCCCTGAGGGCGCTGCCCGCGCCATTGAAGAAGCCGGTCTCCAGGATCAGATCAGCCTGGTCTGCTTCGACACCACCGCAGAAATGCTGCCGTACATCCGGGAGGGCGTCATCAAGTGCACCCTGGGCCAGGACCCCTACGGCCAGGGCTCCGATCCTGTGATTCTTGCTTATAACGAAATCGTCACCGGCGAAGCCGCTGTCACAGGCGACGCCTTTACCGAGATGACCGAGTACACGCCGGACAACATCAACGAATATTTCCCCGAATAAATTGCAGCAGACAGAAATGGGGCGCCGCACCCAGCGGTGCGGCGCCCCAGTGAAATGCGAGGTAGAGCGACTATGGAACAGCAAATCATATACAGTATCCAGCACGTCACCAAGGAATTTCCGGGCGTGAAAGCCTTGAGTGATATCTCCATCGATGTCCGCCGTGGGGAAATCCTTGCTGTAGTGGGTGAGAATGGCGCCGGTAAATCCACATTGATGAACATTCTGTCCGGCGCCTATGCCCCCACCAGCGGAACCATCACTTTTGAAGGGCAGGAACTTACCTCGCTGACACCGGAACGGGCGCAGCATTTAGGCATCGCCATGATTCACCAGGAGCTGTCCCTCTCCAATGCCCTGAATCTGGCGGAAAATATCTTTGAAGGCCGTCTGCCGAAAAACAGCATAGGGCTGGTGGACAGACGGAAACTGTACCAGGAAAGCAAGCGGCTGCTGGAAGAAGTGGGCCTGCCCAATCTGGACCCCAGGACATTGGTCCGGGATATCAACGTCTCCCAACAGCAGATGGTGGAAATCGCCAAGGCGTTGTCGCTGAACGCAAAATTCCTTATCCTTGACGAGCCTACCTCGTCGCTGACCGTAAGCGAAGCGGAGTATCTGCACGAGATCATGCGGCGGCTGAAATCCAAGGGCATCACCATGCTGTACATCTCCCACAAGCTGGACGAGATATTGGCCATCAGTGACCGGATTGTGGTATTCCGCGACGGGCGGCTGATCACCACCATGGAAACGGCAGCCACGCAGATCAACGACATGGTCAGCAGTATGGTGGGCCGGGAGTATTCCGCCGGATATACGCGGGCCCATTATAAGAATGACTATGCCACCGCGGAGCCCATCCTCAAGGTCAGCAATTTGAATGTTGGAAAGAAAGTGAAGAATGTGGACTTTACTCTCTATAAAGGCGAGCTGTTGGGCATTACCGGTCTGGTGGGCGCCGGACGCAGCGAGGTTTTGCAAGCGGTTTTCGGTGCGGACCCCCGCCAGAGCGGTGAAATCGAAATTGAAGGTCAAAAATGCAGGATTCGCCACCCGTCGGACGCCATTGCCAGGGGCTTGGCCCTGGTGCCGGAGGGCCGAAAGTTGCAAAGCCTGTTTTTGAAATTTTCCGTCAAAGAGAATATCACCCTGGTGGCCATGAAGCAGGTCCTAAACCGCTGCGGGCTCCTAAAGCCCAGAAAGGAATATGAATTTGCCGACAGCTTTTCCAAACGTCTGCGGGTAAAAACACCGTCGCTGGATCAAAAAATTGTCAACCTCTCCGGCGGCAATCAGCAGAAAGCGGTTATCGCCCGGTGGCTGGCCAATCAGCCCAAAATCCTGTTCCTGGACGAGCCGACACAGGGCATCGATATCGGTGCGAAAAATGAAATTTACGAAATTATAGATGAGATGATCCGTCAGGGCGCCAGCGTCATCATGGTGTCCAGCGAAATGCAGGAGACCATCAGCCTTTGCGACCGGGTATTGGTCATGTATGAGGGGGAGATTTCCGGCGAACTTTACCATAAAGATGCCACGGAGAAAAACATTGTAACCCTGATGTCCGGCCAGGCGCTGCCTGTATCAGCGTCCTGATATCCAATTTTATTTTGCGGCAGTTCTGCAGGGCTTGGTGCTGCAGTGTTGTCAAGAGCTCTCAAGAACCCCCCGCCATTCGGGATGGCGGGGGGTTCAACGCATGCTGTATGGGATTCCGTCAGAGGGCGCCTGTAATGGCGCTGATGCCGTTGACATCGGCATTTTCACGCAAACGGATATCAATGCTGGTATAATAAAATTCCTTGGCTGGTTTCTGCCCCAGCGCCAAATATTCATAGAGGATTGCGACCGGCAGATACCCCTGGAGGAAGGGCTGCTGACCGATGGTGTAGTCAACCACACCGGATTTCAGGTGTTCAATGGTCTTGGGCAAAAGGTCATGACAGAACATCATAATTTCGTCGGCGCGTCCGGAATCGGCCAGGGCGTCGGCCGCGCCGATCTGACCGCCGCCTGCCACATAGATACACGTGAGGTCCGTCTGCTTGTGCAGCCAGTTTGTCACCACATCGTAGGCCACCTCGTCGGACTCCGCTGTTTCCACCGCCGGGAGCAGTCGTACATCCACCGGGCACCGGGGCAATACCGCCCGCAGGCCATCCACCCGACGCGTGTGGGCCAGAATATTCTCATAACTGATCAAAGGAAGAATGGAACCGGGACGGCGCAGGCTATTGCACAAGAGATTGCCTGCCGTACGTCCGGCTTGAATGTGGTCCTGTCCCACAAAGCAGAGCCTGCTGGAATTGGTAAAATCCGTATTGTATGTGACAACAGGAATTTCATCCGCCAGATGATTGATGTAATCGGTCATAAAAGGCGTATTCAGCGCTGACAGAATCAGACCGTCCAGGCCCTGATCCAGCAGAGACCAAGCGGTGCAATATTGTTCATCCAGTGTCAGCTCTGTCAGCTGAACAATGGACAGGGTGACGCCGTATTGCGCGTAATGATCTGCCGCACTCTGAAACCCTTTCAGTACGTCCACATAGAAGCTGTTGGTCAGCGGTGGGAGAATGGCGCCCAGCCGGAGACCGTTGGCCGAACGTTTGAGCGCTGACGCGGCCAGATTGGGAGAAAAACCCGTCTCCCGGATAATTTTCTCTATACGCTGCTGTATTTCCGGTTTGACCTTGCCCCGATTATGGATGACCCGATCCACAGTCCCGCGGGAAACACCAGCCATCCGCGCAATTTCATTGATGGTCATGTTATCCACCTCTTTGATTATTTTATCATATAGGAACGAGCACATCAAGATAAAACTGTATATAACATGATTTTTTCAATGAATCTGATTTCCGTGCAGCCAGAACGGCTGCCGGTCTCCACTGTTTGATCGTTCAGTCCCTCCAGCTTAGCCGGAGCCTTGCGTAAGCTCTGGAAACACCGTACCGGCAGCACCGCACAAATGGCCGCAGCAGGGTCAGTCAATCCCATTGCTGACTTGGCGTTGGCCCATTCAGAGGCTTACTTTATTGACTTTCTGTAATGAAACCAATGATTCTATTTTCTTTTAGTAGTAAATTTTTTAATTCTTTTTCATATTATACAAATTAAATCTCTTTGTAGTTTGTACAATGGGTCACCTGTCACAGCTCTATTTGCCGGGCGGGTACTCGTTATGTCATCTCCTTGACGCTCCCTGGCAGTGCTGAAGCTGTCGGTATGCCAACATGAGAAAAACGTCTTGAAATCCTATGATTTCAAGACGTTTCTGGTGGAGATAAGCGGGATCGAACCGCTGACCTCTTGAATGCCATTCAAGCGCTCTCCCAAGCCATCAGGTATACACCCTCTAATTGTTTGGGAGAGGGCTCGTTCCTTTCACGGAAGGCACCCGCACCTTTTTCCTCATTTTAACATGGGGATTTTGATTTGTCAACTGGCCATATCAATTTTTGATATGTATCCCTTGCCGATGATCGGCAAGGGTGAGAGCTTATTGCGCTATGGGCATTTCATAATCTTCACAGTCATCGACGCTGTCGATGCCGTTCAGGAACTGCTCCACATTGATATTGAATTCGATCTTGACCTTATAGTCCTTACAGACCGAGACCTTTTTGATGATGTAGCCGCAGATCATTTTCTTGACCTCCATTGGGCTTTCATCAAAGATCTTGGACCAGGACACGATCCGATTGAACTCGGCTTTCATCTCCTCGATTTTAGAGTTTCCATCGTTCAGTTCAGCAGTCAGTTTTGTGATGCGTTCGCTGGTGTCCAATACTTTCTGGCGGGTATCTTCCAGCATCTCAGACAGCACGTCCTGCGGCAAGGCGCTTTTCCCTTGGATCGCCTTCAGCACCTCAGCCTTGAGGGATTCATATTCCTTATTGGCCTTGGTGTTTTCGTTTCTGGCCCGCTGAAGCTCGGAACGTATCGTGGCTATCTGTTTTTGAGCCGCACTTCCCACGATCATCTCAGTGGATGCACCCTGCATTTTATCAAAAACCTGATGCAGCACCTCAGTGACGATCCCGTCCAGTATGTGCATCGTGTAACCAGTCTGTCCGGTGCATTCCTGACGGCGCCTGGTTTTGTTGTAGCACACATAGCGAATGCGCTTTTTATGGATCGGAGTCCCATCCGCGAGACGAACCGTTGTTCCATTGGTGGTCAGCACCAGCCGGCCTCCGCAGTGGCCGCAGAATACATTTCCGGAGAGAAGGGACTGGCCTGCAGTGTTCAGGGGGACTGTCCGATGCTCTTTCCTCTCGTTGGTCCGTTCCAGCATCAGTCGCTGTGCCAAATCAAACTGGTCTGGCGTGATAATTTGAAGGGCTTCGAAGGGACCGGCATAGGTTTCGCCGCTTCGCAGAATGCCTTTATAAAGCGGGTTGTGCAGGATTCCGCCCACACTGGCATCGTGCCAGTTTTGCCCCTTTCGGTTCTTGATGCCGTGGTCATTGAGGAAGTTGGCGAGCCGCCATCTGCCATAGCCGGACGAAACACAGAGATCAAACATCATTTGGACGACTCTGGCCTCGTCCTCGTCGATGACCAGCATATAAACCTCATGCTTGCGCTTGTTGAAGATACCGCTCTTTTCCAGCCGATACCCGTATGGCGTGTTTCCTCCACGGAACCGCCCATCCTCTACCATCTGGCCAAGGGCAGTTTTGGTGCGGATCGAGGTCTTCTGGCTTTCTCCGTCAGCCTGCCAGAAACGGATGTAGTTGGTCAGGCGATCCGTATGGGACTCGAACCGCTGCTCCCCCTCCTTCACACTCCAAACGCGGATGCCTTTCTTTGCGAACCACTCCACCACGAAGGGCGTTTCGTCTGATTTGCGTCCCAGCCGGTCAAACATGAAGACCAGCAGGATGTCGAACTTTCCCTGCTCCGCATATTTCTTGATGAGCTGCAGCTTGTCTCGGTCATCGGCGCTGACTTTGTAACCTGATACGCCGGTTTCCTGCTCCTCTCCCACGATGATCCAGCCCATTTTTGCCGCAAACTCATGGCAGGCTTTCCTCTGCATGGGGATATCTGCCTGGTTGTTCTCATCATGATCGACCTGCTTATTGGTGGAAACTCTGTATAAACAATAAACTCTTTCAGCCATTTCAGTATCCGTCCTCTCATGTTTTTTGTGTGAGAGGGCGGACACCCAATTCACCATATTCGATTATCAAGGTTCCCGGCTTCCGCCGTGCCCATTATCTCACACTACGGCCAGAATAGCCAGGGGAATTGATGATTTTCAGGAAAAAATATCAATACATCTGGATACAGGGGCGATCTGCCCATTGCTCAAGATTTTTGGATCTTATCGTCCTGCCAGAAACGTATATAGCTATTTGGAGGACATCGAATAGGCGCCCAGGAGCGCCTGCTTTACAAAAGCGGCAACTTCAAGGTTCGCCTTCTCTGTAAAGCAAAGGGTTACTTTATAGCCTTGCACAGTGATGTGCATTTCTGGTGTTTCTTTCTGAATTTTGATAACTTCTCCCATAGTCCTTCCTCCAAAGAAAAATAGCACCAGGACCATTGACCAGCCCTGGATGGTATGCCGCCATAGAAAAAGCACCGGCTGGGTTTCAAAACCAGCCGATGCCTCTCATCTCCACGATAGGATCGTTTTTAGTTATAACAGCCTTTTACATGACAGGTCCAAGTGACTGGATGCCCGCCTCCTGTGTATAAATCATATCCAACTCCGGCAGGGATTTCAGATTACGTCAAAACACAGGCCGGGAGCGGTGTTGGGGCCGCTCCCGGTGTTCATCGTCCTCAGATCTCCAGCTCGGAGATTTGCTCCCACTGGAGGATGTATCGCTCATCCACGATTTGGTTCCTATGATAGTGTCCGAAGAACCAGTAGGCGAACCGGCATCGCTCTTTGACAGTTTCAAGGAAGTCTGTCAGTTCATCTGTCCCATAGCTGGGATCGAGTTTTTTGACGATGCTGCTGGGGGCGCAGTGGGTCAGGATGCAGTCCACCGTCCAGCTTACCCGTTCCAGATTTGTAAGCGCCTCGCTGTATTCCTCCACGCTGGGCAGCTCCTCCGGCCACCAGGACACCCCCTTCACCCGGAACATGGCCCGCAGTCGGCGCATCAGCCAATACTGCCCCTCGAAGTCCGGATCGGCGGGGTCCAGGATGCCGTCCTGGATATCGTGGGAGGACGCGCCGCCCATGGTGAACCAGGTGAGGCCGCCGAAGGTGAAGACCTGTCCCCGCATCAGGTGCAGGATGTGTTCCCGCACCGCATGGACCCGCCCACCGTTCCACTCCCTCTCCGGAAGAGCGTTCAAGAGGTCGAAATTCTCATGGTTCCCATCCACAAAGAGGGTGGTAAAGGGTTTCTCCTCCAGCCAGTCCAACCAGTATTGGTCCTTGGGACCGCCGTCCCACAGCCCTCCAAAATCGCCGGTAACGATCAGATAGTCCTCACGGCCCATGTTTTTCTGTTGGGGGAAGTATTTGCTCCCAAACCGCTGGAATCCGCCGTGGGTATCGCCTGTAATAAAAACCGACATCTGATCACCTCTCGCCCCGCTTACAGGGTCATCTGCTGCTGTCCCGGCAGAGGGCCTTCCCGCTGCCGGAGTTCCGCGCCGGTGGCTGTGCGGATGCCACGCCCATTCTTGGTTTCCGCTGTTACCAGTTTTCCCTCCTGAATGAGCTGCTCCACCAGCTCCCTCACATAGCGGTTTGCCAGGTTGTTTTTTCCATCCTTGTCGCAGAGCCTATGGACAGAGAACTGTTTCGCAACGTTCAGCTCGGCCGGCCCTGTGACATACAGGTTCTTCCGTTTCGTTTGGTACCGCTCCAGAATGGCCTCTATGATCTCCTCGCGCCGGGCCTCCAGCTGTGCCAGATACTCCGCGTCTGTGAGCTCCCAGTACCGCTCGTAGCAGTCCACCCCCTGGCATTGGAAGGTCTGCGCCCCCTCCAAGAGCGACTGGAGCTGGGGGATCTCATCGATCCGGATCACTCCGCTGAAATTCATGGGGTGGAGATACAGATCCTGCTGGCCCTTGGTGACCGTGTCGCTGGAGCCGCTGTCCTCCCTGGCGGGGTGCAGCTCCCAGCCCGCCGACTGAAACAGCGCGCGGCTCTCCTCCCGGAAGGCGCGCTCGGCGCCCTTATCCGGCCAGCCGCTGTCGTACTGATAGGCGCTGCGAATCCGAAAGTACACTTCTCTGTATTCCATCATACCACCTCCTCTTTTGTTATACCAAAATGCCACAAAACTCCTGAATTATCTATTCATCAAGGCCAACGAAAACTTCCGCAACAATTGCGCAAAATGTGTGACGCGCCGCTATTCCGGCGTCACATTCAGATATTTGTAAAGGGATTACCCCAGTGGATTGCGGTCGCACAGCTTAATATTTCAACCGTATCCTTCTGCCAAACCAACGCTGATCCCGAGCGCCCAGTCGATCCGTTTCATTTCAGGACCGCTTAATATCCCAATCTTTCCTTTGAGTCTGGACTTGTCAATGGTACGGAGCTGCTCCAAAAGGATCGTGGAACCACAGCGCAGGCCGCTCGATTGCTTGTCCAGACTGACATGGGTGGGTAACTGTGTTTTCCCTGTCTTGCTTGTAATGGGAGCGGCTATCACTGTAGGGCTATGCCGGTTGCCCACATCGTTTTGGAGAATAAGCACAGGACGTATGCCTCCCTGCTCAGATCCAACTACTGGCCTCAGATCTGCGTAATAAAGTTCGCCTCGATGGATCTCGTGGATTGGATATGTTTTCATAGGATGCACCTCCTTAAAAAGCTGCGGCTTAATACCACAAAAATAGGGACCGCTCCCGTCCTTGAGTAACTCCAATTTCTCCAGTGTTCATTTAGGATTTACATCATAAAAAGATCCTCATTAACTGGAGACTGAAGCAGGGGCAAGAGCGATCCCCATGGCTTCTGATATCAAGACTTCACATTTGTGTTGTCTTTCTGCTGCGCTTGTATTCGACACTACTTCCCCAAGCGCGAGAGCCTGTGCCGCCGGCACCGGCTCTGTAGGGCGGCCATCTGAACCGCGGCTGGCTCCACCGCGTCATGGGAGTCTCACCCCCGGCAGGATCTCTGTCGGCCGCCCTCCTTGCTTGATCCCCGAACCACCGGGGGCTGGGACTGGACGGAAGTATCATTGTCCCTGACGGAGTCATTGCGATACAGCTTGCCATCGGCTGTTTTGCGGACGGATGGAACCGCTCGGCACCTTATTTGGCCGTCGTTGATAGATGTGGATCAGCCTGGTTGTCAGAACCGAACAGAAAAGTATGGGTGTCTTCGTCTGCAACCCTGCGCTGTGCATCTACAGGTGGTCTTGGCGCATCCTCCAGCGTCGCTTGCCCTTGTTCAGAGGGCCCCGTCAGGAAGGTATTCAGATGATCGGATATTCTGTTTTCAAGGAACAACCGAGAAGCTCTTTCTTCTCGCTTGTATAGGGGAAGAAGTCCGCATTTTGCACAGCTCCAAAATTCAATTTTCCAAAAATTTTCTGAGTTTTTTAATTAGCCGCACTTTTTTCTCATGAACAGCGTTACGAAATACCCCCATCTGTTCAGCATATTCCCGCTCAGTCATACCTTCAAAAAACAATCCCTGTACCAGAGCTCGATCCGTAGCAGGCAATGCTGAAACTGCTTGATACAGATCCTCCTTTTCCATTTGGTCAAAGATGATATTCTCGGGAGTATTTACAGTGTCAACAAATTCACGGAAGTTTTCGTATGCGCCATCCTGACTGCCGATCATCCCACTTAACTGGATCTCATGGTCAAAGAAACTCTGGTCATTATCTTTGATATTCCAGCCAGTCCTGCAATAAGCGCGATAGACCTCCTCGGTCACTGTAACTTCTTCGAATTTCTGCGTACAGGTATTGAAAACGATAAGGGTATATTTTGTATTGGCATCCATTTGCCGTTCCTCCAAATTTCAAGATTTTGATGGGAAATCAAAATCTTGAAATCAGGGGTACTTGGCGATATAAGCCTCCCAGCCCACACCGATCCTCCTGGTACCGGGCAGAAAAAAAGCCGGGGACGCATTTCAGCGTCCCCGGCAAACTCCTGCCGCCATATTGCGGCAGGAGCGGTAAGACCCCAGGCGCTTTCCCGGCGCCTGGGGCCTTACTGACTGGAATGATTCATTTTTGCGCATACCTGCCACTGTACCGAGTATAGCAGGGTAAAAGTCGGAATGGAGTAGGGATTAGGTCGGTTTTTCATCGGGAATCAGTCGGGAAATAGTCGGGGCGCCTCCAGTTCTTTCTGCAGTTCAGGAACAGCATACCCAAAGAGGCAGACAGAAAACAGAAAAAGCGCCTCCCGCTTCCGGTCATAAAATACACTTCGCTCCATATTCAGCTCGTCCAACAGTTCCTTTTCTGTACTGTTGAACCGATAGATGAATTGCTTGGTCAGGATCTCATAGTAGAGTTCTCCGCGGCCTGGGTACCGTTTCAGCCGGAGCAGGGCCCGGTCGATCACATCCACCAGCATGCGGCTCTCCATGACACAGCAGACTCTTTCCTCAAATTCCTGGAGGTCGATATCCGGGGCAAAGTTTTCCAGATAGCAGAGGCCGGCATCAGCGTCCCGGTTCCCGAGTTCCCATGCGTATTCACGCAGTTCCTCCGCACGCTCGCTGAGAACCCATACCACGTCCCGGTAGGTCTTCAAAATCAACTTTACCCGGTGGTAGGCCAATTGGCTGTCAAATCCAAGGGAGGCCATCTGTTTCTTGCACTTCTGGACAGTGACGCTCTCTTTCCTCATGCTATCCCTCCTCCTTCCGCGTTCGCTGAACTGCGAACAAAACACACATCGTAAAACTGGGGAACTGGTTTGGGAATGGCGGCCTTTCTCTTCCCATACCAGGCTCAGAGCAAATTATGTGCTTCCAAGCGAATCTGCATAGCCTGCTTGGACACCTGAAACAACTCCGCCGCCTCCGCAACGATCTGCTTGGAGGTCCGGCCTGGGCGCAGCTGGTAAAAGCACCGCTTGACCTGCGCCAGAGGCATGAGGATCGCGGAGCCCAATAGATTTGCCTGGTATTCCATATCTGTCTCCTTCGCCGCGGGCATCAGCGCCGCGCTCTCTCCGGTGCCCAGATAGAGCTTTTTATGGAGGCACCAGTGCGCCAGCTCATGGGCGCAGGTAAAGCGGAACCGTCCTGTGCTGGCATCTTCTTCGCAGAGGGACGCATCCACCAGGATCGTACCTGCCCGCACCGGGAACAGAGTATATTCATGACGCTCCATATCATAGACCGCCTCCAGGCCGTCATCAAAAATGGTCTTGCCCAGGATGCGGCCGTTTTTCCGCAGGTATTGATACTCCAGGGAGAGCCCGTTGGCTTCGATCAGGTCCTCGATGGGAATGGCGGAGGGCTGGCCGTAATAGAGCCGGGCATCATAGGCGGTCAGCACCCGGCGGGCAATATTCTCGATCCCGTATTCACTGTAAAACAGTCTCACCATAGCCACCCCCTCTGTCATACCTCTTTCCGCCTTGTCAGCCGGTCGATAAACTCCTGCCACTCCTCGTCCGTGGCGTCCACCTCTTTGGCTGTGCGCAGGGCCGCCCGGACGATGTCCCGTTCCATGATGTACTCCGGCAGATCGGCGGACACGCGCTGTTCCCTTGACTTCGCGGCCAGATCCAGGAGTTCCTCGTAGCCGGCCTTATCCAGCAGGAATTCTGCCGCCAGCTTGTCCAGATACTCCTGGGACGGAGCCGGCTTCCGGTCTGTCTCGATGTTGCTCATGTACACAGGCGCGATGCCCAATCGAGCCGCCAGGCCCCGGAGCGTCATGCCCCTGGCTTTTCGGTGTTCCCGCACAAAGGCTCCAAAGGTCTGCTTCATCTCATCACCTCCGATTCTGTTGTTCCCTGGTCAGAGAACTAACACCGCCAGTATAGCAAACAAATGTTCGATTATCAAGGGGGCAACAAGGAGGTGTCCCCGATTGGGGACACCTCCTGGAAACTTATTGCAGCCAGCCTGCCATTTCCCGCATTTCCTCCAGCACATTCTCAGGGGACACAATGCGGATCTCCCCGGCGAAGGTGAACACCCAGGCAAAGAAGGGCGGGCTGGGCGCCACTTCCACTGTGGCAAGGAAATGATCATCGTCCACCACCTTGGTCTGGACTGTCTCTCCAAAACGATCTATCACGCTGCGCATCAGGTGGTTTTTGCAGAGGAGGGTCACTGTCTGCAGATCATCCGGGTACATCCCAAAGACCTTTTGGACATACTCGGCGGGATCAAAGTCCGGCATTTGTCTGCCGGGCAGATCCAACCGCTCTATGCCCGTCATCCGATCCACTCGGAATTGGGCCAGCTTGCCATGTTTCTCCGACCAGCCCACTACATAGTAAAAATCCCGGCTCCAGATCAGGGCATAGGGGCTGAATTGATAGTGGTATCCCTCATGCTTTAAGACCTTCTCCTTGGTGGGGAGATACTCATAATACTGGAAAGTGACCTGCTTTTTCTCTTGGATCGCCGTCTGGAGCGTATCGACAATATAATAGATGGCCTCGTTTTCCGGTTTGGAAGTCCCGCCCATATAAATGCGCCGGTTCAGCTTTTCTGCCTGCCATCTGCTGGCCATCTGTCCCAGCTTTTGAATGAGTTCCTCACTCTTTTTCGGTGTGATGAACTGGGAGGACTCCACGGCGTCCACCAGAAGCTTCAGCTCCGGCAGTTCAAACAGCCGGGCCCCAATGAAATAGAGATTCTGTGTGCTCTTGACACACACGATGTCAACGCCCAGCTCAATCAGCAGGGCGATGTCGTTATATACGCTCTTGCGGCTTGCCCCGATCCCTTTGCTCTGCCAGTATTTCAGGATATCCTGTGCGGAGGCGGGGTGCTTTTCATCGCTTTCGTGGTGTAAGTAATGGAGCAATGCGAGGATTCTTGTCTGTGCTTCGTTTTTCATGCGGTTGTCTCTCTGTAAGTTCTGTCTTTGTATGTTTTCCTGCTGCAACGATTATCATCCCTTGCCGCCGCCCATGCCGTCCAGCCGCTGGAGCAGCCGGCCCGACGCGTCGTAGGTGTTGGTCTGGAGCACCTGCCCCTCCGGGCTGAGCACCGTGAGCACGCGCCCCTGGGCGTCGTAGGTGGACTGGAAGCCCTCGCCCCCGTCTGTCTGGGGGTCGTACTCGTTGGGCCGGATCAGCCGTACTACCTGGCCGTTGCGGTCATAGATGGTGCGCTGCACGCCGCCGTCCCGTTCGATGCGCCGGATTTCCCGGTTGAGCAGGTCGTAGGCGATGCGGGTCTTGCGCCCCTGGTTGTCCGTGATCTCGGTCAGATTGCCCGCCGCGTCGTAGCCGAACTCCGTCTGGTTGTCGATGCCGCTGGCCGCTTCCCTACCCGGCGCAGTATCACCGTCCAGTACGCATCAATAAATGTAAGGTATTGGTTCTAAAAATTGATTTATTGTGTGATTGAATTTTTTTGCACATAAAAGTTATCGAAATCAATCACAAAGTTCCAATCATTTCTTCCAAACGGATCTTTAGTTATATCATCCGTTCCCCGAGCAACCACCAGAATATTACCAGCATTATTTTTTAATGAGACGAATGTATATCCGTGAGGAGACATTATTTCTGCTACACAATCAGCCTTATCGTCATATATTAGTAATGATCTTATGTTTTCAGACTCTTTCAGAATCACTAATTTTCTTTTTTCCTCTTCATAATCAGCAGTAATTATCAGACAATTTACAATGGGAATATTCCTTCTTCACCTATTGGCCAAGGACTCATTTCCTTCAGTATTTTAAAGTAGTCATCAATACCTCTATTAGGATTGGCATTTATAAACTCTTCCCAGGTTTTATCTGAACCTATGCCATTTTGACGCCAGTATTCACTATACCGTGCTGCTTCCTCAACTGACATCGAATCTCCTAAGTATTCATCATGCTCTGCACCACTTCCTTCTGTCGCTTGACGTGCTTTATACGATGAATCCTTACTTCCTTCTTTACAAGCGTATCCACTTGGATCAACATAATAGACTGGATTATTGGCGCAGTACGCATACAGGTTGAGCCCATCGCCCCGGTAGGTATCCTCCTGGGTAAAGCGGCCAATGACCGGGTTATAGAACCGTGCCCGCAGGTAATACTGCTGGGTAATGGGGTCGATCTGCTGGCCGTAGTAGGTGAAGCGGTTGGGGATGGTCTCCTCCTTGACCTCAATCTTCCCCCAGGCGTCGTAGGCGTAGCGGTTCTTGACGTTGCCGTTTTCATCGACGATGTGGGTGGTTGCCCCAATCTCGTCGCTGGCATAGTGGTAGTACGTCCGGGCGCTCTCACTGTCGCTGCTCCGGGCGATCAGCTCCGAGCCGCGGATCAGGCGGATCACGTTGCTGTTCTTCTCCTGCTCCGCCACGGCCTCCCCCTTGTGGAAGATAAACCGCACCAGCCGCCCGTTCTCCTCCATCTCATGGCGCAGGCCTTCCGGATCATAGCGGTTCACCTGCACATGGCCGTCAAAGGTCTCCACCTTCACCATCCGGTTGAAGGCATCATAGGTGTACTTCGCCTTATCATCCCGAAGCAGATTGCCCGCGTTGTCGTACTGGAAGGGCGTTGGCACGCCCGCAGTCGATCCTGCGGACGAGCCGCCCCTGGCCGGCGTAGTGGTAGGTCTCCTTTTTCCCATGGGGTCCACGATGGCGGAGATCTTTCCATTCCCCTGTGCCCGCTCCTCCTAAATTGCCTCATGCGGTAAACTCTAAGTATGGGATCACTGGGAGCACATTCTCCTGGGTGTATTCTTCAAGCTCATCCGGTTCCAGATCCAGGTGCAGACGAAATTCACGCCATTCTTTCTTGCCCTGCGGCTTCATTTTACCTGATTTTCCCGCCGTTGTCGAGAACTTCCGCAGGCCGGGGCGCATCTTGGCCAGCAGTTGAATTTTTGACCGCCGGCACCGCCCTGCCGCCCTGCCGCCCTGCCTGCCCCTGCCGTGGGCCATGCTGGGGCTGCCGGTCAGCAGCACCGCCAAGGTCATGTACGCCCGCCTGCTGGACGCCGCTCTTGCGGCGGGGGCGGAGGACGCCAACGGGATCATATTT